>DASQLT010000034.1:0-152794 GCA_035629855.1 Allosphingosinicella sp.
CTTTGCTTTCGTGTCGTTAACTCGAAAGCGTCCAGTCTTCATTCGTGAAGAGCCGCCGGGTCCCGTTGCCTGCGCTTTTGCGAGGCCGAGTGGCACCGGCGCCGCCCCTTGGGAGGGACGGTGCCGCCGTTCGGTATCCGAACCAGGCTTTCGCGCTTCGTTTCCGTCCGGGGTCGCTGGCCCCGATTTGAAAGAGACCTCTGCCGAAGCTTCGATCCCCTCCTCACGCCCTAAGCCCGGGCGCCGGCACTTCCACGCTCGAAGCCGCTTCGAATCCTCACGGAGGACATACGCAGTCACGGCTCTTCGGGTAGACGCGAGCTCAAACGTTCCGGATGACTTCGCGCCGGCCGCCGGCCTCGGGGCGAACCCCTCGACCGATTCCCGCCCTCGCCGGTTGATCGAGCCGACTCGGGCAGGGCTTTCATATGGCATGGATGTGAGAACAGGTCAAGAACATTTGTTGGATTGGGTCGGCCCCCGTTGCGAACTCGCAAGCGCCGCGCCTGTCAATTTTTCAACGCAACGACGCAACGATGCCCGCGCGGGTGAACGGAGCCGTGCGCGCGTCCCGGCTCCGGGCGAAGCCCTGTTTATATTCCATCTCCCGGACGGTTCGCAGGGCCTTTGCAGCGGCACGGCATCGTTGCGTCGTTGCGTTGAAAAATCATTGGCCTGCGGCCGGCGAGGAATTGCGCGAGATGCAGATGCCTCTCGTCAGGCGGCTTTCTGGAGGTGCTTGCGGCCGAGGAGTTCGGCGATCTGGACCGCGTTGAGGGCCGCGCCCTTTCTGAGATTGTCGGAGACGCACCAGAGGCTGAGGCCGTTCTCGACGGTGGAATCCTCGCGGACGCGGCTGATGTAGGTGGCATATTCGCCGACCGCCTCGACCGGGGTGACGTATCCGCCGTCCTCGCGCTTGTCGACGAGCATCACGCCCGGCGCCTCGCGAAGAATCCTCTGCGCGTCCTCGGCGGAGATCTCGCGCTCGAACTCGATGTTGATCGATTCCGAATGGCCGACGAAGACCGGCACACGGACGCAGGTGGCGGTCACCTTGATCTTGGGATCGAGGATCTTCTTGGTTTCGACCACCATCTTCCATTCCTCCTTGGTCGAGCCGTCGTCGAGGAACTCGTCGATATGGGGAATGACGTTGAAGGCGATCTGCTTGGTGAAGACGGCCGCTTCGTTGGTGTCGCCGACGAAGATGTTGCGGCTCTGCTCGAACAGCTCGTCCATCCCCTTCTTGCCGGCGCCCGAAACGGACTGATAGGTCGAGACGACGACGCGCCTGATGCCGGCGAAGTCGTGGAGCGGCTTCAGGGCGACCACCATCTGGGCGGTCGAGCAATTGGGGTTGGCGATGATGTTCTTGCGGCGATAGCCGTCGATGGCGTGGGGGTTAACCTCGGGCACGATCAGCGGCACGTCCGGGTCCATCCGGTAGAGCGAGCTGTTGTCGATCACCGTGCAGCCCGCGCCCGCCGCCTTGTGGGCATATTCCCGGGAGACGGCCGAGCCGGCGGCGAAGAGGGCCATGTCCCAGCCCGCGAAATCGAAATGCTCGATGTTGCGGACCTTGAGCTCGGTCCCGCTGTCGCCGAAATCGACGAGGTCGCCCGTCGAGCGCGGCGAGGCGACCGCGGCGATCTCGTCCAACGGAAATTCGCGCTCGGCGAGGATGTTCATTATCTCGCGCCCGACATTGCCGGTCGCTCCGACGACGACCACCCGATACCCCATTTTCTCACTCCTGAAGACAGGGGCCTCAATTAGGCATCCTGCCGGGCTTTACAACGTGGCCCGATCCTTCGAGCGCCCCGTTGCCACTGCCCGGTCGTCTGTTATCAGGAGCGCCGGGCGCCGCAAGGGAGAGCGATGAAACGGACCGGCCTGATCGTCGCGCTGCTTATGCTGGCGCTGCTCGCAATGATGGGCGCGAAGAGCGCGATGGTGCCGATCCCGGCGCCCGCGGGCGTTCAGGCCGGGGGCTTCCACACCGCCCGAGCCCTGGCCCGGCTCCAGCGGATATTGGGAGACCAACGACCCCATCCGGTGGACAGCGCCGCCAACGACGGGGTGCGCTCGCGGCTCGTGGCGGAGCTTCGGGCGCTCGGGCTGAGCCCGCGCATCGCCGATTCGTTCACCTGCAACGGCGCCGCCGCCGCCCAGACCGTGTCCTGCGCACGGATCCGGAACGTCGTCGCGACGATCGGGCCGGCACAGGGCCGGCACGTCCTGCTCGTCTCGCATTACGATTCCACGCCGACCGGCCCCGGCGCCTCGGACGACGGCATCGGCATCGCGTCGATGCTGGAGGTAGCCGCCCTCCTGAAGGACCGGCCGCTCCGGCGCCCGGTGACCTTCCTGTTCAACGAGGGCGAGGAGACCGGGTTGATCGGCGCGCGCGCCTTTCTCGCCGGGGATCCGCTCGCGGCGCGGGTCGATTCGCTGGTGAATCTGGAATCCCGAGGCACCACCGGCCCGGCGATCATGTTCGAGACGAGCCGTCCCAACGGCCGGGCGATCGGCCATTACGCCCGCTCGGTCACCGGCCCGGCGGCCAATTCGCTGACCACCGACTTTTCGCGGCTGATCCCGAACCAGACGGACGTCGCCGTGCTGAAGGAACGGCCCTGGACCATCCTCAACTTCGCGATCATCGGCAACGAGACCCGCTACCACAGTCCCGACGACACGATCGCCAATCTCGACCCGCGCAGCCTTCGCCACATGGGCGAGCAGGCCCTTCAGGTGACGGCGGACCTGGCCGGCGGCCGCCCCGCCCCGGCGGGTGGAGAGCGATTGTACGGAGACGTCCTCGGCATCGGCCTCATTACCCTGCCGCTCTGGCTCGGACTGGCTCTGCTTGGAGCGCTCCTGCTCGGCTTCGTCCGGCTCGCCTGGTCGCGCCGGGCCGGGGTCGCTCGCGGCTCGGCGGCCCTGGCCCTCGCCATGGCGGACGCGGCGCTGACCGCCTTCCTGCTGCACGGGCTGATCGGCTGGCTTCGGCCGGGCGAATATTGGCGGGCCCATCCCGAATGGATCTCGCTGGCGATCGACGCGACGGCGATGGCCTCCGCGGCGGTGACCCTGCTCTGGATCGCCGGGCCGGTGGCGCGCGAGCGGCTGCGGCTCGCTTACTGGCTGGGCTTCCTCGTCCTGGGGGCCGTTCTTTGCCTGGTCGCGCCCGGAGCGGCGATCTACTTCCTGCTGCCGCCGCTGCTCGCGGGCGCCGGGCTGCTATGGCCCCGGGTGGAGCGCTTCGCCACCGGCCTGGCCCTGCTGACGCTCGTAATCCACTGGCTGCCGCTCCTCCATCTCAGCCAGGTGCTTCTCGATTTCGACGCCGGGTGGGTGTTCGCTCCGGTCTCGGTGCTGATTCTCTTCCCTTTCCTGATCGAGCTGAAGCCGGCCATGGCCCCGCTGGGCCGGGGGCGGGTCACGGCCGTGCTGGCGGCGGCGGCGGCGCTCGCCTGGCTGCCGGCCGCCTTCGCCCCCGCCTATTCGATCGAGCGCAAGCAGCGGCTGAGCCTCGAATATGTCTGGGATCAGGCGCGGGGCGAGGCGCGATGGATGGCGTATCATGACCGGGGGCGCCTGCCCGCGGCGATGCACGCATTGGGCAAGGTGGAGCGGGGGGTGGAGGTGCCCTGGTCCAGCTATCGGCGCTGGGCGGTGGACGCGCGGGGACCCGCGGTGGCGCCGCCGGCTCTGGAGCGGATCGGCGAGCGGGCCGTGGGCGGCAATCGACTTTTGTCCTTCCGGCTGCGCATGCGAGGCTCGGACGTCGTCCGGCTGGTGGGGCCCAAGGGCGCCCGGTTCCTGGCCGTCGGGGCCGGCGGATCGCCGCGCCGGTTCGGCAAGGACGATGGGAAAGAGGCGCCGGTGCTGCGCTGCCACGGGCGAAGCTGCGACGGGCTGCAGATGGTTCTGCTGATCGCCGGAACGGAGCCAATCGAAGTGGTAGTGGTCGGGACCCGCAGCGGGTTGCCGCCGGCGGGCGCTGTGCTGGTCCGGGGGCGGCCTGGGACCGCCCAGCCGCAATATGTGCCGGACACGACAGTGGCGATAGGGAGGGTTCGGCTCTAGCCCCAATCGTCACCCTGAACTTGTTTCAGGGTCCAATTTTCCACCCGCGAGGCGGCTCCACCCTGGATCCTGAAACAAGTTCAGGATGACGAGGACGCCAACGAAAAGGGCGGAAAGGGCCTCAGCCCTCCCCGCCCCCTCAATGTCGCTGCGCGAAAGCCTCAGCCCTCGGCGGTCTCGGGCGTCTCGGTCTTTGCAGCCTTGGCGGCGGCAGCCGCCTTGTCCGGACGGGTGTCGCGGCGCTCGGCGATTCGGGCGGCCTTGCCGGTGCGGCCGCGCAGATAATAGAGCTTGGCACGGCGGACGGCGCCGCGGCGGACGACCTCGATCGTCTCGATGTTCGGCGAATAGAGCGGGAAGACGCGCTCGACGCCCTCGCCGAAGCTGATCTTGCGAACCGTGAAGGAAGAGCCGAGGCCCCGGTTGGCGCGGGCGATGCAGACGCCTTCGAAATTCTGGACCCGGGTACGCTCGCCTTCGACCACTCGGACGCCGACGCGGACGGTGTCGCCGGGGCGGAATTCGGGGATGGGACGGCCCTGGATGGACTGCTCGATGGCCTCGGCCTCGAGCTGCTGGATGAGGTTCATGACTCTTCGCTCTCTTCTTCGCGCCGCGCGCCAGAGGGCGATGGCCTTCGAGCGTCCCTGTGACGCTCGACCAGGTCCGGCCGCCTTGACCGTGTGTCGGACATCGCCTGGGCTTGGCGCCAAGCGTCTATCCTCGCATGATCCCCCGATCGCAGCACTTCAGGGATCCTGCGCCCTTCCCATATGACAGGTCGGGTATAATGCGGATATTCGAGAAGCCCGCTTTCGAAGCTCTCTTCCTCTCCGCTGGAGGCCGCGCCCATTACCCCGGGGAGAAGCCGAACGCAAGCGTCGAGGAGGACGAAGGCGCCGACCTCCCCGCCGGACAGGACGTAGTCGCCGACGGAGACCGGGATGAGGGGCCGGGCCTCGAACAGGCGCTCGTCTATCCCCTCGAAGCGGCCGCACAGGATCGAGACCCCGGGGCCTGCGGCGAGCTCGCGGACGAAGGCCTGGGTAAGCGGCCGACCGCGGGGGGTCATGGCGAGGAGGGGGGCTTCGGGGCGTTGGGCAAGGACATGGTCCACCGCCGAGCCGAGAACGTCCGCTCGCATTACCATGCCGGCCCCGCCGCCGGCCGGGGTGTCGTCGACGGAGCGATGCTTGTCGGTCGCGAAGTCGCGGATCTGGACGGGCTCGAGCGACCAGATGCTTTCGGACAAAGCGCGGCCGGCCAGGCTGATTCCCAGCGGGCCCGGAAACATTTCCGGGTAAAGCGTCAGAACGGTCGCGGTCCAACTCATGCTTTCGTCCAATTCTCGACCTTCAGATCGGGGACGTCGTAAAAATCGGCTTCATTGTCCGTCACGAGCGTAAGACCATGCGACAGGGCGTGAGCCGCAATGAGCCGATCGAAGCTCGCCCGCTTAAACGGCAGGCTCGCGTAGACTTGGGCCGCCTTAAGGTCGAATGCGAGTACCGGCGCTTCCTCGACAAAAGCCTGGAGCTTCTCGAAACTGGGCGGCTTGCCTCTGAGGGCGCCGTAAGCGACCTCCCCATAGGCGATAGCAGACGTGACGATATCGCCCTCGTCACAAGCGGCGAGCCGCTGTTGCAGCGCTGGGTTGATGGCCATCACCGTCATGATGATGATGTTGCTGTCGAAAAGGTATTTCACTTCGGTTCAGACCCATGCGAGTCGATACTCGGATCGTCCCAGAGCAAGCGCCTGTCAGCGAACAGCCGGTCCTCGGGCTTGATGAGATTCAGCCCGGTAGCCGAGCCCCAAACCTTTTCGACATTGAACTTTCGCTTCCGCCGCTCGACGGGCTCGAACGAGAAATGTTCACCGTTTTCGACCCGCAGTTCCATTTCCGTGCCTGCGGTCAGACCCAGGCCGGCGGGGAGACGCAAGGCGAGAGAATTGCCGGATTTGAATACCTTCGCCTTGAACGTCTTGACGTCCTTGGGCTTGAGCCATGGCATCGATCCGAAAAGCCGGCCCACGCGCTGACGATATTCTTCCTGCTCTTCCTTCACTCTGCTCATATCGAAACTCCGTATATACTTCGAGTATATACTGTGGGGCGCTGAAGGGCAAGGAACCTTGCGCATGTCGAAGCGCTCCGCCGCCATGACCGAACCCATTTTCGACTGCCTGATCGTCGGCGGCGGCCCCGCCGGGCTCACCGCCGCCATCTACCTCACCCGCTTCCATCTCACCGCCAAGCTGGTCGATGCGGGCAAGAGCCGGGCGGGCTGGATCCCCTGCACCCACAACCATGCCGGCTATCCCGACGGAATCTCCGGCAAGGAGCTGATCGCCCGGATGAAGGAGCAGGCGCAGAAATACGGGACTTCGATCGTGACCAGCCGGGTCAGCCGCCTGGATGTCGTCGAGGGCGGCTTCAAGGCGGAGTGGGGCGAGGGATCGGTGGTCGCGCGCAAGGTGCTGATCGCTACGGGAGTCACCAATCGCCGACCGCTGATGGACGAGGAGCTTCACGACGAAGCGCTCGCCCGCGGCCTGATCCGCTATTGCCCGATCTGCGACGGCTACGAGGTGACCGACAAGATCGTCGGAGTGATCGGCGACGGCTCGCACGGGGTGGCCGAGGCGATATTCCTGCGCGGGTTTACGGAGGACATCACGCTCATCGCGCCCCACACCGCGCACGACCTCAGCGCGGAAGACCAGGCTCGGCTCAAGGAATTTGGGATCCGAACCGTCGACGGTCCCTGTTCGGCGGTCGCCGCCCATGAGGACTGCATCGTCGTCGACACCGCCGACGGCCATTACACGTTCGACAGCGTCTATCCGGCGCTCGGCTCGGATATGCACAACGAGCTCGCCGACCAGGTCGGGGCGAAGCTCAAGGACGGCAATATCGTCGTCGACAGCCATCAGCGCACCAGCGTGCCCGGACTCTATGCCGCCGGCGACATCGTGCTCGGGCTCGACCAGATCAGCCACGCCATGGGCGAAGGCGGGGTCGCGGCCGTGACCATCCGCAACGATCTGGCCCTGGAGCGGCAATTGAAACGTGAGAAGCTGAGCGGGTCGGTTCGCGCAAAGGGCGGAGCGTAACGTCGCCCCGGCGAAGGCTGGGGCCCCGGCGGGTGAAGGGCGCGGCGTTCTTCCCTCTGGGCCCCAGCCTTCGCCGGGGCGACGATCACGCCAGGAACTCGGGATCCGCGACGATGCGCCCGTCGACCAGGTCCGCCACGCCGGCGCGGAACGGAACCATGGTCCGGCGGCCGTCGGGCTTCTCGATCTCAAGGAGGTCGCCGGCGCCGAAATCCTCGACCGCCACGACATGCCCAAGCGCCTCGCCCGCCGCGCTCTCGCAAGGAAGGCCGATCAGGTCGGCATGGTAATATTCGCCCTCCTCGAGCGGCGGCAACGCGGAGCGGGGGACCGTGACGAGCTGGCCGCGCAAAGCTTCGGCCGCGGTCCGATCGGGAATCTCGGCGAAGCGGGCGATCGGGGTTCGGTCGCCCTTGAGCGAAGCGAGGGTGAGGAGCCTCTCCCCTACCCTCACCTGGCGGTGATGCTTGAGGCTCTCCGCGCTCTGCGCGAACAGCTTCAGGCGCACCTCGCCACCGATGCCGTGAGCGCCGGCAATGGCGGCGAGGGCGACCTGATCGTCGGCCAAGGTTATTCCGCCTTTTCGGCGCCCTCGGCGGGAGCGGCCTCGTCCGAACCCTCGGCGGGCTCGCCGGCCGAGGCGCCCTCGTTGGTCGCCTCATCGGCGGGTGTCGCCTCGGCCTCGGCGGCGGGAGCCTCTTCGGCGGCAGGCGCTTCCTCGGCGGCCGGGGTTTCCTCGGATGCGGGAGCCTCCTCGGCAACCGGAGCCTCCTCGGCAGCGGGCGCTTCCTCGGCAGCGGGCGCTTCCTCGGCAGCGGGCGCCTCTTCGGCGACCGGAGCCTCATCCGCGGCGGGCGCTTCGGCGGCGGCTTCCTCAGCGGCGGGAGCTTCCTCCACGGCGGGGGTCTCCTCCTCGGCCGGGGCGGCGGCGGCTTCGGCCTCGCGGGTGGCGCGCTCCTCGGCGCGCTCCTTGGCCTTGTCGCCGGGGACGCCCTTGTTCGGGTTGCTGCGGGCGGCGCGCTCGCGGACTCCGGCGGCATCGAGGAAGCGGGCGACCCGGTCGCTCGGCTGGGCGCCGACCGAAAGCCAGTGGCGGGCGCGATCGGCGTCGAGCTTCACCCGGTCCGGGCTGTCCTTGGGGAGGAGCGGATTGTAGCTTCCGATCCGCTCGATGAACTTGCCGTCGCGCGCGGTGCGGGCGTCGGCGACGACGATCTTGTAATAAGGACGCTTCTTCGCGCCGCCCCGGGAAAGCCGGATTGAAACTGCCATCTTTATGTTCCTTCTTTTGTCGTCACCCCAGCGAAGGCTGGGGTCCCGTGGAGTGAAAAGCACCGCGCCCTTCACCCGCTGGGGTCCCAGCCTTCGCTGGGACGACGGGGTTTCACTTCTTCTTCATGAACTTTTCGAAGCCCGGCGGGAGGTTCATCGGCGCCGGGCCGGGGCCGGGAAGGCCGGGCATCCCGCCCGCGCCGCCACCCGGAAGGCCGCCCATTCCACCCATTCCGCCAAGGCCGCCGAGGCCGCCGCCGCCTCCGAACATCGCGCCGAGCTTGCCGAGGCCGCCCATCTTGCGGATCTTCTTCATCATTCCGGCCATGTCCTGGTGCATCTTGAGGAGCTTGTTGACCTCCTGAACGGTCCGGCCCGAACCCTTGGCGACCCGGATCTTGCGCTTGGCGTTGAGCAATTCGGGCCGCTTGCGTTCCTTGGGGGTCATCGAGCCGATGATCGCGTCGAGATGGACCAGCACCTTGCCGTCCACGCCGCTGGCTTCCATCGCACCCGAAATCTTCTTCATTCCCGGAAGCATTGCGGCGAGCCCGGAAAGCCCGCCCATGCGCTGCATCTGGGAAAGCTGGGAGCGAAGGTCGTCGAGGTCGAATTGGCCCTTGGCCATCTTCCGGGCCATCGCCTCGGCTTCTTCGACCTGGATCGTCTCCTGGGCGCGCTCGACCAGGCTGACGACGTCGCCCATTCCGAGGATCCGGCCGGCGACCCGCTCGGGATGGAAGGCCTCGAGCGCGTCGATCGCCTCGCCGACCCCGGCGAACTTGATCGGCTTGCCGGTGACGGCGCGCATCGACAGGGCGGCACCGCCGCGGGCGTCGCCGTCGAGGCGGGTGAGGACGATCCCGGTGAGATCGACCTGGCCCGAGAAGCTGGTGGCGACGTTGACGGCGTCCTGGCCGGTCAGGGCGTCGACGACGAGCAAAATCTCGGCCGGGCCGGAGACGTCGGCGACCGCCTTCATCTCGTCCATCAGCGCCTGGTCGACGTGAAGCCGGCCGGCGGTGTCGAGGAGGAGGACGTCATAGCCCTGGAGACGGGCGGCATGGAGGGCGCGGCGGGCGATGTCGACCGGCTGCTGGCCGGCGACGATCGGAAGGGTCGCCACCTCGGCTTTCTCGCCGAGCACCCTGAGCTGCTCCTGGGCGGCCGGGCGGGCGACGTCGAGCGACGCCATCATCACCTTCTTGCCGGCCTTCTCGCGAAGGCGGCGGGCGATCTTGGCGGTGCTGGTGGTCTTGCCCGAGCCCTGGAGGCCGACCATCATCACGACGGCCGGAGGCGTGACGTCGACGTTGAGCTCGGAAGCCTCGGCGCCGAGCATCTCGACGAGCGCGTCGTGGACGATCTTGACGACTTGCTGGCCCGGAGTGACGGAGCGCAGAACCTGTTGGCCGACCGCCTGCTCGGTCGCCTTGTCGACGAATTCGCGGACCACCGGCAGAGCGACGTCGGCTTCGAGCAAGGCGATCCTGACCTCGCGCATCGCGGCCCGAACGTCGGCCTCGGTCAGAGCTCCGCGGCCGCGAAGGCGGTCGAAGACTGCGCCGAGGCGGTCGCTCAGACTGTCGAACATGCTCTACTGCCTTTCACCACGCCGAAGCGCCAAACGCGAAAAACGCCGGCGGGCGAAACATCGCCGGCCAGCGCGCGCCCCTTCGAGGCGCCGATCTATCCCAGAGGGATGTGGCGGCGCATAGCCGCGAGGGGAAGAGATGGCAAGGGCGGGCGACCGCCGCTCCTCATCCGCCAACCGTCAGAGGAAGAAGTCGCCGGCCGTGATCGGGTGCGAGTCCGTGACGACCAGGAGCAGCTCGAAATCCGGGTCGCCGTCGCCGTCGGTATCGCCCTGGACCAGCCATGTCGACCCGGCCACATTTTCCGCCCGCAACTCCCCGGCGTGGTTGCCGAAGGCGCCGCCGCCAATGAAGCTGAACGCCTGGTCGCCCGACTGATTCATGTCCGAATCGATCCGGGTGAGATCGACCTTGTCGCCAGCCGCGAAATCCTCGACCCGATCGATCGCGGTGGGGGTGGATTCCGCCACGCCGTCGAAGCGGAAGACGTCGCCGCCGCCGCCGCCGCGTAACCCATCGGCGCCGAGGCCACCCGAGATCAGATCGTCGCCGCCGCCGCCGGAGAGGTCGTCATCCCCTGCCCCGCCGAAGATCCGGAAGACTCCGTCTGTCTCAAGCGAACCGTCGAAAGCCATCGTCTCGTTCGACTGGAGCCGAACGCCGCTGACCGTGATGGCCTGTCCGGCGCCGAGCAGGGCATCCGCCCAGGTGACGTCGTAATCAAACGCCGTCCCGCCCCGGGCATAGCGTTCGTCGCCGGCGGAGGTGAACGTCAAATTCTCGATGTTGCGAAGGGCGGCGAAGTGGCCGGGATCGTTGAAGTCGATCGCATAGCCGCCGCGAAGGAAGAGTCCGTCATAGCCCGCGCCGCCATCGACCGCGTCGCCGGGAGCGAAGCGGCCGTCCTCGCCGAAGAAGAAGATGTCGTTGCCGAGACCGCCGAGCAGGGCGTCCCGGCCCCTGCCGCCGTAGACGACGAAGCTGGCATCGGTCTCCGCGCTGCCGTTGAAGGTGAAGTCTTCGCCGTCGAGCAGACTGGCGCCGTTGATCCGAGCCTGGAGCCCCGGCGCGAAATTGAGGTCGTGGGTGACGATCACATAATCGTAGCGGTTCGTCCCCGGCTCCCCGAAGCCGACATTGCTGCCGGCCAGCATCGAAAGGGCCTCGATCCCGGTGACGTTGGAGTCGAGCAGGAGACCGAAGCGGTAATCGCCCTGAAGGACGAGCGTGTCGGTGCCGCCGCCGCCGTCGACAAGGTCGGACTTATCGAGCGCCCCGCCGAGGTAGAAGATATCGTTGCCGTCGAGCCCGGCGGCGGTGTCGGTGCCGCCATGGTGGAGGCGAAGGAGGTCTGCGCCCGAATTACCGGTCACCTTGTTGTCGCCCGAGTTCAGCGTGAAATCATGAGACCCGGGATCGGTCGCAACCAGATGCTCGATGCCCTGGGCCAGGACGTAGACGGCGGCGCCTATCCGCGCCGTGTCGAAGCCGGCGTCTTCCGCTTCGACGATCGTGTCGCCCGAATTATCCACGATATAGATATCGTCGCCCGCGCCCCCGCGCATCGAATCGACTCCGGAGCCGCCGTCGAGCGTGTCCGCCCGGGCGCTTCCGACAAGAATGTCATCGCCATCGTCGCCGAAGGCCGAGGCGGAGCTGCCCAGGAAGCCGCTCAAGTCGACGAGGTCGTTGCCGCTCCCGCCGTGACCGGCCGAGCCGTTGCCGACCGGACCCAGATAGATCTTGTCGTCGTTCCCGCCGGTGAAGACGCCGATCGCTTGATCGCCGACGACGCCGTTGACGTGGATTTCATCGATCGTGTCGCCCGTCGACCAGCTGCCGGCTCTGGGCTGTCCCACCGGGTAGCCGGAAAAATCGGCTGTGCTGGAAACGTAGATCCGCTCGATTCCCACGTAATCGACGACAGTCCCTACTCTGCTCAAGGTAGCGCCAATTACCCAGACCGATCCTTGGTATGGCTCGAAAGGAACGTACAGCTGCCGCACAAGCCTGGCGGTTATGCTGAAGGTGTCGAAGCCCGCCCCACCCTCAACCCTCAAAAACTGTGGCGAACTGTTAAACGCAATGGAGATGTCGAAGGCAAGATTGAATGTATCGTCACCGCCAAGGCCATAGTAGACCTGAACTTGGTCTATTAAGAAGACGTCGGGACCTTCGGTTCCGGTGGGCATGATCATTTCACTCCTGCCGCAGCACGATACGGCGGCACAGCGCACTGCCGCCCGGTCATCGCGCGATGCTGGAGAATAACATGAAACCGCCTGTGCCCGCAGCGGAGTTAGAGGCAAAATGGATGTAATTTCCGTAGGTTGGGGGGCCGCTTATCGGCTTCCCCGCTTCGGGGTCCTCGGAAGCGCTAGACGTATTCGGTGACCAGGTGGCCCATATGATAATTGCCGAACGGCGGGCCGAAATTGCCCTCGCCCTCAAGCAGGTCGCCGACCGATACCGAGAGATTCTGAAGGTCTGTGAGATAGCCGTTCCCCGCTGAGACCGTGACCTCATAGACATTGTCCAGGTCCGAATCGGAGGGAGCCTCGTAATCGGGGGCCGCGATGAAGCTCAGCTCGCCGGTGACCGAATCGATCTCGAACAAAGCCGAGTCCGCCCCGCCGGCGATGGCGTAGGCGATCGTTCCGGCGGCGCTGGCCGCCTGCACCTGGGTCACCGCCAGGCCGTTCTCGTCGACTCCCACGCTGGCCGAGGAGCCGCCGCCGTCGGACGTGATGGCGACGCTTTCGTCCTGGTCGGCGACGGTCACCGCGAGCGTCTGGACGTCGTTCAGCGGACCGTCGCTGGCCCGCACCAGGACGTAATAGAGGTTGTCGCCATTGCTGTCCGTCGGGCTCTCGAAGTTCGGCGCCGAAACGAAGCTCAGCACTCCGGTCGAGGGATCGATCGTGAATTTCGAGGCGTCGAGCCCTCCGGCCAGCGAATAGGTGCGGGCCGTATTTTCCGGATCGGTCGAAGTGACGGTGGTGACGAGCGTGCCGTTCTCGGTGACGGCGATGCTTGCCGAGCTCCCGCCGCCGTTCGAGGTGATGACCGGGGCCTCGTTGAAGTCGAAGATGTTGACGGCGATCGCCTGGGTGTCGGCCAGTGCGCCGTCGCTCGCCTGAACGATGACGTCGTAGACGTTGTTGCCGCCGGCATCGCCGGGATTCTCGAAATCGGGGAGGGTGACGAAGGCCAGCCAGCCGGTGAAGCTGATGCTGAACCACGCGGCGTCGGCGCCTCCGACGATCGCGTAGGTGCGCGCCGTATTCTCCGGATCGGTCGACGCGACCGTGGTGGCGTAGGCGTAATTCTCGTTCTGGTTGACGGAGGCGGTGGCGCCGCCGCCGTTCGAGGTGATCACCGGGGCCTCGTTGACGTTGGTGACGGTCACGGCGATCGCCTGGGTATCGGCGCTGGTGCCGTCATAGGCCCGGACGATGACGTCGTAGATTCCGTTGGCTCCGGAATCGGTCTTGACCTCGAAATTGGGCGCGGAGACGAAGGCGAGCGCGCCGGTGGTGGCGTTGATCGTGAATTTCGCCGAGTCGGCGCCGCCCGAGATGCTGTAGGCGATGGGGTTGTTCTCGGCGTCGGCCGCCGTGACGGTCGTTACCGCGGTCGAATTCTCCGCGGCGGAGACCGAAGCGCTGGCGCCCGCCCCGTTCGAGGAGATCACCGGCGCTTCGTTGACGTTGGCGACGGTGATCGCGATCGCCTGGGTGTCGCTGAACACGCCGTCGCTGGCCCGGACGACGACGTCGTAGACGTTGTCGGCTCCGGCATCGGTGGGCGCTTCGTAATTCGGCGCCGCGGTGAAGCTGAGCGAGCCGGTCGTGCTGTTGATGGTGAATTTGGCGGAATCCGCCCCGCCGATAATGGCGTAGGTGCGAGCGGTGTTCTCGGGATCGGTGGAGGCAATCGTGGTGACGGTGAGATTGTTCTCGTTGACCGTGAGCGACGCCGTGTCGCCGCCGCCGCCGGAGGTGATGACGGGCGCTTCGTTGACGTTGGTGACGGTCACTGCGATCGCCTGGGTGTCGCTGTTCACGCCGTCGGTCGCCCGGACGATGACGTCGTAGACGCCGTTGGCGCCGACATCGGTCTTGACCTCGAAATTGGGCGCCGAGACGAAGGCGAGCGCGCCTGTCGTCGAGTCGACGGTGAACTTGGCTGAATCCGCCCCGCCGGCGATCGCGTAGCTGATCGGGCCGTTGAAGGGCGGAGTGGCGGTGGCGGCGACGGTCGTGACCGAGCTGCCATTCTCCGCCACCGAGACCGAAGCCGCGCTGCCGCCGCCATTCGAGGTGATCACCGGACCGCCTTCGTCGACGTTGGTGACGGTGACCGCGATGGCCTGGCTGTCGACCAGGGTGCCGTCGCTGACCTGGATGACGACGTCGTAGACCCCGTTCGCTCCGGAATCGCCCGGTGCCTCGTAATCGGGCGCGGTCACGAAGGCGAGGATTCCGGTGGTCGAGTCGATGGTGAATTTCGCCGCGTCGGCACCGCCCGAAATGGCGAAGGCGAGCGTGGCGTTCTCCGGATCGGCCGCGGTGACGGTGGCGACCGAGGTGCCGTTTTCGGACCTCGAAACGGCCGCGGTCGCGCCGCCGCCGTTCGAGGCGATCACCGGCGCCTCGTTGACGTTGGCGACGGACACGGCGAGCGCCTGGCTGTCGCTATGGCCTCCGCCCGAGACGGTGACGGTGACATCGTAGACATTGTCGCCATTGGCATCCGCCGGCGCCTCGAAATTGGGCTGGGTGACGAAGTTGATCGTCCGGTTGCCGCCGGTGCCCGTCACGATCGTGAAGCGCGCCGCATCGGCACCGGAAAGGCTGTAGGACAGGTTCGCCGATTCGTTCGTCGTGACCTGGAAGGTGCCATAGCCTTCGAACACCGAGACCGAGCCGGTGGCGCCGCCGCCGTGCGAGGTGATGGCGAAGGGCTCGATGACGTTGGTGATGGTGATGGCCAGGGCCTGGGTGTCGCTCGTCACCCCGTCGCTGGCGCGAACGATCACGTCGTAGACGCGGTTGGCTCCGGAGTCGGTCGGCAGCTCGTAATCGGGCGCCGCGAGGAAGGTCAGTGCGCCGGTGACGGCATCGATCGCGAATTTCGCCGCGTCGGCGCCGCCTGAGAGGCTCCAGCCGATCGTGCCGTTGTCCGGGTCGGTCGCGGCGAACGTCATGACGGTCGACTGGTTTTCGGCCAGGTTGAGGAAGGCCGAGGACACGCCGTTGTTCGACGTGATGTACACGGTCTCCTGGCTGTTCGTGACGGTGACGAGGAAGGTCTTCGTCGCGCTGTAGGTCCCGTCCGAGCCCTGGATCGTGACTTCGTAGACATTGTCGCCGTCGGAGTCGGTGGGCGCTTCGAAATTGGGAATGTTCACGAAACTGAACCCGCCGTAATTGCCGGAGGTCCCGAGGATCTGGAAGCGCGCCGAATCCGCGCCGCCGACGATGGTGAAGGTCAAGTTGCCCGAATCCTGCTCGTCGGTCGAAATGAGGTGGCCCGGGAGGCTGTTCTCGGCCTGGGACGCCGCTCCGGACGAGGTTATCGCGAAGGGCTCGTTGACGTTGGTGATCGTGATCGCCAAGTCCTGGCTGTCGGTGACGACGCCGTCCGAAGCGGTGACGGTGACGTTGTAGACGTTGTTGGCGCTGAAATCGCCGGGCGCCTCGAAATTGGGCGTGTTGACGTAACTCAGGACGCCGGTCTGGGCGTCAATGGTGAATCGGGACGAGTCCCAGCCGCCCGAGATCGCATAAGTGATATTGCTGCTGCCCGTGGCGGTGACCGTCGTCGCCACCGCCTGATTCTCGCCGTGCGAGAAGGAGGCGGTCGCGCCGCCGCCATTCGATGAGATCGAAACCATCTATTGCATCCCCCCCAGATCGTTGTCCGATCCTGGGCTAGCAGCGATTTCTTTTATGGGCGGTAAACGCAAAGGGTGCAGGCTTCGATCTTGGACCGCTAGCCCTTGAACCGCGCCGCCTCCTCCGAGCCGCCGGTGGCATTGCCCTCGCCGTACCGGAGCCTAGATTATTGCGGCCCCGATACGAAGCCCCGCTGGCACCGGCCGCGCAAGTCGGTCATGACGAGGACATGAAGAGCCTGCTCTGCCTCCTCTCTTTGCTACTCGCGGGCGCCGCCCCGGACTCGGCGGAGCGAGACCCTGGCGGGACCTACCGGCTGGTGGGCGAGCAGGATGTCGCCTCCGGACTTCGGCTCCAAGCCGACGGCCGATTTCAATATTTCCTCAGCGCCGGCGCCCTCGACGAGCGGTCGCAGGGGCGTTGGCGATCGGCCGGCGGCGAGGTGATCCTGACGACCGAGCCCAGGCCGGTGCCGCCCGTTTTCCGCCCGGGGCCGGCGGCGAGGGCCGGCGGGACGGCGCTGAGCGTCAAGGTGAGCTTTCCCGGGGGCGGTGGAATCGCCGGAGTGGACCTTCGGATCGGCTTCGATGAAGGACCGCCGGTAGAGACTTACACGCAGGAGGACGGCTGGACCCTGGCGGCGGACGAGAAGCGGGTTCCGCGCTGGATCGAGCTCCAGGTGCCGATGCACGATTTCGCCTCGCCGCGCTTCCCGATCGATCTCGCCGCCGGCAACGCCCTCGCCTTCACCCTCGTCCCCAACGATCTCGGCGTGTTCGATTTCACCGGGGTTAGGGTCGAGACGGCCAGGAAGGCGCTGATCGTCCATCGCGGCGGGGCTCGGCTTCGCTACGAGGCGGTCCGGGAGTGACTATGGCCCGTCACCGGATCCGGCGGGGCTTAACCCCTTGTCTCCCGCAGGCCCACGTCGGCGCCGGCTTTCGCATCGAGCTTCGCCTTCAGCTCGGGCGGCAGGCGCGACTCCAAAATCGTCTCCCGATGCGGGAGAAGCGAATCATGATGTGTCCCTGATCGAACCTTAGCTTGCATAGCAAGGTATCATGGCGTAACAAGCCGTCATGGATATCAGCTCATGGCAAAGCCAGCTTCGCAAAGGCGCGGCCGAGCTCGTCGTCCTCAGCCTTCTGAAGGAAGGCGAGCGTTACGGTCTCGACATCCTGGAGCAGGCCGGCGGAAGCGGCGGCGTGCTGTCCGACGGAACCTTGTACCCCTTGCTCACCCGCCTCGAGCGCGAGGGCAAGCTGGAGGCGCGATGGGCGATGGCGGACGGTGCCAAGATCCCGCGTAAATATTATCGCCTCAGCGACGAGGGGGAGGCGCTGATCGGCGAGATGCAGCGTGTGTGGCGTGAATTCAGCGCGTTCGTCAGCGGCGCTATCGAGGAGTCCCGACATGGAAAGCGAATTGCCGTCCGCGGCCGAACGATATCTTGACCGTCTGGAGCGGGCGCTGTGGGCGCTGCCGTCCCAGGAGCGCGAGGCCATCCTGCTCGAGCTTCGCGGCCATCTCGCCGTTCGGGCCGACTCCGCCGACGAGACGATTGCGGCATTCGGCCCGCCCGAGCGCCTTGCGCGGGAATTCCTCGCCGCCGGCGCGGGCGGCGGCGGGCCGGCGGCGCTCCCCGAGGCCGAGACGCCGTTGCGGCTGAGCCTCCATGCCGTCTTGAGCCAGGTGCTCGCCACCTGGCGCGGAAGCCGGGAAGGCCTGTTCACGATAGGCGCGGTTCTGCTGACCGCGCTGATCGCGTCCGACTGGGCCCTCTTCACCCTCGCCTTGAGACCGAGCGCCGCTCTCCCTGCGTGGGTGGTCGCCTTCGGCCGCGCCGGGGCCGTCCTGCTCGCCCTCTGCGCCGCCTATCGGCTCCTGCTTTCCTCGCGCGGTCGAGCCTGGGCGGTCGACCTCTCGACCCTGCGCTTCATGGGCGGGACCCTTGCGACGCTCGTCCTCAGCGCCGCGGCCGCAATTGCCGTCACTCGCGCAGCCACGGCCGGGCTCCACGCCGTCGGCGTTGCCGGAGACGCTCTGTCGGGGGCACGGGCCGCTTTGGCGTTTCTCACCGTGGCCGCCCTTGCGGTCCTGATGCTCCGAATCCAGCCGTGGCTGGCAGCCCTCGCGGCCGGGCGAAGCGGCCTGGGCCTCCGCGCCAGTTGGCGCGGAACGCGGGGGCGGATGGCGGCGATCGTCAAAGGATGGGCGGTGCTCGTGCTCCCGCTATACCTCCTCCACTTCCTCTTGAGCTACGCGGCCGTGAAACTGTTCCCGCTCGGAGTCGCTCAGCTCGTCCTCGCCGGCGTAGACGGTATCGTCTCGACCGTGATGGCATTGGCCGCAGCGTCGCTCAACGCCACGGTGTTCCGCTGGATCACCGGAGATCCGACACCGGCGCCGCGCCCCTTCGGAAGCGAGCAACCTCGGGCCGATCTGATCGAGGCCGCCCGGCTCCGGCTCAGCCAGCTGGTCGGGCCGCCGGAGCGCGGCATCGCACGGCATTGAGCGTGGACGGCCGGTCCGGGCCCCGGCTAGAGCGCGTCGTGGCCTCTCCCCTCATCCTCGTCGACGCCGATGCCTGCCCGGTGAAGGAGGAGATCTACAAGGTCGCCTTCCGCCACGGCGCCGCGGTGAAGGTCGTCAGCAACGCGCATCTGCGGGTGCCGGCCCACGCCCTCATCGAACGGATCGTCGTCGGGGCCGGCTTCGACGCGGCCGACGACTGGATCGCGGAGCGAGCGGGGCCTGGCACCGTCGTGGTGACGGGGGACATATTGCTCGCCGACCGCTGCCTGAAAGCGGGCGCGGTCGTGATCGGGTCCAACGGCAAGCCCTTCACCCCGGCGTCGATCGGGGCGGCGGTGGCGACCCGGGCCATCATGGCCGATCTGCGTGCGGGAATGGACGGACCGGGCGGCGGCCCGGCCCCCTTCGCCAAGGCGGACCGCTCGCGCTTCCTCTCGGCGCTGGACGAGGCCCTGGTTCGGCTCAAGCGGGGCTGAGCCGAACGCAGGTGACGCCGCGAGCCGGCTGCGCTAAGGACGGGGCCGTAACGACCTGAAGGGCTATGACATGCCGAAGCGCGACGAGAATTTGCCTCAGAGATCGTGGACGAAGCCCGAAGTTCGCCGAATCGCGACCGGATCGGCGGGATCCGGCGGCGACACCGCGGTCGACGGCAGCGCCAACCTTTCCTAGCCGGCCTGGTCGGCGGACCGGTGCCCGGCCGCCGTCCGCAAATGCATTTCCAGCTCCGCGGACTGGCGCGCCCAACTGAAGTCGTGAGCGCGCGCACGGACCGCCGCCGCGGACGGGGGATCGGCGATCAGGCCCTTCACCGCCTCTGCGATAGCGTGCGGGTCCGGTTCGACGATCCGCCCGGCCGCCCGCCGGTCGACGATCGAGGCGGCGTCGCCGACCGCGGTGGTGACGAGCGGGGTGCCGCAAGCGAGCGACTCGAGGCGCGCGTTGCCGAAGCCTTCGACCAGGGACGGATGGATCGTGACATCGGCCGCCGCGTAGAGCGCGGGCAGCAAGGCGTGCGGCAAGGATCCGAGCAGGCGGACCCGCGGCTTCAAGCCCAGGCTCTCCGCCCTGGCGAGCAAGGCGGCGCGTTCCGGGCCGCTTCCCGCGACGATCAGGGTCGCGCCGTCGATCCGCGCCAGCGCCTCGACCGCGAGCGCATGGCCCTTTTCGGGGATGAGGTTGCCGACCGCGAGCAGCAACGGCCCGGACAGGCCCAACCTGGCCTTGGCCTCGGCTCCGTCGCCAGGCCGAAAGAGCTCGCAATCGACGGCCGGATAATGGACCGCGATCCGCTCGGGGGGCAGGCCGATCGCGATCATCGCCTCCCTCACGCTTCCGCTCACCGCCAGGAGCCGCTGCGCCGAGAGTCCCGAGGCGAGAAGCTGGCGGCGGGTCGAGGCCGTTTCGGCGCGACGCTCGAATTCCATGCCCCGCGCCTTGATCGCGACCGGCACTCCGAGCGCCCGTCCGACAGCCATCGCGGCAGGGCCGTCGGGCCAGGAGAATTCCGCCGAAACGACGTCGAAGGGAAAGCGTTCGCGCAGCGACCTGGCGAGCGGAATCACCCGCCGCGCCAGGATCCCCGGACGAAGCGAGGGAAGAGAGGGAAAATGGGTGTAGCGAGGGCGGTGGACGACGATGCCTTTCCAGGCTTCCTGCTCCGGCAACGCCTCCACGGCCACCGAAGCGGCGCTGGACGGCCTGAAAAGCCGCCGTCCGATCGGCGCGATCACTGCCGCCTCGACGCCCGGACGCGAGGCGAGCTCGACGGTCTGGCGCTCGATGAAATTGCCGAGGTTCGGGCGGGCGCCGTCGGGGAAGCGGCTGGTGAGGACGAGCACTCGGAGCATGGCGGCGCTCAGCGGCGCCCGCCCGGGCTCAGCGGCCCGGCCTGTCGCCAAGCACTCCGAATCCCTGCCTGACGACCACCGGCTCGATGCAGTCGCCGACCCGGTTGAGCAACGTCAGGGTGAGATCGCCCGGCGGAAGCTCGCCGAGTCGCTTCGGCTTCGCGGCTTCGGGCGAGCGGATCGGGCGGGCCTTCATGTCGTCGCCGCAGAGGCGCGGGGGACTCGAATCGGCGCCGAGCCTTGGCGGCGCAGCGGTTGGCAGGGCCGACGAAGCCGCCGGCAGGGTCAAGGCGAGCGCGAGGAAAGCAAGGCGCATGACGTCTCCTTTCGAGCCGCTATGATAGCCCGATTCGAGCCGATTGGGGAGAGGGTGATGGAAACGAGGACGGCGAGCTGCCGCTGCGGCGCGCTCAAGGCGACGGCTCGGGGCGAGCCGGACCGGATCTCCATTTGCCACTGCCTCGCCTGCAAGGCGCGAACCGGAAGCGCCTTCTCCTGGAATTCGACCTGGCGCGAGGAGCAGGTCGAGCTAGAGGGCGAATCCCGAAGCTGGACTCGGACCACCGAGGAAGGCGGCCGCTGGTGCACCGATCATTTCTGCCCGGAATGCGGTTCGACCGCCTGGTACCGGATCGAGGCCAGGCCCGGAATGGTGACCATCCCGGCCGGCAATTTCGGCGATCCCGGCTTCGGCGAGCCGGCCTATTCCTGGTATGCCGAGCGCCGCTGCCCCTGGGTCAGGGTCGAGACCGAAGGCCCGCTCGAAGAGGGCTGATCAAATATTCTTCTTTTGTTCTATTTTGTAGGATACGGGGGAGCCGATGCCTGACATATTGAGGGCTGGGCGAGTCGCGGATTCGTCCGGGCTCTTTGACATCGTGAATGCAATCGAATGGCGCGAGCCGCTTGCCCTTGTCGCCTGAAAGACGGGAGGGGGCAGTTGGCCGCGCAGTGGACTTGGACCCCTGCCCTCCCTAGATGCTCCGCGCGATGAAGCGGCGGTTCCGGAAGATGCATGGGCTGGGCAACGACTTCGTCGTCTTCGACGGGCGCGAGGCGCCGGTGGAGATGACGAAGGCGCGTGTCCGGGCGCTTGCGGACCGCAAGACCGGGATCGGCTGCGACCAGCTGATCGTCCTGGAGCGCTCCGACCAGGCCGACGTCCGGATGCGGATCTGGAATTCGGACGGAGGCGAGGTCCAATCCTGCGGCAATGCGGCGCGCTGCGTCGCTTTGCTCCTCGGCGGAGCGGCGTGGATCGAGACCGCCGGCGGGCTCCTCGCGGCCTCCGCCAGCGGCGGGGCGGCGACGGTGGACATGGGCGAGCCGCGCTTCGGCTGGGACGAGATACCGCTCGCTTACCCGATGGACACGGCGGCGATGCCGGTCGGCTGGGAAGAGCTGGGGGAGCCGTTCGCGGTCAATGTCGGCAACCCCCACGTCGTCTTCTTCGTCGAGGACGCCGATGGGGTCGATCTGGAGCGGCTCGGGCCGCTGATCGAGAAGGATCCGCTCTTTCCCGAGCGGATCAACGTCAACATCGCCTCGGTCGAGAACGGCGCCCTTCGCCTTCGGGTGTGGGAGCGAGGGGCCGGGCTGACCCAGGCCTGCGGCACCGGCGCCTGCGCGACGGCCGTCGCGAGCGTGAGCCGCGGGCTCGTCGCAAGCCCCGTGGAAGTCCGGCTGCCCGGCGGTTCCCTCAACATCGCCTGGGGGCCGGGGACCACGATCGCGATGAGCGGGCCGGCCGCCCTGGTCTTCGAAGGCGAGGTGATCTGGTGAGGGGGCCGGAGGTCATCACGCTCGGCTGCCGACTCAACCTGGCCGAGAGCGAGGCGATCCGGCGTCTGGCGCGGGACGAGGAAGATCTCGTCGTCGTCAACAGCTGCGCCGTGACCCACGAGGCGGTGCGGCGGACCCGCCAGGCGATCCGGCGGGCGAAAAGGGCCCGGCCTCAGGCCCGGGTGGTGGTGACGGGCTGCGCCGCGCAGGTCGAGCCGGAGACGTTCGCGGCCATGCCCGAGGTGGACCGGGTGGTCGGGAATGTGGAGAAGCACACCCTTTCGTCATACCGGCGGAAGCCGGTACCTCGTGGAGATGAAGGCGCCGAGCGAACTCTCCACGAGGTCCCGGCTTTCGCCGGGATGACGGAAGGATCGCGTAGCTCGGCGCAAGTTCTCGCTGGGGCCCCAGCCTTCGCTGGGGCGACGGTGGATGTCTCCGATATCTTCGCGGTGCGCGAAAATGCCCCTCACCTCATCGCCGGCTATTCCGAACGCTCCCGAGCCTTCGTCGAGGTGCAGAACGGGTGCGATCATCGCTGCACCTTCTGCATCATTCCTTATGGCCGAGGGAACAGCCGGAGCGTTCCGGCGGGACTGGTGGTCGAGCGGGTCAAGGCGCTCGCCGCCGAGGGCTTTCGCGAAATCGTGCTGACCGGGGTCGACGTCACCAGCTACGGGCCCGACCTGCCGGGGGCTCCGAGCCTGGGACTGCTCGTCGAGCGCATCCTTCGGTTCGTGCCCGAGCTGCCTCGGCTCCGGCTCTCGTCGCTGGACTGCATCGAGATAGACGACAGGCTCCGGGACATCATCGTCGGCGAGCCGCGGTTCATGCCGCACCTCCATATGAGCTTCCAGGCCGGCGACGACATGATCCTGAAGCGGATGAAGCGCCGCCACAGCCGTGCCGATTCGGTGGCGACGGTCGAGCGGCTGAAGGCCGGGCGGCCCGGGCTTGCGATCGGCGCCGACCTCATCGCCGGCTTTCCGACCGAGACGGAAGAGATGCACGAGAACAGCCTTCGACTGATCGAGGAATGCGATATCGTCATGGGGCATATCTTCCCCTTCTCGCCCAAGCGGGGGACTCCGGCGGCGCGAATGCCGGCGGTGGCGCCGGCGGTGGTGAAGGAAAGGGCGCGGCGGCTGCGGGAGGCTTGCGCGCGGCGAAGGTCGGCGTGGCTGCAGGGGATGGTCGGGACGACGCAGAGCGTGCTGGTGGAAAAGGGCGGTCTGGGACATTGCGAGAATTTCGCGCCGGTTCGCCTCCGTCATCCCGGCG
Source organism: Allosphingosinicella sp. (assembly GCA_035629855.1). GTDB lineage: Bacteria > Pseudomonadota > Alphaproteobacteria > Sphingomonadales > Sphingomonadaceae > Allosphingosinicella. The sequence goes on from DASQLT010000034.1 coordinate 23,428, forward strand.
AAAGCCGGGACCTCGGGTCGAAAAGTCTCGGCGGGTCTCCCCGAGGCCCCGGCTTTCGCCGGGGTGACGGTGAAGTCCTCGACATGACCATCACCCATGTCGAAGCCGACTCCCTCGTCGGGATCCCGGAATGAGCGAGGCGACCTGGCTCGACCGGCTTCAGTCCGGCTTCAGGAAGACCTCGGAGCGGCTCGGCGACAACCTCACCGGGCTGTTCACCAAGGCGGCGCTCGACGAGGGGACGTTGGACGAGATCGAGGAAGCGCTGATCGCCTCCGACCTCGGGCCGGCGACCGCGGCGAAGATAAGGTCGCGTCTCGCCGGCGAGCGGTTCGAACGGGGGCTTTCCGAATATGCGGTGCGCGAGATCATGGCCGAGGAAGTGGAGAAGATCCTCGCCCCGGTCGCCGTGCCGCTCCAGATAGACGCCTTCCCCCGGCCGCAGGTGATCCTCGTCGTCGGAGTCAACGGCTCCGGCAAGACGACGACCATCGCCAAGCTCGGTCATCTGCTTCTCGAGCAGGATTACGGAGTGCTGTTCGCCGCGGGCGATACCTTCCGGGCGGCGGCCATCGAGCAATTGAAGATCTGGGCCGAGCGGATCGGAGTTCCGGTCATCTCGGGTCCGGAAGGCGGCGACAGCTCGGCGATCGTCTTCGACGGGGTCAAGAAGGGCACGGCCGAGGGCATCGACACCCTGATCGTCGACACGGCGGGCCGGCTCCAGAACAAGAAAATATTGATGGACGAGCTCGCCAAGATCCGGCGGGTGCTCGGCCGGCTCAACCCGGAGGCGCCGCACAACGTCGTCCTGGTGCTCGACGCGACGACCGGGCAGAACGCCTTGAACCAGATCGAGGTGTTCAGGGAGGTCGCCGGAGTCACGGGGCTGGTCATGACCAAGCTCGACGGCACCGCTCGCGGCGGCGTATTGGTCGCTGCGGCCGAGCGTTTCGGGCTTCCGATCCACGCCATCGGGATCGGTGAAGGGATTGACGATCTACGGCCGTTCGACGCCCGCGAGACGGCTCGGGCGATTGCCGGATTGGGAAGAGAGTGAGCGTGACGACGGAAAAGAAAGAACCCTCGGTCGGCGCCCGGCTGATGATCGACCTCGGGCCGCTTCTCGTCTTCTTCCTGGTCAACTTCCTGGCGCCGGTCCCGGACATGCTGAAGATCTTCTACGCGACCGGGGCGTTCATGGCGGCGATGATCGTCGCGATGATGATCTCCTATTTCCGCTATCGCCACATTTCGCCCTTGCTCTGGTTCTCGGGGATCATGGTGGTGATCCTTGGCGGGGTCACGATCTGGCTCCACAACGACACCTTCATCAAGATGAAGCCGACCGTCTATTACGTGCTGATCGCGAGCCTTCTCGCCTTCGGCCTGGCGACCGGCCGCAACCTGCTCAAGATGGTGCTCGGCGCCGCCTATCCCGGCCTTTCGGAGGAGGGCTGGAAGCTGCTGACGCGCAACTGGGCGATCTTCTTCATCGTCATGGCTCTGGTCAACGAGGCGGTGTGGAGGAACAGCAGCACGAGCTTCTGGATCGGGTTCAAATTGTGGGGATTCCTGCCCGCGACCTTCCTTTTCGCCATCGCCAACGTGCCGATGCTGATGAAGCACGGGATGCAGCTGGAGAAGGGCAAGGACGAGCCGCCGGTGCCGCCCACGCAATGAGTATTCCGTTGCGCCCTTTCCTGTCATTCCGGCGAAGGCCGGAATCCATGAACTCTGCTCCTGGAAGCCTGAATGCGGCTGCGTTCATGGATCCCGGCCTTCGCCGGGATGACGAAACCTCTTCGGCGGGCGGCGAGTACAATGGCTGAATCCCCTCCCCCCGTCGTCTCGATCCGCGACCTGTCGAAGCGCTATGACGGCGGGCACGAGGCGCTGAAGCATGTCAGCCTCGACATCGCCAAGGGAGAGATTTTCGCCCTGCTCGGCCCCAACGGCGCCGGCAAGACGACCCTGATCAGCATCGTGTGCGGTATAGTCACCGCGACCGGCGGGTCGGTCGAGGTCGACGGCCACGACATCGTCCGGGACTATCGGGCGGCGCGCACCAAGATCGGGCTGGTGCCGCAGGAGCTCCACACCGACGCGTTCGAGAGCGTCCTCTCCACGGTCAGCTTCAGCCGCGGCCTGTTCGGCAAGGCGCCGAGCCCGGCGCATATCGAGAGGGTGCTCAGGGACCTGTCGCTCTGGGACAAGCGCAAGTCGAAGATCATGGAGCTTTCGGGCGGAATGAAGCGCCGGGTGATGATCGCCAAGGCGCTCAGCCACGAGCCCGACATCCTCTTCCTCGACGAGCCCACGGCCGGGGTCGACGTCGAATTGCGCCGCGACATGTGGGCTTTGGTCCGCCGACTGAGGGACACCGGAGTCACCATCATTCTCACCACCCATTATATCGAGGAGGCCGAAGAGATGGCCGACCGGGTCGGGGTCATCTCGCGCGGCGAGCTGATCCTGGTCGAGGGCAAGGCCGAGCTGATGAAGAAGCTCGGCAAGAAGGAGCTGACCCTTCAGCTCGCGGAGCCTTTGGATTCGGTCCCGGACGAGCTGGCCGAATGGCGGCTCGAGCTCCGCTCCGAAGGCCATGAGCTGCTCTACGTGTTCGACGGCACCGCCGAGCGGACCGGAATTCCGTCGCTGCTCGGCCGGATGCGCGACATCGGCATCGCCTTCAAGGACCTGAACACGAGGCAGAGCTCGCTCGAGGACATATTCGTCAGCCTCGTCCACGAGCCCCGCGCATGAGGAACCTCTGCACCCCCGCACCCACCACCGTTCGGCCTGAGCTTGTCGAAGGCCTTTCTTTCCTGTGGTTTGGGGGAGAGGAAGCAAGGAATGGCCTTCGACAGGCTCAGGCCGAACGGGTTTGGAGATTGCGCCCACCCTCCGGAGACGCCGAATGAGCGCCACCTCCTTCAACCGCTACGGCGTCTGGGCGATCTACCGCTTCGAAATGGCTCGGGCGCTGCGCACCTTGTGGCAGAGCCTGGTCACTCCGGTGATCACCACCTCGCTTTACTTCGTCGTGTTCGGGGCGGCGATCGGCTCGCGCATGACCGAGGTCCAGGAGGTGCCCTACGGGGCCTTCATCGTGCCCGGGCTGATCATGCTTTCGCTGTTCACCCAGAGCATCTTCAACGCCTCCTTCGGAATCTTCTTCCCCAAGTTCACCGGAACGATCTACGAGATATTGTCGGCGCCGATCTCGCCGCTCGAGATCGTCATCGGCTATGTCGGCGCGGCCGCGACGAAATCGGTGGCGCTCGGGCTGGTCATTCTCGCCACCGCCGCCTTCTTCGTTCCGCTCCAGATCCTTCATCCGGTCTGGATGATCGGCTTCCTGGTGCTGATCGCCACGACCTTCAGCCTGTTCGGCTTCATCATCGGCATCTGGGGCAAGAATTTCGAGCAGATCCAGTTCGTGCCGATGCTGGTCGTCACCCCCCTCACCTTCCTGGGCGGCGCCTTTTATTCGGTCGACATGCTGCCCGAGCCGTGGCGCACGGCCACCTTGTTCAACCCGATCGTCTACCTGATCAGCGGCTTCCGCTGGAGCTTCTACGGGGTCGGCGACGTCCCCGTCGGAATCAGCCTCGCGGCGACCCTGGGCTTCCTGTTCGTCTGCCTCGCCGTCGTGGCGTGGATCTTCAGGACGGGATACCGGCTGAAAAGTTAGTTCTGCCTCCCCATCTGCGATGGGGAGGCAGAACTCAATTCACCCGGAAGCGGGCCAGCTCCATCTTGGGCTGGCGCCATTTCGGATCGAGGCGGCTCGCCTGTGTGTAATCCTTATAGGCGGCACGAACCTGGCCGGCCATTTCGTGGGCGACTCCGCGACCGTAATACGCGAGCTCGGGCCGGCGCGTCTTCTTGGCGAGCGCGCTGTCGAACAGCGGCTTGGCCTGATCTCCCGAATCCGAAAGATGGAGAAGTGCGAAGCCCTTGTTGAGATAGGCTTCGGGCTCATCCGGATCGCGGCCGAGCGCGGCGTCGTAATCGGAGATCGCCTCGTCGAGATTGCCGAGCCGCGCCTTGAGAATGCCGCGGTTGACGAAGGTCGCGACCGCTTCCTCGTCGGTCAAGGCTTCCCTGTGGAGGGCGTCGTCGCAGAACCGAAGCACGTCCAGGGACGGGGCGCCGCGGGATTCCGCGGCGAGGTAGCAGCTCCGGGCGGCGGAATTGCCGATGACGCTGACGGCGCCGACGGCGGGAGTCGCGACCAGCAGGGCCGCGGCGGCGAAGAGGAAATTACTGCGCATGGCGAGTCCTCCTTTTCAGGTGCACGGACCATAACAGACTTGCGCCTCCCGCACCAATCGGCGTTGCACGGGTTCGTCGCGCCGGGCGGCGGGTTGGTCGATCAGCCGCCCTGGAGCTGGTGGCGCTTCATCGCGTGGCGAAGCTGGTCGTAGCTCAGGCTGAGCGCCGCGGCGGCGGCGCGCTGGTTCCAGCGGCATTTCTCGAGCGCGGCGGCGAGGATCGCCTTCTCATATTCGGCGATGGCGAGTCGGAAGTCGCCGCAGCTTTCCGGGGCCCAGGAATCGACCGGAGCGGTGCCGGGAGCCGCCGCCGGCGGTAAGATCTCGATCGCCGACTCCCGTTTCGCGGGCTGCGGGCGCCAAGGCGATTCGAACGGGTCGAACTGGATCCGGTCGATCGGGCGCTCATGATCCTCCCAGCGGTAGACCGCACGCTCGACCACGTTCCTGAGCTCGCGGACGTTGCCGGGCCAGGTGTAGTTGAGGAGCTTGTCGACGGCGCCGTTGCTGAATCCCGGCCAGCTCGGCCATTCGAGCTCGAGCGCCATTCGGCGGGCGAAATGGTCGGTGAGGACGGGAATGTCGCTGCTCCGGTGGCGGAGCGGCGGCAGGGTGACGACCTCGAACGAAAGGCGGTCGAGAAGGTCGGCCCGGAAGCGGTTGCGCTCGGCGAGCCGGGGCAGGTCCTCGTTGGTGGCGGCGACGATCCGGACGTCGACGGTCACCGGCCGCGAGGCGCCGATCCGGGTCACCTCGCCATATTCGACGACCCTCAGGAGCCGTTCCTGGGCGGCCTGGGACAGGGTCGCCAGCTCGTCGAGGAACAAGGTGCCGCCGTCGGCCTCCTCGAAGCGGCCGGCGCGGACCTTGGTGGCGCCGGTGAAGGCGCCGGCCTCGTGGCCGAACAGCTCGGCCTCGATCAGGGTCTCGGGCAGAGCGGCGCAGTTCATCGCCACGAGGGGGCCGTCCCAACGCCCCGACAGATGGTGGAGGCGCTCGGCGATCAGCTCCTTGCCGGTGCCGCGCTCGCCGATGACCAGCACCGGCCGGTCGAGCGGCGCGGCCCGGCTCGCCCGCTCGACGGCGTCGAGGAAGGAGGAGGATTGTCCGACCAGCTGCGTGTTGCGTTCCACCACCAAAGATTGGGATGGATTCCCATGCTTTGGCAAGGACAAAGATGCGCCGGAAGGCGCGAAATGTGACGGAATCGCAGTTTTTCGCCACTTTCCGCGATTGGCACGACCCTTGTATTGCTTTGGGCATAAGGCCGAATGGCTGAACGGATTTCGAAGGAGGAATGATATGGTCGACATAGGCAAGCTGGGGCAGACCATCCTGGCGACGGTCGGAGCGATCGTTCTGACCGCGACCGCGGTGGGTGCGGCGGTTGGACCGGCCCGGGCCCTCGAGACCGCTCCGATCAGCCTTGTCGCGGCTTCGGTTTCGGGCCAGGCTCAAGCCTGACCCGCGGGCGGCGGCTCGGGAGGGTTGGCCCCCTTGCCTTCCCAGGCCGCCGCTTCAATCCAATGCGTAAGGAGTGATTGAATGGGTATTTTCTCCCGCACCCGCGACATCGTCGCCGCCAATTTCGCGGACCTTCTCGACAAGGCCGAAGATCCGGCGAAGATGATCCGGATGATCATCCTCGAGATGGAGGAGACGCTCGTCGAGGTTCGCGCCGGCGCCGCGCGAACGATCGCCGACCAAAAGGAGATGCGCCGGCAGATCACCCGCCTCGACAAGCTCCAGGAAAGCTGGACCGAGAAAGCGGAGCTGGCGCTCAGCAAGGACCGCGAGGATCTCGCCAAGGCCGCCCTCGTCGAAAAGCAGAAGGCGGCCGACATGGGCGACAGCCTCAAGACGGAGATCGAGGTGCTCGACGATGCGCTTCGAGCGTCGGAGGCCGACATCGCCAAGCTCCAGGGCAAGCTGCGCGAGGCCCGCACCCGCCAGAACGCGATCCAGAGCCGGCTCGAAAGCGCCAACCAGCGCGCCCGGCTCCGCGAAATGTATGCCGGCCCGAAGGTCGACGAGGCCTTTTCGCGCTTCGACGTCCTCGAACGGCGCGCCGACGATGCCGAGGGCCGTGCCGACGCACTTGCGCTCGGCGCTCCCAAGACGCTCGACGAGGAGATCGCCGAATTGCGCAATTCCGAAAAAGTGGATGCCGAGCTCGAAGCGCTCAAGGCCCGCATGAACAAGAAGGAGGGCTGAGGCGATGGAAGACGTGATCATCCCGATCGTCATCGTGGGCATGCTGTTCATCGGCCTGCCGTGGCTGGTTTTTCACTACATCACCCGCTGGAAGACGGCGGCGACCCTGACCAACGAGGACGAGAAGCTGATGGAGGAGCTTTACGACCTCGCCCGCCGCCTCGACGACCGCATGTGCTCGATCGAACGGATCATGACCGCGGAGAATCCGAACTGGAGGTCGATCGCCTGCGATCCTGCCGCCACCGGGATCGAGGATCGCACCGTGGGGTCCACGGCACCGAGGAGGATCGGACTATGAGCGCCCGCCATACCAAATTCTATCTCGATAAGCAGAACAAGAAGTGGAAGGGCGTCTGCGCCGGGATCGCCGATTATACCGGCGTCGACGTCACCATCATCCGAATCGGCCTGGTCATCCTGACCTTCGTCGGCGGCTTCCCCTGGACGCTCATCGCTTATTGGCTCACCGCCTGGATGGCGCCGGTCAAGCCCTACGAGATGGCCAACGAGACTCCGGAGCAGACGAAATTCTGGCAGGGCGTCCGGGCCTCGCCGGCGCGAACCGTCCGCGACGTCCGCTCGCGCTTCCGCGAGATCGACCGCCGGCTGGCCGAGGTCGAAACCTACGTGACCAGCTCGAACAGCCGCCTCGCCCGCGAAATCGAGAGCCTGCGCTGAACTTCGAGAACAGGGGAATTGAAACATGGAATTGAATTTCAGCGAGCTTGCGCCCTTGATCGGAGTGATCGGAGTGCTCGCCATCGCCGGCTGGGTCCTCACCACCTGGCTGAGGATCAAGCACGGCTACCCGCTCGACGGCGCCTGGGGCCAGGCGGTCTATCCTAAGACCGGGGACGAGGCTCTGGAGCGGATCAAGCTCATCTCCTCGGAGAACGCCCAGCTTCGCGCCGAGCTCGGATCGATCAAGGATCGGCTCGCGACGGTCGAGCGGATCGTCACCGACGACGGCCACCGGCTGACTCAGGAGATCGAAGCCCTGCGGCTGCCCAGAAACTGAACGCGATCGAGACTTGAAAGGGATGGACAAGTGATAGCTTCCTGGATCTGGGTATTGATCCCGTTGGCGGCGATCTTCGCCGGGGTGATGAAGCGCTGGCTGGACGTCAAGGAGCGCCAGATGGAGGCGATCAGCCGAACCGCGGTCGAGCGGGCGGAGCGCTATGCCGTTCAGACCGAACGGCTCGAGGAGCGCGTCCGGGTGCTGGAGCGGATCGCGACCTCGAAGGGGCTCGGGGTCGCCGAGGAGATCGAGCAATTGCGCGACCGTTAGAGGAGAGGATCATGACCGACCCCGCGAGCCTCGCCGCCTTGACCGGCTCCGGCCTGCTTGCCGTCGGACTCGCTAGCGCGGCCTTGCTCAAGGCCTGGTTCGGATGGCTTGAGCTGAGGCGGGTGGAGCTTGCCGCTCGCGGAGGCGGCGCCCGCAAGGGCCCGGGCGCCCGCCCGGAGCTCGCCGACCTCAGGGCGCGGGTGCGCCGGCTCGAGGCGATCGCGAGCGGAGGAGAGGTCTAGAGCGTGATGGGCCTGGCGACGGCCTCGGCCGTGCCCCATCGATACAGACCGCCCTTTGCCCCACCGCCGCTCTCTGATAGCGCGCCCTCATGCCCTCCCTTTCCCTCGACGACGTCCAGGCCGATTACGAGCTGCTCGAGGCGGACGACCGCTACCGGCTACTGATCGATCTCGGCCGATCCCTCGAGCCGATGCCGGACGCGCTCAAGACCGACTCGACTCTGGTGAGGGGCTGCTCGGCCTCCGTCTGGGTCTATCCGGTGCAGCGGCCGGACGGCCGGCTCCACTTCCTCGCCGACAGCAACGCCGCGATCACCAAGGGCATCGTCGCGCTCGTCCTCCTCGCCGTCCAGGACCGGAGCCCGGCCCGGATCGCGGCGACGGATTTCGAAGCCGCGCTGGCGCCGTTCGACCTCAAGAACCAGCTCAGCTCGAACCGGACTCAGGGCATCCCCAACATGATCGCCCTCGTCCGCGAAACGGCGGCCCGGCTGGCGCCATGAAAAAAAATGGTGACAGTTACCAATTTCTCGGCGGCGCCTGCCCGCGCCCGCGCCCGCGCGCCGCGCCGAAATTGGTAACTGTCACCATTTTCTGGGACGGGTGGTGAGCCGGTTCGGCCTTGACGGCGGCTTCGATCCGGAGCTGTTCACTCAATTTGCCCGCAAGGTCGGCCATGGCGGGGCGCTCGGAATCCTCTATGTCGGCCACGGCCCGGACTGGGTCGAGCTCGGTCTCGACTGGCAGGAGAAACTGGTCGGAGTGCCCGGGACGGGAGTGCTCGCCTCGGGGCCGATCGTCAGCCTGATGGACATGGCGACCAGCATGGCGATCTGGGTCAAGCTCGGCCGCTTCCGGCCGCAGGCGACCCTCGACATGCGGGTCGACTATCTGCGCCCGGCGACTCCCGGCAAGCGCATCGTCGGCCGCGGCGAATGCTACGGGACGACGAAGAGCATCGGCTTCGTGCGGGGCCTCGCCCACGACGGGGATCCGGCCGACCCGGTAGCGCACGTCACCGGCACCTTCATGTTCACGGCCTAGCCGTCATTCCACCCGGAAATCGGTGACGATCAGCCGGGCCCGGCCGGTGGCGGAGATGCCGTGGCCGAAGCCGTCGCCGCCGCCCAGGACGAAGCCGACCTGGTCGGCGGCGGCGAGGGCCTCCCGGAAAGCGGCGGGGCTCGTGGTGGCCCGGCTGGTCTCGACGGCCGTCCACGGGCCGTCGAGCGGCGCCACCATCACATGGTCGCCCGGAACCAGCGGCGTCCGGGTGGCGAAGGTCGCATACCAGCGATAGGTCTCGAAGCGTCCGCGCCCGCTCCAATTGTCGCCCCGGCGCTGGAAATAGAGGGTGATCATCGAGGGCGAGAGGCCGTCGCTCGACGCCAGCAGTCGGGCGCCGCGGGCCGCTTCGATCCGGTAGCGCATGACGATCCGGCGCTTGCCGGCGAGCGGGCCGTGGCGGAAGGTGGCGGCATGGACGCTTCCGGGCGCGCTCGGAATGTCGATATGCCAGCCGCCGCCGCGACGCGCGGTCGGGTGCAGCGGCACGCCCTTCGAGTAATTGCGCCCGCGGACGATCGGGCCGATCGTCCAGGACTGCGGGTCGGAGGCGACGGCGGCGGGGTGGGCGCTGGCCTCCGCTCCGTCGCCGCAGGCGGCGAGGAGGGCGAAGGCGGCGAGGGCGGTGGCGCGAAACGACATCGAACACTCCTGGTCGGCCGATGGATTACGTCATCCCGGCGAAAGCCGGGATCTCAGGCCAAGAAGTCCCGGCGGGTCTCCCCGAGGTCCCGGCTTTCGCCGGGATGACGATCAGGCGTCCCGCCGCTCCTCGGCCTTCCTCAGCACCTCATAGGCGGCCTGCACCGTCTGAAACCGTTTCGCCGCGTCGGCATCGCCCGGAGCCGCGTCGGGATGGTTGGCCTTGGCGAGACGGCGATAGGCGGCCTTGACCGTTTCGAACGGAGCGTCGGTATCGTCGATCTCGAGCGCTTCGAGCGCCCGCATCTCGTCGCGGCTCCGGCTGCCGTCGCCCGGGCCGCCCCAGCCGTAATGGTTGGCCTGCTTGTAGCCGTTGGCGCCGCGCCGTTCGTCGGCTTCGCGGGCGGCGGCGTCCTCGGCCGTCAGGCCTTCGAAATAATTCCAGTTGCGATTGTATTCGGCGGCATGGGCCTCGCAGAAATACCAGCGATCCGGGCTGTGCGGGGATTTGGGCGCGGGCCGGTCGCCGGGCGCGCTGCAGCCTTCGCGGTCGCACAGGCGCACGCGAACCGCCTCGCGCTCGGTTCCATAGGCACGCCAGCGCGGAAATCCCCAGTCGTTGGAACGTGTCGGCTTGGCCATTATCGCTTCTAATCCAGAACGGAGGAAAAAGTGCCAGAGGATCTATAAGCCGGGTTCTGTCCTCCGCCATAGCCAAAGGCGACGGCGGATGTGCGGCCATTCGTCTGGGAGACGGATCGCTCCGCCCCTCAAGCAACCAACCCGGACGGCATAAGGCGAAACGAGCCCAGCCATCCCTATTCGGTCTTGCTCCCGGTGGGGTTTGCCGTGCCGGCCGCCGTTGCCGGGACCGCGGTGGGCTCTTACCCCACCCTTTCACTGTCGCAGGACCGAAGCCTTTGCGACCTGCTTTCTGTGGCACTTTCCCTGGGGTCGCCCCCGCCGGACGTTATCCGGCACCGTCGTTTCGTGGAGCCCGGACTTTCCTCGGCCCGCTTGCGCGAGACGCGGCCGCCCGATCCTCTGACTGCGGCTACTTAGGGGGTGCGCTTCGGCTATCCAAGAGCAAACCGAGCAGGATCGCCCGCGTTTCGCCGTCGATCTCGCCGTCTATCAGCTCGGGACGGAATCGGCGCTGGAAGGCGGCGACGGCGGCCTTGGGCTTGTGGACGTCGTAGCCGTAGCGCTCGAGCGCGAGCAGGAAGCCGCCGTCGGTCCACAAGGGGTCGATCAGATTGTCGGTCGGCCGCGGCATCGCCAGCCCGAGCCGGGCGAGGCGCGGCCAGTCGAACAGCTCGCCGGGATCGCGCTTCCGAGCCGGAGCGATGTCGGAATGGCCGACGACATAGGGCGGCCGGATGCCGTGGCGGGAGACCACGTCGGCCACGAGCGGGATGAGGGCGTCCATCTGCGGCTCCGGAAAGGGCCGGTAGCCGAATTCGTGGCCGGGATTGACGATCTCGATGCCGATGCTGGCCGAATTGATGTCGACCGCGCCGCGCCAGAAGGCCCGCCCGGCATGCCAGGCGCGCTTCTCCTCGTCGACCATCCGGAGCACCCGCCCGTCCTCGTCGATGAGGTAATGGCAGGAGACCTTGGCTTCCGGATCCTTCAGGCGGCCGATCGCCGAGGCCGCGTCCTCCATCCCCGTATAATGGAGGACGAGCATCGAGACCGGCAGAGCGCGCTCGTTGAAATTGGGCGAGGGGGCGTGGATGATCCCGTCCATCGGCCCTCCCCGCGCTAAAAACCGAGCGCCGTCAAGAGGTCGGGGGGTCCTCGGTTTCGGTTCAGCAGGCGGCGCTGCGGCGCTCCGCTCGCTCCGGAACCCTGAAGTAGAGGCCCCGGCACTCGGGATCGGAAGCGAAGGCCTCGGTCTGGCCGATCACCGTCTCGCCCGCGCCGAGCATCAGGGCGCCGTCCCCGGCGACCGCACAGGCGAGCCGGGCGAAGGCCGCTCGGCGCATCTCGGGCGAGAAATAGAGGAGGACGTTGCGGCACAAGACGATGTCGAACCGGTCGGGCGGAGCGGCGGGACCGAGCAGGCTGCCGACCTCGAACCGCACCGAGCGCCTCAGGTCGGCGGAGATCCGCCAGGCGGCGCCCGGCTGCTCCTCGAACCAGCGCATCATCTGAAGGACCGGAAGCCCGCGCTGGACCTCGAATTGCGAATAGACGCCGCTCCTCGCCTGCTCGACCGCCGAGCGGGAGACGTCGGTGCCGACGATGTCGATCGTCCAGCCGGCCCAGCGCGCCTTGTTCTCGGCGAAGTGCATGGCGATCGAATAGGCTTCCTGGCCGGTCGAGCAGCCGGCGCACCAGATGGAGAGCCTGCGGGTCCCGCGGCGAAGCGCCTCCATCCGTCGGACGCCCGGCCCGAGCAGGAGCTCGAAAGCCTGGCGGTCGCGAAAGAAGAAGGTCTCGTTGTTGAGCAGAGCCTCGACTACCGCCTCGGCGAGGCGCTCGTCCGATCGGGCGACCAGGGCCCCGACCAGGCCGTCGAGCGAGCCGATGTCGCGCTCGCGCATCAGCGGCTGGAGCGCCGTCTCGATCCGCCAGCGCCGGCTCATCGTCAGCTGCTGTCCGGTGCGGGCTTCGAGCAGTCCGGCGAGGATCCGGCTGGAGGCGTCGCTCACCTGCATGAGCCCTCCAAGACCCGGGCGGCGATCTGCGCGGCGATCCCGGCGGGCGGAAGCACGGCCCAGGCGAGGCCGGCTTCGACGACGACCTTGGGCATTCCCCAGACCGCGCAGCTTTCGCGGTCCTGGGCCATCATCGTCCCGCCGCGGGCCACCAGCTCGCGGCTTCCGGCGAGTCCGTCGCGGCCCATGCCGCTCAGCATCACGCCCAGTCCCGAGCGGCCGAAAACGGCCGCGACCGAATCCAGCATGACGTCGACGGAGGGCACGCAGCCTCCCTTGGCGACCGCATGGTCGAGCCGCACCAGGATTCTCGAGCCCCGCTGCTCGAGCCGGATATGGGCGTCGCCCGGCGCCAGCACGATCTCCTCGGGCCGGAGCTCCAGCCCCTCCTCCGCGATCCGGACGATCCGGCCCGAGGCCGCTTCGACCTGACGGGCGAAGAAGGGGACGAAGACCGCGGGAAGGTGCTGGGTGATCAGGATCGGCGCTCCGATCCTGGCCGGAAGAGCGCCCAGCAGGGCGGTGACGGCGTTGAGACCGCCGGTGGAGGCGCCTATCGCCAGGCAGCCGAGCTTCGCCGTCGAAAGCGCCGTCGCGGTCGGGTTTTCGGGGCGCTCTTCGCGGCGGCCCATCCGGCGGAGCCGCTGGGCGAGCACTTCCGAGAAGCGGCCGCTGAAGGCTTCGGCGCCGGGCTTCGACAGGGTCTCGGCGGCGCCGGGCGCGAGCGCCTGCACGGCCGCGTCCGAATCGCCGTCGCAGAAAGCGGAAACGATGAGCACCCGGGCGCCGCGTCCGAGCCGGACGATTTCGGGAAGCGCCTTGAGGCCGCTCTCGCCCGGCATCTCGACGTCGAGGAGGACGACGTCGACCGGGATCGAGGGAAGCAGGCGCAAGGCCTCGCCGGCATCGCTCGCGGTGGCGACGATCTCGAAATCGTCGAACGCGGCGAGCATTCGCGACAGGACCGCCCGAGCCACCTGCGAATCGTCGACGATCATCAATCTCAGGGGCGGCGCGGCCGGAGCAATCTCCCCCGCCGCCCGGGCGGCGGGCCGGGTCACGCGACGCCGACGATCTGGAGCTTGCTTTCGAGGGTTTCGCGGTCGAACGGCTTCATCACATATTCGTCGGCCCCGGCATCGATCGCGGCCCGGATATGGGCGGCGTCGTTCTCGGTCGTGCAGAAAACGACCTTGGGCTGCTGTTCCATCTTCATTTGGCGAAGGGTCTGGAGGAACTCCATCCCGCCCATCACCGGCATGTTCCAATCGAGAAGGACGACGTCGGGCATCCGGACGTCGCAGCGCTCCAGCGCCTGGCGGCCGTCCTCCGCTTCTTCGACGGAGAAATCGAGAGTCTCCAACATGTGGCGGGCGACCTTCCGGATCACCTTGGAATCGTCGACCACTAGACAGCTCTTCATGCCTGCTCTCGCTCTTGTCCGCGGCCGCAATCTAGCCGCAATAAGTTAACCGCCGCCTTAAGCCTCACGCCGCTTCCCGGACCGGTCCGGCGATCAGGGCCTCGACGTCGGCCAGAAGCAGCAGATCCCCCTCGGCCTCGATCGTCGCGCGCCCGATCCGGCGCCACCCCGCGGACAGCGAAGCCGCCGCCGGCTGGCGCTCTCCGGTCGCTTCGACGACATCCTCCACCGCCTCGACGAGAAGGGCGTAGGGATGGCCGTCGACCACGGCCATCACCGCCTCGGCGGCGTCGGCGGGAAGTCGGCGCGAGGGATCGAGCGAGGCGAGGCAGTCGATCACGGTGAGCACCCGGCTGCGCAGGGCGGCGAGGCCGGCGACATGGCCGGCGGCGCCGGGCACCGGGGTCAACGATTCGATCTCGACCACCGATTCGACGTCGGCGGCGGGCAACGCGACCCGTTCCCCGGCCAGCCTGACGATGAGAAGCAGCTCAGCCACGGTGGCGCCTCCGTTTCGGTGGGCTTTCGCCGGCCAGGGCGGCGAGCAGGGCCTCGCGGTCGTAGCGATGAATGCTGTCGCTCCGGCCTTCGGCCTCGGCTCGGATCCGGACCAGGCGCGCGCCTTCGGGGGGCTCGACCTCGCCGGCCTCGTCGGAGGCGATGACGATCGAGGCCGACTCGCTGCCCGGAGCGCCGCTTGCGACGACGCTATAGCCGGCGCTTTCGACGAGGGGCCGGAGGATCCCGTCCATGAACGGGTCGCCCGCCGGAATGGCGCAGACCGGCTTCGCCGCTTCCGCCGTCGAAGCGCGTCCGCCATGGCGCTCGAACAGCCAGTGGAGATCGAGCAACTCGGCCTGCTCGTCGCCGACGAGGACCACTCCGCGCACCTCGCCCGGCTCGGTCGCCGGCACCAGCCCGGCCGGAAGCGGAAGGATGTCGACGACGTCGGCGAAGCCGTAGGCGATCTCGCTTCGGCCGTCGTTGAGGCGGAGGAGCCGGATCGGCCGGTCGGGAACCGCCCGGCCGCAGCCTTCGAGCGGAAGCAGGGTTTCGCCGAGCGCGACGTGGAGCCGCCCGGCGCTGAGCTGGACGGCTTCGGGCCGGACGTCCTCGATCCGCCGGACCGCGGCGACGGGAACCAGGCGCTTCCTGCCCTCGAAGGTCCTGAACAGAAGGGCGGCCGGACCTTGCGCCGCCGCCGGCGGAGCGGCCGCCACCTCGGCTTCGGCGCCCCGGCGGTGAAGGGTCAGCCCCGCCCTGGCGGCGATTCCCGGCGGATCGAGCAGAAGCACCGGCTTGCCGTCGTCGGCGATGGTGGTGCCGGCGTAGAGGCCCGCCGCAATCACCGCCGGAGCGGCCGGCTTCACCACCAGCTCCTCGTGATCGTGAATGTCGTCGACGGCCAAAGCGTAGAGATCGGCGCCCGCCGGCCGGAGCAGCACCAGGCTCTGCGCCGCCGGATCCGGATGAGGCTCGCGGCCCAGCGACGCGCGCAGATAGATGAGCGGGAGCCGGCGGCCGCGAACGGTGGCGAAGGCGGCTCCGCCGACCGTCTCGACCCGGACCGAGCCGCCCTTGACCCGGACGATCTCCTCGATCGCCGAGCGCGGTATCGCATAGACCTGCCCGCCGGCCGCGACGGTCAGCGCCGGGATGATGGTGAGCGTGAGCGGCACCCTCAAGGTGAGGACGACCCCCTGCCCCGCCCGGCTCTCGATTTCGACGAGGCCGCCGATCCGTTCGACATTGGCCCGGACCACGTCCATGCCCACGCCTCGGCCGGAAAGGTCGGTGACCGCCGCCGCGGTCGACAGGCCCGCTTCGAAGACCAGGGCATGCCGCTCGGCCTCGTTCAGCCGTTCGGCCCGCTCGGCGGTCACGACCCCCGCCGCGATCGCCCGGTTGACGAGCTTGTCGCCGTCGATGCCGGCGCCGTCGTCGGAGATTTCGAGCAGGATCTGGTTGCCGGCCTGACGGGCGCAGACCCGAAGGCAGCCGGTTTCCTTCTTTCCGGCCCGGCGCCGCGCCGAGGGGCTCTCGATGCCGTGGTCGATGGCGTTGCGGATGATGTGGGTGAGCGGGTCGCGGATCATCTCGAGCATCTCGCGGTCGATCTCGACGTCGCCGCCGTCGATCTCGAGGCCGACCAGCTTGCCGGTCTGGCCGCAGATGTCGCGGACCATTCGCGGCAGGGGCGCGAAGAGGTGGTCGATCCGCTGCATCCGGGTCCGGGTGATCCCGTCGCGAAGGTCGGCGACGGTGACGGAAACCCGGTCGAAGGCCGCGATCATCTCGGCGTCGCCGGTGGCCCGGATCCGGCGGGCGAGCTCGTTGCGGGCGAGGACGAGGTCCGAGACTCCGCTCATCATCCGGTCGAGCAGCTCGACGGGCAGGCGGATGGTCCGGCTCGAAGTGCGGGCGGCCGGGTTCGCGGGCGCGGCTTCGGTCTCGAAGGCCGCGGCGGGCGCCGCGTCGGACAAAGCGTCGATCAGGGCGCTGTCGTCCTCGCTCGCCAGGGTCTCGCCGGTCTCGAGCGCCTCGACCAGCTCGGCCAGGCGGTCGATGACGGCGAGGACGGCGCTGACCAGCCGGGCGTCGGCGCTCCTCGTGCCCGAGCGGACCGCCGAGAGCGCGTCCTCGGCGGCGTGGCTGAGCGCCCGGATCCGGGGCAGGTCGAAGAAGCCGCTATTGCCCTTGACGGTGTGGACGAAGCGGAAAATCTCGTCGAGGCGGGCGCGGTCGTCGGGCACGGCTTCCCAGGCGACGATCTCCCCGGAGAGCGCCTCGAGCATTTCCCGCGTCTCCGCGATGAATTCGTTGATGAGTTCGTCCACGTGGCCCCGCCGCTGATCGCGCGGAGTCGGGATTAGGACGGGTTGGTTAAGGAGGGGTTTACTCGGCGGAGGCCGTTACCCGGCGAAAGCCGCTGTAATGCGGGGACACAATACCCATTTCGTCCGGTAATGCGGGGACACAATACCCATTTCGTCCGAGAAATGAGTATTGTGTTCCCGGATTAATGGACGCGAGTGAGAGGCTTCCGGCCATGGAGCAGCTCGCGCCTGGATGCTGGGTAATGCGGGGACACAATACCCATTTCGTCCGAGAAAATGAGTATTGTGTCCCCGGATTGATGGACGCGAGTGAGAGGCTTCCGGCCATGAAGCAGCTCGCGCCTGGATGCTAGGTAATGCGGGGACACAATACCCATTTCGTCCGAGAAATGAGTATTGTGTCCCCGCATTAATGATGGAGAAATGAGTATTGTGTCCCCGGATTGGTGGACGCGAGTGAGAGGGTTGCGGCCATGGGGCCGCTCGCGCCTGGATGCTGAAACACGTTCGGCATGACGTGTCGGGCCGGGGCCGCCCCTTCCCTCAAGCCGGCCCTTCCCTCAAACCGTCGGGATCGACGCCCCGATGAGCAGCACCCCGTCCTCCTGGTCGGCCACCTGAACCTCCCCGCCGCAATCGGCGAGCAGGCAGTGGACGAGCCAGGCGGCGGCGCCGCGCGGGGCGACGGCGTCCTCGGCGAGGTCGCCGAGCAAGGCGCGCTTCAGTTCCGGGTCGAGGACGATTCGCGGGCCGTCGGCGCGGACGACGATGTCGACCCCGCCGTCATGCTTCTCCGCCCCGACGTCGAGCCGGCCGCCGCGCACCAAGGCGTCGCCGGCGATCAGGACGAGGTTGAGGAGGACCTTCAACGCCCGCTTGCTCATCGTCGGCTCGTCGACGATCCAGCCCAATTGGATCCGGCCGTCGCCGCCGAACAGCCCCTCGATCGCCACCCGCGCCTCGCGCGTGTCGACCTCGTCGCCGAAGCCGCCGGCGGCGCCGAAGGCCAGGCGAAAGAATTTGAGCTTGTTCGCCGACGCCCGGGCGCTCTCGCCGAGCAGGTCCATGCAGCGGGCGCGCATCTCCGGGTCATGCTCGTCGGCGAGAAGCTCGATGCCGTTGTTGAGGGCGCCCACGGGGGACAGGAGATCGTGGCACAGCCGCGAGCAGAGCAAGCTGGCGAATTCGTGGGATTTCATGACGATTGGGGCCCCTGTCGCGCCGGTTTGGCCTCTATTGGCCGGATGGGAATCGAGTTGCAAGGCACCACCTCGTCATCCCGGCGAAAGCCGGGACCTCAGGACGAAGGGCACGGCGGGTCTCCCCGAGGTCCCGGCTTTCGCCGGGATGACGGGGATCGATATCCGCCCTGCCCCTGTCCTTCCGCCTCCGACCCGTTGCGGACCTTCGAGCAAGGGCGTCGATCCTATCGGCAAAGCGGCTTCGGCCGTCGAACATGCCTGCAGGCGAGCCGTGCGATGTCGTTGACTCCGGCGAGGATCAGGGTCCGCTCGAACTCCTCGAAGAGAAGAGACAAGGCACGGCACACCCCGGCTTCGCCGCCGGCCGCCAACCCGTAAAGATAGGGGCGGCCGATCGAGCAGGCGGTCGCGCCAAGTGCAAGCGCCTTCACCACGTCCGACCCACGCCGCACACCGCCATCGCAGATCAGGTCGGGGCCGTCGCCGATCGCCTCGCGAACACGCCCGATCTGGTCGATTGGAGCAGGAGCGCCATCCAGCTGGCGTCCACCATGATTGGAGACCATTATGCCGGTAGCGCCCGAGGCGACGGCCCTTCTGGCATCTTCGGGCGTCATCACGCCTTTGACGGCAAGAGGGCCGCCCCACTCGGCGGCAAGCCATTCCACGTCGCGCCAGGTCACGGCCCGGTCGAATTGCCCACCGATATAGTCGAAGAGGCTCATCGGTCCGGCCGCCAGCGCGTCGACCCTGTGACTGACGTTCGCAAGGTCGAACCTGGAGCCGGTGAGCGCGGGCAATGACCATCCGGGGTGAAACGCGAAGCTCATGATCGATTTCAACGTCAGGCGGGGCGGAAGCGACAGTCCGTTCACCCGGTCGCGTTCGCGATTGCCGGCGACCGGAGTGTCGACGGTCAGCGCCAGCCCATGGAATCCGGCCTCCTTGCAGCGCGCGACGAATTCGGCGGTGAGTCCGCGATCCTTGAAGATGTAAATTTGAAACACCTTCGGGCCGCCGAACGCCTCCGCAAGCGCTTCGAGCCGAGTCGTCCCCATCGTGGACAGACTGTAGAGCAGGCCATGCCTGGCCGCCGCGCGCGCCACCGCCAGCTCGGCGTGGCCGTGGAACATTCGGGTAAGCCCGGTCGGAGCAAGCATCAAGGGCCAAGCAATCCGCTCGCCGAACAATCTCGTCCCGGTCCTGATCCGCGACACGTCGTTCAACACGTCGGGTACCAGCTCATAACGCGCGAACGCCGATACATTGCGCCTGAGCGTCACCTCGTCGTCGGCGCCGCCGTCGATATAGTCGAATATCGGACGCGGCAGTCGTCGGCGGGCCAGCGCGCGCAGGTCGGCGATGTTATTGGCGCGCTGCAAGGCCCTCATCGAGTCGCTCCGCCTGATTCAAGCCTTCGTCTTCCAGGATTCCGCAGGTCGGAAGGCCGCTTCGAACCCGAGGCGGATCGTTCGAAGACGCGCGACGGTCGCGCGCGCGTCCAGCCGGGTGACAGGGTCCGCTCCCTCCGCGGGCGCGGACGGGATGGCCCGCTTATCGGTAATCTCTGCGCAAACACGCTCACCTCTTAGCGGTCCCGGCGCAGCATTGAATAGCTGGACCGGTGCATGTCGGCTTCGCAGATCGCGACCTTGAGGCGGTCAGTCAGCTCACGGCCGGAAGCCGCCATTGGGGATGTACCGCGGACCGATGGCTTCGTGTCGGCCGCTCGCCGCCCGTTCCGGCGCTTGAATTCGCGGCCCGCCACGCCACATCGGCTTTTGGAATGACCCGGGGGGAGTCGAACATAACCGCCACGATCGCCGCCGATGCCGCCGGTCAGCGCCTCGACCGGGCGCTCGCCGCCGCCGTGCCGACCCTGTCTCGCGAGCGCCTCAAGGCGCTGATCAGCGGCGGCCGGGTGGCCGGACCGTCCGGGATCGTTCGCGATCCTTCGTCGAAGGCGGTGGCCGGCGCCTACGAGGTCAGCGTCCCCGAACCGGCTCAGGCCCATAACGAAGCCCAGGACATCGCGCTCGACATCGTTTTCGAGGACGACCACCTCCTCGTCGTCGACAAGCCGGCGGGGATGGTGGTCCACCCGGCGGCGGGCAATTTCGACGGGACGATGGTCAACGCCCTCCTCCACCATTGTGCCGGCCGGCTCTCCGGGATCGGCGGAGTGGCCCGCCCGGGGATCGTCCACCGGATCGACAAGGGCACTTCGGGGCTGCTGGTGGTCGCCAAGACGGACCGAGCGCATGAGGGGCTGGCGGCGCAATTCGCGCGCCACAGCATCGACCGCCGCTATCTGGCGATCGTCGCGGGGCTTCCCAACCCGA
This sequence comes from Allosphingosinicella sp., assembly GCA_035629855.1. GTDB lineage: Bacteria > Pseudomonadota > Alphaproteobacteria > Sphingomonadales > Sphingomonadaceae > Allosphingosinicella. The sequence goes on from DASQLT010000034.1 coordinate 43,632, forward strand.
CCGCCGGGACGATCGACGCCCCGCTCGCCCGCTCCTCCGCCAACCGCCAGAAGATGGCGATCGTCGAAGGGAATCGGGGCAAGAGGGCCGTCACCCATTATCGGGTCCTTCGACCCTTGCGGGAGGCGGCGGCCGTCGAATGCCGGCTCGAAACCGGGCGGACTCACCAGGTGCGGGTCCACATGACGTCGATCGGCAACCCCCTGCTCGGCGATCCGGCTTATGGACGGACCAAAACGGCTCATCGTGAGTTATTGAAAAGACTGAACTTTGAACGGCAGGCGCTGCACGCGGCGGAGCTTGGGTTCATCCATCCCGTGACATCGGAGCCCTTGTCGTTCAAAAGCGACGCTCCGTCGGATATGCAGCAACTGTTAAGCGCGCTGGCGGTATAAGGGCGACTGTTTCGGCGAGATCATGGCCCGGCAAAATCATAAGCGGTCGGATACCAGGGAGTGAGTGAAGACGATGGCCAGCGGTAAAAGCGTAGCGACGATCCCCGCGATGAGCGGCGAAGCGGGTCTCAACCGCTATCTCTCCGAGATCAAGAAATTCCCGATCCTCGCCCCCGAGGAGGAATATATGCTGGCCAAGCGCTGGACCGAGCATCAGGACACCGATGCTGCGGCCAAGCTGGTCAATTCGCATCTTCGCCTCGTTGCGAAGATCGCGATGGGCTATCGCGGCTACGGCCTGCCGACCGCCGAGCTGATCTCGGAAGGCAATATCGGCCTCATGCAGGGCGTGAAGAAGTTCGAGCCGGAAAGGGGCTTCCGCCTCGCCACCTATGCGATGTGGTGGATCCGCGCCTCGATCCAGGAATATATCCTGCGCTCGTGGAGCCTCGTGAAGATGGGCACCACCGCGGCTCAGAAGAAGCTGTTCTTCAACCTGAGGCGGATGAAGAACCAGATCGAGGCGTTCGAGGACGGCGACCTCAAGCCCGCCGACGTCACCAAGATCGCCACCGATCTCGGCGTCTCGGAAGAGGACGTCATCTCGATGAACCGCCGGATGGCGATGGGCGGCGACACGTCGCTCAACGTCTCGCTTCGCGAGGAAGGCGACGGCCAGTGGCAAGATTGGCTCGTCGACACCGATCCGCTCCAGGACGAGAGGGTCGCCGAGGCACAGGAAACGCAGGTCCGGCACGAGCTTCTGGTCGAGGCGATGTCCGCCCTCAACGACCGTGAGAAGCACATTCTCACCGAGCGGCGCCTGACCGACGAGCCCAAGACGCTGGAGGAGCTCAGCCAGGTCTACGACGTCAGCCGCGAGCGCATCCGCCAGATCGAGGTCAGGGCGTTCGAGAAATTGCAGAAGGCGCTGATGGGTCTCGCCGGCGAGCGGCGGCTGCTGCCGGCTTCGTAGGGGCTCGAGGACATGCCGGTTCGTCACCCTGAACTTGTTTCAGGGTCCAGCTATCCATCCGCGAGGCGGTTCGACGCTGGATGCTGAAACGAGTTCAGCATGACGGAGTGAGTCGGTTATGCCCCGCGTAAGAGCGAAGAAGCGCGGCTGGTTCGGCCGGATCGTCGTCTGGACGGGGTCGGCCGTCTTCCTCTTCGTCCTGCTCAGCCTGCTCTGGGTCCTCGCCTACCGTTTCGTGAACCCGCCGATCACCTTCACCATGCTGGGCGACCGGCTCGGCGGGCGAAGCCTCTCGCGCGAATGGATGCGCCTGGATCGGATCGACCGCGACGCGGTGCGCGCGGCGATCGCGGCCGAGGACAGCAAATATTGTGCGCATTGGGGTTTCGACCAGGATTCGATCGCCGCGGCGATGCGGCGCAACGCGAAGGGCGGCTCGGTCATCCGGGGCGGCTCGACGATCAGCCAGCAGACCGCGAAGAACGTCTTCCTGTGGCAGGGCGGCGGCTATTTCCGGAAAGGGCTGGAAGCCTGGTTCACCCTGCTCATCGAGAATATGTGGGGCAAGCGGCGGATCATGGAGGTCTATCTCAACGTCGCCGAGACCGGGCTCGGCACCTATGGAGTCAATGCCGGCGCCCAGCGCTACTTCAACCATGACTCGAGCGCGATGAGCCGGGTCGAGGCGGCTCGGATCGCTGCGGTGCTCCCGCTTCCCAAGAAACGCGGCGCGACCGCGCCCAAGGGCTTCACCCGGCGCTACGGCAACGCCATCGTCGCCCGCATCGGCGTGGTCGCGCGCGACGGGCTGGATCGCTGCGTCTACGCGGGCGAGACGGTGGCGCCGGAGCGCGAGCCGGCGGCTCCGGCGAGGAGGAAGACGGCGCCCAGGACGAAGGCGGCGCCGGCGCCGGTGACTCTGCCGGGCGAGGAATACGAGCAGGCGCCGGCGGTGGTGGTTTCGGAGCCTGAGGCGACGCCGGAGCCGGAGCCCGAACCGCTGCCGGTGCCGGAGGGAAATTCGCAGTGACCGTCATTCCGGCGAAAGCCGGAATCCATGAACACCGCCGTATTTCGTTTTGGAACGTCCGTGTTCATGGATCCCGGATCAAGTCCGGGATGACGAAATTCACGGCGTCTTCCTATCCCGTCAAAACGGCATCTTGAAGCCCGGCGGGAGCTGCAGGCCGGCGGTCATTTTCGACATCTCGGTCTGGGCGGCCTGATCGGCCTTCATCCGGGCGTCGTTGATCGCCGCGGCGACGAGATCCTCGACCATCTGCTTCTCGCTGGGCACGAGCAGGCTCTCGGCGAGATCGACCGAAATGATCCGGCCCTTGGCGGTGGCCCGGATCTTGACCAGGCCGCCCCCGGACAGGCCCTCGACCTCGATCTGGTCGAGCCCCTCCTGCGCCTTCATCAGCCCCGCCTGCGCGTTCTGGGCCATCTTCATGATTTCGTCGAAATCGGGCATTATCTAAGCGCTCCGTTGTTCATCGAGATTGTAGCGGGCGAGCTCGGCTCCGGGAAAAGCCTCCAACGCGGCTTTGACCAAGGGAGTTTCGAGCACTTGCTGCTTCAAGGCGGCCTCGGCGGCTTCCTCCTGCTCCCGGATCGTCTGCTGGGCCGGGCGGTCCGACAAAGCGACTTGCCATTTCTGGCCGAAGATCGCGTCCGTCGCATCGCGCAGGGTGCGCAGGAACGCGTCGATATCCTTGATTTCGCGAACATTTCCCTTCTGCTGGAGAAGCAAGTTGGGCGGGCCGTATTCGACCAGGCGATATTGCTCGCGCAACTGATGAGCCAGGATAGCCCTGCCCTTGTTCTCGATCATCTCGGTGAAGGCCTCGAACGAGGCCGGCGCAAGCAAGGTCTGCCCCTGCCCGGATGAGGCGGGCACGCCTGCCGCCGGCCTGGCGGCGACCGGCTCGCCGTTCGCCAGCTTCTCGAGCAGGGCGCCGGGATCGGGAAGCTCTGAGGCGTGGATCACTCGAAGAAGCGCCATCTCGGCGGCCTCGAGCGGCATCGGAGCGTTATGAACCTCGGCCAGGCCCTTCAGGAGCAGCTGCCAGAGGCGGTGGACGGCGGCGTAGGAGAGCCGGCTCGCCCATTCGGAATAGGCCTCGCGCTCCTCGGCGGACTGGGCCGAATCGTCGGCGCCGCCGACCTTGGCCCGAGTGATGGCGTGGACGCTCTCGAGCAGGCCGCGAAGAACCGCATTGGGCTCCACTCCGAGCTCGTACTGGTCGCGCAGGACGGCCAGAGCGGCGCGCGCGTCGCCGCTCAATATTACACCCAGCAGACGGCGAATCGCGCCTCGATCGGAAAGGCCGAGCATCGTTCGCACCTGCTCGGCGCCGACTCCGCCCGGACCGTGGGCGATCGCCTGGTCGAGGATGGAAAGGCCGTCGCGGGCCGAGCCTTCGGCGGCCCGGGCGATGAGGGCGAGCGCCTCGGGCTCGACCTCGACCCCTTCCTTCGCCGCGACCTCGCCGAAATGGGCGGCGAGCTTTTCGGCCGGGATTCGCCTCAGATCGAAACGCTGGCAGCGCGAAAGGACCGTGACCGGGACCTTGTTGACCTCGGTCGTGGCAAAAAGAAACTTAACGTGCTGAGGGGGTTCTTCCAGGGTCTTGAGAAGCGCGTTGAAGGCGTTCTTGGACAGCATGTGGACTTCGTCGACGATATAGACCTTGAAGCGCGCCGAGACCGCCGAATAACGAACCGCCTCGATGATCTCGCGGACGTCGTCCACTCCGGTATGGCTTGCGGCGTCCATCTCCACCACGTCTATGTGGCGCCCTTCGGCGATCGCCCGGCAGGGCTCGCAGGTCCCGCAGGGATCGATGGTCGGGCCCCCCTGCCCGTCGGGCCCGACGCAGTTCAGGGCCTTGGCGATCAGGCGCGCGGTCGAGGTCTTGCCGACGCCCCGGACTCCGGTGAGCAGGAAGGCGTGGGCGAGCCGGTCGCGCTCGATCGCGTTGCCGAGCGTCCGAACCATCGCGTCCTGGCCGATCAGCTCGGCGAAGCGTTGCGGCCGGTACTTGCGGGCGAGGACTCGGTAGGGCTGCGTCTTGGCCGGCTGGGGCGGCTCGTCGAGGCCGAGGGCGGCGAAGCCGGGAGAGTCGTCGGGAGATTCGGGTGCCATGGCACGAGCCTAGCCTATTCCGTCATGCCAGCGAAGGCTGGCATCCCAGCGAGTGAAGGGCGCGGCGCTTTTCACCCCCCGGGGCCCCAGCCTTCGCTGGGACGACGGGCAAGTGGGAGCCGGAAACGACCCGGCGCTTGAACTCGTTACGGCTGCTTCCTTCCGGATCTGACCGGGTTGGCGAGAGCGCCGTCCGTCCGACTCCCGAGGCGCATATGGGGCGAATGGAGGATTCGCGCAAGACGGTCGCCTTCCCGTCGTCATCCCGGCGAAAGCCGGGACCTCGGGTCGGAAGAGGCTCCATGGGTCTCGCCGAGATCCCGGCTTTCGCCGGGATGACGGTTACCCGAACGTCTCCGCTACAAGCCTTCCGACCGCCGCATGGGCGGCCGCCCGCACCGCCGGGTCGGCATTGCCGCCGCTCTGATAGCTGGCGACCACCACGGGCGGCTTGCCCGAGCGCCAAGCCACGGCGACGTCGTTGACGGCGCCGTTGGCGCCGGTGCCGGTCTTGTGGCCGACCAGCCAAGGCGGGACCGGGAAGCCCGCCTTCAGTCGGTCCGCGCCGGGCACCGACTTGCCGAGCCAGGTGGACAGGTGACGGCGCGACTGCTCGGCGAGCTTGTCGCCCGCGACCAGAGCGCGCGTCAGGCCGGCCATCGCCGCCGGGCTGGTGGTGTCGCGGGGGTCGCCGGGGAGGTTGGAGTTGAGCTCCGTCTCGTAGCGGTCGAGCCGGGTCACCGGATCGCCGCAGGCGCGGATGAAGCGAGTCAGCGCCTCGGGACCGCCGATCCGGCGAAGGAGCATGTTCGCGGCGCTGTTGTCGCTGAGCTCGACGATGGCCGAGCAGAGCCGGACGATCGAAAGGCTGCCCTCCTCCCGATATCTTTCGACCGCCGGCGAGTGGGCCAGCAGCTTGCCGGAGGGAATAGGCAATTTCTCCTCGAGCGACAATTCGCCCCGATCGGCGAGGTCGAGCAGTGCGGCGGCGAGCGGCAGCTTGAAGGTGGAGGCCATCGAATAACGCGAATCGCCGTCGAAGCGCAGCTCGCGGCCCGAACCGGTGTCGATCGCCGCGACTCCGAGCCGGCCGCCGGGTCCGAGCGTGGCGCGGATCGCCTCGAAGCGCTTTCTCAGGTCGATCGCCTGCCGGTCGGGCGCCGGGTCCCTGGCGGGAGCGGAGGCGCGGCAGCCGGCGGCGAAAGCGGCGCCCGCGCCCGCGGCGAGAAAGGTTCGGCGGTCGATCATCGTCCCTGCATGTTATGCGAACCGCCCGGCATTCGCACCGTCAGATTTTCCAGGGCCTCGCTCAAGTGGATCTGGCAGGCGAGGCGCGAGGTGCGGGTGACGTGCCGGGCGAGGTCGAGCAGATCCTCCTCTTCCTCGCCGGCGCCCGGAAGCTTCTCGAAATCCGCGGCGGCGACGATGACGTGACAGGTCGAGCAGGCCATCTGGCCCTCGCACGTTCCTTCGAGCGGCTGGCCGTGCGCCTGGGCGAGGTCGAGCAGCCGCTCGCCGGGGCTGCCGCGAACCTCCTGGATGTGGCTGCCGTCGGCGGAGACGAAGCGAACCAGGGTCATGAGGCGAAGTCCAGCTGGCGGTTGGCGGCGGCGTTCAGGAGGGTCAGAGCCTCGATGAGCTCGGCCTCGGTCGTATAGCGGCCGAAGCCGAGACGAATGGTCGAGCGGACGGCGCGCTCCGGCCAGACGACGGCTTCGAGAACGTGGCTCGATCGCCCCGACCCGCTGGCACAGGCCGATCCGGCCGAAAATGCGACCTGCCGGATCTCGGAGATCAGCCGGGCGGCATCGACGCCGGGCCGGGAGAGGCTCAAATTGCCTTTGTACCGAGCCTCGGCGGAACCGTTCAGGGTCCATCCCGGAAGGAGATCGATAGCGAGCGACCACAGCCGCTCGACATGGGCATGGTCCACCTCCCGCCGCTCCTCGAGCAGGCGCGCGGCTTCGCCGAACCCGACGCACAATGCCGGCGACAGGGTGCCCGACCGGAGGCCGCCCTCTTGCCCGCCCCCATGAAGCAACGGATCGATCTCGACCCCGTCCCGAACCCAAAGCGCGCCGATGCCCTTGGGACCGTGCACCTTGTGCGCGGACAGAGCGACCATGTCGCAGCTCTCCAGCGGCAGCGGCACCCGTCCGAAGCCCTGAACGGCGTCGCACAGGAACAGGGCGCCGCGGCGACGGGCCAGAGCCGCAATCTCGGCGACGGGCTGAATGACCCCGATCTCGTTGTTGACGAGCATGGCGGCGACGATGCCCGTGGGGATGGCGGTCGCCTCCGCCACCGACTCGTTCATCGCGAGCCCGTCAACGAAGACCGGCAGGATTTCGATGTCGAATCCCTGGGTTCCGAGCCACTCGACGGTATCCAGGACCGCCGCATGCTCGGTGGCGAAGGTGACGATTCGCCGCCGGTCCGCGGGCAGCCGCGCCGAAGCGCCCTTCAGGGCCCAGTTGATCGCCTCGGTCGCTCCGGAGGTGAAGTGGAGCCTTCCCCCCTCCCCGCCCAGCGCGGCCCGGACCCGACCTCGAGCCACCTCCACCGCGGCGGCAGCCTCGCGCCCCATCCGATGGCTGCTGTGCGGGTTGGCGAAATGGGTCTCCAACCAGGGGCGCATCGCCGCCGCCACCTCCGGAGCGACCGGAGTGGTAGCCTGATAATCGAGGTAGATCGGGGGTTTCACGCCGCCTGGCGTTTCCCGAACATGGCGCTCCACTGATCGAGCAGAGCGTCAACATCGCTTTCCCGGGTCTGCGGGCCGAAGCTGACCCGGATGACCTCGCGCGCTTTCTCTTCCGGCCAGCCCATGGCGGTCAGGACGTGGCTCGTCTTGAGGCTGCCGGATGCGCAGGCGCTCCCCGCGGTGACGGCGATCCCGGCGAGGTCGAGCTGCATCATCTGAGCGGCGCCGGGAACCCCGGGCATCCGATAGCAGGCGATCGTGGCGATTCGCGGCGCGTTCCCGGCGATGATCTCACCCCCTGCAGCGACGATGCCCTCGTCCAGCCGGGCGCGGAGGCGCTTGGCGCCCTCGTACCAGGCGTGATCGGCCTCGCAGGCGGCGGCGAAGCCCATGATCGAGGGCACGGCGGCGGTCCCGGGACGGAAGCCGCCTTCCTGGCCGCCGATCGCCTCCAGGCTGGCCGGCTCCCGGATCAGCAGGGCGCCGGTGCCCGGCGGTCCCCCGAACTTGTGGGCGGCGACGACGATGAAGTCCGCGTCCGGAAGCGGCAGCTTGCCGGCGCTTTGAGCGCAGTCGGCGATCAACAGGCCGCCCGCCGCCTCCACCCGGGCCTGGACCTCGGCGATCGGGTGGATCACCCCCGTCTCGTTGTTGACCGACTGCACGGCCACGAGAGGCGTCTTCGCGCCGGCCAGAGCGCGGTCGAGATCGTCGAGATCGAGCGTGCCGTCGCCATGAACCGCGACCTGCCGGGCGCCGGGCGCGCTGCGCAGGACGGCGGGATGCTCCACGGCCGAGACGATCCGGTCCCCGGCCCGCGCCCGCTCGAACACGAGCGAGATCGCCTCGGTGGCGCCGGAGGTGAAGATCAGGGTCAGGTCCGAGCCGAGCGCCGCCGCGATCCGCCGCCTCGCGTCCTCCAGCTGGGCGCGGACCGCCCTGCCCTCGGCATGGGGCGAGGAGGGATTGGCCCATCTCCGGCACGCCTCGGCCATCGCCGCCGCCGCTTCCGGCAGGATCGGGGTGGTCGAGGCGTGGTCGAGATAGATGCGGTCGGGCACGTCTTCCCTTTCAAATTGCACGGCGGGCGCTCCGCCCTATATAGAGCGGCATGCGCGCGGGGGCAGCCCCGCTCTTTCTCCTTGAGCCACCGCAGGTGCAATGCCCGAAGTCATCTTTCCCGGCCCGGAAGGCCGTCTCGAAGGCCGATTCAGCCCCGGCCCCCGGCCCCGCGCGCCCGTCGCGCTGATCCTCCACCCCCATCCGCAGGGCGGCGGGACGATGAACAACGCCATCGTCCAGGCCCTGTACAAGACCTTCGTAAGGCGCGGCTTCGCGACCCTGCGCTTCAATTTTCGAGGCGTCGGCAAGAGCCAGGGCGTGTTCGACAACGGCATCGGCGAGCTTTCCGATGCCGCCTCGGCGCTCGACTGGGTGCAGCAGATCCATCCCGAAGCTGAGACCACCTGGATCGCCGGGTTCAGCTTCGGCGCCTGGATCGGGATGCAATTGCTGATGCGCCGGCCCGAGGTGCGCGGCTTCATCTCGATCGCGCCTCCGGCCAACATGTACGATTTCACCTTCCTCGCCCCCTGCCCCGCTTCCGGGATCATCGTCCAGGGCGAAGGCGACGAGGTGGTGACCCCGAACGCGGTGCAGAAGCTGGTCGACAAGCTGCGTACCCAGAAGCACATCACCATCCATCACTCGACCATCCCGACGGCGAACCATTTCTTCGTCAACGAGATGCCTCAGCTGATGAAATCGGTGGACCAATATCTCGATTTCAGGCTGGATCCGAGCTGCCCGATACGGTGATTTGACGTCAGGCCCCGCTCCCCCGTCACCCTGAACTCGTTTCAGGGTCCAGGGGTGAGCCGCCCCCGCGATAGTGAGCGCTTACAAACCGTCGAACTGCGCCTGCCTGGATGCTGAAACAAGTTCAGCATGACGGGGAGCGGCAGTCACGCCCTCGCGAGTGCCAGCGGAGCGACATGCAGGACAGGCCTGCGTCGATCTTCGCGATCTCCGAGGCCGGAGTTTCCACCACGTCCAGTCGCCGCTCGCGCAACATGGCGGCCGTCCGGGGAAAACCGGTACCCATCAGCACCCGATCGTTGACCCGAATCAGATTGGCCGCATGCTCCTCACCTTGCGAGGTGACCAGAATTTCGTAACCGGGGAAGAGCGGCGTCAAGGCGGGCACCGTGATCAACGCGCCTTCGTCGACCAGGGCGCAGCCGGTCTTGAGGTGAAGCAGCCCTGAGGGCGGTTCGACGATTCGAGCGCTCCGGCCGAGATCGCGCACCAGCCCGCAAAACCGCTCGGCGCCCTTTCGGTCGGTGCGGTCCGACAATCCGACCAGGATCTCGTCGGGCAGGATGAGGATGTCGCCGCCGTCGACGAAGCCCTCATCCACTTCCTCGACTTGAGCGAAATGGCGCTTCAGGACCGGCGCGAGCGATGCCGCTTCGTCGAAGCGGCTCGGAGCGCCGGGGCGGAGCAGGATCGCCCCTTCGGGCAGGACGAAGGCCGGATCCTCGACGAAGACCGAATCGGGATGGCCGGGGAGCGCCGGAAGGCTCTCGACCACGACCCCGGCGGCTTCCAGGGCGGCGACGTAGGCGCGATGTTCGGTGAGTATCTTCTCGTAGTCGGGCGCCTCCGGGCCCGTGCGAAGCCCCTCGACGACGGTCGCGGCGGGCTCGCGGACGATGGCTCGGTCGAAATCGAAGACCCGCATCGTCACACCGTCCAAATGAGGACGTTGCCGAACAGCACCGCCGCGGCGATCAGCATCAGCCCGCCTTGCTTGCGATCCTTGCGCTTGACCAGCAGGTACCCGCCGCCGGCGACCAAAGCGAACGTGGCGAGGACGGCGATCGAGAGCAGGGCGGCGGCGAATCCGGTCATCGCCCTCGCTTGTGCCAGCCGCGGGCTCCGGAAAACAGGGGTCTCCTTTTACGAAAGGTTAAGCACACAGGCATAGCTTCGCCTTCATGGCCGACGGAGACTCGAAGCGGGAGCTGGACGAAGCGTTCGAGCGGATCGAGGAGTCGATCCTGCCGAGCCTGTCGATGATGCTCGACGCTCTTCTGGAAGCCGCGACCCTGGCGCGCCCCGGCCATGACGGCGAGGCTTTCGCGGCGGAGCTTCGGACGCTGGGGCTTCAGCTCGAGGCGCTGACCCGGCAGGTCGAAGCCGTCTCCCCCGCCGAAAAGATCGACCCCGCCGACTATCGCTCCGCCTCCGCCGCCTGAGCGCCGAGGATCGCGGCGTAGAGCTCCGGATCGACGTTGCCGCCCGAGACCAACACCACCGTCCGCTCAGTGACCACACCCGCCTTGCCGGCGAGGAGGGCCGCCAGGGCGACCGCGCCGCCGGGCTCGGCGACGATCCGAAGGTGGCGGGCGGCGAAGGCCATGGCGGTCTCGATCTCGGCTTCGCTGACCCAAAGGCCGCTGGCCCCCGAGTCGCGAAGCGCGCCGAGGGTCAAAGGCGAGACCAATTTTGTCTGGAGGGCGTCGCAACGGGTCGGCTGTGCGGGTTCGATCACCGGGACCGGCTCGCCCGCCTCGATCGAGCGGGCCATGTCGTCCCAGCCTTCGGGCTCGACCGTGACGATATGCGATTCGGGCAGTGCGAGCGCGACCCCGGCGGAGAGCCCGCCGCCGCCGCAGGGGATCAGGACCCGGTCCGGCGGTCCGCCGAGCTGGTCGCGAAGCTCGATCCCGGCGCTGCCCTGGCCCTCGATGATGTCGACGTCGTCGAACGAGGGCACCAGGACCGCGCCGCGCGCTTCGGCGAGCCGGCCGGCGATCTCCTCGCGGCTCTGCGTCGCGCGGTCGTAGGGGACGATCTCGGCACCGGCGGCCAGGGTCGCGTCGCGCTTCACCGCGGGCGCATCGGAAGGCATGACGATGGTCGCCGGAATGCCGAGGCGGCGGGCGGCGATCGCCACGCCCTGGCCATGGTTGCCGGACGAGAAAGCGACCACGCCGCGCCGCCGCTCCGCTTCGCCGAGGAGGAGCAGCCGGTTGGTCGCCCCGCGCAGCTTGAAGCTTCCGCCTTCCTGAAGGCACTCGGCCTTCACCCACAGCCGAACGCCCCGCCATTCCAGGGGCAGAAGCGGAGTCATGACGACATGCCCGGCGACGCGTTTCGCCGCAGCTTCGACACCCTCTGGCGACGGCTTCCTCTCTGTCATGCAAACCTCTGGTTTCGTAGGGAAAAAAGCAATCCTTTACACTCGGGCACAGCGACCATATATCCCCCTCGCTGCCCCATGGGGACTTCCAACAACCGCAAGGCAGCTTTTTCGTCAACTACCGCCTTTGGAGGTCCCTTGAGTTGCACAAGCATCATAATGCGCTGGGGCTAGCTGTCGCCCCCATCGGCACCGTCTCGGCTGCCGATATCGCTAAGCAACGCCCGGTTCAGCCGGTCACGCTCATTCGCCCGCACGCCGCCCGGCGCGCCGCCCGATTCTTCGTCGAGAAGTTTCCGGGCCGGTCGCTCTATGCGGTGAAGGCGAACCCCTCGCCCAACCTGCTCCGAATCCTCTGGGAGAGCGGGGTGACCCATTACGACGTCGCCTCGATCGCCGAGGTGCGCCTGGTCGCCGAGACCCTCCCGGAGGCGGTCCAGTGCTTCATGCATCCCGTCAAGGCGGAGGAAGCGATCGCCGAGGCCTATGCGCTCGGCGTCCGCACCTTCTCGCTCGACACGATGGACGAGCTCGACAAGATCGTCCGCGCCACCACGACGGACGGCGTCGAGGCCGGCGACCTGAACCTGTGCGTTCGGATCCGGGTGTCCTCGGACTACAGCAAGCTCAGCCTCGCCTCCAAGTTCGGTGCGGAGCCGAACGAGATGAAGGATTTGCTCTTCGCGACCCGCCAGGCGGCGGACGCGCTCGGCATCTGCTTCCACGTCGGAAGCCAGGCGATGACCCCGACGGCCTATTCCGAGGCGATGGAGCGGGTGCGGGCGGCGATCGTCGAAGCGGCCGTGACGGTCGACATCGTCGATGTCGGCGGCGGCTTCCCCTCGGTCTATCCCGGCATGGAGCCGCCGCCGCTCGAGGCCTATTTCGCCGTCATCTCGCGCGCCTTCGAGAGCCTGCCCATCTCCTACTCGGCCGAATTGTGGTGCGAGCCGGGCCGGGCCCTGTGCGCCGAATATGCGAGCCTTCTGGTCCGGGTCGAGAAGCGCCGAGGCGATCAGCTCTACATCAACGACGGCGCTTATGGCGCGTTGTTCGATGCGGCGCATATCGGCTGGCGCTTCCCGGTGAAGCTGCTCCGCGAGGAAGAATCGGGAGTCCGCGACCTGGGCTTCAGCTTCTACGGGCCGACCTGCGACGATCTCGACCATATGGCCGGACCGTTCCATCTGCCGGCCGACGTCGGGGCGGGCGACTATATCGAGATCGGAATGCTCGGAGCCTATGGCTGCGCGATGCGAACCGGCTTCAACGGCTTCGGCGCCGTCGCCAAGGTCGAGATGACGGACGAGCCGATGGCGACGCTCTACGGCGAGAATTCCGCCGAGGTCGCCCGGAACAACGTGGTCCAGCTTTAAGGCAGGCCGCGAGAATGTAAGCGGACGCGAGCTGCGTGGTCTTCGGGAGCCCGGCTTGCGTCCATTCTAAACCGTCGCCCCAGCGAAGGCTGGGGCCCCGGCGGGTGAATGACATCGCGCCTTTCACCCCCTGGGGCCCCAGCCTGCGCTGGAGCGACGGAATATTTGGAGACCGAATGTGAACGAGCCGAAGATCAACGACACCCGCAAGGCCGAGCTCCTGTCGAGCGTCGTCGAGCATATCGACATCAAGAGCTTCGACGCTCGTCCGATCGTCGACGCGATGAAGAAGATGAGCTTCACCAGCCGGGACCTCGGCCGGGCGGCCGAAATCTACAACAATATGCTCGCCGACAAGGATTGCTCGGTCATCCTCGTCATCGCCGGTTCGACCTCGGCCGGCGGCTGCATGGATCTGTATGCCGAGCTGGTGCGAAACAACATGGTCGATGCGATCGTCGCCACCGGAGCCACCATCGTCGACATGGACTTCTTCGAAGCGCTTGGACACAAGCACTACCAAGCGCTTGAAATCCCTGACGACGACACGCTCCGCTCGCTCTATATCGACCGCATCTACGATACCTATATCGACGAGGAGAAGCTCCAGGAGACCGATCACACGATCGGCGACCTCGCCAACGCGCTCGAGCCCAAGGCCTATTCGTCCCGGGCCTTCATCCGCGAGATGGGCAAGTGGCTGATGGAGCATGGCAAGAAGGACAACAGCCTCGTCAAGCTCGCCTACGAGCATGACGTTCCGATCTTCTGCCCGGCGTTCGTGGACAGCTCGGCGGGCTTCGGCCTGGTCAAGCACCAGGTCGACGCGATGAAGGCGGGGCGGCCCTATCTGGTGCTCGACGCGATCGCCGACTTCCGCGAATTGACGAACCTGAAGATCGAGGCCGGCACTACCGGCCTGCTCATGATCGGCGGCGGCGTTCCCAAGAACTTCACCCAGGATACGGTCGTCTGCGCCGAGATCCTCGGTCACGACGATGTCGAAGTTCACAAATATGCCGTTCAGATCACCGTCGCCGACGTTCGCGACGGCGCCTGCTCCTCCTCCACCCTCCAGGAAGCGGCGAGCTGGGGCAAGGTCTCGACCGCGATGGAGCAGATGGTGTTCGCCGAGGCGACCAGCGTTCTTCCGCTCCTGGCCAGCGACGCCTATCACCGCGGCCATTGGCGGGAGCGCACGAAGCGCCGCTTCGCCAAGCTGTTCGACTGATCGCCCCTCTCCCCGTGAAAACGGGAGAGGAATTCAATAGCCGCAGGGATAGCTCGCCGTGAGGCCGGCGAGGGTGACGATGCCGGCATTGTTGCCGCCCTCCTGCGGATTGGCGCGCAGGTAACGGACGACCGACTGGGCGATCTGGTCGTTGGTCGTGCCTCTGGGAAAGCAGAAAACCTGCGGCCGCCCGGCCGCCGCCAGGGCGCTTGCGAAGGCGTCGGCGGCGCCGAGCACATAGGTGAGGCAGCCGTTGCGGTCCTGGCCGCACAACGACGTGAGAGTGCGCGCGGTGACCCGGGTCGGGATTGCGGGCGCCGCCGGGCGCTGCGCCTGAGCCGGCGGGCGTTGCTGAGGCTGCGCCTGGGCGGGCGGGCGCTGGGGCTGGGCGACGGGCGGGCGCGGCGTCTGGCGCGGCGCGGGCGGCTGGGCCGCCGCTGCCCCCGCCAGAAGGATTGCCGCCGTTGCCGTCGCCGCGATCCGCTTCATCACTTCACTCCTCCCATCCTGCGCAGCCCTGCTTAGCAGGCTTTCCCAGTCGCTAAAGCGCACTTTGACTCCCGCGCCGGTGCCGGCCACTCTGGTGCCTCAAAAGGGGGAGAAAGTAATCATGAACAGTCCCATTCTCGCGCCGATCGTCGCGCTCGTGGCCTGGACCTTGCTGATCATGGCCTGGATGGTCGCGGCCCGCTTCGCGGCGATGAAGCGCAAGGGCATTTCCCTCAAGGGCCGGGTCGGCGGCCGCGGCGGCGCCGCGCTCGAAGGCGTGGTCGAGGACGAAGTGATGTGGAAAGCGCATAATTACATGCACCTGGTCGAGCAGCCGACGCTCTTCTACGCCATCGCCCTGACGCTCGCCATCGGCCATGGCGGCGGCGGCTACAGCGCCGTCCTGGCCTGGGCCTATGTGGCGCTGAGGATCGCGCACAGCCTGGTCCAGACGACGGTCAACGTCATCACCACCCGATTCATCCTGTTCGGGCTGTCGTCCCTCGTCCTGGCGGGGCTGACGGTTCAGGCGATCCGGATGGTCTGCAGCCACATGTAGAGATTTGGGCTTTGGATCTGCATGACGAGCCGATCGCAACATCCGGATCGGATGCATCTGAAGGAGATCGGGAGCGCATTGTTCCTATATTGTTCTTCATGTCGGATCGTGCACGAGTCGCGTATCGGCGGGCTCTTTGACAGTGTTGGATGAATTGAGAGGAACGGGCTGAAGGACGCTTCAGCCCGAATCCCCGCGGCTGAACGCTCCGACCAGCTCGACATGGGTCGACCAGCGGAACTGGCCTACCGGCGCGACCCAGTCGAAGCGATAGCCTCCCTCGATAAGGGCGGCGGCGTCGCGGGCGAAGGTCGACGGGTTGCACGAGACGTAGGCGACGCGCGGTACGTCCGATCGGGCCAGGGCGAGCGCCTGGTCCTTCGCTCCGGCGCGGGGCGGATCGAGCACGACGGCCTCGAAGCGGCTCAGCTCGGCCGTCTCCAGCGGGCGGCGGTAGAGATCGCGATGGTCGACGAAGACCTGCCGCTGCGCCCTCGCCGCCGCCGACTTGAGCGAGAGCGCGGCGTCCCGGGCGCCCTCCGCGGCGAGGATCCGCCCCTCGAGCGCCAAGGCGAAGGTGCCGAGTCCGGCGAACAGGTCGGCGACCACGCGCGCCTCGCCCACCGCCCGCCGCACCGCCTCGACCAGGGCGGCCTCCCCTTCCGCCGTCGCCTGGAGAAAGGCGCCGTGCGGGAGCCCGACCGGCACTCCGCCGAGGGTGACCGTGACGGGCTCGGGCTCCCATTGGGTCTCGGCGCCATAGCCGTCGTCCAGCGCCAGCCGGGCGAGGCGATGCTCGCGGGCGAACGCGCCCAGGGCTTCGGCGGCGGCGAGGCCGTCGGCTTCGACCTTTTCGAGAAGTACGTCCACGCCCTGATCGGCGATGGTCAGGCGAACGCCGGCGGTCGCCGAGGGCTTCAGCTTTCGCAACAGCGCCCGCAAAGGCGCGACCAGCGCGAACAGCTCTGGCCTCAGGATATGGCATTCGCGCATGTCGATGATCCGGTGGCTCGCCTCGGCGTTGAAGCCGAGGGCCCCGCCCCGCTCCGATCTCAGCGAGGCTCTTCGGCGGCTGTTCGGGGGCGAGATATGGGCCGGAAGGAATTCGGGCGCCGCGACGCCTTGCGCGGCCAGAGCGGATCCGATCCGGTCGCACAGGAAATCCGCATAAGCGCGGTCGTCGACATGCTGCAGCTGACAGCCGCCGCATTCGGGAAAGTGACGGCATGGCGGCACTTGCCGGTGAGGCCCGGGCTCGACCGCGCCGTCTTCCCAGACCCGGTCGCCCGGAGCCGTCAGCGGATGGAAGCGGCCGCTTTCCCCGACTCCGTCGCCGCGGCCGGCGAGACGGAGGACGACGTCGCTCTCGCTCACAGGCACTCGGCCAGCGCCGCGGGCAGATGGGCGATCAGATCGTCGGCGATGAGGCCCGGACCGGCCAGCTCCGCGGCGCGGCCGTGGAGCCAGACGCCGGTACAGGCGGATTCGAACGCGGGGATCCCGGACGCGCATTGGGCAGCGATGATCCCGGCGAGGACGTCGCCGGTGCCGGCGCTTGCAAGCCACCCCGGTGACGGCCGCGCAATCGCCGCTCTTCCGTCCGCCCTGGCGACGATCGTGTCCGGCCCCTTGTAGACGATCGTATCGCCGGTCCGGGCGGCGGCCGAGCGCGCCGCCTCGATCTTGCCGCCTCCGTCGCCGTAGAGGCGGTGGAACTCGCCGGCATGAGGCGTGCAGAGGGTAGGAGCGCTCCTGGGCCGGTAGCCGCCTTTGTCCGTGAGGAGCCACAGCGCATCGCCGTCGACCACCACGGGATGGGGGCAGGACAGGATCCGGTCGAGCGTCTCGGCCGCTTCCGCGCCGCGCCCCAGTCCGGGGCCGACGAGGATTGCCGTCACCCGCCGGTCGGCGAGCGCCTCTTCCAACGGCCGCCGAACCAGCGCGTTGGGCACCGCTCCACCCTCCCCCGCCAACACGACATAGCCGGCGCCGGCACGGGCGGCGGCGCTCGCCGCAAGCGCCGCCGCGCCGGGCATGACCCCTCCTGCGACGACCAGGTAGCCGCGCGTATATTTGTGATCGTCCGGACCCGGAGCGCGCAAGGCCGGCCGTTCGATCAGGCCAAGCCGGCTCCGGGGATCCAGGCCGATGTCGGCGACCACGATCCGCCCCATGCGGCGGGCCGCGGGCTGGAGGAGATGCGAAGGCTTCAAGGTCGCGAACGTGATCGTGAGATCGAAATCGGGTATCGGCGAGAGCATGGCCCCGTCGTCGGTCGCCACGCCGCTCGGAAGATCCACCGCGACCCGCACCCGGGCGGCGCCGGCGAGGGCGCACAGGCGTTTCGACAGCGCTTCGTCGAGCGGCCGGACCAGCCCGGTACCGAAAAGCGCGTCGACCAACAGGGCTGCCGGCGAGGCCTCCAGGAGAGGCGCCACCGCGCCCGGCCAAGCCGCTCGGGCAGCCCGAGCCTCTTCGGTCTTCGGTTCTCCCAACGCCGCCACCCGGACCTTCGCGCCCATCTCGGCCAGATGCCGGGCGATGACGTAGCCGTCGCCGCCATTGTTGCCGGGGCCGCACAGGACCAGTGTCGGCAGCGGCCCGGCGAAGCGCCGGATCGCCTCGGCGGCGGCGGCCCCCGCTCTTTCCATCAGCTCCGCGGCCGGAATCCCCTCGGCGATGGCCTCGGCCTCGGCGGCGCGCATCTCGGCCGCGGTGAGGATCGGACGGCTCATTGAACGCGCGCGGGCAGTCGGTAGCGGTCGGCGCCGATCGAGACTTCGATAAGATCCTTGCCGAGAATCGTCACCGTCGCCGGCTCGGCGCCGTCCGCGGCTACGACGCCTCGCCCGTCCCGGGTCGCCACCAGCCGGCGAAAGCTTCCGCCGGGGGTTCTAAGCGTCAGCAGGATTTCGCGGCCGGCGCTCCGTTCGAGGGTGCAGACCCGCTCGAAGGCGGTGGCGCCGTCGACGGCGCACTCGACGAGATCCTCGGCCTTCGGGGCCGGCGGGCCGCCGCAGCCGGCGAGGACGAAGAGGAGAGCGGCGAAGCGCTTCATGCGCCGGCTTCTCCCTCATTGCCGCCGGGCAGGCAAGTCAGCGGCGCGGCCTCAGCGCGGCCAGCCGAGCGCGGAAGTCGGGCGACCCGAAAAGGGTGTCGAAACGGCCATCCTGGCCGTCGTCGCGATCCGCGCCTTCGTTCGCGAGTCGGATCGCCCGCTTCAGCACGGCGACGCTCTCGCCGCTATTGGCCAGGATGGTCCCGGCAAGCTGGTCGACGGCAGCGCCCGCTTCCGCCGCGGCGAGCTCGACCAGCCCGATCCGCGCCGCCTCGACGGAGTCGATGGTCTCGGCCGCGAGCAGGAGCCGCGACGCCTGTCCCGGCCCGACCAGCGCGACGAGTCGGGCGACGTCCTCCTGGGGATAGGAAATTCCGAACTTGGCCGGGGTGATCGCGAAGCGCGCGCCTTCCCCCGCCACCCTCATGTCGCAGGCCATGGCGAGGGCGACTCCGGCGCCGTAGCAGGGGCCCTCGATGGCGGCGATCGTCGCGATGGGAAGGTCGCGCAAGGCGTCGAGGCCGGTTCGCATCATCCTTCGAAAGCCGCTCGCGGCCTTCGGATCGGCGGCGAAGGCGGGGAAATCCTCGAGGTCGGCCCCGGCGCAGAAGGCCTCCTTCGTCCCCGTGACGACGAGCAGGCGTGCGCCGGACCGGACGGCTTCGCCGCAGCGATGGGCCAGGAGGGCCCAGCCCTGGACGGGAATGGCGTTGCGGGCCTCGGGCCGGTCGAGGTGGAGGCGGGCGACCTGCCCTTCCGAGGTCAATAGGAACATGGGGCCGACTACGCGGCACGCGCCGACTTTGTCGCCCTAAAAAAGAGCCGGCCGCGCGGTCGGACGCGGCCGGCTCTAGAGGGCCATGGCGCCGGCTCCATACGCAACGGGAGCGGGACCATGGGCGAATGTCCACCAAGCCCCCTCGGGCCCCGTTTCGACTCGTCGTCGGACCCGCAGCAAGGACCGTGCCACGACGCAAGCCTGCGGGATACGATGGTTAAGGGCCGGAAGAGGCGTCCCGCCGTGGGACTTGCGGGTCACCTGAGGCGGCTGGCGAGCGTCCACCAGCGCGGATGGCGGGCGGCGATCCGGCGGCCCGCTTCGTCGCGATCCTCCGAATTTTCGAACAGGCCGAAGCAGGTAGCGCCCGAGCCGGACATCCGGACCATCCTGGCGGAATTCGACGAGGCGAGCGCCTCGAGCACCCGGCCTATCTCCGGAACGAGGCCGAGCGCGGGCGCCTCGAGATCGTTGCGCCCCGTTGCCGGGTCGCCGAGGGCGCCGCCGTCGCGGCCGTTCCACCGCTCGAAGACCGACCGGGTCGACAGCTTCACACCCGGATTGACGAGGAGCATTGGGGCTCCACCCAGACCCCAATCGGCGAAATCCAGCCGGTCGCCGCGGCCTTCGCCTCGGGCGCTTCGCGAATGGAGGCAGGCCGGTACGTCGGACCCGAGGCCGGAGGCGATTCCGGCCAGGGCTCCGTCGGGAAGCTCCAGGCGCCACCAGCGGGACAGAAGCCGAAGCGCGGCGGCGGCGTCCGCGGAGCCGCCGCCGATGCCCGAGGCGACCGGCAGGCGTTTGTCGAGCGTCAAAGCGGCGCCCGCGGCGACCTGGCCGCGGCCGCGCAATGCGTGGGCCGCCTCAAGGACGATATTGTCGTCCCCTGCCAGGCTGCCGGCGAACGGCCCGGTCACTTCGAGGCTTATTCCCTCGCCTTCGGCCACGGTCAGCCGGTCGCCGTCCTCGGCGAAGGCGAAAGCGGTCTCGATCCGGTGATAGCCGTCGGGCTCCCGCCCGCGGACATGGAGGGCGAGGTTCAGCTTCGCATAGGCCGTCTCCTCCATCAGGGGGCGGCGAGGTCCGGCCGAAGCCCCGTGTCGATCTTGGCGCGCAGCCGATCCGCGGCGGGCCCTTCGGCATGGTGAAGCGCCGCGCGCCAGGCGTAGCGCGCCTCGAAGCGGCGGCCGGCGCTGTAATAAGCGTCGCCGAGATGCTCGCCGATGGCCGAGTCGTCCGGCTGGCCCTGGGCCGCCCGCTCGAGCAATATGATCGCCCTGGCGACGTCGCCGCGGACGTAATGCGCCCAGCCGAGCGAATCGGTGATCGCTGCGTCGTCGGGCTGGAGCCGGTTCGCCTCGCCGATCATCTTCTCGGCCTCGGCCAGATTCTCGCGTCGCTCGAGCTGCGAATAGCCGAGGAAGTTGAGCACCACAGGCTGGTCGGGCGCGAGCCGGCGGGCTTCCTCGAGCGCGGACTTGCCCGCGGCCCACTCGCCCGCCTGGGTGAGGGCGCTGCCTCGGAGCAGCCACAGGGCCCAGAGAGGATTTCGGATTTCGGCGCCGGCTTTGACGAGGTCGAGCGCCTTGCCGTAGGCGGCGGCCGCTTCGCGGTGGCGCTTGGCCTGGTTGAGGATGTCGCCGAGCCGGCTCCAATTCTCGATCTCGCCGGGACGATCGGCCACCGCCTGGCGGGCCTCGGCGAGCGCTTCGTCGGTGCGGCCGGCGTCGACCAGGACGGTCATCCGGCGTTCGGCGGCCGCGGCCGCGAAGACGTCGTCGCGAGGCACACGGGCCAGCGCCGCCAGCGCCGAATCGTGCCGGCCCTGCCCGCCGAGCAGGTCCGCGGCGATCAGCCAAGATAAAGCGTTTTCGGGCGCGAGGAAGGTGGCGAGGCGGGCGAAGCTCAACGCGAGCTGGGGTACTTCCTGGCCGTTGAGGTCGAGCGCCATCCGGCCAAGCAGCTCCGCCATCCCGGCCGCCGGCGTGACGATCTCGCCGCCGATCCGCTTGCCGGCCTCGATCCGCCGCCGAGCCTCGACGAGCGCCTCGGCATCGCCCTCCAGGATCGCCAGCGCCTCCTTGGCGCCGCCCTTGCGGGCAAGCATCGCGGCGGCGGCGATCCGAAGGCGCTGGGAGCGGATCGATTCGTCTTCGAGCAGTGGCGCGAGCGCGAGCGCGCCTTCCTTCGCCTTGCCGCCGGCGATGAGCAGCAGCGGACGATGCTCCGAAGCGTAGGTGGCGGCGAGCGCGTTGCCGGAAGAGGCTTCGAGGAGGGCCAGCGGGTTGCCCTTCCCGCTTCCCTGCGCCAGCCAGGCGCGGAGCAAGGGAGTCATGAACGAGAAGACCTCGTCCTGCTCGAGCCTTTCGATCTGCCGGCCCGCCTCCTTCCACTGCTTCGCCCGGAAGGCCTCGCCGACGAGGAGCAGCCGGCCGTCGGGGGCGAGCTTTCCGGCGGCGTCGAGCACACGCGCGGCCTGCAGGGCCAGAGGCCGGTCGCCGACGGCGATGGCCTGGGACAAGGCGCGGGCGGCGAGCACCTCGTTCGCCGGCGCGAGCGCGAGCGCGGCCCCGTAATTGCGTGCCGCCTGCTCGGCCGCGCCGTCGCTGTCGGCGGCGCGGGCGCGGACGTAGGCGGTCAGCGCGGAGGCGTCGTCGACGTTGGCGGCGGCGGGAGCGGCGGCGAGAAGGATGGAAACCACCGTCATCCCAGCGAAGGCTGGGATCCCAGCGGGTGAAAGGCGCCGGCGCCCATCACCCCCCGGGGCCCCAGCCTTCGCTGGGGCGACGGGACCGCCCTTCTTCACCCGGAGCTTACATGTTGGGATAATTTGGGCCTCCTCCGCCTTCGGGGACGACCCAGTTGATGTTCTGGGTCGGGTCCTTGATGTCGCACGTCTTGCAGTGGACGCAATTCTGGGCGTTGATCTGAAGCCTCGGGCGCCCCCCCTCCTCGACATATTCGTAGACCCCGGCCGGGCAGTATCTCTGCTCGGGCCCGTCGTAGAGCGGCAGGTTGACCTCGGTCGGGATCGAATCGTCCTTGAGCGTCAGGTGAACCGGCTGGTCCTCCTCGTGATTGGTGTTCGAGATGAACACCGAGGAGAGCTTGTCGAAGCTGATCACTCCGTCGGGCCTGGGATAGTCGATCGGCGGCACCAGATCCTTGCGGTAGAGCGTTTCATTGTCCGGATGGTGCCTTAGCGAGAAGGGCAGCCCGACCTTCAGGTAGCGCATCCACATGTCCATTCCGGCGAGCAGGGTACCGGCGGTGCCTCCGAACTTGGCGACGAACGGCTCGACGTTACGAACCATCTTAAGTTCGGTCGCTATCCAGCTGCTTCGAAGCGATTCTTCGTAAATCGTCAGTTCGTCCGCCTGACGTTCCGCGGCGATCGCGGCGAAGGCGGCTTCGGCGGCGAGCATCCCGGACTTCATCGCCGTATGGCTGCCCTTGATCCTCGGCACGTTCACGAACCCGGCCGAGCAGCCGATCAGGGCGCCGCCCGGGAAGGACAGCTTCGGGACGGACTGCCAGCCGCCCTCGTTGATGGCCCGGGCGCCGTAGGAGACCCGACGGCCTCCCTCGAGCATTTCGCGGATGGCCGGATGCTGCTTCCAGCGCTGGAATTCCTCGAACGGAGAGAGATGCGGGTTGCGGTAGTTGAGGGCGACGACGAAGCCCAAGGCGACCTGGTTGTTCTCCTGGTGATAAAGGAAGCCTCCGCCCCAGGCGCTGTCTTCGAGCGGCCACCCCTGGGTGTGGACGACCCGGCCGGGGACATGCTTGCCCGGCTCGATGTCCCAAAGCTCCTTGAGGCCGATCCCGTAGACCTGCGGCTCGCACTCGCGCTCGAGGTCGAAGATCCGCTTGAGCTGCTTGGTGAGATGGCCGCGGGCGCCCTCCGCGAAGAAGGTGTAGCGGCCGTGAAGCTCCATCCCGGGCTGGTAGTCGGAGCGGTGGGTGCCGTCGCGGGCGACCCCCATGTCGCCGGTCGCAACGCCCTTGACCGAGCCGTCCTCGTTGAACAGCACCTCCGCCGCGGCGAAGCCCGGGAATATCTCCACCCCGAGCGCTTCCGCCTGGCCCGCCAGCCAGCGGCAGAAATTGCCGAGCGAGGCGGTGTAGGTGCCCTTGTTGTTCATGAAGGGCGGCATCATCAGATGCGGCAGCGCATATTTGCCGGTGCGGGTCAGCACCCAGTGGAGATTCTCGACCACCGGCACGGTGAGCGGGCTGCCCAGCTCGCGCCAATTGGGAAGCAATTCCTCGATCGCCCGGGGATCGATGACCGCACCGGAAAGGATATGCGCCCCGACCTCCGATCCCTTTTCGAGGACGCAGACGCTGAGCTCACGCTCATTCTCTTCGGCCAATTGCTTGAGGCGGATGGCCGCGGCGAGCCCCGCCGGCCCGGCGCCGACGATCACCACGTCATAAGGCATCGACTCGCGTTCGGACATCAAGGCGCTCCCGTGGCGACGGCGCCTGCACTCATGTCGTCGCAGGCAGCCAACGCCTTGCAGATAGATAGAGAATTTGAGGTTGACCAGCCCGCCCGCGGAGGACTCCATGACGGAGTGGAGCGGGGCAGCGATGGATTTTCAACGGCGGACGCCGAAAGCGCTTTGAGCTGGTGGGCCGAAGCGGGCGTCGACACGCTCGTCGACGAGGAACCGCGCGACTGGCTCCGGCCGAAATCTCGCGAGGCCCCGCCGCCAGCTCCGGCGGCCGCAGACGAAGCTCCGGGCGAGACCCTTCCCGGACAACTCGACCTTTTCCAGGCGTGGCTCGCGTCGAGCGACCGACTCGCCTTCGCCGCGCCCGCCGCGCCGCGCGTTTGCCCGGCCGGCGATCCGACATCCGGGCTGATGATCCTGGCCGACATGCCCACGGGAGAGGATTGCACCGCCGGCACCCTGATCAGCGGCGAAGCCGGCCGGCTGTTCGAGCGAATGCTCGCCGCCATCGGCCGCGATCGCGGCTCCGTCTATCTGGCCGCTTTGTCCTGCATCCGCTCGCCGTCCGGACAGCTCAACAGCGAGTCGATGAAAAGCTGCGCCGCTCTTGCCCGCCACCATGTCGGGCTCGCCGCGCCGAAAGCGGTCCTGCTCTTCGGCGATGCCTGCGCCAAGGCGCTGCTCGGCCTCTCGGTGCCGCAAGCGCGAGGGCGCTGGCACGAAATCGCCACCCACGCCGGGCCCGTCAAAGCCCTGGCGACAATCGCTCCCCGGCAATTGCTGGAGTCGCCGCGCCTGAAGGCCATGGCCTGGGCCGATCTCCAGATGCTGATCGAAGAGGTGAAGTCATGATTCGACTGCGGTCTCTCCTGCTTGCCGCCGCGCTCGTCCTTCCGGCCGGCGCGGCCATGGCCGACGACAGCGTCCGGACGCGCGAGCCGGCTTCGGCGGGCCTCAGCTCGGAGCAGAGGACCGGCTATCGCGAGGTCTTCGCCGCGATCCGGGCCAACGACTGGCTGGGCGCCTCCGCCAGGCTCGCCGCCTTGCCCGAGGGGCCGCTCCACAGCACGGCGCGCGCGGAGATATTCCTCGCCAAGGGATCGCCCAGGGTCGAGGTCCCGGAACTGCTCTCCGTGCTCGAGCGTGCCCCGGAAATGCCGAAGGCGGATCAGCTCGCTCGCCTCGCCCAAACGCGGGGCGCGACCGCGTTGCCGAGCCTTCCGGCGGCCGAGAAACTGGTCTGGGTAGGCAGCCAGCCGCGCCGCTCGCGCGCCGAGGCCACCAAGGGCGACCCGGGCGCGGGCGAGCTCGAGCCTCTGGTCCAGCCCCTGATCAAGGACAATCGGCCCTACGAGGCCGAGGCGATCTTCGTCACTCGGCAGGACCGGCTCGGCGCCCAGGCGCGCACCGAATATCAGCAGCGCATCGCCTGGTCCTATTATATCGTCGGCAACGACCGCGACGCCCGGCGCCTCGCCGCGCTCGCCCGCGCCGGAAGCGGCGAATGGGCGATCCACGGCGCCTGGTCCGAAGGCCTCGCCGCCTGGCGCGAAGGCGACTGCAAGGCCGCTTCCGACGCTTTCAACCATGTCGCCGCCCGCTCGACCGACGTCGAGCTCGCCGCTGCCGCTTCTTACTGGACCGCCCGCGCCGAAATGATGTGCGGCAGGCCCGAGCGGGTTCAGACCCATCTCCGCTCCGCCGCGCGCCAGAAGGAGACCTTCTACGGCCTCATCGCGACGACCGCCCTGGGCATCAGCGGCCCGGGGGCGACCGGCCTTCACAATTACCGGGATTCCGAATGGCGCCCCATCGCCGGCAAGCCCAACGTCCGGGCCGCCCTCGCTTTGGCGGAGATCGGCGAGGCCGACCTCGCCGACCAGTATCTTCGTCACCAGGCGCGGATCGGGGGATCGGGCGATCACAACGCCCTTCTCCACCTTGCCGCCGACCTCAACCTCGCGGGAGCCCAATATTGGCTCGCTCACAACGCGCCTCGCGGCGCCAGCGTGAATTTCGCCGCCCGCTATCCCCGCCCCGACTGGCAGCCCACCCGCGGCTGGCGGGTCGACCCGTCGCTCGCCTTCGCGCACGCGCTCCAGGAATCGAACTTCCGAACCTCGGTCGTCAGCCCGGCCGGGGCGATGGGGCTGATGCAGGTGCGGCCGGGCACGGCCGGCGATATCGCCCGAGCCCGCGGCGAGCCTTTCGACCGCCAGATGCTGGCCAGCCCTTCGGCCAATATCGAGTTCGGGCAGAGCTATATCGAGACCCTGCGCGACCATGGCGCCACCGGCGGCCTACTGCCCAAGGTGATCGCGGCCTACAATGCCGGGCCGGTGCCGGTCGCGGAATGGAACAACCGCCGCTTCGACAAGGGCGATCCGCTCCTTTACATCGAGTCGCTGCCTTATTGGGAAACGCGCGGCTACGTCCCGATCGTGCTCCGCAATTACTGGATCTACGAGGAGGAGGCCGGGAAGCCGGGCCCGAGCCGCGCGGCCCTCGCTCAGGGCATGTGGCCGCGATTTCCGGGGCTGTCCGGAGCGAGCGGGGTTCGGCTGAAGGCGGACGAGACCAAGCTGGCTTATACAAGCGAGTGATTCGTCATCCTGGCGAAGGCTGGGATCCCGGCGGGTGATGAACACCGCGCTTTTCACCCGCCCGGGCCCCAGCCTTCGCTGAGGTGGCGGGAAAGTTCTTGCTCCGTTCTTCTTTTATCGTTACCTCGTTCCCATGCCCCGACCCGAAGTCCGTCACGGCCGCGGCGCGCCCGAGAATCGGACGCCGACGCGCTTCAACCTGCCGGTGCGGGAATTCGACGGCGACTGGCTCGACATTCGCGAGGCGCTGGACGAAGGGCCGCCGCCGCTTCGGACGACCGTCACCGTCGAGAAGCCGAAGTCGATCATCACCTACAATCGCTCGCCCGACATCGGCTTCGACCGATCGATCAACACTTATCGCGGCTGCGAGCATGGCTGCATCTATTGCTTCGCCCGGCCGACCCACGCCTTTCACGATCTTTCACCCGGCCTCGATTTCGAGACGAAGCTGTTCGCGAAGCCGGACGCCGCGAAAATCCTCCGCGAAGAGCTGGCCAGGCCCGGCTATGTCGTCCGCTCGATGGCGATCGGGACCAATACCGATCCCTACCAGCCGATAGAGGCCGAGTGGCGGATCACCCGCTCCGTGCTCGAGCTGCTCGCCGAGACGAAGCATCCGGTGACGATCACCACGAAATCCGACCGGGTGGTTCGAGACGTCGACATCCTCGCCCGGATGGCGGCCGAAGGCCTCGCCAGGGTCGCCCTGTCGGTGACCTCGCTCGATCCGGCCGTCTCCCGGACCCTCGAGCCCCGGGCGCCGTCCGGCCGCAAGCGCCTGGCGGCGGTCAAGGCGCTGACCGAAGCGGGCGTTCCGACCATCGTCATGATCGCCCCCGTCATCCCCGGGATCACCGACCACGAGGTCGAGCATATCGTGGAAGCGGCGGCACAGGCCGGAGCGGAGGGCGCCTACTTCCTTCCGGTGCGGCTGCCCCATGAGGTGGCGCCCTTGTTCCGCGCCTGGCTCGACGAGCATTTCCCCGAGCGCGCGGACAAGGTGATGAACATCATCCGATCGATGCGCGGCGGCAAGGACAACGATCCGAACTTTTTCACCCGGATGCGCGGCTCGGGCCCTTGGGCGGAGCTGTTGCGGGTGCGCTTCGAGATCGCGGCGAGGAAGCATGGGTTGAATCGGGAGAAAAGGAAGCTCCGGACGGATTTGTTCGTGGCTCCGCAAGGCCCGCAATTGCGGTTGCTGTAAGCTCGTCATCCCAGCGAAGGCTGGGATCCCCGGGGGCGAGAGGCACTGCGCTCTTCACCCGCTGGGGCCCCAGCCTTCGCTGGGGCGACGTACGGTCAGGCCGCGCCGGCCAGCCGGTAATCCCGATATTCCTCCCTGAGCGCCGTCTTGAGCAGCTTGCCCGTGGCGGTGTGGGGAAGGCTGTCCACGAACAGGATCTCGTCCGGAAGCCACCATTTCGCGACATGGCCCGCGAGATGATCGAGTATCTGCTGGGGCGTGACCTCGGACCCCGTCTTCCTCACGACGAGCAGGATCGGCCTTTCGTCCCATTTGGGATGCTTGACCCCCACGGCCGCCGCCTCGGCCACTCCGGCACAGCCCACGGCGGCATTCTCGAGGTCGATCGAGCTGATCCATTCGCCGCCGGACTTGATCACGTCCTTCGACCGGTCGGTGATCTGGAGGACTCCGTCGGGGTGGAGCGCGGCGACATCGCCGGTATCGAACCATCCCTCCTCGTCGATGCACTCGCCTTTCTCGTCCTGGAAATATTGCCGGATGATCCACGGCCCGCGGGTCTGGAGCCGGCCCGAAGCCTTGCCGTCGCGGGGAAGCAGATTGCCGTCCTCGTCGACGGTCCGAAGCTCGACCGCGAAGGGCACCCTGCCCTGCTTGCAGAGCAAGGCGACTCGCTGCTCGCGGCTGAGATCCTCCCAGTCGCCGCTGCCCGCGCCGACGGTTCCGAGCGGCGACATCTCCGTCATCCCCCAGGCGTGGCCGACCCTGATGTCACGGTCCATGAACCATTCGATCATCGCCCGAGGCGCCGCCGAGCCGCCGATATGGACGGTGGTGAGCTTGCCGAGATCCTCGCCGGTGGAATCGACGTGATTGACCAGGGCCAGCCAGACGGTCGGGACTCCCGCGGTGTGGGTCACGCCTTCCGTCCTCATCAGGTCGCACATGACCTGGGGCGTATAATCGGCCGAGAACACCATCTTGCCCCCCGCCATGGCCGTGCAGAAGGGCAAGGCCCAGCCGGCGGCATGGAACATCGGCACCACCGGAAGCACCACCGCCCGTGCGGAGAGGTCGAAGACGTCGGGGCTCATCTGGACCATGGCGTGGAGGACGGTCGAGCGATGCTCGTAGAGGACGCCCTTGGGATTGCCGGTCGTGCCGCTGGTGTAGCAGAGCATCATCGGATCGCGCTCGTCGCCCTCGACCCAGCGATAATCGTCATCCTCCGACGCGATCAGGGAGTCGAAGCCGCCGTCGTCGAAGCAGATGAAATGCTCGATGCTCGTCCAGCGCGGCTTCAGCCGCTCGACGAGGGGTGCGAAGGCGCGGTCGTAGAACAGCACCCGGTCCTCGGCATGGTTGGCGATATAGACCAGCT
Source organism: Allosphingosinicella sp. (assembly GCA_035629855.1). Lineage (GTDB taxonomy): Bacteria > Pseudomonadota > Alphaproteobacteria > Sphingomonadales > Sphingomonadaceae > Allosphingosinicella. The sequence continues at coordinate 72,207 of DASQLT010000034.1, forward strand.
GATCGTCGAACAGCCGCGGGTTGATGGTGTGAATGACTCCGCCCATCCCGATCGTGCCGTACCAGGCGACGACGTGGCGGGCGTGGTTCATGGCGAGGGTGCCGATCCGGTCGCCCGGCTTCAGGCCGAGACGTTCCAGCGCCTTCGCCAGCTTGCGCGAATCGCGGGCGATCCCCGCCCAGTCGGTGCGGACGGTGTCGCCGTCGGCATAAAGCGAAACCAGCTCACGAGTGCCATGCTCTCGCGCCGCATGGTCGAGGATCCGCATGATCCTGAGCGGCCAGTCCTGCATCCCTCCGAGCATCGAGCACTCCTTTGCGTGGAAGGGGCCAGTCTATGCGCTCAGGAGACGAGCGCAAGCCGCGGTTGAGGCGCGACCGAGAGGCGGACCGCGACGACCCCCTCGATCCGTTCGAGCCGGGCGGCGAGCTCGGCGTCGAGGCCGAAATCGCGGCCGAGCACCAGCTCCGCCTCGCCGCCTTCGATCCCGACCCTCAGGCGAAGCTCGCCATGGCCGCCGCGCTCGCCGGCGACCGCCTCCGCGAGCCGGGCGATCGCGGCCGCTTCGTTCACCTCGACCTCGAGCTGAAGGCGGGCGCGTTTCGACAGGCTGTCGAACAATTGCAGCGAGCGGATGGTCACCCGCGGCGCTTCCTCGCCGGGGCGGCGGTCGAGCTCGACGTTGAGCAGCGCGCAGGCGCCGGACTTGGCGGCGGCCTCGACCTGGGCCGAGGCGTCGTCGTCGAATATCGTCGCGACGAACTGGCCGGAGGCGTCGGACATGGTCGCCATCTGATAGCGCCGGCCGCGGGCGGAGGTCCGCCAGCGCGCTTCCTCGACCATCCCGGCCATCACCGCTCCGGTTCGGCCTCCGTCGGGCGGCGCCGGAAGCGAGGCCAGAGCGGCATAGCTCTTCGCGCCATGGGCTTCGGCGAGGTGGCGGTAGCGGTCGACCGGATGGGCCGAGAAATAGAAGCCGAACGAGTCCTTCTCGGCCGCCATGCGCTGGGCTAAGGACCAGGTCGCCGCCACCGGCATCCGGATCGGGACGACGTTGGACTCGCCGCCGCCGAACAATCCCCCCTGCCCGCTCACGCGCGCGTCGGCGGCGCTGGAGGCGTGGGCGAGGATGGTCTCGGCCGCGGCGAAGACGGCGGCGCGATTGGGGTTCAGCGGGTCGAAGGCGCCGCCGCCGGCCAGGCTCTCGATCTGGCGGCGGTTGAGGAGCCGCGGATCGACCCGCTCGGCGAAATCCTCGAGCGACTTGAAGCCGCCGTTGGCGCCGCGCTCCTCGACGAGCAGCTCCATCGCCTTCTCGCCGACGCCTTTCAGGGCGCCGAGGGCATAGCGCACCGCAAGGCCTTCTCCCGCGGCCTCGACCGCAAACTCCGCCTCGCTGGCGTTGATCGAGGGCGGCAGGCACAGGGTCTCCATCCGCCGCATGTCGTCGGTGAAGATGGCGAGCTTGTCCGTCTGGTGGATGTCGAAGCACATGGACGCGGCGTAGAATTCGACCGGGTGGTGCGCCTTCAGCCAGGCGGTCTGATAGGCGATCAGGGCGTAAGCGGCGGCGTGGCTCTTGTTGAAGCCATAGCCGGCGAACTTGTCGATCAGGTCGAACAGCTCGTTGGCCTTGCCCCCGGGGATCGAATTGACCCTTTCGCAGCCGGCGACGAAGCCGGCGCGCTGGGCGTCCATCTCGGCCTGGATCTTCTTGCCCATGGCTCGGCGGAGCAGATCGGCCTCGCCGAGGCTGAAGCCGGCAAGGACCTTGGCGGCCTCCATCACCTGCTCCTGGTAGACGAAGATCCCGTAGGTCTCCTTCAGCACCGGTTCGAGCAGAGAATGCGGATATTCGATGGGCTCGCGGCCGTTCTTGCGGGCGCCGAACATCGGGATATTGTCCATCGGGCCGGGCCGATAGAGCGAGACGAGCGCGATGATGTCCTCGAAGCTGGTCGGCTTCACCGCTGCCAGAGTTCGCCGCATGCCCTCGGATTCGAGCTGGAACACGCCGACCGTGTCGCCGCGCTGGAGCAATCGGTAGACCGCCTCGTCGTCCCATGAGAGCCGGTCGAGATCGGCGACCACGCCGCGCTTCGCCAGCATCTGGACGGCCTTCTGAAGCACCGACAGGGTCTTCAGGCCGAGGAAATCGAACTTCACCAGCCCCGCCGCCTCGACATATTTCATGTCGAACTGGGTGACCGGCATGTCGGAGCGCGGATCGCGGTAGAGGGGGACGAGCTGCTCGAGCGGACGGTCGCCGATGACGACCCCGGCGGCGTGGGTCGAGGCGTGGCGCGGCAGCCCCTCGAGCTTCATCGCCAGATCGAACAGTCGGCGCACCTGCGGGTCGTTCTTATATTCGCCCGCAAGCTCGGTGACTCCGTCCAGCGCCCGCTTCAGGGTCCACGGATCGGTCGGATGGTTGGGGATGGCCTTGGCGAGCCGGTCGACCTGACCGTAGGGCATCTGCAGGACCCGCCCCGTATCCTTGAGCACGGCGCGCGCCTTCAGCTTCCCGAAGGTGATGATCTGGGCCACCTTGTCGGTTCCGTAGCGCTGCTGGACGTAGCGGATGACCTCGCCGCGCCGGGTTTCGCAGAAGTCGATGTCGAAGTCCGGCATCGACACGCGCTCGGGGTTGAGGAAGCGCTCGAACAGCAGGCCGAGCCGGATCGGATCGAGATCGGTGATGGTGAGCGCCCAGGCGACGACCGAGCCGGCGCCCGAGCCGCGGCCCGGGCCGACCGGAATGTCGTTCTCCTTGGCCCATTTGATGAAATCCGCGACGATCAGGAAGTAGGCCGAGAAGCCCATCCGGACGATGACGTCCGCTTCATAGTCGAGCCGGTCGAAATAGGCCTTCCGCTCCTCCGCGCTCAGATCGGCGTAAAGCGCGAGCCGCGCTTCGAGCCCGGCGCGGGCGTCTTCTTGCAGCTGCCGGGCTTCCGCCTCGGTGTCGCCGGCGATGCTCGGAAGGATCGGCGCGCGCTTGGGCGCTCCGAAAGCGCAGCGGCGGGCGATGACTCCCGTATTCTCGATCGCCTCGGGCAGGTCCGCGAACAGCCGGCGCATCTCGTCGGCGGGCTTGAGCCAGTCTTGGGGGGACGAACGCTTGCGGTCGTCGCGGTCCAGCTGGCTCGACTGGGCGATGCACAACAAGGCGTCGTGCGCCTCATGGAAATGCGCGTCGGCATAAGCGGCCGGATTGGTCGCCACGAGTGGAAGATCATGGCGATAGGCGAGCTCGATCAGCCGGGCCTCGGCGCGCTCTTCCTCCTCGTCCCGGCCGCGGGACAATTCGATATAGAGCCGGCCCGGGAACAGCGCGATCAGCCGCTCGAGGATCGGCTCGGCGGTCGAATCCTGGCCCTGGCTGATCAGCTTCACGAGCGCACCGTCGGCTCCGGCCGTGAGGGCGATCAGGCCGTCCGTCCGGCCCTCCAGCCAATCGAAGGGGACATGGGCCGGTTCCTCGACGGGGCGGCCGAGGTGGGCAGCGGACACCAGCGTGCACAGATTGCCGTAGCCGCGGTCGTTCTGCGCGTAGAGCGCTATCCAGTCCAGGGCTGGCTGCCCTCCCGCGCAACCCGGGCGAGCGACGGCGAGCATCGTCCCGACGATCGGCTGAACCCCCGCTTCCCGGCAGGCGTCGGTGAACGCCATGGCGGCGTAAAGGCCGTTCCTGTCGGTCAGGGCCGCGGCGGGAAAATCCAGCCTTTTCGCCTGCTTGGCGATTATCTTGGGCTCGATCGAACCCTCCAGCATGGTGTAGCTGGAGAAGATTCTCAGTGGAACGTAGGGGCCGGCCATCGGCCCGTTATGATGGCTGGCGGGCGGCGATGGAAGCGCCGAGCGGGGGGTTTTCCACACCTATTCGCAGACCGTCGGCTAATCCCCCCTGCCGACGTTCCTCAGCTCGGCCATTCGCGACGCATAGGCCGACCCTATGCAGCCTTCGCTCCGGCATTGCTCCCGGCGGCCGAGAAAGGCGTCGCGGCTCCGCCGCAAATGGCCTCTCGTCGCAGGATCGGCGCCGGCCATCAGGTCGTAGTAAAGCGAGGCCATCGCCCGGTCCTGGGCCGCCAGCCGCGGCGACGCGCAGATCATCTTCTCAGTACGGGTCTTGCCGTGGCGGCAATTGAAGCTGGGCCTTACCGTCACTCGGGCCGCGGGAGCCGGTGCGGCCGATTTCTCCGCGGTTCGAACGGGCGGCGCCGGCCGAGGGGCAGGCTCCGCGACCGGAGGCATCAGGGCAGGCTCCGCCGGCGCCGCCTCGGGCGGAAGCGCCGGGATCGGGACCGGGGCGGCAGGCGCGACCTTCGGCAGCGGGCCGGCTTTCATCCCGAAGGTGGCGAGCCGGTAGATGATCGGCTCGGCGCCATCCATCTGATAGACGAGGCCGCTGCCGTCGACCGCCGCCTGGGCGGCATATTCGACCTCGGCGTCGAGGCGCCGCTTGCCGTCGAAGGCATTTTCCGCACCCGGCGGAAGCTCGAGGATGAAGCGGCCCTTGCAGACCGTGACGTTGAGCTCGTCGTCGCGGCTTTTCACGACCGGATTCTCCATCCGGACCACCGCGGAAGCGGCGAGCGGATCGAGGTTGCGAGGGTCGGAATTGCGGATCCGGGCGGCTTCGTCGAATACCAGCTCCTTCAGCCTGTCGTACGTGGCGTCGGAAGCGCAGGCCTTGCGAATGCGTTCGCGCTGCTCGGCGGCGAGCTCGGTCTTGCTCTTCTGGGCCGGGGCGTCCTTCTTCTTCATCCAGTCGCAGCCGCTGAGCAGGGCGGACGTCCCCGCGACCAACAGAATCAGATTACGCAATACCATCAAACCGCTCCAACTGCCCCGCTCGTCCGCCGCCAACGCAGCAAGGGGATCATCTTTCCCAGCCGTCACCCTGAACTCGTTTCAGGGTCCAGGGTGGAACAGCGCCGAAGCCGGATAGCTCCCCTGACGCCCGAGCAGCGCTAACCCTGGATGCTGAAACAAGTTCAGCATGACGTTGGAAGGTCGGACACGGGCTCAGCGGCCGAGCTTGCAGCCCTTCGTGCAGAAGAGAGGGCGGCCCTTGACGTCGCCGACCGGAAGCAGGTCGACGCCCATCGACACGCGCGACACCCGGCTGTCGGCGGACCGGTCGCGATTGTCGCCAAGCACGAAGACGAACCCGGCCGGGACCCGCAGCTCGGGAAATTCGTCGACCTCCGACGGCCCCATGTCCAGTATCTCGTGGGGCGCCGCTTCGCCGGGAAGCTGCTCGGCCAGCCGGCGGGCGGGCGGCGCACCGGCCATTTCCGGGCGCCGTTCCTCGGCCAGGAAGCGCTGCGGTATCGGCCGGCCATTCAGGATGACGAGACCGCCGTTCATCGCGATCCTGTCGCCCGGCAAGGCGGCTATCCGCTTGACGTAGGTCGTTTCCCCGACCGCGAGAAGAATTACATTGCCGCGCTTCAAGTCGCCGCCACCGTCCATGGAGGCGACGAAGCGGTCACCTTTTTCGAACGTCGGCGCCATCGCCTCGGAGGGCAGGTGGAAATGCCTGACATAGCCGCTTCCGAACACCCCCACCAAGGCGACGACCATGAGGCCTATGACGGCGGCGATCCCGACGATGGTTCCCCAGATCACGCGGCGGGAGGCCGGGCTCACTCCAGCACGCCCTCGTGGAGCCTAAGCACCCGGTCCATCTTCGCGGCGATGCGTTCGTTGTGGGTGGCGACCAGGGCGGCGCTGCCTTCGTCGCGCACGAGGCGGAGGAATTCGGCGAAGACGATGTCGGCCGTCGCCTCGTCGAGATTGCCGGTGGGCTCGTCCGCAAGGACGAGGGCCGGGCGGTTGGCGAGGGCGCGGGCGACGGCGACGCGCTGCTGCTCGCCGCCCGACAATTTGCTCGGACGGTGGGTGACCCGCTCGGCCAGGCCGAGAGTCCCGAGCAGCGAAGCGGCGCGCTCTTCGGCCTGCTCGCGGGTCGCCCCTTTGACGAGCTGCGGGATGACGACGTTTTCGAGCGCGGTGAAATCGGGCAGGAGATGGTGGAATTGATAGACGAAGCCGAGCGTGTCGCGGCGCACCCGGGTGCGGTTGCCGTCGCCCAGCTCGGCCACTTCCTCGCCGGCGATCCGGATCGAGCCTTCGAAACCGCCCTCGAGCAGCCCGACCGCCTGGAGGAGGGTCGACTTGCCCGACCCCGAAGGCCCCAGGAGGGCGACGATCTCGCCCGGCCGAACGGCGAGATCGATTCCGCGAAGGACGTCGATCGTCACTTCGCCTTGCCGGAAGCTGCGCCTGAGGCCCTTGACGGCGAGGACCTCATTCATAGCGGAGCACCTGGACCGGATCGGTGCTCGCCGCCTTCCAGGCCGGATAGAGCGTGGCGAGGAAGCTCAGCACAAAAGCCATGGTGACGATGGCGAGGACCTCGAACGGGTCGGTCTTGGAGGGCAATTCGGTCAGGAAGCGGATCGACGGGTCCCACAGATTCTGGCCGGTGAGGAACTGGATGAGGTTCACGAAGGGCTGGCGGAAATAGAGGAGAAGGAAGCCGAGGCCCAGCCCGGCGAGGATCCCGATCACGCCGATGATCACGCCCACCGTCATGAACACCTTCATCAGCCCGCGGCGGCTGGCCCCCATGGTTCGAAGGATGGCGATGTCGCGGGTCTTGGCTCTCACGAGCATGATCAACGACGACAGGATATTGAACACCGCCACGAGAATGATGATCGAGAGGATGACGAACATCGCGACCCTCTCGACCTGCAGGGCCTCGAAGAGGGAGGCGTTCATCGAGCGCCAATCGGCTACAACGGCCCGACCGCCGACGCTGGCTCGAAGAGGCTCGAGTATCTCGCCGACCCGGTCTGCGTCGACGGTCTGGACCTCGACCATTCCGACCGCGTCGTCCATCAGCAGGAGGGTCTGGGCGTCCTCGATGGGCAGGATCACGAACGCCTTGTCATAGTCATAGACCCCGACCTCGAAGATCGCTGACACGGTGTAGGAGACGATCCGCGGAACCGTTCCGAAGGGGGTCGTGCGCCCTTCCGGAGAGAGGACGCTGATCTGGCTGCCCACATTGGCGCCGAGCGACTCGGCGAGCCGCGCTCCGACCGCGACATTGCCCGAGTCCGGACGCAGGGTTTCGAGCGAGCCCGCGAGGACCTTGCCGCGAAGGGTCTCGTTGCGAAGGATGTCGGACCGGTTCATGCCGCGGATCAGCACCGCCGACATCCGCCCTTCGTGGGTCGCCATCAAAGGCTGCTCGATCAGCGGCAGAGCCTCGGTGACTCCCGGCGTCGCCTTGGCTTCCCGAACGATCTCGCGCCAGTCCGAAAGCTGGCCGCCATAGCCCTGCACCACGGCATGCCCGTTCAGGCCGACGATCTTGTCGAACAGCTCCGCCCTGAAGCCGTTCATAACGCTCATCACGACGATCAGCGCCGCGACCCCGAGCGCGACCGCGACCAGGCTGATCCCGGCGACGAGGAAGATGAACCCCTCCCCCTTGCCCGGCAGCAGATAGCGCCGGGCGACCATGCGCTCGTAGCGGGAGAGGATCATGACGCGCCCGACAGCGCGTCACCCCGGCGGAAGCCGGGGTCCCAGCTCATCTGGCACGGCCTTATCCTCGCTGAGGTCCCGGCTTTCGCCGGGATGCCGGTCCCGGTCACGACGTCAACCTCGCCAGAGCGCTTTCGATCGACAGCTCCTCGCGCTCGCCGCCGGAACGGCGCTTGAGCTCGACCACGCCGCGCTCGAGTCCCTTGGGGCCGACGATCAGCTGCCAGGGCAGGCCGATCAGGTCCATGGTCGCGAACTTGGCGCCGCCGCGTTCGTCGCGGTCGTCGTAGAGCGTCTCGACCCCGGCCTCGCGCAGGCGGCCGTAAATCTCGTCGGCGGCGCTGGTGACGTTGCCGTCGTCGACCCGCATGTTGACCAGGCCGACCTGGAATGGCGCCACCGCGTCGGGCCAGACGATACCCTTGTCGTCGTGGTTCGCCTCGATAAGGGCGCCCATCAGCCGCGACACGCCGATTCCGTAGCTGCCCATCTGCGGATGGACCTGGGCTCCCTCCCGGGTCTGCACCGAAAGGCCCATGCTGGCGCTGTACTTGGTGCCGAAGGCGAAGATATGGCCGACCTCGATTCCTCGACGGGTCCGCAGCCTTTCCGCCGGCACCGGGCAGTCGGCGACCTTCGAATGCTCCTCTTCCTCCATCGCGTAGAGGCCGGTGAGCCGGGCGATGGTGGACGCGTCGGCGGCTAGAAGCTCGTCGCGCGAAATGTCCTCGATCGCGGCGTCGTAGAAGAGCGCGCTCTCGCCGGTGTCGGCGAGGATGTGGAATTCGTGGCTGAGGTCGCCGCCGATCGGCCCCGTCGGCGCCTTGACCGGGACCGCGGTGAGGCCGAGGCGGGCGAAGGTCCTGAGATAGGCGACGAACATGGCTTCGTAGCTGGCCTTGAGCCCGGCCTCGTCGAGGTCGAACGAATAGGCGTCCTTCATCAGGAATTCGCGGCCGCGCATCACCCCGAAGCGGGGGCGGACCTCGTCGCGGAACTTCCATTGGATGTGATAGAGGATCCGCGGAAGATCGCGGTAGCTCCTGGCGCCGTCGCGAAAGAGGGCGGTGACCATCTCCTCGTTGGTGGGCCCGTAGAGCATGTCGCGATCGTGGCGGTCGCGGATCCGGAGCATCTCGGGGCCGTAGGCGTCGTAGCGGCCGGACTGGCGCCAGAGGTCGGCGGACTGGAGCGTCGGCATCAGCAGCTCGACCGCTCCGGCCCGGTCCTGCTCCTCGCGGACGATGCGCTCGATCCGCTTCAGGACCTTGAGGCCGAGCGGAAGCCAGGCGTAGATGCCGGCGGCGGTCTGGCGGACGAGGCCGGCCCGGAGCATCAGCTGGTGGCTGACGATCTGGGCGTCCGAAGGGGTCTCCTTCATGACGGGCAGGAAGTAACGGGAAAGTCGCATGCTGCGCCTCTAGGGGCCGCCCTTCGCCAAGGCAACCTGGCCGAACCGGCCCTGCCGTGTTGCAGTACCGACACAGGGCGTGAGCAAAGTGCCTCAACCCCTTGGATAGGCAGGTGACAAGCCGCGGCTCCGCTCATAGCGTCCCGCCCACGAACGAAGGCGTCAGCCGGGTTCGGGGAGGCTTCGGCCCCGCATCCTCATGCGAGGGAGGATGTGTGCGGGCCTTGGCATCTTGACTAAGGGGGTCGGCGCGCAAGCGCCGCGACGGTGCCCGGGCAGCGATGCCCGGGCACTTTTCGTTTGAAGCGGGAAGTTTTCGAAAGGGGTCGAGGTTTTCGAAAGGGGTCGAAACGGCCGGTTAGGGCCGGAACGCCGGAAAAGCGCCATTTTCAGGGCCGATAATCGCTAAAGATCGCCACGAATCGACACGAAAGGCACGTCGGGGATGCGCAAGAGCCGGACGATCGCACTCGCCGCGGCCGCTCTCCTCGCCCTCCTCGCTTCGGGCTGGTGGTTCGGCTCGCCCTGGTGGACCTTGTGGCGAATGCGCAAGGCGGCTCAGTCGGGCGATTCCGAGGCGCTCGCCGGCTATATCGATTTCCCGGCCCTTCGCGCCTCGACCCGGGCCCAGCTCGCCCCGCGCCTGGGACCGCTCGGCAACGCCTTCGCCGGCCCGGCCGTCGACGCTTTGGTCAGCCCTTCGGCCCTGCGCCTGGCTCTGGGCAGCGGCCGCGGAGCGGGGCGCGGCGGCGGCAAGCCGGCCGGGATCGCGCTAGTCCGCTCCGGCGCCGGCGAGTTCCGATCGAGCGCGAAGACCGCCGCCTCGTCTTCCGCCGCCACAGCTTTGGCTGGAAGCTGGAAGAAATTCGTCTAAGCTCCGGGCGCTGAGGGGGGATGAAAATGAAGCTGGGACCGATCCTGCTGGCCGCCGCGGGCCTCGCCGCGTCGGGCGCGCCCGCCTCGGCCGCACAAGGCGCCGACTGCTCGCCGGCGGCCTCGACCGCCGCCGGCGCCGCGCTCCGCTCCGCCCGGGCCGAGCTGACGGCGATCGCTCTCGAGGAGGACGACAGCCTGGTTCCGCCGGCGACGAGCCGCCGGATCGAACGGGTCAAGGACCGCCTTCGCGATTTCGTCCGGGCCGAGATGGCCTGCGCGCCCGCCTCGCCCGTCCCCGAACACCTGGCGGAGGCGCTGGCGGCACGGGGCGACGCGTCCGCCGGCCGCCCCCGCTCTTCCCGCGACCAAGTTCCGCCGGATCGCCACGGCGACTTGCTCGCCTACGAAGTCTCGCGCGTGGCCTCGCAGCCGGACATGCTGGCGGTGGTGGCGAGGCTCGGGATCCATTGCGGCACCGACTCGATGCTGATGCTCTACCGGCGAACCGCCGCCGGCTGGCGCGAGGCGATGGTCCGCCGCGCCGAGCCCTATTCGGAAGTGAAGGGCGGCTGGGGGGACCTTCGCTTCGCGGTCTCGCCGAAGGACAAGCGGGGCCGCTGGTTCGTCGCCACCGTCTCGATCACGCCCTGGTGCACCTCGGCCTGGCAGGGAATGCCGTACGCGCTGGCGCGGCCCGGACCGGCGCCGGACCGCCCGACCGTCTTCTTCCGAGGCAAGAACACGATCTATCTGGGCAATGAAGCGGATTTGCTCGTGCGCGCGGAGCCGAACGCCTTCGAGCTACGCCACGACGGCTCCAGCCTCGACCCCGAAATCCTCATCCGCCGCCACGTCCGGCGCTATTCGGTGGCGGGCGAAAGCGTCCGCCGGGTCCAGCCGGTGGCGGAGAATGTCCGCGACTTCGTCGACGAATGGATCGATTCGCCCTGGGCGGAGGCGAAGGACTGGTCGGGGCGCGACCCCGCTCTGCCCGGCGCCCATTCGGAATTGCAGTCGGCTCGGTACAAGACGCTCGGCGGCTTCGGCTCGATCCGAGGCTGCGCCGGGGGAGCGAGCCAGGTCGAGATCGCCGGAAAGGAGGCTCCGGGCTGGTTCCTGCGCGTCCGGGGCGGCACCGCCGGACCCTGGACCGTGGAAAAGGTGGAGCGGAAGGCCGCGCCGAGCTGCACCGGCCGCGACCGCTAGCGCCGCCGGATCGACTGAGCTTTCCCGAGCGCTCTCCAGGCCGGTCACCGGCCTCGATAGGGTTCGCAGGCGATACCGTCGTCGTCGCCGTCCATTTGCGGACGATAGCCGGGCTGGCCCCGATAGAGCGGCGCCAGGCCCGCCGCGCGTACCTCGTTGCAGCCTGAAAAATAGACCTCCGTCGCTTGGACCCGGCGGACCGGCGCGGCGGCACGGAAGCGCGCGGCGGCGGTCCGGTGGGGCCGGGCGGAACGGCTCCTCAAGGGCCGGATGGGCACCCTCTCCGCCACGGGAGCCGCGCGCAGCGTCTGGGCGGTAGGCGGCCGAGCCTCGACGGCGGCAACCGGCTCCGACTCCGGCTCCGGGGCGGCGGAGGGCGTCGGCGCGAGCCAGTAGACGACGGCGAAAGTAGCCAGTGCGGCGAGCGGAATGGTGGCGGAATGCACAGATCGAATATGCCACCCGTTGATTTCCAAAACGCTAAGAGCGGCGCGCTTCGTATACCGCGCCGGCGGCCCGGGCGGAATCGGAATTCGGATAAAAAGCGGTAAGTTCGGACCGCGCCTCATGCTCGCCGAAAGCAGAGCCCTGCATGGGCGCTTCCTCGACAGAAGCAGGGCCCTGTGCCGGCGCAAGTGCATAGAACGCGGCGAAAAATGGCGGCGGCGGCGAGCGGGATCGGGACACGGCGCATGACTCGAGGGTGGTCCGGATCGGTTTCAAAACCGATAATCAGATTTGACATGCCGGGCGGCTCGCCAAGTGCCTTGCGCTTCGCCAGGGGCGCGCGCAGACGGCGGGCGAATCGATAGTGATACGCTGGGATCAAGAGCTGCCCGATGCGCATTCTGAAGAATACTCTGAGCCAAGAAGATACGATCATCTTCGTCGGATCGGGCCTGTCCTTATGGTCCGGCTTGCCGAGCTGGCACGACCTGATCGACAATCTCGCCGTTCTTCTCGAAGATACCGGTCTGGACGCATCCGTCGTCCGGGCCGAGGCACGACGGGGGGACCTGCTCCAGGCGGCAAGCTACGGGTTCGACAAGCTTACCAAGCCGCAGATCGGGGAGTTCATCCGGTCTCAATGCAAGCTGGGAACGGCGCGTCCGGCGGCGATCCATGAGAAGGTCGTCAAGCTCGGACCGAGATGCTTCATAACGACGAATTACGACGATCTGGTCGAGCAGAGCCTTCGGAAATGGCATCCCGACCGGTTCTACAGGCCGGCGATAACCAACCGCCACTTGAGCGAGACGGGCGAGATCATCTCGGCTCGATCGACCGATTTCATCTTCAAGCCGCACGGCGACGCTGCGGACAGCGACAGCATCATCCTTACCCGCGAGCAATATCGCCAGTTGCTTCCGCAGGGGGATCGGGCGGCCGCGCTCGACGCCCTGAAAACCCTGATGGTGACCCGCCCCATCGTCTATATCGGCTTCGGATTGAGAGACCCCGATTTCCTCTATCTCCGCGATATCCTGGCCAACACGTACAAGGGCTCGATGCGCGACCATTTCGCGATCATGCCCGACTTGTCCCCGGAGGAGATCGATCACTGGCGGCGGCATTACGGAATCCACCTCGTCTCCTATGAGACCAAGCCGTCGCCGGACGGCGGGAGGGACCATAGCGCGCTGCTCTCCTTGCTCGACGGGCTTCTGGAGCCCGAGCTGCCCGAGCCCTCGGATTCGGCACCGCCCCCCGGCCCCGACCCGAAATCGTCCGACATGCTGTTTGCGCTGACCCGCTATTGCTCGGGCCTGACACGCGTTTCCCGGGCCGAGCGCGAGTTCCAAATCCGGGTCACGTCCGAACAGCGGGCACAGCCGGGGCGGCCCTTCGCCGGCGCGGATCCCTATCATTTCGCGCCCGTCGAGAAACTGCTCACCCAGGGTCCGCCCCGTGCGATCCTCGTCGGTATGCCGGGAGCGGGAAAAAGCTATTCGATGCACATGGCTGCGGCGGCGATGGCTGAGGCCGCGCAGGCCGACTGCCTCTCCGAGAATCCCGATCTCAATACTCCCGTGCCGGTGATCGCGGATTTCAAATTTTACCGCGGCAGCCTGCTGGCGCTGATCGACGAGACCCTGCCTCCCGCATTGCCGTTCACGATCCTCACACAGACAAGGCCCGTCCGGGTGTTCCTCGATTCCTTCAACGAGATGCCCCGTGAATTCTGGGAGAATGCGGCCTATTCGGGCGATCTCCAGGACTTCCTCAAGACGTTCGGCGGCGTGGAGTTGGTCATCGGCTCGAGAAGCGATGACGGTCTCAGGGACCTGGGCATTCCGGTCTACAATCTGGACCATATCGACGACAAGGATGTCCTTGCCGAGGTCACCCGGCTTGGTCTGGACATTCGGGGGCCCTTCCGATCCGATTTCCTTCGGCTGCTCAGTCGTCCCTTCTTCCTGCAGATGGTCGCAACCAAAGGCGTTGCGCTCGGGACAAGTCCGCGCCCGCAGGATCTCTACCACGGCTATTTCGGGAACGTGCAATCTGAATGGGATCGGCGCTTCTCGGATCCGCTGAACCTCGTATCAGTCCTTTCCGCCTGCGCGTTTGGGGCGCTCAACGCCGGGGAGGAAGCCTTTCCGGCAGCGGAGCTCATGCGCGTCCTGCGGCAGGCCCTGGACGCAAGCCCGGCAGCCACGGATCCCCAGGACGCAGTCAACTGGTTGATCGCCCGATCGGTGATCTTGCCTCGAACAGGCGGCCGGGTCACCTTTGTGCACCAGTCGATCACCGAATATCTGGCGGCCACCGAGTTCGTCCGGCGCTATGAGGCGGAGCCGGCAGCGCTCGAAGAGAAGCTGGCGCTCCGCCGGTGGGACCAGGCGCTGTTCCTCACCCTCAGTCTCCTGCCCGCAGAGAAGAGCGACGATTTCATCGACCGTCTGACCGCGGCGGATCTGTTGCTGGCGCTGAACGCGGTAAAATATGTGGATGGGCCGACGGACGAGTTGGTGGAGCGTCTCCTGAGGACCGTTTTGTCGAAATATGACGAGGAGGGACGGCCCGACTTTCTCATTACCCACGCGATCGAGGGGAGTCTGCCGCTCGCTCCCCGGCATGAGCCCTTGTTGAAGGAGATGCTGGGCAGAGGCGGTGCTCTGGGAGCCGCCGCCGCGAAGGGGCTGGCGGCCATGAAGGGACGAGAAATCAAGGCGGAACTCCTGAACATTCTCGCGGCCAATCCTACAGATTTCAATCTGACGAGCGGCATCTTGAGGACCCTGGCGCCTTTCGTAGACCCGCCCGATGTCGAAATCCTCGGCCGCTGGGTAGAGGAGCTGGAAGAGCTGCACGAACATGACGACGAAGACGTCTCAGGAATCCAGTACGGATTTTCGAAGTTGTTCGCAGACCTGGACGTGGACACGGTGCTGGAAGGGTTTTTACGCGGGCGGGGCCTGCATGAGATATCTTCGACCGTTGCCAAATCGATAGCGAACGCCGTCGAAAACCGGACGGACGGGAAAGAGATCAAGATTGCCGCCGATCTCATAGCCGCGAAGCATGGCGAAGAAGGCGCAGAAATCATCTTTTTCTCAAAACAAGCCAAGAATTCCACCACGAAGCAAGAGTGGGATTTGTTTAATTCCGACCATCTCCGAGCTTTGATTGTAGCAATCAAGGACAATGGCGGTTGGTCTCCGATGGCATTGAGCAAGATTTGCGAGCATCGGCCCGAGTTACGGTCGCAGGTGGTCGAACTCGCTGAAGATGAAAGCGAGTGGGTGCGCGCCGTGCTGGTCCATCTTGCCGGTGGAAGCGGGGAGTCGAATTTATTCTCGTTGCTGCAGGGAATTGTAGAAATGCCCGCGGACGAGCGTCGTCACATTCCCTATGGCCTGCTGACTCCGGTCGCTCTCAACTGGGCGGGGCATGAGGACCTGTATGTAAGCCTGCTGCAATTGCGCGATCCCAAGCTTCGCGATTATCTTTTGGGGCCAGGGCTTCCTGTCACCGTCAGGGGGCTCGGCTCCCTCCCGCTGGGCGATTTGGCACAATGGTTCCAGTGGATGCTCGATTTGGCGGGCGAGGAGAAAAACAACCTTTGGGAGATAAGCCGGTTCGGCTCGCTGCTCGGCACCTATTCGGGAGAGGAAGCGTGTCGGGGTTTCATCGACGAATTCTGCAAGTCGGACTCACGCTGGCGTCCCTTAATCGGTCGGTTCATCCTCCCCTATGCACCGTCGGTCAGCAGCGACGATCTTTCCGAAGACGCCATTTCCTATCTTTTGGCCGACCTCAGCCGGGAGGACGCGATAACGGCCTTGGAGGGCCACCTGCTGGGCAAATGCGCCACGGAGCGATTCGTGGTCGAGCGTCTGGTCCCGCTGGCCGCCGGCGCGGAGGGGGTATTCCTCAAAAATCTGAGAGCCGTTCTCGAAAACGCGGGCGCGCGTCATGGCCGGCGGTACCTTGTCTAGCCGGCGAAGTTGCTAAAATCGGCCTTTGCGCCTATATACGCAGGGCTGACGTCGCTGCGACGGAATTTGCGGTCCCTCGCGGCCCCGCCTTCCCTTTCACGCTTCTCGCCCGCGCCAAGCGATCGTCGCTCGCGCGGATATGCAATTTACCGGCCGCCTGGGCCGAAGGAGAATTTGGTTTGGCGAAGGAAGCGACTCTTACCGTCGAGGGCGAGATCGACGAAATCTATCCGGACGGCCGCTTCGGCGTGATGCTGGACAACCAGCATCGGGTGATCGTCTACACCGCGGGCAAGATGCGGCGCTTCCGAATCCGTTCGGTGGTCGGCGATCGGGTCCATGTCGAGATGACGCCCTACGATCTGACCAAGGGCCGGCTGATCTTCCGCGAGCGCACCCCCGGCCAGGGCCCCAACAGCGGCGCCCGGCGTCCCGGCGCGAAACGATAGACCTTCACTCGACGTTATCGTCCCGCAAGAACGGGACAGGAGATTCACTATGGGCGGCACCCCCGACAGCACCCGCACCCCGATCAAGCCCTTCCTGATCAACAAGGACGAGGAAGGCCGAGTCCGGCTGACGCTTCGCGAGACGCGCTACAACGGGCAGGGCTATCCGATCGTCACCACGACGCTCCACGAAGAGCCCTTCGCCACGGCGACGGCGGCGCGCGCCTACGCCAAGGAGCATTTCGGCGCCGAAGCCGGGCAGTTCGCGAGCAAGTAGAGCGGGCGGCGATTGGCGCCGGGACCATTCTTCCAGCGGCGGCGTGCTCGACCGGGGTTTTTGGGTTCGCACAAAGGCACGAAGGCGCAAAGAGGCCTCCGCGGCGAAGCCGTTTCGTCTGTTCTTTCGAGATGGAATGAAGGGTGCTGCGCACCTTTTCGCGCTGGCCCCTTCGCCTTCGTGCCTTTGTGAGAACTCCATTCCTTGCCGTGGATCGGGCACGGACGTCGCCGGTCCGGCACCTGCGGTGCTCTATGACGGCTTGGCCCGTAGCGCCGCCTGCGCCGCCGCGAGCCTTGCGATCGGGACCCGGTAGGGCGAGGCCGAGACGTAATCGAGGCCGATTTTCTCGCAGAAGGCGATCGACGACGGGTCGCCGCCATGCTCTCCGCAGATGCCGAGCTTGAGGCCGGAGCGGGCGCCCCGGCCCCGCTCGGCGGCCAGAGCGATCAGCTCGCCGACCCCCTCCTCGTCGATCGAGACGAAGGGGTCGCGCTCGAAAATGCCCTTTTCGACATATTGGGTGAGGAAGCGGCCGGCGTCGTCGCGGCTCACGCCCAGAGTCGTCTGGGTGAGGTCGTTGGTGCCGAAGCTGAAGAATTCGGCCTCGGCGGCGATATCGGCGGCGCGAAGGGCGGCGCGGGGGAGCTCGATCATGGTGCCGACCAGATAGTCGACGCTCCGGCCGAGCTCCGCGAAGACGGTTTCGGCGGTCCGGTCGATCAGGGCCTTGATGATGGCGAGCTCGGCACGGGTGGCGACGAGCGGGACCATTACCTCCGGAACCGGCGCCTCGCCGCCCTCCCCGGCCACGGCGACCGCGGCCTCGAAGATCGCCCTCGCCTGCATTTCGTAAATCTCGGGATAGGTGATCCCGAGCCGGCAGCCGCGATGGCCGAGCATCGGGTTGAACTCGTGAAGCTCGGCGACCCGGCGCTTCAGCGCCTCCACGCTCACCCCGGCGTCGGCGGCGACTTCGGCCAGCTCCGTTTCGCTGTGGGGGAGGAATTCGTGGAGCGGCGGGTCGAGCAGCCGGATCGTCACCGGAAGCGGCGCCATGATCCGGAAAATCTCCTCGAAATCGGCGCGCTGGGCCGGGAGCAGCTTCGCCAAAGCGGAGCGGCGGCCGGCCTCGTCGGCGGCGACGATCATCCGGCGGACTGCCGCGATGCGTACCGAATCGAAGAACATATGCTCGGTCCGGCACAGGCCGATGCCCTCGGCTCCGAACTCGCGCGCGGTCCGGCAGTCGAGCGGGGTCTCGGCATTGGTCCGGACCCGGAGCCGGCGGTGGGCGTCGGCCCAGACCATCAGGGTCCCGAAATCGCCGACCAGCTCGGGCTGGACGGTGGCGACGGCGCCGAGCATGACCTCGCCCGTGGAACCGTCGAGGGTGATCGTCTCGCCCTCCTTGACCTCGATCTTCCCGACCCGCATCGCCCGAGCCTTGTAGTCGATCGAGATCGAGCCGGCGCCGCTGACGCAGGGCCGGCCCATGCCGCGGGCGACGACGGCGGCGTGGCTGGTCATCCCGCCGCGGGCGGTGAGGATGCCCTGGGCCGCGTGCATCCCGTGGATGTCCTCGGGCGAGGTCTCGATCCGGACCAGGATGACCTTCTCGCCCAGGCTCTTGCGATGCTCGGCGGTGTCGGCGTCGAACACGGCCGCTCCGGAGGCCGCGCCCGGCGAGGCGGGCAGGCCCTTGGCGATGACCCGCCGCTCGGCGGACGGGTCGAGAGTGGGGTGGAGCAGCTGGTCGAGCGCCTGCGGATCGATCCGGAGAACCGCCTCCTCCTGGGTGATCAGCCCTTCCCCGGCCATGTCGACGGCGATCCGCAGGGCCGCCTTGGCGGTGCGCTTGCCCGACCGGGTCTGGAGCATGAAGAGCTTGCCGCGCTCGACCGTGAACTCGATGTCCTGCATGTCGCGATAATGGCGCTCGAGCAGGTCGAAGACCCGGGCGAGCTCGCCATAAACCTCGGGCATGGTTTCTTCCATCGATTCCGCCTTGGCGCCGGCGGCCTCGCGGGCCGAGCGGGTCAGATATTGCGGAGTCCGGATCCCGGCGACGACGTCCTCGCCCTGGGCGTTGATCAGATATTCGCCATAATAAGCGCGCTCCCCGGTCGAGGGGTTGCGGGTGAAGGCGACCCCGGTGGCCGAGGTCTCCCCCATGTTGCCGAACACCATCGCCTGGACGTTGACCGCCGTGCCCCATTCGCCGGCGATGCCGTTGAGGCGCCGGTAGGTCTTCGCCCGGTCCGACTGCCAGGAGCCGAACACGGCGCCGACCGCGCCCCAGAGCTGCTCGTGGACGTCTTCCGGGAAGGGGCGGCCCAATTGCTCCTCGACCAGATCCTTGTAGCGGACAGTGAGGCGCTTCCAATCCTCCGCCTCGAGATCGGTGTCGAGATGGACGCCCTTGTCCTCCTTGGCGATCTCCAGGGCCTCCTCGAAGGCGCCGTGATCGAGGCCGAGGACGACGTCCGAATACATCTGGATGAAGCGGCGATAGCTGTCCCAGGCGAAGCGCGGATCGCCGGAGATCGCGGCGAGGCCCTCGACGGTCCGGTCGTTGAGGCCGAGGTTGAGGACCGTGTCCATCATCCCCGGCATCGAGACCCGGGCGCCGGAACGGACCGAGACGAGCAGTGGATCGGCGGGGTCGCCGAAGCTTTTGCCGCAAAGGCCCTCGATATGGGCGAGGCCCTCGGCGACCTGAGCGCGCACGGAATCGGGGAAGCTCTCCCCTTCGGCGTAATAAAGCGCGCAGGTCTCGGTGGAGAGGGTGAAACCGGGGGGCACCGGAAGGCCGATCGAGGCCATTTCGGCGAGGTTGGCGCCCTTGCCGCCGAGGAGGTTCCGGTTCCCCGCCTCGCCGTCCGAGGCGCCGCCGCCGAAACGGTAGACGAAGCGGGTCATGAGGCGTCGTCCTGGCGGAAGCCGGGACCTCGGGGAGACCCGCCGAGACTTCTCGACCCGAGGTCCCGGCTTTCGCCGGGATGACGGTCTGACCGGATCATTGCGAACCCCGCTGGGTCGACAGTTTCGCCGAAAGTTTCGGAAGTTTCATTGTTTCGGCTTCCTTAGAACGAAAAACTTCCGCTGAACCTTTCAGCCTTCGATCCGCGAGAAATCCGCGACTCGATGGACGGCGTCCCGCATTCGGGCGAGGAGAGAGAGTCGGGCCTGGCGCTTCTGCTCATCGGGGTCATTGACGATCACCTTGTCGAAAAAGGCGTCCACGGGCGCGCGTAGGGACGCCAGAGCCGCCATCGCGCCGCCGAAATCCTCCGCCTCGACCGCGGCAACGGCTCGGGGTT
This sequence comes from Allosphingosinicella sp., assembly GCA_035629855.1. Lineage (GTDB taxonomy): Bacteria > Pseudomonadota > Alphaproteobacteria > Sphingomonadales > Sphingomonadaceae > Allosphingosinicella. The sequence goes on from DASQLT010000034.1 coordinate 91,760, forward strand.
CGGCCGAATCGAGGGCCGCGATGAGGGCAGTCTCCTCTATTTCGGGCGTGTAGGGAAGGGTTTTGTTCGTGACTTGTTCCGTCGTCCCAGCGAAGGCTCCGGTCCACCCCTCCTTCTTGAGGATGTTCGCCGCCCGCTTGTAGCCGGCGAGGAGGTCCTTGCCCTCGGGCGTCTCGACGAAAGCCTGGAGGGCGTGGACCCGGGCGAGCAGCCGGACGAGATCGTCCTCCCCGCCAAGCGCGAAGACGGCGTCGATCAGGTCGTGGCGAACTCCGGCTTCGCGCTGCTGGACCTTCAGGCGGTCCTGAATGAACTCACTCACGTCGCGCATGAACACCCGAGAGACCTGAGCAGCTATAATGATTGGAAGATCGTCCGGGGACGAAGGATCGTCCCTCAGATCTTCCATTCCTTGGTCAATATAGCTGCGTCGCGCGTATCCGAAGCAATTGAGGATGCTCCCTCTGCAGCCATTTGCCACCAGAATTGCGAGAACTCCGAGAGCCGACCGTCGGAGCCCAAACGGATCCTTCGAGCCTGTCGGTCTCTCGTTGATGAGGAAGAAGCCGGCGAGAGAATCCAGCTTGTCCGCCAAACTCACCGCCACCGTTACCGGCGCCGTGGGCACCTCATCCCCCTGCCCCACCGGCTTGTAATGGTCTCGGACGGCGTCGGCGACGGCCGGGTCCTCGCCCTGGGCCCTTGCGAGGTGGCCGCCGATGAGGCCCTGGAGCTCCGGGAATTCGCCGACCATCTGGGTGACGAGATCGGCCTTGCAGAGGCGGGCGGCGCGTTCGGCGAGAGCCTCATTCCCGTCATCCCGGCGAAGGCCGGGATCCATGAACACGGATGGTGGCTGGCTTCCGCCGGCGGTGTTCATGGATCCCGGATCAAGTCCGGGATGACGGGAGATGGGAGTGGTGGAGGGAGTTGAACTCCCGACTATCCCCTCCTCGACCAGCCACCTTGCCAGCTTCGCGACCCGCTCGACCTTATCCGCGACGGTGCCGAGCTTCTCGTGGAAGACGATGTCGCCGAGCTTCTCGGCCTGCTCCTCGAGCGGAACCTTGAGATCCTGCTCCCAGAAGAATTTCGCGTCCGAGAGCCTCGCCGAGAGGACTCGTTCGTTGCCGGCGACGATCGAGGCGCCGCCGTCGATCGCTTCGATATTGGCGGTGCAGACGAAGTTCGGTGCAAGCCTCCCCTCCCCGTCGGTGACCGCGAAATATTTCTGGTTGGTGCGCATGGTGAGCTGGATCACCTCGCGCGGGACTTCGAGGAAGGCTGGGTCGAAGCGGCCGAGCAGGGGCACCGGCCATTCGGTGAGGCCGGCATTTTCGGCGGTGAGGCCCTCGTCCTCGACCAGGGCCAGGCCGGCGGCCGCGGCGGCGGCTCGGGCGCCTTCGGCGACGATCCGGCGGCGCTCGGCGGGATCGACGACGACGTGGCAGGCCTGGAGCTTCTCGACATAATCGTGGGCGCCGCCCAGGGTGATCTGGCCGGGATGATGGAAGCGGTGGCCCAAGGTCGCGGCGCCGCTATTCACTCCGGCGATCTCGAAATCGACGATCTCCTCGCCGAGCAGGGCGACGATCCCCTGAAGCGGGCGGACCCAGCGCGGGCTTTCGGTCGAGGCCGAGGCGGCGCCCCAGCGCATCGACTTGGGCCACGGGAAGGCGCGGACGATCGCTGGGACGGCTTCGGCGAGGACGGCGGAGGTCGCTCGGCCGGGCTTGTCGAGAATTGCGAAATAGACGCCGTCGCGTTCCTCGAGCTGGTCCCGGCTCAGGCCGGTCTTGCGCAGGAAGCCTTCGAGCGCCTGCGGCGGAGCGGAAGCGCGCGGGCCTTTCGTCTCCTCCCGAACGGCGGCGGTTTCGGACGGGAGGCCGCGGGCGATAAGGGTCAGGCGGCGCGGCGTGGCGTAGGTCTCGACCGCCTCCGCGACAAGGCCCGCACTTGAGAGCTGTTCTAAGAAAAGACGCGCAAGGTCCTGCTGCGCCTTGCCTTGCATTCGGGCGGGAATCTCTTCGGAGAGCAATTCGAGGAGGAAATCAGGCATTCAGCCTCCCGCTCCCGCGGACGTTGCTAAAGCCGGTGTTTCACCCAAAGCACCAAAGGACCGAAGGCGCCCGGGCGGCGAAGCCGCCTTATGTCTTCTCGTCCGCCGGGATTGAAAGGCGCTGCGCGCCGGGCCGCGCCAGCCTCTTTGGTCCTTTGGTGCTTTGGGTGAACCCTTATTCACGCCGCCCACCCGTTCTTTTCCATCCAGGCCTGGCAGGCGCCCTTCGCCAGGTCCCTCACCCGGCCGATATAGGCCTGGCGTTCGGCGACGGAGATGACGCCCCTCGCCTGGAGGGTGTTGAAGATGTGGCTGGCCTTGATCGCCTGGTCGTAGGCGGGAAGCGGGAGCTTGGCGAGGATGCAGCGGACATTCTCCTCGGCGGCGTCCTTGAACCAGCGGAACAGCGTCTCGGTGCTCGCCACTTCGAAATTGTAGGCGCTGAACTGCTTCTCGTTTTCGAGGAAGACGTCGCCGTAGCTCACGCCCTCATCGTTGAAGGCGAGGTCGTAGACGTTGTCGACGCCCTGGACGTACATGGCGAGACGCTCCAGGCCGTAGGTGAGCTCGCCGGCGACCGGCTTGCAATCGTAGCCTCCGACCTGCTGGAAATAGGTGAACTGGGTCACTTCCATCCCGTCGCACCACACCTCCCAGCCGAGGCCCCAGGCGCCCAGGGTCGGGCTTTCCCAATCGTCCTCGACGAAGCGGATGTCGTGCCGCATGAAATCGATCCCAATCTCGGCCAGCGAGCCCAGATAGAGCTCCTGAAGGTTCGGCGGGCTCGGCTTCAAGATTACCTGATATTGATAATAATGCTGGAGCCGGTTCGGATTCTCGCCGTAGCGGCCGTCGGTCGGCCTCCGGCAGGGCTGGACGTAGGCGGCCTTCCAGGGATTGGGGCCCAGGCTTCGAAGGGCGGTGGCGGGGTGGAAGGTGCCGGCGCCCATCTCGACGTCGTAGGGCTGGAGGATCAGGCAGCCCTGACGGCTCCAATAATCGTGGAGGGTGAGGATCAGCGACTGGAAGCTGGGGGGCCGGTCCACGTGGGCTTCGCACCTGCAACAAGGGGTGGCGACGCTCTGGCGCAGGAGCTTGGGAGGGTCAAGCGGTGCGAGCAATCGTCATTCCGGCGAAAGCCGGGACCTCGGCGCGAGAAGTTACGGCGGGTCTCTCCGAGGTCCCGGCTTTCGCCGGGATGACGGAGGAATTTAACCGGCGGGTGGTTGAATCGCCGGAGATCGCCGCGACATGGTGGCTGACACGGACGAACCGAGGACGACGAGCATGGCGACGGGATTGAGGAAGTGGCTTCGGCTCGCTCTGGCGGGGCTTTTGCCGCTCGTCGGCGGCGCGGCCCAGGCGGCGCCGGCGGCGAAGGCGGCGCGGCCGGCCATGTGGAAGGTCGCCGACGCCGACACGACCCTCTATCTGTTCGGGACCATCCACCTGCTTCCGGAGGGCCAGAAGTGGCGCACCCCGGCGATGGACTCCGCGCTTGCCGGCGCGGACGAGCTGGTCCTCGAGCTCAACGATATCGACGACATGGCGGCTTCCGCGCAGGCCATGGTCAGGCTTGGAATGTCGCCCGGCCTGCCCCCGATCGCCGAGCGGGTGCCGGAAGGAAAGAGGGCCGCGCTGAAGGCGATGATGGCGGAGAGCGACTATCCCGAGGCCGTTTACGACCGTCTCGAGACCTGGGCGGCGTCGCTCGCTCTGCTCGGGGTCACGTTCAAGCGCCTCGGGCTCGAGGCTTCGCTCGGGGTCGAGAACCAGATCGGCGCTCCGTTCCGAGCCACGGGCAGGCCGGTGACCGGATTGGAGACGGTCGAGCAGCAATTGGGGTATCTCGACACGCTTTCGGAAAAGGCGCAGCGGGCCATGCTCCTTTCCGTCGTCGAGGACAGCGCCGACACGAGGGCGCAGTTCAAGCAGATGCTCGACGCCTGGGCCAGCGGCGACCTCAAGGGCATCGCGCGCACCTTCGACGACGAGGCCCAGATGTCGCCCGAGCTGAAGTCGGCGCTGATGAGCAGGCGCAACGCCGCCTGGGCGGAGTGGCTGGCCAGGCGGATGGAGAAACCGGGCACGGCCTTCGTCGCGGTCGGCGCGGGGCATCTGGTCGGCGAGGATTCGGTCCAGTCGATGCTCAGGAAGAAGGGGCTGAAGGCGAAACGGGTTCAGTAGATACCCGTCATCCCGGCGTAAGCCGGGACCTCGGGAAGCCCGCCGAGGCTTCTCGTCCTGAGGTCCCGGCTTGCGCCGGGACGACGGTCCGCTCCTTCCTTCGAGCCCTTCCCTTGCCTTCCCCGCCCCTCTCGCGTAGAGCGCCGCTTCCCCGTTCATGGTCATCCCTGGAGGCGTGAGCGCGGGTTTTTTATCAATCCAGCTTTTGGAGACATGCACATGAGCGATCAGCTTACGCTGTCGGCCGAGACGCGCGAGCGGGCAGGCAAGGGAGCCTCCCGCGCAATGCGTCGCGAAGGCCGAGTCCCCGCCGTCGTCTACGGCAACAAGGAAGAGCCCCTCGCCGTCCACGTCGAGGAAAAGGCCCTCATGAAGATGCTGAACACCGGCCACTTCATGAACTCGGTCGTGATGATCGAGGTCGCCGGCGGAGGCACCGCCCGGACCCTTCCCAAGGACGTCCAGTTCCACCCGGTCTCCGACCGGCCGCTGCATGTCGATTTCCTTCGAATCTCCGAGCATTCGAAGGTTCACGTCAACGTTCCGATCCGCTTCACCGACGAAGAGGAATGCCGCGGAATCAAGCGCGGCGGAGTCCTGAACGCCGTCCGGCACGAGCTCGAGCTGGTCTGCGACGCGGCCGAGATACCGGAAGAGATCGAGATCAGCCTCAAGGGCCTCAACATCGGCGATTCGCTCCACTTCTCGGCGGTGACCCTGCCGAAGGGCGTCGAGAGCGCGATCACCGACCGCGATTTCACGATCGCGACGATCGTGCCCTCGTCGGGCTCGGTCATGGAGGCCGAGGACGCCGCGGCCGAAGCCGAAGTGCCCGCCGACGAGGTCCCGGCGACCGAAGCGTCCTCGGGCGACGAGGGCGAGGCCGAAGGCGAGGCCAAAGAGGGCTGATGGCCATCCTGGACTGGCTCGGCGCTCTCTTCGGTCCCAGGACCGTCGAGATACCGGGTCAGCCCCAGGACGCTCCCGCCGCCTCGGATTGGGGGGATTTCGAGCCCGTGCAGATCTGGGTCGGCCTCGGCAATCCCGGCGCGAGCTACGCCATGCACCGGCACAATGTCGGCTTCATGGCGGTGGACTCCATTGCCGCCACCCACGATTTCGAACCGCCGAAGAAGAGCTTCCACGGCTGGGCCCAGCAGGGGCGGATCGGCGGCGCCCGGATCCTCCTGCTCAAGCCCGCCACCTTCATGAACGACAGCGGCCGGGCCGTCCGCTCGGCGATGGACTTCTTCAAGAAGGACGTGGGCGACGTCACGCTCTTCCACGACGAGCTCGACCTGGCGCCGTTCAAGGTCAAGGTGAAGGTCGGCGGCGGCACGGCCGGGCATAACGGGCTGCGATCGACCGAAGCCCATGCCGGCAACGCCTTCCGCCGGGTCCGGATCGGGATCGGCCATCCCGGCCACAAGGACAGGGTGACCGGCCATGTGCTGGGCAATTACGCCAAGGCCGAGCAGGACCCGCTCGCCGACATGCTCGGGGCGATCGCTGCGGAGGCCGAATGGCTGGCCAAAGGCGACGACGCCCGCTTCATGAACGCGGTCGCGCTCAGGCTCCAGGATTGAACCGGTGCCTGGCACCGATTTTTTAATTCGGTGTCAGACGCCGATATTTCCGGACTGTTCATCTGAAAGGTCAAATCCCGAGGCGATGCGACGGCTGCTCTATCTTTGCCTCGGCTTCGCCTGTGTCGGGATCGGAGGCCTAGGGGTCGTGCTGCCTTTGCTGCCGACCGTGCCCTTCATGCTTCTCGCCGCCTTTTTCTTCGCTCGAAGCTCGCCCCGGCTCGAGGCCTGGATCGTCGATCATCCCCGGTTCGGGCCGCACATAAGGGCCTGGCGGACAAGCGGAGCGATCAGCCCGGCCGGCAAACGCGCCGCCCTTGTCGCCTTCGCGTTCAGCGCGGTGCTCGGGCTGGTCCTGCTGCCCTTCCCGTGGCTGCTCGTCCCGGCCGGTGCCGGGCTGGTGGGCGGAAGCTGGATCGCGACGAGGCCGGAGGGGTGACGTAATCAGCGCGGGTCGCTCTTGTCTTCCTTCTGCGCCGTACCGGGCTCGGCGATGCTGCGGTGCATTTCCGCCGAGAACCCGCCGCCCAGGACCGACGCCGCGGCGACCTGGAGCTTGTTGTGGACGCCGTGGATCGCGCTTCGCTCGCCTTTCTTCATCGCCTCCCAGCCGGTCTTCGCGACGTCGGCCGGATCGTCTTTCTTCATCGTCCCGACCTTGGTGTCCTTGAGGTCGGCGCGCTCGAAGAAATGGGTATCGGTGGCGCCCGGCTTGAGGCAGGTGACCGTCACTTCGCTGTCCTTGAGCTCGTTGACCAGGGCGTCGGCGAAGCTGTCGACGAAGGCCTTGGTACCGTTATAGACCGCCTGGAAGGCGCCGGCCATGTGCCCCGCGATCGAACCGGTGATGAGGATCCGGCCCGCGTTGCGCGCCACCATCTCCCGAGCCACCTGCTGGACGAGATAGACGGTGCCGGTGACGTTGGTGTCGATGACGTGGCGCCATTCCGCCGGATCCTGATCGAGGAAAGCCCGGCCGAGGCCGTGGCCGGCATTGGCGACCAACAGGTCGACCTGCCGACCGCCGGCCGCTTCGAGCAGCCGGTCGACTCCGGCGAAAGTGGCGAGGTCGGTCTCGACGTTGCGGACTTCGACCCCGAGGCCCTCGAGCTCGAGCGAGGCGTCGACGAGCGGCGTGTCGGCGGCGACGATCAGGTCGTAGCCGTCCTTAGCGGCGAGCTTCGCCAATTGCAGGCCGATGCCGCTGGAGGCGCCCGTGACGATCGCGAGCCTGCCTTGTCCTGCCATGGTGATTCTCCCTCAAAAGGTCTCGACCTGTCCAACCGCGCGGTGTGAGAGCGGGTTCCGGCGGCGCTCTTGCAGGAGAGGCCGGACGAGCGCATAATCGGACGATGAGGTCACTTCTCCTTCCGGCCCTCTGGGCTGTCCCCGCCGCCGCGGCCGCAATGGCCTCCGGCATCCCGCTGCAAGCCCTCACGGAAGCCGACGTCGGCGCCGACGCGCTCAAGAACAGCGCCTGCTACGCCCATGACGGCCCGGCCGTCCTCCTCGTCGCCACCAAGAGGAACGCGGTGGTCAATTCCGACGGCGATATCCTCCTGCTCGACCGCCTCGACGACGACGGCTACCCGAGCGGCGGAGCGCGCTACGGATCCAACACGTTCAAGATCACCATCGCGCCCGCGGCGGGGCCGGTCGACGACGTCGCCTCGGACGGGCGGACCCACCAATCGGCGCAGATCAGCGTTCGCCGGCGCGGAGCCACGTCGTCCGTCACGGCGCGCTGGAGCTGCAGCCCCAAGCGCGCGTAGGGGCGTGCGCTGAACCTTCGTCGTCACCCCGGGCTCGACCCGGGGTCCATGTTCTTGCCGGCCTTGGTGCGCAAAAAGGTAGATGCGGGATCAAGTCCGACATGACGCAATATGCGGATTCAGGCGCACGCCGCTCCAGGCTCGCCGACCGGCCCGAGATCGTCTAACCGGGGCCAATGCCCACGCGTTCGCTGTTCGCCAGCCGTTTCCATGAAGGCGAGATCGGCCCGGCCGACCTCGTTGCCGAGCTCGATATCTCCTGCCGGTCGCTGGCCCGGGACGACGGGGCCGGGCGGCGCTGGTCGCTCGAGCATGGCTATCGCGGCTACACGTCCTACGCCTCGCTGAACGACCTGCCGAGGCGCGACCCCGCCTTCGCCGAGCTCGTTCGGCGCCTCAACCGGCACGTCGCCACCTTCGCCGCGGACTGCGCCTTCGACCTGGGCGGAGCGCGGCTGAAGCTCGACAGCCTCTGGGTCAACGTCCTCAAGCCGGGCGGCGCCCATTCGGGGCATATCCACCCGCACAGCGTGGTTTCCGGAACCGTCTATGTCGCGGTTCCGCCGGGATCGGGCGCCTTGAAGCTCGAGGATCCCCGACTGCCGATGATGATGGCGGCGCCGCCGCGCCGGCCCGATGCGCCGGAGGATATGAAGACCTTCGTCTATGCCGAGCCGAAGCCCGGGACGGTCTTCCTGTGGGAGAGCTGGCTTCGGCACGAGGTGGTTTCGGGGACCGGCAAGGGGGAGCGGATCAGCATCAGCTTCAACTACCGGCTGTGACCGCGGCGCTGCCCGGCCCGTGCGACGGCGCCGTCGCGGCCCAGTGCGCGGGCGGAAGGCCGGGCGCCGGCGGTCGGCTCACGCTGTTCGCCTCGATCCTCGCCTCCAGCCTCGCCTTCGTCGACGGATCGGTGGTCAACGTCGCCCTCCCCGCGATCGGCGCCGACCTGGGGGCGGAGGCGTCCGGCCTGCAATGGATCGTCAACGCCTATTTGCTTCCGCTGAGCGCCTTTTTGCTGCTCGGCGGGGCGGCCGGCGACAAGTTCGGGCGGCGGCGGCTGTTCCTGATCGGCATGGCTCTGTTCGCTCTGGCGTCGGCTTTGTGCGCGCTCGCGCCGTCCCTGCACTGGCTGCTCGCCGGGCGCGCCCTGCAGGGAATGGCGTCGGCGATGCTGATGCCCAACAGCCTGGCGCTGCTCGGCGCGGCCTTCGCCGGCGAGGCACGCGGCCGGGCGATCGGAAGCTGGGCGGCGGCGGGCGCGATCGCCGGTGCGCTCGGGCCCTTGCTCGGCGGCTGGCTGGTCGGGAGCGTCGGCTGGCGCTCCATCTTCCTCATCAACTTGCCGCTCGCCGCCGGCGCTCTGTATCTGGGCTGGCGCCATGTCGACGAGAGCCGCGACGAAACCCGGGCTCCGCTCGATTGGCTCGGAGTCGGCGCCGCGACTCTCGCGCTGGCGGCGATCACCTGGGGGCTGACCGTGCTGTCGGGCGGCGGCGGCCTGGTTCTCGAAGGCTGGACGGCCACGGCGCTCGGCGGCGGCGCCCTGATCGGCTTCGTCGCGATCGAGCGCCGCCGGGGCGACCGGGCGATCATGCCGACGGCGCTGTTCGCGACCGCCAGCTTCGCCGGGCTCACGCTCCTAACTTTCTTCCTGTACGCGGCCCTGGGCGGACTGTTCGTGCTTCTGCCCTATCTGCTGATCGAGCTTCGCGGCTATTCGCCGGTCGAAGCGGGCGCGGCCCTGCTTCCGCTGCCGGCAATTCTCGGCCTCGCCTCGCGGGGGATGGGCGCCGTCGCGGCACGGATCGGGCCGCGCCTTCCGCTCACCATCGGGCCCCTGATCGTCGCCGCCGGCTTCGTGCTCGCGGCCCGGATCGGCGACGGCGGCTCCTATTGGACGAGCGTGCTCCCCGCGATGCTGGTCATCGCGATCGGAATGGCCGGTGCGGTGGCGCCGCTGACGACGGCGGTGATGGCCTCGGTCGATTCCGACCATGTCGGAACCGCCAACGGCTTCAACAGCGCGGTGGCGCGAACCGGCGGCCTGATCGCCACGGCGCTCGTCGGCGGAGTGCTCGCCGCGCGCGGCGAAGCCCTGGCCGACGCCTTCGCCGTCGCCGCCTTCACGGCGGCCGGCGCGGCCATCGTCGCGGGGCTGGCGGCGCTCATTCTGCTCAAGCCGAACGAAATCCGTACGCCGACGTCAGCCTGAGCCGGTCAAGGTTCGGCCAGTCGACGGAGGTCGGGCTGTGGGACAGACGCTTGCGCCTGCCCTCCGGCGCCTCGGCGCCAAACTTAAAGAGAAGGCACGAAGGCACGACGTAGAATGCTCCTTTTTCTACGTCGTGCCTTTGTGCCTTCGTGCCTTCTCTCGAAAATCCAGGGCCTGCCGGCCGGGGAGGTGACCCGCTCGAGGCAATGATGCCAACCGTTGCGCGGCTCTACTCCGGCAGCCAGCTATATTCCCAGCGCCAGGGGAGGCCGGTGTCGCCGAGGATCGAGTCGACCAGGGCCGGGAAGGCGGCTTCGGCGCGGACGTCGTTGGCGAGGAGGACGACGCAGCGGCGGCCGCGCTCGAGGCAGACCCAGCTGTTGCCGGTGCTGTCGTTATGCCCGCCCTTGAAGAAGCCCCTGCCCTGCGGCCCTTCGAAGGTCACCACGCCCAGGCCGGCCGCCAGCCCCTTCCAGCGCTTTTCGGAAGGCGCCTCCGGAGCCATGCTCGGAAACTGGGACGTGGAAGTGATCGGCAGCTGGGCTCGAACCATCTCGGCCCGCGAGGAGGGCTCGAGCCCCTCGCCGCGCATGAAGGCGGCGGCGAAGCGGGCGAAATCGGCGATCGTCGTGTCCATCGAGCCGGCGGCCCGGACCCGGCTTCGCTCGTCATGCGGCTCGACGCTTCCGTCCGACTTCCAGCCGTCGGCGAGGTTGCGGGCGAAGTCGGGCCGCCAGACCATGCTGCTATTCTTCATTCCGAAACGGTCGAACACCCGGCGCTTCATCTCCGCTCCCAGATCGAGGCCGAGGCCTTTCTCGAGCACGAACTGGAGCAGGATGATCCCCTCTCCCGAATAAGCGTAGCGGGCGCCCGGGTCGAAACGGAATCGAAGCTTCCGGTCGGGCTCGTCCCAGGAGAAGTTGCTGAACCCCGAGCTGTGGGTGAGGAGATGGCGCGCGGTGAGCTTGCGCCAGCGCGAGTCGCCGGCGAGATCGCCCCAATTCCCGTAAGCGTCGAGATTGCCGTAGTCGGGAAGCGGGCGCGGCAGATATTCGGCGAGCGGCCGGTCCAGCGCGATCCTGCCCTCCTCGGCCAGCTGCATGACGGTGTAGGCGAAGACCGCCTTGGTCAGCGAGGCGCCGTACATGACGGTCTCGGCCTCGAGCGGATCGCCGGCGGCGTTGCGGTCGCCCCAGGCTCGGACGAACACCGGCTTGCCGCCGTCGACGATGGCGAGAGCGAGGCCGCGGGCGCCGGTGCGGCGCATGGCGTCGCGCGCGGCCGAGTCGATCTTCTGGGCGGAGGGGCGGGCTGGCGCGGGCTGCGCCGCCATCGCTGCGACCATCAGCCCAAATGCCCAGGTTCTCATCTTGATCATGTTACATATGTAGCAGGCTTGCCCATCCCTGTCACCCTGAACGCGTTTCAGGGTCCGGCTTCGAGCCTCAGGGCGGTCGACGAATTGCACCCATCGTCACCCCGAACTTGTTTCAGGGTCCAGTTTCGAGCATCGCCGACCTTCATCGAACTGGATGCTGAAACAAGTTCAGCATGACGACGTGCGGAGTGTGTAAGAGACTATGGGTTTTCGTTGCGGGATCGTCGGGCTGCCCAATGTCGGCAAGTCCACCTTGTTCAACGCGCTGACCGAGACGGCGGCGGCGCAGGCGGCGAATTATCCGTTCTGTACGATCGAGCCCAATGTCGGTCGAGTCGCGGTCCCCGACCCCCGGCTCGACGCGATCGCGCGGGTCGCCAAGTCGGCTCAGGAAATCGAGACCCAGCTCGAATTCGTCGACATCGCCGGGCTGGTCCGGGGCGCTTCCAAGGGCGAAGGGCTGGGCAACCAGTTCCTCGGCAACATCCGCGAGGTCGATGCCATCGTCCATGTGCTTCGCTGCTTCGAGGAAGGCGACGTCACCCATGTCGAGGGCCGGATCGACCCGGTGGCGGATGCCGACACGGTCGAGACCGAATTGATGCTGGCGGACCTGGAGAGCCTCGAGAAGAGGGTCCCGGCCTTGGCCAAGAAGGCGCAGCAGGGCGACAAGGAGGCCAAGATCCAGGCCTCCGTGCTCGGCCAGGCGCTGGACCTGCTTCGCGATTCCAAACCGGCGCGGCTGACCGAGCCCAAGGATTCGGAGGAGAAGGTCGCGCTCGAGCGGGCGCAATTGCTCACCGCCAAGCCCGTCCTCTACGTCTGCAACGTCGACGAGGGCGAAGCCGCGACGGGCAATGCGCACAGCGCCAGGGTGTTCGAGAAGGCGAAGGCGGAAGGCGCGGGCGCGGTCGTCATCTCGGCGGCGATCGAGGCCGAGATCGCGACCATGGACCCCGTCGACCGGCCCGAATTCCTCAGGGACCTCGGCCTGGAGGAGACCGGCCTCAGCCAGGTGATCCGCGCCGGCTACGACCTCCTGCACCTGATCACCTTCTTCACGGCCGGTCCGAAGGAGGCGCGTGCCTGGACCGTCGAGAAAAACGCCAAGGCGCCCCAGGCGGCGGGTGCCATCCACACCGATTTCGAACGCGGCTTCATCCGCGCCGAGACCATCGCCTATGAGGATTTCGTGAAGTTCGGAGGCGAGGCGGGCGCCAAGGACGCGGGCAAGATGCGCTCCGAGGGCAAGGAATATGTCGTCCAGGACGGCGACGTGATGCTGTTCCGGTTCAACGTGTGAGCCTGGAGCGGCGCCTGCTCCAGGCTGCGGTGGCGCTGGGCTGCGTCGTTCCGTTCCTCGCCGGCGGATCGGGCATGATCGAGGGTCCGACCTTTCTCCGCGATGTGGAGAGCCCCGTGCCCGCCGACCTCGACAGCCACTTCCGCTACCTCTCCGGGCTGCTCTTCGCCATCGGCCTCGCCTTCGCGAGCTGCATTCCCGGGATCGAGCGCAAGACGGCCCGCTTCCGCCTCCTTGCCTTCCTGGTCTTCGTCGGAGGGCTGGGACGGCTGATGGGCCTGGTCACGTCCGGGATGCCGGGCACGGGCCATGTGTTCGGGCTTGCGATGGAGCTTGGAGCGGTACCGCTGCTCGTCCTCTGGCAGGCGCGGGTGGCCGGTCAGGTCATGTCCTCTCGATAATAGATGTCGCCGTTCAGGACCTCGCAGACGAAGCGGCCGTCGGGGGCGTGGATCCGGTTGAGGAAGGTGTGCGCGTAGGGAAAGAAGTGGACGTGGAGGTTGAGCGGGTATTTCGCCTCCCGCTCGCGGGGCACGACGAGGATCAGTCGCCGCCGGGCGATCCGCCTCAGGTCCGCGACGGCTCCGTCCAGGTCCAGGATATGCTCGAGAGTGTGGGTACACACGACGGTATCGAACGAAGCGTCGGCGAAAGGGAGGCGGCCGAGCCAGCCTTCGACGAAGCCGAGGTTGGAGGGCCAATTGCCTCGAGGTGGCGCAAGGTCCGCGCCGACCACGCTCCTTCCGGGGTCGCGGCGCGCGATCAGATCGGCCAAATGGCCTCGTCCGCAACCGGCGTCGAGGATTGTTTCCCCTTCGACCTCGGCGAGGATTCGGTCCAGGCAGGCGCGGTTGAGGTCGCATTCGCCGTGGATGGGGGTAATCGTGGCGTAGAACGACGCATATTCCTCGGCGCTCATCGTCCGAAGGCGGTCGCGGAAGGCGATGAAGCGGCGCGCGTCCCGGCCCCACACCAGGTACATCACGGGCAGAAACAGAGGCGAATCCCGAAGCGCCGGGGGAAGCATATCCTCCAGGATGTAGCGGACGGCGTTGACCGCTCTTCTGCCGACTTTCATGGCTTCTCCATTTTCCTCTCCCGTCTTCACGGGAGAGGAGGGGCCCAAGCGAAGCTTGGGAGGTGAGGGTCTGTAGCAACGAGTCAGCAAGACCCTCACCGCCCACCGCTTCGCGGGGGGCCCCTCCTCTCCCGCCAAGTGGCGGGAGAGGGGTTTTAGCCCAGCGCCTTGCGGAGCAGATCGTTGACCACGCCCGGATTGGCCTTGCCCTGCATGGCCTTCATCACCTGGCCGACGAAGAAGCCGAAGAGCTTGTCCTTGCCGCCACGATATTCGGCGACCTTGTCGGGGTTGGCGGCCATGACGTCGGCGATGGCGGAGTCGATCGCCCCGGTGTCGCTGGTCTGCTTGAGGCCGCGTTCCTCGACGATGAGGGCCGGATCCTGGCCGTTTTCGAGCATGATCTCGAAGACCTGCTTGGCGAGGGTGCCGGAGAGTGTGCCGTCGGCGGTGAGGCGGAGCAATTCGGCCGCCTGGGCGGGGGTGACGGGGCTCTCCTCGATGCCTTTGCCGAGGCGGTTCAGGGCGCCGAACAGGTCGGACGTGACCCAATTGCCGGCGCGCTGGGAATGCTCTTCGCCGAGCTTTTCGAGCAGCGCCTCGAACCATCGCGCCGTCGTGACGTCGGCGGTGAGGACGCTGGCGTTGTAGGCGGAGAGGCCCAGCCCCTGCTCGTAGCGGCGGCGCTTTGCGTCCGGGAGCTCGGGGAGCGAGGCCCGGCAGTCGCGGAGGAACTCGTCGCCCAGCTCGACCGGGAGCAGGTCCGGATCGGGGAAATAGCGATAATCGTGCGCTTCTTCCTTGGAGCGAAGGCTCCGGGTCTCGGACTTGTCCGGGTCCCACAGGCGGGTCTCCTGGACGATGCTTCCGCCGCCCTCGAGCACGTCGACCTGGCGGTTCGCCTCATGCTCGATCGCGGCCATGATGAAGCGGACCGAATTGACGTTCTTGGTCTCGGTCCGGGTGCCGAGCGCGCCGCCGGGCCTGCGGACGCTGACGTTGACGTCGGCGCGCATCGAGCCCTGCTCCATATTGCCGTCGCAACTCCCGACGTAGCGCAGGACCGCTCTGAGCTTCCTGACGTAAGCCCCTGCTTCCTCGGGGCTTCTCATGTCCGGCTTGGAGACGATCTCCATCAGCGCCACGCCCGAGCGGTTGAGGTCGACATAGGACAAGCTGGGATGCTGATCGTGCATCAGCTTGCCGGCGTCCTGCTCGAGATGGATCCTCTCCACCCCGATGCGCTTGGCCGAGCCCTCGTCCTTGTCGTCGAGCAATATCTCGATCTCGCCCTCGCCGACGATCGGATGGTAGAGCTGGCTGATCTGGTACCCCTGCGGCAGATCGGCGTAGAAATAATTCTTCCGGTCGAAGCGCGACCACGGGTTGATCTGCGCCTCGAGCGCCATCCCGGTCCGAACCGCCTGGCGGATGCACTCCGCGTTGGGCACCGGAAGCATCCCGGGCATGGCCGCGTCGACCAGGCTGACCTGGCTGTTGGGCTCGGCGCCGAATTCGGTCGAGGCGCCCGAGAAAAGCTTGGCGTTCGACGTCACCTGGGCGTGGACCTCAAGGCCGATCACCACTTCCCATTCGCCGGTTGCGCCGTGAATTCGGTAAGTCGACATGTTAAATTCCACCTGGATTATCGGTCGAATAAGTTCCGCAATCCCGACAATCGTAAATGTAGATCACGCCTACGACGACGATCATCAGGATCGGCGATCCCACGAAGAGACTGCCGGCCACGGCCCCCGCACAGGCCGCCTTGATGATGATCCAGCGGCCGCGACGATGTAATTTGGCGACGGCTTCGGGAGACCTATCTGTAGAGCGACAACGCCGCATCCAGCTGAAGAACGACCAGGCCGTCAGCGTGCAAAAGTAGAGGAAAAGGATCTGCGTCGCGGCCGGGCCGCGAAACGCCGAGGAAGCGGCCAAGGCCAACAAAGTGTACGACAAAGCGCTGAAAAAAATCGTCCATAACAGGTGGAAAGCGGTGTCGGGCGGATGCTCGAACGCCTTGAAATCGTCGACGAGATTTTTCGTATTCCAGATCAGCACGAAGACGAGGGTCGCCCAATCGAACGCGCTCGGGACGGCGCCCTTCCAGTGAAGCAGATCGGCGGTGGTGTTCGGCTCGAGGATGTAGGCGCCGGCCCGCTGGGCCAGGCACGTATAGACGGCTGCCCCCAGGGCGCCCGCCAGGATCTGCGGGATCTTGACGCTCACCACCAGGGCTCCGGCCTCGCGGTGAAGCCCGCGCGCTCTTCGAGGGCCAGAGCGGCGTTCAGCACGCCCTGCTCGTCGAGCGCCCGTCCGACCAGCTGAAGCCCGAGCGGGAGACCCTCGTCGTTGAGGCCCGCCGGCACGGAGATCGCGGGAAGGCCGGCGAGGCTTGCGGGGACGGCGAAGACGTCGTTCAAATACATGGCGATGGGGTCGGCGCTCTTTTCGCCCAGGGCGAAGGCGGCCGAAGGGGCGGTCGGGGTGAGGATGAGGTCGCACTGCTCCCAGACCCGCTCGAAATCGCGGGCGATCAGCGCCCTCACCTTCTGGGCCCGGTTGAAATAGGCATCGTAGAAGCCGGCGGAAAGGACGTAGGTGCCGATCATGATCCGGCGCTTGACCTCCGCGCCGAAGCCCTCGGCGCGGGTCGCCTCGTACATGTCGGTGAGGTTGCCGTTCTCCGGCAGGGCCCGGCGCCCGTAGCGGACCCCGTCGTAACGGGCGAGGTTGGACGAGGCCTCGGCCGGGGCGATGATGTAGTAGGTCGGAAGCGCGTATCGGGTGTGGGGCAGCGAGACCTCGACGATCTCGGCGCCGGCGTCGCGCATCAGGGCGATGCCCTTTTCCCAGACCCGGTCGATCTCCGCCGGGACTCCGTCGATCCGATATTCCCTCGGAATCCCGATCCGCTTGCCGCGGACATCGCCGCTCAGCGCCGCTTCCCAATTGGGCACCGGCAAGTCGAGCGAGGTCGAATCCTTCGGATCGAAGCCCGCCATCGCCTCGAGCAGGATCGCGCAGTCGCGGACGTCGCGCGCCATCGGCCCGGCCTGGTCCAGGCTCGAAGCGAAAGCGACGATCCCCCAGCGCGAGCAGCGGCCGTAGGTCGGCTTGATCCCGGTGATCCCGACGAAGGCGGCCGGCTGGCGGATCGAGCCGCCGGTGTCGGTGCCGGTGACCCCGGGAGCGAGCCGGGCCGCCACCGCAGCGGCCGAGCCCCCCGAGCTTCCACCGGGCGTGAGCGCGGCATTGCCGCCGTCGTTCCGGCGCCAGGGCGACAGGACCGGGCCCCAGGCGCTGGTCTCGTTGGACGAGCCCATCGCGAACTCGTCCATGTTGAGCTTGCCGAGCATCCCCGCGCCGGCGGCGAAGAGACTGGCGCCGACCGTCGATTCGTAGCGTGGCTCGAAGCCTTGGAGGATCCGGCTTCCGGCGGTGGTGGCGACGCCCTGCGTGGCGAACAGATCCTTGATCCCCAGCGGCACTCCGGAGAGCGGCTTCAGGTCGCCCGAGGCGCGGGCGGCATCGGCGGCGGCGGCGGCGGCCAGGGCATGGTCAGGGGTCTCGACGGTAAAGGCGTTGAGCGCCCTGCCCTTCTCGACGGCCGCGCTGAACGCCCCGGCGACCTCACGGGCCGAGAAGGCGCCGTCGCGCACCCCGTCGCGGATCGCGGCGATTCCGAGGTCGGTGAGGTCGGTCATGCCGTCACCCCGGCGGAAGCCGGGGCCTCGGGGAGGCCCGCTGTGCCTTTCCGGCCTGGGGTCCCGGCTTTCGCCGGGATGACGGGGAGACTGCTCGTCATTCGATCACCTTGGGGACGGCGAAGAAGCCATGCTCGGCCCCCGGCGCGTTGGCGAGGACGTCGTCCCGCTTGCCGCCGTCGGTGACGACGTCGTCGCGAAGGCGCAGCCTGTTCGGAATGACGGCGGTCATCGGCTCGACGCCCTCGACGTCGACCTCCTGAAGCTGCTCGACCCAGCCGAGGATGTTGTTGAGCTCGGGCGCGAGCGCCCCGACCTCGGCGTCGGAGACGGCAATTCGTGCGAGCTTCGCGATGTGGCGAACGGTAGCGGCGTCGACGGACATGGCGGGCGCGCTAGCATCCGCGCTGCAACGCGGCAAGCAGGCCTACTCGAACAGGTCGCCCACGGGCTCGCCGCCGATGAAGGCCTGGCGCCGGGTGACCTCGCGAACCTCGACCTCGCCGCGCCTCAACGCCTCGCGCTGCAGTCGCACCGCCCTGGCCGCCTGCTCCGGGCCGGGAGCGTTCGCCGGCATCAGGGGCTCGTCGGCGGGACGAACCCACCGGCCATTCGTCCGACCGACGATCGTCACCTTGAGATCGCACGGCCCGCTGTCTTTCGTCCGAGCCGGATCGGAGCATCGATCCATGACCGCGACGGCCCTGGTCCGGCCGGGCGTCCAGAGGAGAAAGCATTCGCCCTTGCCGGTGCAGGCGCCGGGCTGGCCCGGACGGCCGAGCACGGCCTCGCGCAGATCGGCCGGCACCGGCAAACCCGCGGGGAAGGCCCGCAATTCCTTGGGCGCCTCCGCATAATCCTCGATTTGGGTGCGGGCGTACCAGCGGTTCGTCGTTGCAAGCGCCGCTCGGGCGTTGTCCCGGATCGCGGCATTCGGGCTTCGCACCAGGCGCTCGAGGGCCCGGCGTCCCGACGGGCCGAAGTCGAAGCGCAGCGCCGCCCAGTCGAACCTGTCAACGGCGATCCGGCCGGATTGCAGGCGTGCCACCTGGTCGCGGGTCGAGATGGCGCCGAAGCTGACGATCGGAAGCGCGAGGAACAAGGCGACGATGCAGATGCCGATGGCGATCCTGAGATTGAGGGTCCGAAGCAGGTCGGGCCAGCCGGCGCGGCCGCGAACCAAGGCGAGCAGATAGACCGCCGCGCCGGCGACGGCGATGGCGACGAACACGGCAGCCCACAGCCGGTCCGGAGTGAAACCGTGCTGGGCGATGCGCTTGCCGGTCGAGACGGCGGCGACGATGGCGAGCGGGAGGAGGACGGCGGCCAGGGCCGCGGCGGCCAGGCGGACGATCCGCGGACGCGCTTCGTCCTCGCCGCCGCCGCTGCCGATCACGGCGTTGACCAGGACGACGGCGCCGAGGATGCAGACGAGAAGGATCGGAGTCGTCGCCCGGGTCTGCTCCCACAAAGGCTCGAGGCCGGTGAAGGGCAGAGCGAGCACGAAGATGACGAGTCCCGCGGCGAGGATCGGAGCGAGGACCGAGAGGATGGCGGTGGCGACACGCTGCAGGGTGCCGACGATCCGGTCGCGATCCCTGAGCAGCCCGATCGCCGCTCCGAGCGCGCCGCCGATCAGGGGCCAGGGAAACCACGGCTTCTGAAGCAGGTCGCGAAGGATGACGATCCCGATCAGCTGGAACAGCTCGGAGAGAAGAAGAACGAGAAGGAAGGTGATGAGGACGAATCCCCAGGCGACGAACCAGAGGACGATGTTGGTCAGGATATGCGCGTGGACCGCCCGGTAATCGAGGTTCCGGCGCCCCGCGTCGCGCGACGCCTGGAACAGCGGGACGGCGATGACGAGGGCCAGCAAGGCGGAAGCGAGCTGCCAGCTCTCGCCCGCGCCCCAGCTTTCGGGCTGACCGTTCCAAAAGGTGACGAAGCCGACGATGGCCCCCGCGCCGGCGGCGAAGAGGAGCGACCACAGCCAGCGTAGCCGTTCCAGAGAGAAAGCGAAGACGATCCCGCCCGCGGCCAAGGCCGCCGCGGCGCCCAGCCGCGCCGGATTCTCGGTCCACTTCCAGATTTCCGGCCCGCGGGTGAGCAGATGGACCGCCAGGGCCAAGGCCGCGCCGAGGGCGAGCAGGATCGCCGCTCGAAGCGGCCACGGTTCGTGCTCGATCGGCTTCGCCTCGCTCATGCTGGTCTCCAACCTCACCTTCTATCGCTTGCAATCGAATCTACCATCCGCTTGTGCAGCGGCGATGCAGACCGGGAGGATTTGATGCTGGCGCGGCGGTTTTTGTGGGTGGTGGCGGGGCTGACTATGCTCGCCATGGCCGCGGCGCTTGTCTATCGGCTGTTCGGCGCCGAGCTGATGCGGTTCACCATGGTTCCGTCGGCCGCCTTCGAGGAGGGACCGGCTCCGGCACCCAAGGCCTATGCCGACAAGAGGCTGTGGATCGCCCGGCCGGACCTTCCGGACAGCCCCGGCCTCTGGCTGCCGGCCGGGCTGAGGCCCGAAGGCACACCCTCGGCCTCGGCCTTCTTTATCCATCCCACCTCCTATCTCCAGACGGCGCATTGGAACGCCCCGCTCGCCGACCCGGAATCGCAATGGCGGGCGAAGCTGTTCGTCCAGAGCCAGGCGAGCGTGTTCAACTCGGTTGCCGACATCTGGGCGCCCAAATATCGGCAGGCGACCTTCGGCGCCTTTCTCACCACCCAGGAGGAAGCGCAAAAGGCGCTCGACTTCGCCTATCGCGACGTCGCGGCCGCGTTCGAACAGTTCCTGGAGAAGGCGCCGAGGGACCGGCCGATCATCCTCGCCGGCCACAGCCAGGGCAGCCTCCATCTGATGCGCCTGCTCGCCGAGCGGATCGCCGGCAAGCCCGAGGCGAAGAGGATCGTCGCCGCCTATGTGATCGGCTGGCCGGTTTCGATCCCGGCCGATCTCCCCTCGCTCGGACTGCCCGCCTGCGAGAAAAGGGAGCAGTCGGGCTGCGTGGTCAGCTGGCAGAGCTTCGCCGAACCCGCCGACCCCAAGCAGGTGACCGACGTCTACGACAGATCCGCGGGCGTGACCGGGATATCGCGGGCGGGATCGCCGATGCTCTGCACCAACCCGCTGACCGGGGGTCGCGGCGGCGAGGCTCCGGCTTCGGCCAATATCGGAACTCTCGTCCCGAACGAGGCCCTGACCCAAGGTGAGATCAAGGCGCCGGGCGTTCCGGCCCGTTGCGACGTGCGCGGCTTCCTTCTGCTCGGCGAGGACGCGCCCGAGCTCGGGCCCTATGTGCTTCCGGGCAATAATTACCACGTCTACGATTACGCCCTCTTCTGGTCGAACCTGCGCGCCGACGCGGCGGCCCGGGTGAAGGCGTTCGGCGGCGGGAAGTGATCACCGCCTTCGCCGCCGACTATCGCGACTCGCTCCCCGAGGGCGGGCGCCTGCTCGGGCTCGACGTCGGCACCAAGACGATCGGCCTCGCCTTTTGCGATGCCGACTGGACGATCGCCACGCCCGCCGAGCTCCTCCACCGCGGCAAGTTCGGCAAGGATTTGGAGCGGCTCCGGAGCCTCGCCGAGGCGCAGCGGGTCACCGGGCTGGTCGTCGGCCTTCCGCTCAACCTGGACGGCAGCGATTCGCCGCGCACCCAGTCGATCCGGGCCTTCGCCCGCAACCTCGAGCCGCTCGGGCTGCCCATCCTGCTTTGGGACGAGCGCTGGTCGACCCAGGCGGTGACCCGCACCCTGCTCGACGCCGACGCCAGCCGCGCCCGCCGCGCCGAGCTGATCGACAAGATGGCCGCCGCCTACATCCTCCAGGGCGCGATCGACGCCCTGACGATGGGTTAGGGGCCGAGGTCCTGCAACTTCCGAAACGGATCTTTCTGTAGGAGAATAAGGGACTTGACGTTCCTATATTGTTCCCATGGCCGGGTTGCGTATCGGCAGGGCTCTTTGACATCGTGAGATAGTTTGGCGACGGGGGACGTGTGCCGGCCCCGCGCCGTTCGCGCTGGGCGAGTCGAAGCCGCTGCTGCCAGGCGATCTGTGCTCGCTTTTCCGATCCGGGCGTAGCCCCACTCAAACTCCGCCGGTTGGAAGTTCGCGGCGCCTTGGAAGTTGCACGACATCATTGCGTCGTTGCGTTGAGAATGATTGGCCCGCGGCCGGCGAGAAGAGACGCCGGATGCTCCTGCCTTCCGGAAGGAATCTAGCCCCTGCACGCCTCCGCCAACGCCGGCTCGATGGCGTCGAGGGTGAAAGGCTTGGAGAGTACCGGCGCGCTCGCATGCAGGGTCGGCGGGGGCTCGATATGGCCGCCGGTGGCGAGGACGTAGGGAACGCCCTGGGCGGCGAGGCGGTCGGCGACGGGCCAGACCTGCTCGCCGTTCAGATTGACGTCGATGATGGCGATGTCGAAGCCGCCCTGGGCGACCCGGACGAGGGCGTCGGCGACGGTGTCGCAGGTGGCGGCGACCGTATGGCCGAGCGAGTCGAGGAAATCCTCGAGCATCATCGCGATCAGCGGTTCGTCTTCGACGATGAGGATGGAGCGGGCGGTCACGGGCGTGGGCTTAAGGCGTAACTATCGTTTGCGAAACAAGTTTTTTGTGCCCGTTGTCCCAGCGCAGGCTGGGACCCCAGGGGGTGAGGAACGCCGGGTTTTTCACCCGCCGGGGCCCCAGCCTTCGCTGGGGCGACGGGCTATTTCATCACCAGCGCGTCCCGGGTCGCCTCGGCGAGCTTCTGGACGGAGAAGGGCTTGGCGAGGAAGGCGACGCGTTCGAGGTCGATCGATTGACGCAATTGCTCCTCGGCATAGCCGGAGATGAAGAGGATCGGCAGATCCGGCTGCCTGATCCGAGCTTCGCGGGCCGTCGTCGGGCCGTCCATCGTCGGCATGACGACGTCCGAGATCATCAGATCCACCCGTTTCTCGCGGTCGAGTATCTCGATCGCCGCTTCGCCATTCTCGGCGAGGAGGACGGTGTAGCCGTGGCGGGTGAGCGCGCGCTCGGCGACGGCGCGGACGGTCGCCTCGTCCTCGACCAGGAGGATGGTTCCGGTGCCCCACAGCTCGCCCGCCGGCTCGCGCGCCTTGCGCGCCGGCTTCACCGCCTCGGCGCGGTGGACGGGGAGATAGATGACGAAGCTCGTCCCCTTCCCGGGCTCGCTTTCCGCGAAGATGAACCCGCCCGACTGCTTGACGATCCCGTAGACGGTGGAGAGGCCGAGGCCGGTCCCCTTGCCCACTTCCTTGGTGGTGAAGAAGGGCTCGAAGATCTTGGGCAGGAGGTGCGCCGGGATGCCGGTGCCGGTGTCGGACACCCGAAGCGCCGTATAGTCGGCGATCGGCAATATCTCGCTGCCCATCCGGCGCACGTCGTCCGCGGTGACGGCGTAGGTGTGGAGGGTGAGCAGGCCGACGCTCTGATCGTCCTTGACCGTCATCGCGTCGCGCGCGTTGACGGCGAGGTTGACGATGACCTGCTCCAATTGCCCGGGGTCGGCCCGGACCGCGCCGAGGCCTCGGCCATGCTTGACCTGAAGCTTCACCCGCTCGCCGAGCAGCCTCTTCAGGAGGGTAGAGACCTCCGCGATGACGTCGGGAAGCTGGAGGACCTGGGGGCGAAGGGTCTGCTGACGGGAGAAGGCCAGGAGCTGGCGGGTCAGGCTGGCGGCACGGTTCGAATTCGAGCGGATCTGCTGGATGTCGTCATAATCGCTGTCCCCGGGCGCATGGCGCATCAGCATCAGGTCGCAATGGCCGATGATGGCGGTGAGGATATTGTTGAAATCGTGGGCGACCCCGCCGGCGAGCTGGCCGACCGCCTGCATCTTGGTCGCCTGGGCGACCTGGCGCTTCAAGCGGTCCTCCTCGCTATTGTCCTTCAGGGAGAGCAGGACCGCCGCCTCGCCGAGCCCGCGGGCGCCGGCGACGGTGAGCGCGACCGGCTCCTCCTTATTGGCCTTGAGCCGAACGGCGACGTCGCCCGAAAGCGAGGCGCCGCGGGCGAAGCGGCGGATCGAATCGGCGACGGCGGCCTTGTCCTCGTCGACGACGAGGTCGCTCGGCCAGGTCGGCAGCGCCGTCTTCGACAGGCCGGCGGCGCGCCGGAAGGCGGCATTCAGATAGACGAAGCGGCCGTCGCGATCGGCCAAAGCGAGGCCGAGCGGCAGGATTTCGAGCAAGGCGTTGATGTTGTGGGCGCCGTCGGCACCGACTCCGCCGACCTCGTCCAGGATCAGGAACAGGCTCGGCCCGCCTTCCTCCTCGGCGAGCGGTACCTGCAGGATGCGCAACGCTCCGCCGGCCTTGCCCTCGCGGGCGAAGTGGAACTGATTTTGCTCGCTCATCACCAGCAGGTCGACGAGCGGGGTGCCGGGCGCGACCTCGGCCTCGCCGCCGGCGCGGGCGTGGAAGGCGGCATTGGCTTCCAGGATCCGGCCGTCGGCGGCGGTCAGAGCGGCCATCAAGCCGGTCTGGGCGATCCGGCGGCCGATCTCGCCGCCGAGCAAGATCCGCGCCTCGGCGGCGGCGTCCTCCCGGTCGGTCCGGGCGAAGCGCCAGAGCAGAGCGCCCGAGCCATGCCCGGCGGCTCGGACATCGGCGGTAAGGCGCAGGTCGCCCGCCTCGAGACCGGCCGCTTCCGACTGCCCGTCTCGGCAAGTGGCGGCGAAGGTCGGGCGTAGCGTCTCGCCGAAGGGAAGATCGAGCGGCGGGCGAATCCCGAACCAGCTCTCGTAGCGGGAGTTGGCGGCGAGCAGGCCGCCGGCCGAGTCGGTGACGGCGACCGCGTCGGGCGAAGCCTCGAGGCCGGCGCGGACGAGGGCGAGGTCGGCGCCCGGCTCGACCTTGTCGGGTGCCGCGACGGCGGCCCGGCCGACGACCGACAAGGGCAGGCCGACGGCGAGCACCCCGGCGAAGAAGGCGGCTGCGAAGACGATATTGTCCAGCGCCCACAGCAGCAGCGCCGCCGAGGCCGCGGCGGCGGCGAGCACCGCGAGCAAGGCAAGGCCGAAGCGGGGCCGGGAAGCGGAGCCGGAAGGAAGGGCGGTGGACATCCACGGACCCTTCCTTTCTTTCTCTCCCTCAGGTCAAGGGCGCGGCGACGGCGGAGGAGGCGAACCTGCCCTTGAGGCGGCAGACGGAGCGTCTGGCCGGGCGCGGCGTTGAACACTCACTGTCATCCCGGCGAAGGCCGGGATCCATGAACATGGAAAGTCGTCGTGAGAGGCGCGGCCGGGGCCGCCTCTTTTTCGAAGGACCGCGTTCATGGATCCCGGCCTTCGCCGGGATGACGTTGGGGATGGACCTATGGCCCTAATTTGATCGCTCGCCGTCGCCATTTTCGCCCGGTCCACCAGCGCCAGATCAGGATGGAGGCGAAATAGCCGACGACGGCGCTCAGGACGGCGATGATGAAGAGTCCGCTGACCATGGCGAGCGCGGCGTCGGAGAAGAGCCAGGTGAACCATTCCCGGATCGACGCCTCGCGCCCCGGGACACCGGTATGCCCGCCCAGCCCGAGGGAGCTTCCGACGAAATAGGAAGCGGTGAGAATGAAGGGCGTGGTGAACGGGTTGGACAGGAAGGTCATGAATGCGGCGACGGGGATGTTGCCTCGGAACGGAATGCACAGGAGCGCCGACCCGATGATCTGAAGGCCCGGGACCATGACGAAGATCCCGACCAAAAGGCCGATGGCCACTCCGCGCGGTACCGAGCGGCGGGTGAAGCGCCAGAATTCGGAGTGGAGGACGCGCTGGCCGAACGGCTTGAGCCAGCGGTTGCCGGCCAGCTCCTCGCGCTTGGGCATGTTGCGCTTGGCCCAGCGGGCGAAGCGCCCGGCACGGTCAGCCACGGTCGCGCAACAGCCGGCCCTGCTCCCGCTTCCAGTCCTTCTCCTTCTGATATTCGCGCTTGTCGGGCGCCTTGCGGCCCTTGGCCAGCGCCAGCTCGACCTTCGCCCGGCCGCGGCTGTTGAAGTAGATGGAAAGCGGCACGAGCGTCATGCCCTGGCGGGCGACGGCGCCGTGAAGCTTGGCGATCTCGCGCTCGTGGAGGAGCAGCTTGCGCGGCCTCTTGGGCTCGTGATTGTGGCGGTTGCCGTGGCTGAACTCGGGGATGTTGGCGTTGATCAGCCAGGCCTGGTCGTCCCTCACCTCGGCATAGCTCTCGGCGATCGAGCCCTCGCCGAAGCGAAGCGACTTCACCTCGGTGCCGGTGAGGGCGATCCCGGCCTCATAGGTCGATTCGACCGCATAATCGAAGCGCGCGCGCCTGTTCTCGGCGACGACCTTCACCTTGTCGAACGTGGCGGGACGGGGACGGACCATGATCAGCAGATAGGGATGATCGGGGCGGAAAGGAAACCGGCCCGACCGACTCTCCGTCCGTCAGCAGTGCAACTCATACCAGCCCCGCATGCGCCAGGGCTTCGTCCACGGCCGCGCGGCTCGCCTCGGACGGCGGGGTCATCGGCAGCCGCAACTCCGCCGAAAGGCCGCCGTTGACTCGAGACAGGGCATATTTGACCGGCCCCGGCGAGGCGTCGGTAAAGAGCGCCGCGTGGAGGGGATAGAGCCTGTCCTGCAGTCTCAATGCTCCCTGCCAATCCCCTGACAAGCAAGCATTCTGAAACTCGGCGCAAAGCCTTGGAGCGACGTTCGCGGTGACCGAGATGCAGCCCGTTCCCCCCATTGCCGAGAAACCGAGGGCCATGTCGTCATTGCCCGACAGCTGGACGAAATCCTCACCGCAGGCGGCGCGCTGGGCGGAGACCCGGGCGAGATTTCCGGTCGCGTCCTTGACCCCGATCACGTTGGCGATCCCGGCCAGCCGCGCCATCGTCTCGACCGAAATGTCGGTGATCGTTCGCGCCGGTACGTTGTAGAGGATCATCGGGATGTCCACCGCCTCGGCGATCGCGGCGAGATGGGCGTAGATGCCCTCCTGATTGGGCCGGTTGTAATAAGGCGGGACATGGAGCGCGGCGTCGGCCCCGGCGTCCCTGGCCGAGCGGGTGAGCGCGATGGCATGGGCGGTGCCGTTGGAGCCGCAGCCGGCGATGACCTTGACCCGTCCGTCGGCGCCCTCGATCGCGAGCTCGATCACGCGCCGGTGCTCGGCGGCGGTCAGGGTCGCCGATTCGCCGGTGGTACCGCACGGGACCAGCGCGTGGCTCCCTTCGCTCACCTGCCAGCGCACGAAGTCGAGAAACGCGCGCTCGTCCAACGCTTCGTCCCGGAAAATCGTCACCAGAGCCGGGATCGACCCGCGGAACATCGATAAACTCCTTCACGTGAGGGTGCGGGCCCGACAATAAGGACAATAAGGGCGGGCCCGTTCAGGGCCTGATAAGGAGGGGGTTGGCATTCTGTCCAGCATGCAGAAAAAAGCGTTAGCGTTGAGCCTGTTGGGCGTGTCCGCAATGTCCGTCGCGGCGGTCGCGGCGGGGGTGAGGCCGGCGCACGTCGCCAAAATCCTTCCCGTTGCGGTTCAGAGCGGCGTGGCGCCTGCGCAATCGCGGTTCGAGCCGCGCCCCGCGCCGGCTTATTCGCCCGTTCCGTCCGGGGTCGCCGCCGATCTGGCCCGCTGGAACAGCCTCAGGCAGACGGACGGCCTGCCCTTCTCCGCTTACGCTTCGTTCCTGATGAGCCATCGCGGCTGGCCGGGCGAGACGGCGATGCGCCGGACCGCCGAAAAGGCCGTTTCGGACGGCGGCGCCGCCTTCGAGACGATCGCCTTTTTCAACGCCTTGCCGCCGCTGACCCCGGCCGGCCATGCCCGCCACGCTTTCGCGCTTCAGGCGTCCGGCCGCGGCAACGAGGCGATCGAGGCCGCGCGCAGGGCCTGGACCGGCGGAGTGCTCCCCGCGACCGACGAAGCGCGGATCCTCGGCCAGTTCGGCGGCCAGATGACCAGCGCCGACCATGACGCCCGGCTGGAGGCCCTGCTCGGCAACGGCGACACGCAGAGCGCCGCCCGGCAACTGCCGATGGCCTCGGCGCAGCGCCAGGCGCTCTTCGCCACCCGGATCGCGCTTCAGACCCGGGCCGGAGACGCCGCCGGACGGCTCTCCGCCCTCGGCTCCGTCGAAGGCGATCCGGGGCTCCTGATGGACCGCGCCAATTGGCTTCGCGCCACCGGCCAGAGCCTTGCCGCCCGTCAGCTGATGGCCCAGCCGCGCCGGCTTTCGAGGCCGCCGGCCAATGCGGAGAAATGGTTCGAGGCTATGCTGACCCTGGCCAAGGGCGCGGCCAACGACGCGCAATGGTCGACGGCCTATGGGATCGCCTCGCAGCTCGACGACGCCTACCCTGCCGGAACCGACGTCAGCGGCCGATCCTATGGCGAGCGCGACGAATATACCAATCTCGCCTGGCTGGCCGGAACCGCCGCTGGCAAGCTGGGCCGTCACTCCGACGCGTCGCGGATGTTCGACCGCTACGGCCGCGCTGCGCGCTCTTCACAGACCCGGACCAAGGGATTCTACTGGGCGGCGCGATCGGCCTTCAACGCCGGCCAGCAGGCCCAGTCCAACAGCTGGCTGGAGCAGGCGGCGGCGAGCCCGGACCAGTTTTACGGCCAGCTCGCCCTCGAGCGGCTGGGACGGCGAATGACGCCTCCCTCGCCTTCCGCCGCCGTGCCGAGCCAGGCTCAGCGTTCGGCCTTCGCCGCGCGTCCGCTGGTCCAGGCCGCGAAGGCGCTGGGCGATATGGGCCGGTGGAGCGATCAGTCCCTGTTCGTCCGCGCCATCGCCGAGCAGGCGGAAACGGAGAGCGACCGGATCCTTGCCGCCCAGTTCGGCCGCAATATCGGCCGTCAGGATCTCGGCGTCTGGGTGGCTCGGGAGGCGCGCAACAAGGGCCAGAGCTTTTACGATCCGGCCGGCTTCCCCGAGGTGAACCTGCCTTCGGCTTATTCGACCCATTGGGCGCTGGCACACGGGATCACACGCCAGGAAAGCTCGTTCGACCGGGCCGCGGTCAGCCATGCCGGCGCCCGCGGGCTGATGCAGCTCATGCCCGGGACGGCGCGCGAGCAGTCCGGCAAGCTCGGCCTGCCCTATGATTTCGGCCGCCTGACCTCGGATCCCGCCTACAATATCATGCTCGGCTCGAGCTATTTCGAGCGGCTGCTCAACCAATGGGGGGGCCAGGCGGCGCTGGCGGTGGCGAGCTACAACGCCGGGGCCGGCAACGTGAACAAGTGGGTCCGGGCGAACGGCGACCCTCGGGGCGGCACCGACATCGTCACCTGGATCGAGGCCATCCCTTATACCGAGACCCGCAACTATGTGCAGCGCGTGCTCGAAAATGCGGTCGTCTACGATGCCATTCGGGCCCAGCGCGGCGGCAGGCCGCCGAACCGGCTGTCTTATTACCTGGGCAAAAGCGGGCCGGGCTAGGTGATCCTCCCCATCGCAGATGGGGAGGGGGACCATGCGAAGCATGGTGGAGGGGTAACTGCCGAGGCCTCGCCAATTACCGCTCCACCACCCTTCGGGTGGTCCCCCTCCCCCCGCTACGCGCGGGGAGGATGAGTTGACCGATCGCCCCAATTACATCACCCCCGACGGCTATCGCCGTCTGCGCGAGGAATATGAGGCTTTGTTCGCCCTCGAGCGGCCCAGGCTGGTCGAGACGATCTCCTGGGCCGCCGGCAACGGCGATCGTTCCGAGAACGGCGATTATATTTACGGCCGCAAGCGCCTGAGGGAGATCGACCGCCGGCTCGGCTGGCTGTCGCGGCGGATGAAGGACGCCAAGGTGATCGACGCCGCGGCTCAGCCGGAGCGTGGAAAGGTCTATTTCGGGGCGACCGTCGAGCTGGCCGACGAGGAGGACAAGAGGCGGACGGTGACCCTGGTCGGCGAGGACGAGACCGATGCCTCGAACGGCCGGATCGCCTGGACCTCGCCGATCGGGCGGGCGATCCGCGGCGCCGCAGTGGGCGATCTTCGGCGGGTGACCTTGCCGGGAGGCGAGCGGGAGCTGGAGGTGATGTCGATCGAGTATCCGGAGGCTCCGTCACCCTGAACTTGGTTCAGGGTCCAGGTCTCCGCCCACGGAGGGGCTCGCGGCTGGATGCTGAAACAAGTTCAGCATGACGGCTTGGGCAGACCCTATCCATTTTCCCCGAACGCCTCCCGGGCCAGCTTCGCCACTTCCGGATCCGCCGCCAGCGGTTCGAGGGAGCAGACCGCCTCCAGCGAGTCCGCGATGGCGGTGAGGGCGGCGATCCGGGCGGCTTTCTTATTGTTGCCGTCGATCACGGTCCACGGGCCCCAGCGCGTATTCGTGCGTTCGAACATTTCTCCAGCCGCCTCGAGATAGTCCTCCCTCCGAGCGCGGTTGCGGAAATCGTCGGCGGTCACCTTCCAGCGCTTCCAGGGATGGTCGAGCCGCGCCTTCAGCCGCTCGTCCTGGGTCTCCCGGGTGACGTGGAAGAAGAGCTTGACGATATGGGTGCCGTCATAGACCTGCTGGGCCTCGAACTCGTTGATCTCGTCATAGGCCCGGCGCCATTGGGCTTCGGAGGCGAAGCCTTCGACCCTTTCGACGAGGACCCGGCCGTACCAACTGCGGTCGAAGACGGCGATCTCGCCGGCGCCGGGCAGCTTGTTCCAGAAACGCCAGAGGAAGTGGCGAGCTTTCTCCTCCTCGGTCGGCGCCTTGATCGGCCAGACCTGGAAGGCGCGCGGGTCCCAGTCGGAGGTCAGCCGCTGGATCGCACCGCCCTTGCCGGCCGCGTCCCAGCCTTCGAAGACGATCAGGCTTCGGCGCTTGTGAACGATATGGGCGACGAGGATCCGCCCCAGCCGCTCCTGGAGGGCCGCAAGGTCGTCGGAATAAGCGCCGCGATAGCGGGCGCCGGATTCGAAGCCGGAAAGGTCGATGGTCATCCGCCCTCCTTATGCCTCCCCATCGCAGATGGGGAGGGGGACCATGCGAAGCATGGGGGAGGGGTAATTGGCGAGGCCTGCGCAGCTACCCCTCCACCACCCTTCGGGCGGTCCCCCTCCCCATGCGTGCCGCATGGGGAGGCAAAATCACTCAGGCGCCACCGTCTTCGCCGGATCCTTCGCCGCGGCGCCCGCCGGCTCGACCAGGCGGATGTTGAGCTCGCGAAGCTGCTTGGCCGAAACCACGCCCGGGGCGCCCATCATCAGATCCTCGGCGCGCTGGTTCATCGGGAAGAGCACGACCTCGCGGATGTTGGGCTCTCCGGCGAGAAGCATGACGATCCGGTCGATGCCCGGCGCCGAGCCGCCGTGGGGCGGTGCTCCGAACTTGAAGGCGTTGATCATTCCGGAGAAATTCTCGTCGACGTCGGCCTTCGAATAGCCGGCGATCTCGAACGCCTTGTACATGATGTCGGGCCGATGGTTGCGGATCGCGCCCGAGCTCAGCTCCACGCCGTTGCAGACGATGTCGTATTGGAAAGCGAGGATGTCGAGCGGGTCCTTGGTCTCCAGCGCTTCCAGCTCGCCCTGCGGCATCGAGAAGGGATTGTGGCTGAAGTCGACCTTCTTGGCCTCTTCGTCATATTCGAACATCGGAAAGTCGACGATCCAGCAGAAGCGGAACTCGTCTTCGCCGATCAGGCCGAGCTGCTCGGCGACCCGCGTGCGCGCGGCCCCGGCGAGCTTGGCAGCTTGGCCCTCCTTGCCGGCGGCGAAGAAGATTCCGTCGTCGGGCCCGAGGCCGAGCTCGGCGATCAGCTTGCGCATGCCCTCGTCGCCATGGTTCTTGGCGATCGGGCCGCCGAGCTCGCCGCCTTTCTGGGTGACGTAGCCCAAGCCGGCATGGCCTTCGGAGCGGGCCCAATCGTTCATCTCGTCGAAGAATTTCCGGCTCTTCTCGGCGGTGCCAGGCGCGGGAATGGCGCGGACGGTGCCGCCGCCTTCGACGATCCGGGCGAACAGGCCGAAGCCCGAGCCCTGGAAGTGGCTCGACACGTCGGAAATGAGGATCGGGTTGCGGAGATCCGGCTTGTCGGAGCCGTATTTCAGAATCGCCTCCTTATAGGGGATGCGCGGGAATTCCCCGGCCGGGGTGACCTTCTTGCCGTCGGCGAACTCCTCGAAGACCCCGGCGAGGATCGGCTCCAGCGCCTGGAAGACGTCCTCCTGGGTGACGTAGCTCATCTCGAAATCGAGCTGGTAGAATTCGCCCGGAGAGCGGTCGGCGCGGCCGTCCTCGTCGCGGAAGCAGGGGGCGATCTGGAAGTAGCGGTCGAAGCCGGCGACCATGATCAGCTGCTTGAACATCTGCGGCGCCTGGGGAAGCGCGTAGAATTTGCCCGGGTGGACCCGGCTCGGGACGAGATAGTCGCGCGCGCCCTCGGGGCTGGAGGCGGTGAGGATCGGCGTCTGGAACTCGGTGAACCCGGCGTCGACCATCCGGCGGCGGATCGACGAGATCACCTGGCTTCGAAGAACGATGTTGCGGTGGAGCCGCTCGCGGCGAAGGTCGAGGAAGCGGTAGCGGAGCCTTATGTCCTCCGGATAATCGGCCTCTCCGGCGACGGGCAGCGGAAGCTCCTCGGCCGCGGACTGGACGACGACTTCCTCGGCGGAAATCTCGATCTCGCCGGTGGGAAGGTTCGGGTTGGAGGCTTCCGGCCCTCGCGACACGACCTCGCCGACGATCGTCACCACCGATTCGGCGCGAAGATGCTCGAGCGCCCTCAGCGGCTCGCTGTTCGCCTTGGCGACGATCTGGGTCAGGCCGTAATGGTCGCGCAGGTCGACGAACAGGACTCCGCCGTGATCGCGCTTGCGGTGGATCCAGCCCGAAAGCTTCACCCGCTTCCCGACGTGGGAGGCGCGGAGCTCGCCGCAATGATGGGTGCGATAGGCGTGCATGCTCTGTCTAATCCTGCTCCGTCATCCCGGCGAAAGCCGGGATCCACCTGCCTTTGGGCTCCATAAGCGAGGAAGAAGGTGGATTCCGGCCTTCGCCGGAATGACTTTTTCGTCGCCCGGCGCTTCGCCACGCAGCCTTGCTTTGTCAAGCCGGGAGGGCGCCGCTATGAGCCCTCGCGATGCAGATTCACCCACTGATTACCGATTCCGATTCGCTGAAGTGTCTGTGCGGGCGACTGGCCAGGCAGCCGTTCGTCGCCGTCGACACCGAATTCATGCGCGAGAACACCTATTGGCCGGATCTGTGCCTGATCCAGATCGGCGACATAGACGAGGCCGCGGCGATCGATCCCAAGGCGGAGGGGCTCGACATGACGCCCCTGCTCGACCTCCTCGTCAACAATGAGGACGTCCTCAAGGTCTTCCATGCCGGAAGCCAGGACATCGAGATCATCTACAACATTACCGGCAAGACCCCCCACCCGCTCTTCGACACTCAGATCGCGGCGATGGCGCTCGGGCTGGGCGAGCAGGTCGGCTATTCGAACCTGGTCGAGAGCCTGGTCGGCAAGAGTCTCGACAAGGGCGCCCGCTTCACCGACTGGGGCCGCCGGCCGCTCGACCGGCGCCAGATCGACTATGCGATCGGCGACGTCACCCATCTCGCCGCCTTGTTCCCGAAGATGCTCGAACGGCTTCGGCGGACCGGGCGCGGCGAATGGCTCGACGAAGAGATGGAGAAGCTCGCCGATCCTTCCAATTACGAGAACGACCCCGCTTTGTCCTGGAAACGGATCCGGATCTCCAGCCGCAAGCCCGAGGTCCTCGGCCGGCTGAAGGCGCTTGCGGCGTGGCGGGAGCAGGAGTCGCGCGGCAAGAACCTCCCGCGCGGGCGAATCATGAAGGATGAGACGATCGCCGATGTTGCGGCGCATCCGCCGGTCAGCCAGGATGCGCTGGCGCGGGTGCGGGGGCTGTCGCCGGCCTGGGCGGGCAACGAGATCGGCGCCCGGCTGATGGCGGCGCTGGCCAATGCGGTGCCGATGCCGGCCGACGAGCTTCCGGCGCGGGAGGACCGGGGTCCCGGGCTCGGCAAGGAAGGCGCGCTTGTCGCCGACCTCCTGAAGCTCCTGCTCAAGATCCGCTCGCGCGAAAGCAACGTCGCGGCCCGGCTGATCGCCCGCACCGAGGAGCTGGAGCTGCTCGCCGCGGGCCGGCGCGAAGGGCTGGCGATCCTCGAGGGCTGGCGCTTCGACCAGTTCGGCCGCGACGCCCTCGACCTGGTCGAGGGACGGCTCGCGTTCGCGGTGCGCGGCGGCAAGCTGGTGATGACCCTGACGGCGGACGGCGGATGAGGATCGTCGTCATCGCCGCCTTGTTGTCCGCGGGCTGCGCGACCGCTCCGCCAGTCGAGGCCGAAGCCGGCGGCAAGTGCGACGCCGCGAAGGCGCGGGCGCTGATCGGCCGAGCGAAAGGCGAGAGGACCGGAGCGGCGGCATTGCGGCTCAGCGGCGCCGCGACGCTGCGCTGGATCGCGCCCGGAACGATGGTGACGATGGACTTTCGCGAGAACCGGCTGAACCTGCACACGGATTCGGCCGGCAAGGTGACGAAGGTCGACTGCGGCTAGCTTGCCTCCCCAAGCGAAGCTTGGGGAGGGGGACCGCCGTAGGCGGTGGAGGGGTGGTTGGCTCTGCCGGCGAGCCTTGGGACCGGTCACCCCTCCACCAGCTTCGCTGGTCCCCCTCCCCATCGCTTCGCGATAGGGAGGCAAGTTACTCCGCCGCCATCTCCGCTTTGCATCCCAGCGCGGAGGCGAGCTTCCTCAGCCGCCGCTCGACGGTCTCGCCGTAGAGCGCTTCCTCCGCTTTCGGCAGCACCAGGCGGATCACGTCCCCTTCCCGCTCCAGCCGGCTGCGCTCCAGGCTCGAGGCGAGGCCGCCGCTGAGGCGCTGGCCGAGCCGCATGGCGAGGCCCCAGCGCGAGGCGCAGGCCAGCTCGGGCGCGCTGCACAAGCCCCCGATCCGCCGGTCGGGAAAGTCGCGGCCGCCGAAATTGGAGAAGAGCGCCTGCGCGACCATGACCCGGCCGCAGACGTCGATCCCGACCCAATTGCCGTGAAGCGCCATCTCCACGCCGCGCTCGGCCCGGAAATCCGGATGCGCCTGCCAGGCGACGTCGGCGAGCAGGCAGGCGGCGAGGCGAAGCCGCGCGTTGGCGGACGAGTTGGTGAAGATGGGTGAGATCCAGCGGTCGAGCAGGTCGCCATGCTCGCCGAAGCGGCTGAGGCCTCGGCCGGCGTCGCGCGCGGCCTCGATCAACGGGTCCTTGATCCGCTCCGCCGCCGGAAGCTCGTGATAGAGCAGGCCCTCGCGAATGCCGAAGCTGGAGACGACAAGCTCGCTCGGCTCGAGCGCGTCGACCAGGGCCGACAGGATGAGCTTGGCGTTGGCCAAGGTCGGAATGCGCGACGCGGTCAGCATCGGCATGCTCTTGGGATCGCTTCGGCTCAGCGACGCGATCAGCCTCCTCAATTCGGCGGGCCGCTCGGGCGGCATCCGGTAGTGATGGGTGATCGGAAGCGGATAGTCGCGCGAGATGATGTCGAGCCGGGCAAGAGCCCGCCACGAACCGCCGACCATGTAGAAGGGCCGGCCGCGGCCGCGCTCGCCGAGGCCGGAGTCTTCGAGGGCCCGGGCGAGCCGGCGGCGCAGCTTCTTCTCCGCCGCCGCGTCGGGAGTGCCGATCCGCAGGACTCCGAAGGGCAGGGAAATGCTCGTGTGAACGGCCCCGCCGCCGACATCGGCAAGCTCCAGGCTGCCGCCGCCGAGATCGCCGACGAGCCCGTCCGCGTCCGGAAAGCCCGAGAGGACCCCTTCCGCGGCAAGCCGCCCTTCCTTCTCGCCGGAAATCACCTTGGGCTCGAAGCCGAGCGCCCGGACCTCGTCGAGGAAGGAATCGCCGTTGCTTGCGTCGCGGACGGCGGCGGTGGCGAGGACTCGAACGTCGCGCACCTCCATCTGGCCGACGAGCAGCCGGAAGCGGCGCAGGGCGGCGAGCGCCCGGGCCATCGGCCCCTTGCCGAGCATGCCCGTCTCGCCCAGCCCCTGGCCGAGGCCGGCGAGCACCTTTTCGTTGAAGATGATCGACGGCGCCCGCGGTGCCCCGGAATAGACGACCAGGCGCACCGAGTTGGAACCGATGTCGACGATCGCCATCGGCTCGGCGTGAAGCAATGCCCCTCCCCTCACGGCCATTCTCTCACGGACCCCGCCGAAGGCGCAGCTTCGGGACCGACCCGCTCTCCTTCAGCGCCGCGCCGCGGCCGGAGAGGGACGGGTTGGTCATGAAATAATGATGAAGGTTGAACGACTTTTCATCCTCCGCGCCGAGCCGCTCGTAGCTGCCGTCGGAATGAAGGCGCCAGCTCTGCTCGTTGTCGATCAGATTGGCGACCATGACCTGATCGAGCACCTGGGCGTGGACGGTGACGTTCTCGAGCGGAAGCATATATTCGACCCGGCGATCGAAATTGCGCGGCATCCAGTCGGCCGAGCTGATGTAGACCTTGGCCCTGCGATTGGGCAGATCGTCGCCGTTGCCGAAGCACCAGATCCGGCTGTGCTCGAGGAAGCGGCCGACGATCGACTTGACCCGGATGTTGTCGGACAGGCCCGGCACGCCCGGCCGAAGGCAGCAGATTCCGCGCACGATGAGCTCGACCTCGACCCCCGCCTGGCTGGCCTCGTAGAGCTTGTCGATGATCGCCGGGTCGACCACCGAGTTCATCTTTGCCCAGACCACGCCCGGGCGGCCGGCGCGGGCATGCTCGATCTCCGCTTCGATAAGGGCGAGAAGATGGTCCCGCATCTGGTGCGGCGAGGTCGAGAGCAACTCGAGATCGCGCGGTTCGACATAGCCGGTGATGTAATTGAACAGCTGGGCGACGTCCCGGCCCACCCGGGGATCGGCGGTGAAGAAGCTGAGGTCCGTGTAGATGCGCGCCGTGACCGGGTGATAGTTGCCGGTGCCGAGGTGGCAGTAGGTCCGATAGCCCCGCTCCTCGCGGCGCACCACCATCGAGACCTTGGCGTGGGTCTTCCAGTCGATGAAGCCGTAGACGACCTGGACTCCGGCCCGCTCGAGCGCCGACGCCCAGAGCAGGTTCTGCTCCTCGTCGAACCGGGCTTTCAGCTCCACCACCGCGGTCACCGACTTGCCGGCCTCGGCGGCGTCGATCAGCGCCCGGATCACCGCCGACTGCTTGCCGGCGCGGTACAAGGTCTGCTTGATCGCGATGACGTCGGGATCGGCGGCCGCCTGCTTCAGGAACTCGACCACCACCTCGAAGCTCTCATAGGGGTGATGGACGACGATGTCCTTGGTCTGGATAGCGGCGAAGCAATCACCGCCATGCT
Source organism: Allosphingosinicella sp. (assembly GCA_035629855.1). GTDB lineage: Bacteria > Pseudomonadota > Alphaproteobacteria > Sphingomonadales > Sphingomonadaceae > Allosphingosinicella. Next base: position 128,357 of record DASQLT010000034.1, read on the forward strand.
CGCGTATCCGTTCGGGGAAACGCGCCGCGAACGGGGCGAATTTGAGGTCCGGCCGGTCCTCCTCGTAGAGCGCGTCGAGATCGGCGATGCCGAGAAAGCCGGTCGATTCGGTGACGATCGCCTCGACCGCGCCAACGCCTTCGCGGACCATGGCGACAAGCTCGTCCGACATTTCGGCGGACAGCTTCAGTCGGATCACCCTGCCCCTCCGGCGGCGCTTGATGGCGCTTCGGAAGTAGCGGACGAGATCCTCGGCTTCCTCCTCGACCTCGATGTCGCTGTCGCGAAGGATCCGGAAGGCGCCGCCGCCGACCAGCTCATGATCGGGGAACATGGCGGCGATGTTGCGCCGGATGAGCGTTTCGACCGCGATGTAGCGCGCTTCCGTTCCGGGCAGGCGGATGAAGCGGGGAAGGGCCCAGGGCACCATCACCAATTCGCGGATCGGCTCGCTCGTAGCCCGGTGCCGAAGGTCGAAGATCAGCGAGAAGCCGCGGTTGGGGATGAAGGGGAAGGGATGAGCCGGATCGATCGCCTGGGGCGTCAGCACCGGAAAGATCTGCTCGCGGAAATGACGCTCGAGCCACTCAGCCGAGTCGGAATCGATGGCGCCGCTGCCGATCACCGCGACTCCGGCATCGGCGAGCGCGCGGCGGATCTCGGTCCAGACCTGCTGCTGGCTCTGGGTCAGCTCGTCGGCCTCGGCGGCAACCGCGGCGAGTTGCTGGACCGGAGTGAGGCCGTCCGTCGACGCCTCCTCGACGCCGAGCAGCCGGTGCGCCTTCAGGCCGGCGACTCGCACCATGAAGAATTCGTCGAGGTTGCTTCCCGAGATCGAGAGGAAGCGGAGCCGCTCGAGCAGAGGATGGGCGGGATTGCACGCCTCTTCGAGAACCCGCCGGTTGAAGGCCAGCCAGCTCAGCTCGCGGTTGAAATAACGTTCCCGCGCCGCCAGCGGCGGCCCGGGCGGGGACGATATGGCGGTCTCGTTCATTCCGGGTGGCTTCTCGCTCTCTTGATCATGCCGTCTTCCGAGAGCGCGCGCTTCACCATTGCCACCGTCATTCGACGATGATGCGACAAAGCGGCGCGGTCGAGCACGGCGACGACCTGCAGAACGGCCAGGTAGGAACGTTCGATCCGAGGAACGATGAAGGCCGGGACCTCGGGCGGAACGGCGATGCCGCGGTCGCCGAGCAGCTTGACGATGAGATCGCCGATCAGCCGGTCGTCGGGCCCGGCGATGGCCACGTGCGGGGTCGCGGCGAGCCGGGAGCGCAAATCGGGGAGCGCGATGTGCCACGAAGGCGGTGGAGCGTCGGCGACGATCAGAAGCGGCCGGCGCGACAGCTGGGCCTCGTTCCAGGCGTGGAACAGGGCCTCTTCGTCATGATCCTCGGCATTGTCGAACAACCGGCCGCCGGTCTTGCGGACGAAGAGCCGGCCAAGCAGGCTTCGCCCGCATTTGCGCGGCCCGGTGACAAGGCTGGCCATGACCGGCCAGAGCGACCAGCGCTTCAGATGCTCGAAAGCGGCCCGATTGGATTCGGAGATGAGGAAATCCTCATCGCGGTCGGCTACCGGCCAGTCGAGCGGCAGCGCGATCTGGGGCATCTCAGTCGCCGCCCCGCGACAGGCGCAGGTTGCTTCCCGATCCGGAAACCCGCCAGCCCTGCGACTGGAGCGCCGCGGCGAGGGCGGCGGGCTCGCCCATGAAGCTCACCCGCATCGACGAGGTTCCGCCGATCGACGGGTTGGTCGTGAAGGCCGAAGTGACTCCGGGAACCCGGCTCACCGCCAGCTCCGCCCGGCCGATCGCCGCCTGGTCCGGAGTGTCGACCTCGACCCTGAGGACGGTCACCGAGCCCACCGGCGTGCTGCCCGGAGGCGGCAGCGGCCGCGCCGTTTCTTCCGCCAATACGCCCTCTTCCTCCTCGATCTCCTCAAGCAACGGCGGCTCGGGCACGATCAGCGACGGATCGGGGCTGAGCTGGCCGGCGGCAAGGGCCCGGCTGTAGAGCAGGTCGAGGCCGCGAACGCCCTCGTCGAGCAGCCGGGGGATGCCGGCACTGCTCTCGACCCGGAGCGTGAACCGGCCGAGGACCCGATTGTCCGGGCCGTGGCGGGCGATGAAGGTCCCGACCGCCGGGCCGCCCGGGAAGAGGCGCTTGAGATGAACCTCGGGCGCGATCACGTCGGCCGCGCCATATTGGTCGAGCAGCATCCGCCACCAGGCGCGGCCGGGCCGGCCGGTCTGCGCGACGTTGAGGAGCAAGGGATCGATCCCGGATCCGGTCGGGCGGACATAATCTACGGGGCTGTTGCCGGTGCGGTAGCGGGCCCAGGCGCGCTGCCATTCGTTGCGCGATTCAAAGGTCTGGAAGGACGAGCCGGTCAGCATGACGGGGATGACGAGCACCGGCGCCGAGCGGCGGACCGAGCCGCTCACTCCGAGCAGCTGGCCGGTTCGGGCACGATCGAAGAGGACTCCCAGCGTCGCGATATAGCGTTTCGGCCCGATCTGCTCGGCCTCGACGACGATCCCGGCGACCATTCCGTTCAAGGCGGCGTCGGTGAGGCCGGGCGCCTGCTCGATGGGCCGGCCGTTGGTCTTGGCCCAGAGCGCCTTCCAGCCTTTCTGCTGGGCCTGACGCCAGCCTTCTTCGCGGGCCTTGGCGGCGGTGTCGGCGCCGACGTCGACCTCGACCCCGGTGATCTCGAAGGTGCTGGCGCTGTCGATCGGCGGAACGCCGCGGTCGCCTCCCTCCAATTGCGCCCAGACCGCCCGGCCCGCCAACAGCGAGGCAAGGAGGGCGGCGAACAGGAGGGACAGACGAAAGCTTGGCTTCACGCCCGCCTTTTGGCGAGTTGGACGGGGAAATCCAAGCGCGAACTCGGCCGTATCGACATTCGCACGGTGGAGTATTCCGTGGATGAGACCCTGCCGCTGCCTTCGCCGGGAACAAAGGGCTTCAATATCGCCGGTACAAGCTTTAGTCGGCGGCGATGGGCGACGACGGCGGCTACACTTATGCGAAAGCGGGGGTTTCGATCGCCGCCGGCAACGCCCTGGTCAGGGCCATCGCTCCGCTCGCCAGATCGACCGCCCGGCCGGGGGCGGACGCCTCGCTCGGAGGCTTCGGCGGCTTCTTCGACCTCAAGGCGGCGGGCTATCGCGATCCGCTCCTGGTCGCCGCCAATGACGGAGTGGGGACCAAGCTCAAGCTCGCCATCGATTCCGGCCGGCACGAGGGCGTCGGCATCGATCTCGTCGCCATGTGCGTCAACGACCTCATCGTGCAGGGGGCCGAGCCGCTCTTCTTCCTCGATTATTTCGCCACCGGGAAGCTCGACGGGAAAATCGCCGAGCGGGTGGTCGCGTCGATCGCCGAGGGCTGCCGCCAGGCCGGATGCGCCCTGATCGGCGGCGAGACGGCGGAAATGCCGGGCATGTATGCCGACGGCGATTACGATCTCGCCGGCTTTTGCGTCGGAGCGGTCGAGCGCGACGAGGCTTTGACGGGAGCCCGGGTGGCGGCGGGCGACGTCATCCTCGGACTCGCCTCGTCCGGCGTTCATTCCAACGGCTTCTCGCTGGTAAGAAAGCTCGCCGCCGATCGGGGCTGGAAGCTGGACCGGCCAGCCTTGTTCGATCCGGACATTCTCCTCATCGAGGCGCTGCTGGCGCCGACGCGAATCTATGTGAAGCCGCTCCTGCCGCTGGTCCGTGCGGGCAAGGTTCACGCCATGGCCCATATCACCGGCGGCGGCCTGCTCGAGAATGTGCCGCGAGTCCTTCCCGACGGCCTTCACGCCCGGATCGACGCCGGCGCCTGGCCGCTACCCAGGCTGATGGCCTTCCTCCAGGGCCAGGGCAATGTCGAGCCCGAAGAGATGGCGCGGACCTTCAACTGCGGCATCGGAATGGCTTTGATCGTTTCTCGACACGATCTGAGCGAAGTTTCCCAGGCCCTTGAGAATGCGGGCGAAAGCGTTTTCGCCATTGGCCGGATCGAGGAGGGTGCGAAGGGCTGCACCGTGGCCGGCCCGGCCGGAAGCTGGAGCGCTCGGGGGGCCTGGACCGCGACTCACCATGGCTGATCGGGTCCGGGTCGGCGTGCTCCTCTCCGGGCGCGGCACCAACATGGTGGCCCTCAGCGAATATAAGAGGCGCGAGGCGCGCAGCTACGATCTGGCCCTGGTCGCCTCGAACGTCCCGCAAGCCCGCGGCCTCGTCGCCGCCCGGCGGCTCGGGATACCGACCTGGGCGCAAAGCCATCAAGGCATGGAGCGCGAGGCGTTCGACCATCTGCTCGACCTGGCGCTGCGCGAGGCGGGCGCGGAAGTGGTTGCGCTCGCCGGCTATATGCGGCTGCTTTCGGGCGAGTTCATCGCCAAGTGGCGTGGACGGATCCTCAACATCCACCCTTCCCTCCTCCCCGCCTACAAGGGGCTCGACACCCATCGGCGGGCGCTCGAGGCGGGTGAGGTCTGGGTCGGCTGCTCGGTCCATCTCGTGACCGACGAGCTCGATGGCGGCCCGGTCCTGGCCCAGGCCAAGGTCCGGGTGCGCGAGCGTGAGACGGCCGAGATGCTGGCGGCCCGGGTACTCAAGGAGGAGCACCGGCTCTATCCCGAGACGCTGGACGCCTTCGCGGCCCGCTTGCTCCCGCGTCGTGAAATCATTCTGGAAGGCCGAAAGCCATGAGCGACGACAATCAGAGCCCGGCCGAGCGGAAGGAAGCGGCGGCGATCCGGCGGCGCTGGATCACGATCGGCGAAGTCCTTGCCGTGATCGGGGTTTTGATTTCGGGCCTGGCGTTGTGGAACAGCTGGTCCGAGCGCAACACAGCCGAGCAGGAACGGGTCGCGGAGAAGGCCCGGCAGGCGAATGTGTCGCGGATCCTCCTCCTGAAGTCGAGCGGCGGCGGCAAGCGCCTCGCTCTGACGGCCCACGACCCGGAGCAGGCCATCCAGAGCCAGACCCTGCTCTTCCCTTCCGCCTTCGGCCTCGGTGCGTTCGAGACGACGGAGCCCAGGATCGAGGCCGATTGGGTGAAACGCGCGATCCGGAAGGCGCAGGGGAAGGACGAGAAGGTCCGCGGCGATGCTCGGATGCCGGTCGCCATCACCAGCCGCTTCGTCGCCGACAGGCGCCCCTTCACGGACACCGCCCTCTACGATGTCGGCTACAAGGAGAGCGGCGGCGGCCTGTTCGGCGGCACCGAGGTGGAGCTCAAGGGCTTGTCACTGATCGGGCGGACGGAGGCCGGCCAGGCGCAACGGCGGCTCGACGCGGTCTGGGCGGCGAGGGCCAAATAGGGCTGCCTCGAGGGAATTTTTTCGTTCGGACCACTTTTGTTCTTGTATTGTAGGATTCTTCCTATTAGATAGGGGATGGGCGAGTCGCGGACTGCCCAGGCTCTTTGACATTGTGATTGGTAATCGATCGCGCCGGCATTCTTCCTCCCCGAGAATTCTCGGGGAGGGGGACCGCGCAACGCGCGGTGGAGGGGGTTCTCGAGCCGGAAGAACCCCCTCCACCATGCTTCGCATGGTCCCCTCCCCCACGAAAGCGGGGAGGATTTTCTTCAGCCGACGATTTCTTCGGGCTTGAAGAAGAAGTCGATCTCGATCGCGGCATTCTCGGCGCTGTCGGAGCCGTGGACGCTGTTCGCCTCGATCGACTCCGCGAACGCCTTGCGGATCGTGCCTTCGTCGGCATTGGCCGGATTGGTGGCGCCCATCACTTCGCGGTTGCGGGCGACGGCGTCCTCGCCTTCCAGGACCTGGACGACGACCGGACCTGACGTCATGAAGGCGACGAGGTCGTTGAAGAACGGCCGCTCGCGATGGACCCCGTAAAAGCCCTCGGCCTGCTCGCGGCTCATCCGGATGCGCCGGGAAGCGACGACCCGAAGGCCCGCTTCCTCGAGCTTGGCGGTGACCGCGCCGGTGAGGTTGCGCCGGGTGGCGTCGGGCTTGATGATCGAGAAAGTGCGTTCGGTCGCCATGGCCGGCTCTATGCTCCGTTGATGAGGGGAATTGCCCAGTGCTCTAGGAGGGGCGCGCGAAAAGGGCAACTAGGCGTCGTCCCAGCGAAGGCTGGGACCCCAGCGGGTGAAAGGCGCCGGCGTTCCTCACCCGCTGGGGCCCCAGCCTGCGCTGGGGCGACGAGCCCCCGGTTCACGGCCCCTGCACCCACTTCCCGCGCTCGTCCTGCTTCCAGTAGCGCGCCTCGACCTCGGGCCTGGCCTTGAGAGCGCGCCACGCCTCGCGGGCGGCGTCGCGGCCGTCATTGTCGAAGAAATAGAAGGTCCGGGCGAAGCCGAGCGCCTCTTCGCGCCAACGGCCGTCGGCCAAAGCGATGTTGGCGGCGCCGTTGGCGGGCCCGGGAGAGTCGGAAAGGAGGATCGGCTGGCTTTCGGGGCGTTCGCGGCCGTGGGGAAGGAAGCTGTCCCTGGCGAAGCTCCACAACGTCTCGTCGAGGCCGGCGAGGCGATCGGGCTCGGCGACGATCAGCAGCCGCTCGCCGCCGGCAAGGACCTTCTCGGCGATGCTCGGCAGGACCCGCTCCAAGGGTGAGGCGGTAAGGTGGTAGAAGTCGACGATCATCTGCCCGTCGCCCCGGCGAAAGCCGGGGCCTCATGGCCAAGGAGATGCGGTTTCGGCGCGAGGTCCCGGCTTTCGCCGGGATGACGGGTCATGATTCGTAATTGGCCGCGATGAAGCGGTCGAGAAGGGCGACCCCGTAGCCGGTGGCGCCTTTGTCGTAGAGGTTGCTGGCCTTGTCCGCCCAGGCCATTCCGGCGATGTCGAGATGGGCCCATTTGACCCCGGTCTCGACGAAACGCTGGAGGAAGACCGCCGCGGTGATCGAGCCGGCCTCGCGTGGGCCGACATTCTTCATGTCCGCGATCGGCGAGTCGATCAGCTTGTCGTAGGGATCGCCGAGCGGCATCCGCCACAATTTGTCCCCGCTCGCGGCGCCCGCCGCCACCAGCTGACCGGCGAGGCCGTCGTCGTTGGAGAAGATGCCGGCATATTCGTGGCCGAGCGAAATGATCATCGCGCCGGTCAGGGTGGCGAGGTCGACGATCACCTCGGGCTTATACTGGCGCTGGGCCCAGGTCATTGCGTCGCACAGGACGAGCCGGCCTTCCGCGTCGGTGTTGATCACCTCGATCGTCTGGCCGGACATGGAGGTGACGACATCGCCCGGGCGCTGGGCGTTGCCGTCGGGCATGTTCTCGGCAAGCGCGCACACCGCGACGATATTCGCCTTCGCCTTGCGGCCGGCGAGAGCGGCCATCGCCCCGGCGACGGCGCCGGCGCCGCCCATATCCCACTTCATCGCTTCCATTCCGAGCGCCGGCTTGATCGAGATCCCGCCCGTGTCGAAGGTGATCCCCTTGCCGATGAGAACGACCGGCTTCGAATGGGGGCTGGCCGCGCCGTTCCAGCGCATCGCCAGAAGCCTCGGCGGCCGGACCGAGCCCTGGGCCACTCCGAGCAATGCGCCCATTCCGAGCGACCGCATCTGCTCCTCGTCCAGCACCTCGAACTCGACGCCGAGCGGCTCCAGTCGCTCGCGGCAGCGTTCGACGAAAGACTCGGGGTAGAGAATGTTGGCCGGCTCCGTGACCAGCTCGCGGGTGAAGGAAAGGCCGTCGAGCAAGGCGGCGCGTTCGTCCCAGGCGGAGCCGGTATCGCCGCCGCCGACGATCACCACTTCCTCCAGGGTCGGCTTCTGCTTCTTGGAGAGCTTGGTGCGATATCGGTCGAAACGCCAGCTCCGAGCCGCCGCACCCAGCCCGATCCGGGCCGCGGCTTCGCCGTCGAGGCCAAGGCCGGTGAGATCGATGACGAGGCGGGTCTCGCCCGAAGTCAGGAGCCGCCCCGTAAGCGCCCCGCCAACCTTGTCGAGCACGCCTTCGTCCTGGCGGCGGTCGCCCAATCCGACCAGCAACAGGCGACGGGCGCCCTCCCCTTCGGCGACGAACGTCTCGGCGATGGAGGCGGCCTCGCGCTCGAAGCGCTGGGCTTCGGCGGCTCGGGCGGCGACGGCGCGAGCGCCGGGATCGAGGCCGGCGAGACGGTCGGTGACCATATCCTCGCTCCACACCGGAAGGGCGAGCGCATAGGCGCCGGCGGGGCGCTCACTGGCGAAGCTGATTTTCATGGGCGGTATCTTGCTCCTGGCTTTGGCTTCAAGCCTCTAGGCGCTCGCCCCGCCGCTGCAAAGGGGGGCGGCACCGTCATCCCGGCGAAAGCCGGGACCCCAGGACGAGACGGCACGGTGGGTCTCCCCGAGGTCCCGGCTTTCGCCGGGATGACGCTTCCCTCGACCTTGCGCATTGCTCCCCCGCCCTTCCAGTGCGATAGGCCGACCAAGGCAAGCGCATGCCTGGCGGCGGGGAAAGTGAAGAAGCTCAATCTCATCTGCCTGACCGCGCTGCCGCTGCTGGTCGCCGCTCCGGGCGCCGCGCGTGCGCAGGAGACCGGTCCCGTCGTCGACGACGGCTCGGCCGCGCCTGCCGCCGCGGATTCCCGGGAGGTGGCGTTCAGCTCGGACGAACTCAGCTACGACAGCGAAGCCCAGGTCGTGACCGCGAGCGGCGACGTCCGGATGAACAGCGAGGGCAACCGGCTTCGCGCCGAGCGGGTGACCTGGAACCGGACCGACGACGAGGTTCGCGCCGAGGGCAATGTCCGAGTCGTCAATCCCGGCGGCGACGTCGTCTACGCCGACAGCGTCGTGCTCACCGACGCGCTCCGCGACGGAATCGTCCAGAACATGCTTCTGGTGCTCGCGGACGGCGGCCGCCTCGCCGCCGACAAGGCCGAGCGCAAGGACGGCTACACGACCCTCTACCGCGCCGCTTATTCGCCCTGCGCGGTCGTGAACGCGAAAGGCTGCCCGAAGAACCCGACCTGGCAGATCAACGCGGTCAAGGTCGTTCACGACCCGGTCAAGGGCCGGATCCGCTACGAGGGCGCTTCGCTCAACCTGCTCGGCGCCCGGATCGCCGCCTTGCCCTTTCTCTCGCACCCGGACGGAAGCGAGGGGGGCGGAAGCGGAGTGCTGGTTCCGGACATAAGGCTGAGCTCGAGCAACGGCTTCGAGCTGGCCGTGCCTTATTATCTGAAGCTGGCCCCCAATCGCGACGCCACGATCACGCCCCACGTCTATACCGAGGTGGCGCCGATGCTGGAGGGCCGCTACCGGCAGCTGACGAGCCTCGGCGCTTTCCAGGTCGGCGCGTATTTGACCTATGGGTCGCGAATTCCGATCGCCGCGCCGGTCACCACCCTCAGGGACGAGGGCGTTCGCGCCTATCTCGAGGGCAATGGCCGATTCCAGCTCAGCCCGGTCTGGACCGTGACCGCTTCGGGCCGCTACGTCACCGATCGCACCTTCCTTCGCCGCTACGACATTTCGCGCGACACCCGGCTGCGTTCAGTGATCGAGGCGGAGCGGATCACGTCCGACAGCTACGTCTCGATCGCGGGCTGGGCCTTTCAGGGGCTTCGGATCACCGATGTCGCCGGGCAGCAGCCGATCGCCCTCCCCGCGATCGACGCGCGCTGGCGCCTGCCGGGCAAGGTCTGGGGCGGCCGGGTCGAGCTTCAGGCGAACAGCCTCGCGATCCTCCGGACGAGCGGCCAGGACACCCAGCGCGCCTTCGCCGGCGCGCGCTGGGACCGGCGCAGCCTGACGCCCTGGGGCCAGGAGATGCTGCTCACCGCTTATGCGCGCGGCGACCTCTACCACAGCAGCGACAATCTGCTCACCGACACGATCATCTATCGCGGCGAGGCCGGCTGGCACGCCCGGGCGATCGGCGCTCTCGCCGCCGAATTCCGCTGGCCGCTGGTCGGGCCGTTCATGGGTGGTACCCAGCGCCTGACCCCCCGGCTCCAGTTGATCGCTTCCGGCGCCACCGACAATCTGGAAGTCCCGAACGAAGACGCGCGGGCGGTGGATCTCGAGGATTCCAACCTCTTCGCGCTCAACCGCTTCCCGGGCTACGACCGCTGGGAGAACGGCCCGCGGGTGACCTACGGAGTCGACTGGGGCCTCGATCTGCCCGGAATCGCGGTCAGGACCACGGTCGGCCAGAGCTATCGCCTCGACGACAAGCCGAGCATCCTGCCCCCGGGCACCGGACTTTCCGACCGCTTCTCCGATTACGTCGGCCGAACCAACGTCAAGGTCGGCCGACGGCTCAACCTCGTCCACCGCTTCCGGATCGACAAGGAGAGCCTGGCGCTGAGGCGCAACGAAGTGGACGCCGTGGTCGGCGGCCGACAGACCTATGCGACGATCGGTTATCTTCGCCTCGACCGCAATATCGACCCCTCGATCGAGGATCTGCGCGACCGGGAGGAGATACGGCTCGGCGGCCGAATTCGCTTCGCCCGCTACTGGTCGGTCTTCGGCTCGACCGTCATCGACCTCACCGACGCCAAGGAGAGCCCGCTGTCGTCCGCGGACGGCTACGAGCCCGTTCGCCACCGGATCGGGGTCAGCTACGACGACGATTGCCTCGAGATCGGGGTGACCTGGCGCCGCGATTACGACCGGGTCGGAGACATCGACCGGGGCAACACTTTCCAGTTCCGGGTGGCGCTGAAGAATCTCGGACGCTAAAGATGTGCCCGTAAGCTGGCGTTCAGCCGGTTTCAGGCATCGCTAGCGGCCTGCTTTAATTGGAGGAACGATGAAGCTCGGGATCTATCACGGGACGGCGCTGATGCTGGCCGGCTCGCTGGCCGCCGCGGCGGCCGTGGCGCAGACGGCCGGCGCCCCCGGCCCGGCGCCGCTGGGAAGCCTCACCATTCCCGCCAACCCCCAGTTCATCACCGAGGAAGATCCCAATCTTCGAAAGGCGACGGCGATCGTCAACGGCGCCGTCATCACCCGAACCGAGGTCGACCACCGGCTTGCGATCATCAGGATGGCCGCCGGCGCCCCGATCCCGGCCGAGGAGCTTCCGCGTCTGCGCCAGCAGGTGCTTCGCAACCTCGTCGACGAGGTGCTTCAGATCCAGGCCGCCGAGCAGGCCGACATCAAGATCACCAAAGGCGAGGTCGACCAGTATTTCGCCCGTTACGCCCAGGGGCAGTTCAAGATGACCCCCGATCAGATGGCGACCTTCCTGCGCGGCAACGGAGCTTCGCCGGACACCCTGAAGCGGCAGATCCACGGCGAAATGGCCTGGGCCCGCCTGCAAAGCCGGAAGATCGAGCCGTTCGTGAACGTCAGCGAGGACGAAGTGACGGCGGTGATCGAGCGGCTCAACGCCGCCAAGGGCACCCAGGAATTCAAGGTTTCCGAAATCTTCCTCTCGGCGACCCCGGAGACGGCCGCGGAAGTGCGCTCCAACGCCGACCGGATCGTCCAGCAGCTGCGCGGCGGCGCTTCCTTCCTCGCTTATGCGCGGCAATTCTCCGAGGCGTCGACCGCCGCGGTGGGCGGCGATCTCGGCTGGGTCCGTTCGGCCCAGCTGCCCGAGGCACTGAGCGGCGTCGTGCAATCGGCCCCGGTCGGAAGCGTCAGCGATCCGATCGCGATACCCGGCGGCTTCTCGATCATCCAGGTCGCCGATACGAGGCAGGTCCTCACCGCCGATCCGCGCGACGCCGTCCTCAGCCTCAAGCAGATCACCGTCCGCTTCGCGGCGGGCAGCCCGAAGCCCGTCGTCGAGGAGAAGGTGCAGGGCCTGCTTCGCGCCGTCCAGTCGATGGGCGGCTGCGGCGGCGCCGAAGCGGCGGCGGTGCCGATCGGCGCCGAAGTCGTCACCAACGATCAGGTCAAGGTCCGCGAGCTTCCGCCGGCGCTTCAGCAGACCCTGCTCGGCCTCGGCCTGGGCCAGGCCAGCCCGGCCTTCGGTTCCGCCGACGACCGGGTGAGCGTCCTGGTGCTGTGCGGCCGCGACGATCCCGATCCGGTGAACAACGTCAGCTTCGAGACGGTCTACAACCAGCTCGCCGAGAACCGGGTCAACCTGCGGGCGAGGCGCTTCCTTCGCGATCTCCGGCGCGACGCGGTGGTCGACTATCGTTAGCGTCCAACCCTCATGAGAAAGCTCCGTTGATCGCTCCCCTGGCCGTCGCGCTCGGGGACCCCGCGGGGATCGGACCCGAGATCACGGCCAAGGCCTGGGAGCGGCGGGTCGCCGACCAGGTGCCGGCGTTCTTCGCCGTCGGCGCACCGGAAGCCTTGCGCGCGGTCTGGGGCGGTCCGCTTCAGGTCGTCGCCGGTCCCGACGAAGCCGCCGACTGCTTCGAATCCGCCCTTCCCGTCATCCGGATCGACGCCGCGGGTGAGACCCGCCCGGGCCAGCCGACCCTCGAAGGCGCCCGCAACTCGCTCGACGCTCTCGAGCTTGCGGTCGGGGTGACCCGCTCGGGCGCGAGCGCCGCGCTCGTCACCGGGCCGGTCTCCAAGGCGCAGCTCTACGCCATCGGTTTCACCCATCCGGGCCAGACCGAGTTCGTCGCGGAGCGCTGCGGGATCGCCGCCGACATGGTCGCGATGATGCTCGCCGGTCCTTCCCTGCGCACCGTCCCGGTGACGACCCACGTGGCGCTCCGCGACGTTCCGGAGCTTCTGACCACCGAGCTCATCGTCCAGCGCGGACGGACCACGATCCGCGCCCTGCGCCGGCTGTTCGGGATCCAGCGGCCGCGGCTGGCGGTGGCCGGCCTCAACCCCCATGCCGGCGAAAGCGGAGCGCTCGGCCGCGAGGAGATAGACATCGTCATCCCGGCGATCGACCGGTTGCGGGAAGAGGAGGCCGAGGTCACCGGACCCTATGCGCCCGACACGATGTTTCACGACCGGATGCGGTCGACCTACGACGCCGCGCTCTGCCTCTACCACGACCAGGCGCTGGTGCCGCTCAAGACCCTTCATTTCGACGAGGGCGTCAACATCACGCTCGGGCTTCCGATCGTCCGCACCTCGCCCGACCACGGCACCGCCTTCGACATCGCCGGACGGGGCAAGGCGGAGCCCACCGCAATGCTTGCGGCGCTGAAGATGGCCGCCGCCTGCGCCAAGCGGCTGGCGGCGGCGTGATCGAGCTGCCCCCGCTGCGCGACGTCATCGCGCGGCACGGGTTGAGGGCCGCGAAGTCGCTCGGCCAGAATTTCCTGCTCGACGAGCAATTGCTCGACCGGATCGCTCGCGTGCCCGGCGATCTCCAGGGGCAAAGGGTGTACGAGGTCGGGCCGGGGCCGGGCGGGCTGACCCGGGCGCTGCTTCGGGCCGGCGCCGAGGTCGTGGCGGTGGAGCGCGATCGCCGCTGCCTCCCCGCCCTCGCCGAAGTCGGCGAGGCCGCCGCCGGACGGCTGCGGGTGATCGATGGCGACGCCTTGGCCGTCGACGAGGCGGCGGAAGCCGGGGCCGGGGCCCATGTCGCCGCCAACCTGCCCTACAATGTCGGGACCTTCCTTCTGGTGCGTTGGCTGGGCGGCGAGGCCTGGCCGCCTTGGTGGCGCTCGCTCACCTTGATGTTCCAGCTCGAGGTGGCGGAACGGATCGTCGCCCGCCCCGGCACCGGCGCCTACGGCCGGCTGGCGGTTCTCGCCCAATGGCGAGGCGAGGCCCGGATCGCGATGAAGGTTCATCGCTCGGCCTTCGTCCCGCCGCCCAAGGTGATGTCGGCGGTGGTGCACATCGTGCCCAAGCCGGCGCCGGAAGGCGTGCGGGCGGCGACCCTGGAGCGGCTCACCGGAGCGGCGTTCGGGCAGAGGCGCAAGATGTTGAGGCAGAGCCTGAAGGGGCTGGAGGGCGCGCTGGACGCCTTGGCGGAGGTCGGGATCGACTCGGAGCGGCGGGCCGAGACCCTGACGGTGGAAGAGTTCGTCGCGGTGGCGAAGGCGATGGACGCTTAATTTAAATCCTCCCCTGCAAAAGCCGGGGGAGGATTTTAGACCTCAGGGCTTCGGCGCTACCGCCTGGGGCCGCTGCGCGGTCAGGACTTCGGGCGGGGGGCCCTTGGCGATGACGGCGGCGAGCTGGGTCGCCTGCGGGCAGGGGTTGGCGCACAAAGTACGGATCCGGTCGAGATTCTTCTTGGCCCGCTCGACCGCGCCGCGCTGGACGAGGGCCTCCCCCTGGCCGGCGAGGGCGGCGACGTCGTTGGGCTCGAGCTTCAGGGCCTCGAAATAGAATTTGATAGCTTTGCCCGGGAGCTTCAGCCCCTGAGCGGATTTGGCGAGGCCGATATAGGCCTGCCGGTTGCGCGGATCGAGGACGAGGGCGGATTCGAGCAGGTCGGTCGCTTCCTGATAGCGCGCCTGAGCGGCCAGAGCCTGCCCCTCCTGGGTGAGAGCGACGGAACGGGCGTCGATCTGGTCGTCCGGCTTCTGGCCCAGGCCGGCGCTCGCCACCGTCGCCAGCGCGATGGCGACGGTAAGGGCAATGGGGGTAAGGCGCATCAGTAACTCCATGATCCTGTCGGGCGGAGGTCTAGCATGGAGCCCGCCACCGCGCGACGAAAAAGCCGTCCGTACCGTCCTGGGCCGGGGTGAGTATCCGCCCCGGGCCCGCGGTCCGTCCACCCGCCATCGCACCCGGTTCGGGAACCATGGCTGAACGGTTTTCGAACGCGGCCGCCTGGCCCCGCCCCTCGTCCGTCAGAAGCGAACAGACGGCGTAGACGATACGTCCGCCCGGCCGAACAAGTTCCGCGGCGAGATCAAGAAGATAGGATTGAAGCTTCACATAATTGGCGAGGCGCTGCGGATCGAGCCGCCAGCGCAGCTCCGGATTTCGGCGCCAGGTTCCCGTGCCCGAGCAGGGCGCGTCGACGAGGATCAGGTCGGGGGCATCGACGAGGTCCGCCAATACCTCCCGCTCTCGGCCCGGGTTGAGCAATCGCGGCTCGACGATGGTCACCCCGGCACGCCTCAGCCGAAGGTCCATCCGCGACAGTCGGCCGCGATCGGTGTCGGAGGCGACGAGGCGGCCCGAATTGCGCATTTCGGCGGCCAAAGCGAGAGTCTTGCCGCCCGCGCCGGCGCAAAGGTCGAGGACCGTCTCGCCCGGCCGGGCGGCACAGGCCAGAGCGAGCAGCTGGCTGCCTTCGTCCTGGACCTCGACGAGGCCGCCGGCCCAAGCCTGACTGTCCTCCACCGGGATCGAATCGGGAAGCCGGAGGCCGACCGGCGACAGCGGCGTCGGGATCGATCCGGGAAAGGCGTGAAGAAGGTCGTCGCGCTCAGCGCGGAGGCGATTGACCCGGAGGTCCAGCGGTGCGCGGCCGAGGAGCGACTGGAGATCGGCCGGGGACACGACCGGATCGAACCGGCGGACGAGCCATTTCGGCACCGCCGAGGCGCGCGGCTTCAGGCCCTTTTCCTCGGGACCGACCTCGGCCGGGCCGTGCGGCGACCCGTCGAACGCGGCGAACAACGCCGGATCCTCGGACGCGAGGCCGAGCATCGCGGTCCGCCCCGAGGAAGGCGGCTCCGGCCAGGCTCGGATGGCGCGATAGACCAGCTCGCGCACGGCCCGCCTGTCGCCCGAGCCGGCGTAGCGCCGGGTCTTGAAATAACGGACGATCAAAGTGTCGGCGGCCGCGCCGCCGCCTTTGGCCGAGGCGATGATCTCGTCGAGAAGCTCGATCGCCGCCTCGGCACGGGCCGCCGGGGTCATGGCTAGCCCGAAGTCGGGTAATTGGGGGCTTCGCGGGTGATGGCGACGTCGTGGACGTGGCTTTCGCGAAGGCCGGCATTGGTGATCCGGACGAATTTCGCCTTGGATCGAAGCGCTTCGAGATCGGCGGCGCCGGTATAGCCCATCGCCGCCTTGATGCCTCCGACCAGCTGGTGGATCACATCCTTGGCATGGCCCTTGTAGGGGACCTGTCCCTCGATCCCCTCGGGGACGAGCTTCAATTGGTCCTTGATGTCGTGCTGGAAATAGCGGTCGGCCGATCCGCGCGCCATCGCCTCCACCGACCCCATGCCGCGATAGGATTTGTAGGAGCGGCCCTGGTAAAGGAAGGTCTCGCCCGGCGCCTCCTCGGTCCCGGCGAGAAGCGAGCCCGCCATCACCGTCGAGGCGCCGGCGGCGAGCGCCTTGGCGAGGTCGCCGCTGGTCCTGAGGCCCCCGTCGGCGATGATCGGGGTGCCGGAGGCGGCGGCCGCCTCGGCCGCGTCCATGATCGCGGTCAGCTGGGGCACTCCGACTCCGGCGACGACCCGGGTGGTGCAGATCGAGCCCGGGCCGATGCCGACCTTGACCGCGTCCGCCCCGGCCCCGATCAGCGCCCGGGTCGCCTCCGCCGTGGCGACGTTGCCGGCGACGATCTGCACGGAGTTGGAGAGCTTCCTGAGCCGCTCGACCGCCGCGGAGACCTCCTTGTTGTGGCCGTGAGCGGTGTCGATGACGATGAGGTCGCATTCGGAGTCGATCAGCGCTTCGGAGCGCTCGAAGCCCTTGTCGCCGACCGTCGTCGCCGCCGCGACCCGGAGCCGCCCGGCGGAATCCTTGGTGGCGTTGGGATAGGTGACCGCTTTCTCGATGTCCTTGACGGTGATGAGGCCGGTGCAGCGGCCGGCTTCATCGACGACGATCAATTTCTCGATCCGGCGCTGGTGCAGAAGCCGCCGCGCCTCCTCCTGGGTCACGCCGGGGCCGACCGTGGCGAGATTGTCGTGGGTCATCAGCTCCGACACCGGCTGGCGCGGGTTCTCGGCGAAGCGAACGTCGCGATTGGTGAGGATGCCGACCAGGCGGCCGCCTTTCTCGGTCACCGGGATTCCGGAGATTTTGTGCCGAGCCATCAATTCGAGCGCGTCGGCGAGGGTCTGCTCGGGGGTCATGGTGATCGGATTGACCACCATCCCGCTCTCGAAGCGCTTCACGGCACGGACCGCCGCCGCCTGCTCGTCGATCGTGAGGTTGCGGTGAAGGACCCCCATCCCGCCCAATTGCGCCATGACGATCGCCATGTCGGCCTCGGTCACCGTGTCCATCGCCGAGGACAGGATCGGGATGTTGAGGCGGATCTCGCGGGTCACCTGGGTGCTGGTGTCCGCCTGGCTCGGAAGCACCGACGATTCGCCGGGCTGAAGCAGCACGTCGTCGAAGGTGAGCCCTAGCCTGATGTCCATTGATGCCTCGCGAGGATTCGGTGGGGTTCTATAGGAGGGGAGCGGCGGGGGCGCTAGGGCGGGCGCCGTGCCCAAGCCGGCGTCGGAAAGTAGTCGCGCCCGCTAGCGGCGACGGCTTCCTGGTCTCATAACCGGGCCCCAGAAGGATAGCTGGAGCAACGCAATATGCAGGTTTTGACGTCTCGCGATCTCAGCGAGCTGTACGATGGACCTTTCAAGGATTACCGCGAAGAGGCGTGGGCCATCGACTGGCGACGGTCCTATGCGGATCAGATCCGCAGGGTACGGGCCGCTGATCGTCCGACTTGGTGTGCGCCCGCTTTTCAACAAATGCTTTGGGACACTGCCGCGGTATCCAGAATCGGTCCAGGCCAGTCGGTAACTGTCGTCGGCGCTTACACGGACCGGGAGTTGGCGGATCGGCTATTCGATGCGCGAGACATGCTCGAGAGCGTCCCGGTCGAAGCCCGCGGAGCCAAGCTTCAGGCGCTTTACGACGAAGTGCTGGAGTGGGTCTATCCACTCTACACGCCCCGCCGGCCCAAGGCTCGATTGGTTCGGCTCCTCGCCGCCATGTTCCCCCGCGACATGACCTGCCTCATGGACGCCGCTCGCGTTCCCGGCGTGCAGCGCCTGCTCGGCACCAGCCGGGCCCCGGGAGATTTCGTCGCGCAGCATCCGATGCTTCGCTCCCGTATCCGCGAGATCGTCGGTTCCGACGACAGCGTCGAAGCGCAGGTGGATCAATCCATCTTCGCCTGGTTCCTGTGGCAAACGCAGGTGGACAGGCAGGACGAGGGCGCGGTTCCCGTCCAGCCGCTTAACCGCGAGGCCAATGCCCTCCCGCCCTTGTCGCTACTGCCCGCCCACGCCCAGCGCCGCAGCCTTGCGTGCGTCAGGGACAATATTGGCCTGCTCATGGCGATGGTCCGCGAGGCGGAACAGGGAATTACCCGGGAAGACCTCGTAGGGGTCATCCTGACCGAAGCCACTCAGCTGAATGCGAGCTCGGCCGCGAACATCATCTCCCAGGCCATGGGCGGCCTGGGGCTCATCCGGCTCGACGGCAATGCCTATCGCCCGACGGAGCGAGGTCAAGAATTGCTGAACGCCGGAGATCCGGCGCCGGTCCTCCGGGCGCCGCTGGTCGGCCGAGTCTTCGGCATGGGGCACCTGCTGCTGATGATCAATCGTGAGTCGGCCAAGCTCCGGCCGACCGATGCCGCGAGGAAGCTTCAGGACTTGGTCCCGACCTGGACCTCGACTTTGCCGGGATCGCATATCCTCGCCTGGGCGCGGCTGACGGGTCTCGTCCAGCTGGACGAAAGTCCGGGCGGCGGTCGGCTCGTCCTCACCGACGAGGGAGCGGATTATCTGGCCGCGCTTCCCGAAGATTTCGAGGATCGCTGGCGGATCGAACCGGCCGCCGGAGCGGATTTGGACGACGGCGCGGCCCGCACGGAGCCCTCCTCGAGCCGCGATCGAGTTTCGGCCTATAGCGTCGCGGATATCGTGGCCGAGGGCTGCTTTCTTTCCGAATCGGAAGTGGAAGCGGCGGTGGGCTTGGTCCGCCGCAAGAAGAATCTCATTCTCCAGGGGCCTCCAGGAACTGGAAAGACCTGGCTCGCCAAGCGAATCGGCTACGCCCTCATCGGCGCATCCGATCCCGATCGGCTGATGGCCGTGCAGTTTCAGCCGTCGCTCTCCTACGAAGATTTCGTTCGCGGCTGGCGGCCCGACGGCCAGGGGGGGCTCGCGCTGGCGGACGGCGCCTTCCTCGACGCCGTAGCCGCCGCCCGGGACGACCCCAAGCGTCCCTTCGTGATCGTCATAGAGGAAATCAATCGCGGCAATCCCGCCCAAATCCTCGGTGAGCTGCTGACTCTGATCGAAGACACCAAGCGCAGCCCGCAGGAAGCGCTCCGGCTCGCCTATCCGAGAACCTTGGACGAGCGGATCCATATTCCGGAGAATCTATATCTCATCGGCACCATGAACCTCGCCGACCGATCATTGGCACTGGTCGACCTCGCGCTTCGGCGCAGATTCGCCTTCCTCACACTTCGACCGCAACTCGGCCCGGCGTGGCGGAGCTGGTGCGGCGAGCAAGGCGCTCCGCCCGAGTTCCTCGACGGCGTCGCCAACCGCCTGCTCGCGCTCAACCGGACAATCGAGGAGGACCGCACGCTCGGCAGCCAGTTCCAGATCGGCCACAGCTTCGTCACTCCAATGACGGCGCCAGGGCCCTCGGCGCAGGCATGGCACGACTGGTATCGAACGTTGGTCGAGACCGAGATCGGCCCGTTGTTGTTCGAATATTGGTACGACGATATTGCGCAGGCCGAGGCGCAAGTCGCGAATTTGCAGTTCTAGGCCTGACCATGGCGTCGGCTGCCGAAGATGAAGCGATCGGCGGGGAGGCCGCTTGGCACAGCGCCAAGGGCATTCCCGTCCGCAATCTGTGGATGCTGCTGGTATACGCGGCCGATCTTGCCGGATTCGTCGACCGGTTCGATTCGAAAGTGGACGAGTCGGCCGAGCTTCCCGAACTGCTGGCGCGGCTTCTGATCTTCGTCGTGGAGCGTCGACTGCGCTACAATTTGTCGCGCGGCTATCAGGGTCAGGCCCTATCGCTTTCGCGGGTGCGTGGACGGATCGACTGGCTTCGATCGGAGTCGAAAGGGGAATGGCAGCGCGGCCGAATCGCTTGTCGCTTCGAAGACCTGGTGAACGATACGCCGCGCAATCGCCTCGTCCGTAACGCCCTCGAAGCGATGCAGGCGCGGATTTCCGATCGCCGGATATCGGGAGCCTGCGGCCAGCTTGCGGGCGCGCTCGCGCAGGCGGGCGTGTCGTCCGTCCGCCCGTCGCGCACCGAAATGTCGCAGGATCAGATAGCGCGCCATCAGGCGGACGATCGTCTGATGGTCTCCGTCGCGGAGCTGACGTTGGACATGGTCTTGCCGAGCGAGAAGGCCGGCCGGGCGGCGGTAACGCGGCTCGAGCGTCAGGAACATCTCCTCCGACGCATTTTCGAGAAGAGCGTGGCGGGATTCTATCGGCACGAGCTCCGCCTCCGGGACGGTTGGACGGTGAGAAACAATGTCAGGCTGACGTGGCACACGGAGGCTCCGACTCCGGGCCTCCCGCCGCTTCTCCCCGGAATGGAGGCCGACCTGATCCTGGACCATGAGTCGGGACGACGGATCGTCGTCGACACCAAGTTCACCGGGATCATCACGCCGCGACGGTTTCGAAGCGGCCTGAAGAGCGGGCACCTCTATCAGCTCTATGCCTACATCCGCTCCCAGTCGGGGAGGGGCGATGGGGCAGCCGACGCCGCCGAGGGGTTATTGCTCCATCCGGCCTTGGATCGCCACGTCGACGAATCGGTCTTGATCCAGGGTCACCGCTTGCGGTTCGCGACGGTCGACTTATCGGCGCCTTCCCTCGAAATCAGGAAATCGCTCCTGGCCGTCGTCGAGACGCAGCCTTAGTCGGCGACGGCCGCTCGGCGTAATCGCGGCGGTTTCGACCGTCAGGGGTAGCGGCCGCGTAGGACGCGGCGACAAAAAAAGAAGCGGCCGATCGGGTGACCGGCCGCTTCGATTTTTCAAGTGTCGGCTGACCGAAGCTTAGAACTTCAGGTGCAGGCCGACGCTCGGGCGCAGGGTGTCGAACGAGACGGTGTCGACCGCGACCCGGAGGCCCATCTTCTCGCCGACCGCGATGTCCGCGCCGACTCCGACGAGGTAATCGTCGATCGTTCCGGCATCGCCGAGATCGTCGTCGTCGATGAGATTGTCATCGACGCCGATGAGGCCGGAGCCGTCGATGTTGATCCACTGATAGCCGGCGCGGGCGAAAATGACCGAGCCGCCCGTGGTACGGAAGCCGATTCGACCGGCGACGCCATATTCCGCGTCGATCGGGCCGTTGCCGAGGCTGAGATTGCCTTCGACGCCGATGATCGCCGACTTGCCGAGATCGAAGTCGACTCCGGCATAGCCGCCGTAGGTGATGGCGTTGTCGTCTAGATCGAAGCCGGCGGTGTCGATATCGCTCTCGTTAACGCCGAGATCGTGCATTCCGACCGAGACGCCGACATAGGGATGCGCGCTGGACTGGGTGTCCTGGGCGTGAGCGACGCCGGGAACGGCAAACGGCAGGGCCACAGCGCTCACCAGCAATGCAAATTTCTTCATTACAATAAGGTCCTTTTCATCTGTCGCTTACCTGCGATCAGGTGGACCCGAATTAGGAGATTAAGGTGCGTTCGCAAGACACTGGCAAGATATTGCAGTGCAGCGTGATTTTAAAGCAACAGGTGGCGCGGGGCCTCAGCGCTCTAGATGACTTGGGGATTAACGGCGGACGCCGGACCCGTCCCGAATGTGCTTTTTTTCGATCGAGCAAACTTGCGGAGCGGCTGCGCGGGCTGCGCGTTTGGGCCTGGCAACTGGCGTGACGCTTTTCAAAATCACGCAAAAAAATAGAACAATAATGGAACAAATAGGATTCGCAATGTAGGATTTTTCGTGGGACTCTTCGCCCGTTCGAACGACCCGGCTCTTTGACATCGTGAATTTCCGAGAAATTTGGAGAGTGGGTGTCCCATTCCCGAAAACCAGGGGGGATTGCTGAAAGTCTTCCTTCTGAGTGGCAGTCGCCCCCATCGTGCGGCGGCAGAGGCTGGGTTCACGCAGAGGCGCGAAAAGGGAGGCGCGAACGACCGTCTCGAGGTCGATGGCATCGGCCGGTCGAATCATGCATCAGCGTCGTTCGGGCTCGAGGGGCGGTGGTACGGTCTATGGAGGGGCATCTTCGACCGGTAGCGGGTGACGGCCCGCTCCCCGCCGCCTTTGCCGCAATTCGTGGCGGGCGGTGAGCGGTGGGTGATCCGGATTCGGAGCTGGTCCTTGCCGCCGCGGCGGGCGACCGGGCGGCGTTCGCCGAGCTTCTGAAGCGCCATTACGACCGGATCCACGCTTTGGCCTGGCAGCTGACGGGGTCGCGGGCCGACGCCGACGACATTGCCCAGGACGTATGCTGCGCGTTGGTCGAGAAGGTCGGCAGCTTCCGGGGAGAGGCGAAATTCACCACCTGGTTATGCGGGATCACCTTCAACGCCTGCCGTGACCTCGCGCGGCGGCGGCGGTCGTTCCGCGGCCTGACCGAACGGCTGGCGGTCTTGGCGGGCCTTGCGCGGGCGCCGGACGGGCGCGACCTGTACGACGCGATCTGGCTTAGGAGCGCCATCGCCCGTCTGAAACCCGCCCTTCGGGACGCGGCCGTGCTCGTCGCCGGCCAGCAGCTCAGCCATGCCGAGGCGGCCGAGATATTGGGGGTGGCGGAATCGACCGTCTCCTGGCGGATGCACGAGGTGAGACGGCGCCTCGCGGCGGAGAGCGGTGAGCGAAGCTGAGCTGCGATCTTCGCATCCTCCGTCACGCCGCGCCTGTTTTCAACATCCGCCTTTTCAAAAAAATTTCTTCCAGCTTCCAAGGATGTCCCGCCGGCGCGCGTCCCAGTGACATGCGGACGAATGTGAGCCGCTGCCACAGGGAGAGAAATCCATGCCCCGCCTGCCCAATGCGATCGCCGTCGGCCTCGTCGCCGCCCTCCTAGCCTCCTGCGCCAGACCCGGCCTCGACAGCGCGCCTCCGCCCGAGGGCGCCTCCGCTTCGGCCGATTCCGCCGCGCCCGAGCCCGTCCTGGCCGAGGCGGCGCCAACCGAGCTCGTCGTGCCGATGCCCGCCCCTGCCGATATTCCCCTCGCCCGAGCCGATGTCGCGGGCGGGGAAACCGTCACCGTCACCGGAACGCGTATCAGGCGGCCCAATCTCGAATCGGCGGTTCCGGTCACGTCGATCGGAGGCGAAGAGTTTTTCCAGACGGGCACCACGGCCCACCGGGCCTCTCCGGCCCCGGTCTCCCCGGCCTACGTTGCGGAGCCAGGCTATCGGCCGGTCGACGTCGGCCGCGACCGCTTCGCCTCGGTCGTGCAGAATGGTTTCAACGTCGCCGCCGAGGCGCCGGTCTCGACCTTCTCGATCGACGTCGACACCGCCTCCTATTCGTTCGTCCGGGCTTCGCTCGCCGGCAACGTCCTGCCGCAGCAGGATGCGGTCCGGACCGAGGAAATGATCAACTATTTCCCCTACGGTTATGAATCTCCCAGGCGCGCCGAGCAGCCGTTCAGCAGCAACATCTCGGTCTTCCCGAGCCCCTGGGCGCCGGGGCGCAAGCTGGTTCGGATCGGGATCAAGGGCTATTCCGTCCAGGCCGCGACCCGGCCTCGCGCCAACCTCGTCTTCCTGATCGACACGTCGGGTTCGATGAACGCGCCCAACAAGCTGCCCCTCGTCCAGCAGTCGCTTATCATGCTTCTCGAACAGCTGAAGCCCGAGGACAAAGTCGCCATCGTGGCGTATGCCGGCTCCGCCGGAACCGTGCTCGAGCCGACTCCGGCAAGCCGGAAGGCCACGATCCGGGCCGCGATCGACCGGCTCGGCGCGGGCGGCAGCACCGCCGGTGCAGAAGGCATCCGCCAGGCCTACGCGCTGGCCGAGCGCAATCTCGATCCCAAGGGCGTCAACCGGGTCATCCTGGCCACGGACGGCGATTTCAACGTCGGGATCACCGATCCGGACACGCTCAAGGGCTTCGTCGAGCGCGAGCGCGGCAAGGGCGTGTTCCTGTCGGTGCTCGGCTTCGGGATGGGCAATTACAATGACGAACTGATGCAGGTGCTCGCTCAGAACGGAAACGGCGCCGCCGCTTATATCGACACGGTCGCCGAAGCCCGGAAGACCCTCGTCGAGGAAGCGACCTCCACCCTGTTCCCGATCGCCAAGGACGTGAAGATCCAGGTCGAGTTCAACCCGGCGGCGGTCTCCGAATACCGACTGATCGGCTACGAGACCCGGACGCTCAATCGCGAGGATTTCAACAATGACCGCGTCGATGCCGGCGAGATCGGCTCGGGCCATTCGGTGACGGCGATCTACGAGATCACGCCGAAGGGCAGCCCGGCGACGATGATCGACGATCTGCGCTACGGGCAGGCGGCCACCCACAACGGCGGCGTCCAGAACGCCGGGGAGTATGCCTTCGTCAAGATCCGCTACAAGGCGCCGGACGGCGATCTCAGCAAGCTGATCACGACGCCGATCACCGATGCCAATGCGGTGGATAGCTTCGACCAGGCGAGCGTCGACCAGCGCTTCTCGATCGCAGTCGCCGCTTTCGGCCAAAAGCTTCGCAATTCCGACCAGACCGCGAAGTTCGGCTACGACAGGATCA
>DASQLT010000035.1:0-30249 GCA_035629855.1 Allosphingosinicella sp.
TGCCGCGTCCACATCCTCGCTGGTCACGTCAGGTCTTCGCCGCGGCCTTCTCCGGAGGACTTTTCTTGAAGGTCCCCCGGAGGTTGTCCCATAACTCGACCTTCACGCCGTTCTTGCGCATGATCACGTATTGCTGGATTACCGAGAGGATGTTGTTCCAGGTCCAGTAGATCACCAGCCCGGCCGGGAACGAGGCCAGCATGAAGGTGAAGATGATCGGCATGAAGGCGAAGACCTGCGCCTGGACCGGATCGGCGGGCGGCGGATTGAGCTTGAACTGGAGCCACATGGTAACGCCGAGCAGGATCGGAAGCACGCCCAGTGCCAGAAGGCTGGGCGGGGTGAAATCCAGGTAGCCGAACAAATTGACCGGGGTCAGCGGGTCGGGCGCCGACAGGTCCTTGATCCACAGGGTGAACGGCTTGTGACGCATCTCCACCGACACCATCAGCACCTTGTAGAGGGCGTAGAAGATCGGAATCTGGATGAGGATCGGCAGGCACCCGGCCATCGGGTTGACCTTCTCCTCCTGGTAGAGCTTCAGCATCTCCTGCTGGAGCCGCGGCTTGTCTTCCTTGTGGCGCTCCTGAAGCGCCTTCATCTTCGGCTGCAGGACCCGCATCGCCGCCATCGACTTGAACTGCTTCTGGGCGATCGGGAACATCAGGGTGCGAACGATGAGGGTCAGGCAGATGATCGCCAGTCCGAAATTGCCGAGCACGGCGTAGAGCCAGTTCAGAAGCGAGAAGATCGGCTGCATGAACCAGCGGAACCAGCCCCAGTCGATGGCGCGCTCGATCGGAGTCCCGAGCTGGGTGGTATAACGGTCGAGAAGCTGGATCTCCTTGGCGCCGGCGAAGACGTGCGAGACGTAGCGGGACTGGGCGCCCCGCGGCGTGATGATCGGCTCGGCGATCGCGTCGGCCTGGTAGCTGTCGTCCGTTTTCTTGTGGCGGAAGGTGGCTTCGACGGCCTTGCCCTGGTCGGGGACGAGGGCGGCCAGCCAGAAAGTGTCGGTGAAGCCGATCCAGCCGCCGCGGCCGTTGAAGCGACGTTCGCCCAGTTCGGCGATCTTGCTGTAATCGTTGTCGTAATCGGCGGCGCCGTTGAAGACGCCCATCGGTCCGGCATGGGCGGTCCAGGGATCGGGATCCTTCGAGGCGCCCTTCCGCTTGAGCACGGAGAAGGGCCGGGCCGCGAAGTCGCCGGCGCCGCGATTGACGACTCTTTGGTCCACGGAGAACAGATAGGAATCGTCCACCGAGAGGACGATCCGGAACAGCTGGCCCTGGCCATTGTCCCAGACGAGGGTCACCGGGCTGCCCGGCGCGAGACGGGTCGAGGTCGACGACCACAAGGTCTCCGGCCCCGGCACGAGTCCGGGCTGACCGATCCAGCCCAGGCTGGCGAAGTAGCCGCCGGGGCTGCCTTCGGGCGAGAGCAGTCGGATGGCGGGCGAGTCCTTCGCGATCCCTTCGCGATGGGTGGTCAGGACGAGATCGTCGATCCGGGCGCCCTTGAGGTTGACCGAGCCGGCGAGGTGCGGGGTCTCGATCCGGATCCGCGGCGTCTCCCGCATAACCGTGTTGCGGTCGCGGATCGCGATCGGGCCGTCGGCCGCGGGGTCCGCCTTGGGCTGGGGGAGCGGTACCGACTTGCCGTCGACGACCCGGGTCGCGGGCGGCTTGGCGGTCGGGAAGAATTGATCGCTGAGGAAGCTCCAGCCGATCAGGACGATCGCCGAAAGGACGATCGCCAGGATCATGTTACGGTGGTCGTTCACCAAATTCCCCCTCAAGGTACCGGATCGGGGCCCGAGCCGCCCCAAGGGTGGCATCTGAGCAGACGTCTGGCGGCCATCCAGCCGCCGCGAAGCGCCCCATAGCGCTGGAGCGCGGTGATTGCATAGGCCGAGCAGCTGGGCTGGAAGCGGCAGCTCGGCGGAAGCACCCGCGACGGGCCCTTTTGCCAACCGCGGGCAATCAGGATGAACATCTTCGCGATCATTCGGAGCTTCGCGTCATCCCGGCGGAAGCCGGGACCTCGGGAAGACCCGCCGAGGCCTTTCGACCTGAAGTCCGGGCTTTCGCCGGGATGAAGGATTGCCTCGAAAGCTTGGCCAAGGCTTTCTCGAGCTCCACCTTCAGCAAGCCGAAATCCCGCTCGATCCCGCCCTGACGGCCGATCAGGACATGGTCGGCGCCGGCGATCCCGTTCACCGGCAGCAGGTCGCGCGTCAGGCTTCGGAATCGCCGCTTCATCCGATTGCGAACGACCGCATTGCCGATCTTCTTGGTCACCGTGATCCCGAGCCGAATTCGGCTGTCGCCGTCCTCGCGCGGCCGTACCAGCAGGACGAAACCGGGCATGGGCGCGCGTTGGCCGCGATTGGCGGCGAGGAAATCGGCTCGGCGGGTGAGGGAGCTCAGGCGGAGAGGGTCTTGCGGCCCCGCGCCCGGCGCGCGGCCAGAATTTTGCGGCCGCCGACGGTGGCCGTCCGGGCCCGGAAGCCGTGCCGGCGCTTGCGCACGAGATTGCTCGGCTGGAAGGTGCGCTTCATCGCTCGATCCCTGAAAACTGGAGTTGAAAAAGTTGGAATTAAAAGGGCCGCCCTTCAGGGAGCGGCCTTCGTTGCCGGTTCCGTTAGGCAAATCGGCCTCCGAAGTCAATTCCTGCTGTGTCTTGGCCAAGGCCTGCCGCCGCTTCGCGCTCGCCCGCCTGAGCCCCCAGTCCGCCCAGTCGCCTTTCTTCGGGTGGCGCCGCTTGAAGCGGACGTAATAGCGTTTGGCCCAGGCGCTGTATCTCAGGACCAGGGTGAGCCCGGCGACGAAGACGACCACTCCGCCCGGTCCCGGGATCGGGCCGACCAGTGGAGTGATCCCGATCAGGATGAACCCGGCCGCGACCAGCGCGCTCCGCACCGCCGGATGTTTCGTCAGGTGGCGCCGGTCGATCTTGCCCATGGCCCCCATGTGGGAAAGCTGTGTTAGCCGCGCAAGACGGCAACGGCGCACGCTCTCCGGCTAAGGCCGGGCCCCGTTCCGCCGGGAAACCGGACGCTCTTCGACGGAAAGCGTTGACTGGGACCGCCTCGCTCACCGAAAAGGCGCGCGCTGCAAGGGGAAGACGAATGGTCGCGCATGTCGCCACGGTGGCGTTTCTCGGGCTCGAGGCTCGCGCCGTGGAGGTGCAGGTGCAGATCTCCGCCGGCCTCCCCAAATTCCTCGTCGTGGGACTGCCCGACAAGGCGGTGGCCGAGAGCCGCGAGCGGGTCCACGCCGCCCTCGCCGCGATCGGCCTGTCGCTTCCTCCCAAGCGAATCACGGTCAACCTGTCGCCGGCCGACCTGCCCAAGGAGGGCTCGCATTACGACCTTCCGATCGCGCTCGGAATGCTCGCCGCACTGGGCGCGATCGATAGCGAGACGCTGGCCGGCTATGTCGCCGTCGGCGAGCTCGGTCTCGACGGTCGGATCGCGCCGTCGCCCGGAGTGCTCCTGGCGGCGATGAACGCCTCGGCGCGAAGCCTCGGCCTCGTCTGCCCGGCCGCGCAGGGGGCCGAAGCCGCCTGGGCCGGGGATGTCGAGATCGTCGCGGCGCCCGATCTGATCGCGCTCCTCAACCATTTCCGCGGCAGCGCAATCCTGTCGCCGCCCGCGCCGGGCGAGGCCGAGCGGCGGGCATCCGGGCCCGACCTCGCCCAGGTGAAGGGCCAGGAGACGGCCAAGCGAGCGCTCGAAATCTCGGCGGCCGGCGGCCACAACCTGCTGATGGTCGGGCCGCCGGGCGCGGGCAAGTCGCTGCTTGCGGCCTGCCTGCCCGGAATCCTGCCCGAGCTGACTCCGGCCGAGGCGCTCGAAGTGTCGATGATCGCAAGCGTCGCCGGTACCCTCTCCGGCGGCCGGCTGATCCGTACCCGGCCCTATCGTGCGCCTCATCACAGCGCGTCGATGGTGGCGCTGGTCGGCGGCGGCCTTCGAGTCCGGCCGGGGGAGGTCAGCCTCGCCCATCTGGGGATATTGTTCCTCGACGAGCTGCCCGAATTCCAGCGCTCCGCCCTCGATTCGCTTCGCCAGCCGCTCGAGACCGGCAATGTCAGCGTCGCCCGGGCCAATGCCCATGTCACCTTCCCGGCCCGGGTCCAGCTGGTCGCGGCGATGAATCCGTGCCGCTGCGGCCACCTCGGCGATCCCGCGCTCGCCTGCTCGAGGGCGCCGCGCTGCGCCGCCGACTATCAGGCGCGCGTCTCGGGGCCTCTGCTCGACCGGATCGACCTCCATGTCGACGTCCAGGCGGTGGCCGCCGCCGATCTCGTTCTTCCGCCTCCGTCCGAAGGCTCGGCCGAGGTCGCCCGACGGGTCGCCGCGGCCCGGGCCGTCCAGACCGCCCGCTACGAAGGGGAGGGCATCCGCACCAACGCGGAGGTGGACGGCGAGCGGCTGGAAGCGGTCGCCAGGCCCGACGAGCCCGGCCGCCGGCTGCTCGCCCAGGCCGCGGAGGCGATGCGCCTCTCGGCGCGCGGCTTCCACCGGGTGATGCGGGTGGCGCGAACCGTGGCGGATCTGGCGGGGAGCGACGAAGTGCGGCGAATCCACGTCGCCGAGGCGCTTAGCTATCGCCGGCAGGCCCCGCGCAATTAATGCGGCCGGTCCCGACGGAAGGCATTTGTATCGTGCGTCATGGTATTTGCGACGAGTGTCCCATAACCAGCTGGTCGAGAAGCTTGCGGCTATTGGAGTTATGGAGACGGACCGAATATCCCGCAACAAGCTTGCACGGGGCAAGTTTACCGCTCTATTCCTCGTCCAATGTCTGAGAGCAATCGGGGTTACTACATTGTCGCTGCAGTAGGAGCGCTATTTTCTACCCTCATTTTAGGGTCGGCGGAATCACGCTGCCAAAAACAGCAAAATACCTATCAGCGACTCGCTTCCGAAAAGCCAAGCGATAACGGAATGTATCAGGTCGCGGCTCAGCGATCCGGGATGCCGTGCCTTATCGAGAGCCTGATAGCCAACCCCCCCAGCCAGGACGGCACCGATAAGGATCAGCGCGATCTCATAGCCCAGGAATCCGCCGCGCTTTGGGGCTTCTGGATCGCGGTATTCGCGCTGCTGCAACTGGCGGCAACGATCGTCGGCTTGATCTTCATCAAGCGGACGCTGGATGCCACGTGGAAGGCGGTCGAGGACACCGGCAAAGCTACGCACGAAATGCAAGAGGCCAATAGCATAGCGCGGAAGATCAGTGCGGCTGAGTTACGGCCCTATCTCTTTGTCGAAAAGCTCGAGATCGCAGATTTAGTAATCGCCGAGCCTGAGATAGACCCGGATACTCAGGAACCCCGGCCCTATGGCCCGCCAATGACGGGCAGACTGGCGATCTACCTCAAAAACTTCGGGAAAGTACCCGCCAGAAACATCAAGGTTTATTGCAAAACCTATTTTGGCAGTATGCTTGACGGCAGATTTTGGCGTTATAATTTTAAGGTAATCAACACTTGGGTTTGTGCCCCGGGCCACCAGCGCCGGGCGTTCGGACCCTTCCTGGTGAAAGGGATTGAAAGGACGAACTTCGACCTGGGCTTTACGATGTTCATTGTGCGCCTCCGAATCACATTCGAGGACGAGGCTGGCACGGTTTATCAGGAGCACGCCGCCTTCAACCTTACTGGCAGAGACCTGAAGACGTTCTATCTCTTGAGCGATTTTAATTTTATTCGCGCCACCCGCGAGCGCGCGCGAAGACGTCGGCAGCAGCTCGAATTGGATATGCCAAAACCCAAAAAGCGCCGCCCCCGCCGCAGAAAACGCCAGCCAAAGACTCCGCCGCCAAGTGAGCCGGAGGCCTAGCGCCCGCGCTTGGCGGCGCTGCGGCCTGGCGCATTCGCTACATGATACCGGAGGCGCTCGAAGTATCGATGTTGCAAGAGACTCCGGCAGCCCTTTCGGGCGGCCGGCTGATCCGTACCCCGCCCTATCGCGCGCCTCATCACGGCGCGTCGATGGTGTCGCGGGGGGGCGGCGGCCTGCGCGTCCGGCCGAAGGAGGTGGGCCTGCCCCACCGGGTGATGCGGGTCGCCCGCACCGTCGCGGACCTTGCGGCAGCGACGAAGTGCGCCGGATCCACCGCGCCGAGACGCTCAGCTACAGGAGGCGGGCGCCCCGAAGCTGAGGGGTCAGATTCACGGTTGAAACTCTCTGCTTAAATTCGGAAGATGTTTCTGGACCGCAATGATGCGGCAAAAGGGGGGGCCATGCATCCGAGTGAGGAAGCGACGCCAGGACGTTAGCCTGATCCTAATGGAGCGGGAAAGTCGGGCCCAGTTTCGGTCCGGTCCCGCAATTCGATGCTGAAAACAGGGGGAAATAGCGATGAGACAATTCAATCTTGGCGGCGCGTGGTCCAAGGGCACCGCGTTTATCTCGCAACAGGCGGCCAATCACGCCATCATCCTGATCGTCATGGGCATCGTCGTTCCGGCGATCCTGCAATTCGCGATCATCGGCGCGGCTACCGGCATTAATCCGATGGCGATGGGCCCGAACGGTTTCGACCCGAGCAGCACGATGCAGGCGCTGGCCGGTACGGCGGCTCTCGTCATGATCGTCAGCTGGGTTCTCCAGACGGGAAGCTATTTCGGCTCCTGGCGGATCGGCCTCGGCCGGGATGAGACGCTCGGCGGCGCGATCGTATACGGCATCATCTGCGCCGTGCTGGCCCTCGTCGCCTTCCTTCTGCTCGTCCTGGCGATGGTGTTTATCGTCGGCGCGGCGATGCAGGGTGGCGGCGCAATGATGATCCTGCTGCTGGTGGTCGCCATACCGATGCTGATCCTCGTGGCCGCCTTATACTCGGTGATCATGGCGGCAATGGCCGTGGGCATGTTTCTCATGTTCCTGATCGTCATGGCATTCGGAGCTTCGATGGGCGGTGCCAACCCGGCCCTGGCGATGGCCGGACAAGGGGTCGTCGGAATTCTGATCGCCCTGGTCATCGTGGCGTTGCTGTTCTGGCTGACCGCTCGGTTGAGCTGCACGACCTCGGTGATGGCCGATCGCAAGAGCTTCAACCTGTTCGCCGGAATTGCCGAATCGTGGCGTCTGACCGGGCCGAACCAATTGCGCATCATGGCCTATCTGGGTCTGCTGGGCATCATCTTTTGCGTCGTTCTGCTCGTTCTCGTGATGATATTGGGAGCCAGCATGATGGGAAGCATGTCCGGCGGCCAGGTGCCGGCCGTCGGAATCGGGACCCAGATCATGGTGCTCATCGTCGGCATTCCCTTCGCCTATCTGACGGTGCTCGTGCCCGCCGGTATCTACCGCGAGCTTTTCGAGGACACGGCGGTCGCCGAGGTCTTCGCCTGACCGCCGAAAATCGCCGCGCCCCCGTCGGTTGCGGGGGCGCGCGCTCGGCGCTAGAGAGCCGCTCGTGCCCCCGTGGCGGAATTGGTAGACGCGCTCGACTCAAAATCGAGTTCCGCAAGGAGTGCCGGTTCGACTCCGGCCGGGGGCACCAAATACCTATTTGACGAGGTAGCCGAAATTGAGCGTGAAGCTCGATCCGGCCGCCATATTTCCCTTGGGCCTGATCCGCATGTGGGTGACCGCCGGATCGACCCCGGCGACGTTCGCCGTCGGCACGTAGGTCCAGGTCGTGCCCCCGTTGTTCGAGAATTCGAGATCGTCGGTGGTGCTCGCCAGGCTCGTGAAGGTGTAGGTCGCGCCGCTCGAGCCGGCGCCGAACAGGATCGGGCCGCTGACGCTTGGAAGGTTCATCACGTAGAGGCTGAGCGCGGCGGGCGTCGGATCGGTGATGATGATGCTCCCGCTGGTGACCGCCGCCCCGCCCGGATTGGCGACCGTGACGGTGTAATAGACATAGCTCCCGGGAATGAGCTTGGGGTTGGTCATGTTGTTGAACGGGTCCATGTAGACGGCGCTCGACTTGACGATCGTCAGCGGGGCGGACACTTGGATCGTCGCCGAAGCCGCTTCGAGCGACGCGACCGCCACGCTGGAGTAGCTCCCGGTGAGCGCGCCCGCGGGAATCGTGTTCACCTTGTTTCCCTGCGAGGTGACGGTGGTCGTCACGCTATAGGTGCAGGTGCTCGCCGCCGGAACGGTGGCGGCCGAGACCGCGAAGCTGCCGCCGCCCGCCGCCGCGCTCAAGGTTGCGGTCGTGCAACTCTTGGTCGGGTTCGGCGCGGCGGCGTTGACGAGCCCGCTGGGATAGCTGTCGGCAAACCCCATCGCGGTCAGCGCGAGATCGGGATTGTTGTTGGTGACGGCGACGCTCATCACGCTGGGCGAACCCGGGCCGATCGGCGAGGTCCCGAAGCTCTTCACGATCGTCGGCGTGCATTCGCAGCCGGAAGAGACCCCGACGACCGTGTTCGCGGCGATGGTGGCGGTCGTCCCGCTCGAACCGGCCAGGGCGCCGTAATTGAGTCCCCCCGAAAAGCCGCCGCTCGCCGTCGTTCCGGCCGACCCGCCCCAGACGGAGGCGGAGAGAGGCGCGACCGCGTTCGAGGCGACATAGCCGCCGCCGCCGCCGCCGCCGGGTCCGTGGGGGGCGCCGCCGCCGGTGTTGCTTCCGCCGTCGCCGCCTTCGGCCTGGACCGACAGGCTGCCCCCGCCGACGTTGCGGAGCACGGTGACCAGCACGGTGCCGCCGGCGCCGCCGCCGCCGGTGCCGTCGTTGCTGACGGTGGAATTGGCGTTCGCGCCGTTGGCCGAAATCGAGCCGCTGCCGGCGATCTCGCCGGCGCGAAGGATGACGATTCCGCCGCCCGCGGCGCCGCTCGAGGCGAAGCCGGCCGGGCTTCCGGTATTGTTGTTGTTGGTTCCAGAGCCGCCGCCGCCGCCCATCAGCAAGCGGGTGCTGCCGTTGGGAGCGGTCGCGCCCGGGTGCCCGCCGCTCTGGGGGCAGGAGCTCGCATAGGTGCCGCACCAGGCGTGGCCGCCCCGGCCGCCCTGGCCGGCATTGCCGCCCCCGCCGCCGCCTGTATTCTGGTCGTTCGCCTCCGGATTGCCGTCGGTGCCGCCGCCGCCGGCATTGCCCGGGGCGCCGCGCCCGTTCGAGCCGTTGGGATAGCCTTCCACGCCGGTGTCGAGCAGGGCGCCGCCATTGTTGACGTAGGTCGGGGTGCCGGCAATGCCTTCGCCCTTGGCCGCATGGGCCTCGCGCGTCGCCAAATTGCGATAGTCGGTGTTGGCGGTATTGTTGGATCCCGCCTGGGCGAGGGCGCCGCCGCCGCGAAAGCCCAGGCCGGACGCGTTCAGGCTCCCGCCCGAAAAGGTCAGGCGGTCGGCGACGTCGAGTGCGACCACGCCTCCCGTCGCGCCGTTCCAGGCCAGCGCGTTGACGGCGCCCGAGACCGTGGCGTTGGTATATTGCGGGACCCGGATCACCTGGAAGGTGCGTTGGCCGGCCGAGCCCGACGCCGCGGCACTGGCGTACGAGTTGACGAGGCCGCCGCCGGAGCCGCCGACGATGGTCACCGTTCCGCCGGCCGTCGAGACGGCGCTCGCGGCCCGGACGAATTCGTAGAGGCCGGTCTGGCCGATGGCGCTGTAGCCGTTGGCATAGGTCGTCGTCGTGCTTCCGCTGCCGTAGCTGTTGTTGTTGCTCGTGCTGATCGTGGCGCCCTGCATCTGGATGACGAGAAGCATGTCGCCGACCGCGATCGGGGTGGAGGCGCCGCTCGCCGCGCCGAGCGAGATCGAGGTCGCTCCGGAATTGGCGCTCGAAGCGCCTCGGAAGTAGGTGTTGACCACGCCGGCCGGAGTGCCGCTGCCGCTTGCCCCAGGCCGGGCGCATTGCTCGGCCACGGCGGCGGTCGCGAACATCGAAACCAGCAAGGCGATCAGAAGGATGAGGCGCTGCTTCACCGGCGGCGTCCGATCCCCAGGCCTTCGAGGCTCAGCTGGTCGAATTTGAGGCGCATCGTCACATAGGGGCCGTTTCGCGTGTAGCGGGCCTCTTCGAAGTCGCGGTCGTGGAAGCCGGCGAAATTCCAGCCGATCGACACCCAGCCGTTCTCGAAGGGGGTGAAGCCGACGTTCGGCCCGGCCGACCAGGCGAAGCTGTCGCCGCCGAGGCCGGCGCGGACGGTGCCCGCGAAGCCGACGTCGATCGTATCGGAAAGGTCGAAGCGAAAATCCGCTCCCACTACGTTGCTCCACCCGCCAATGTCTTCGTTCCCCAACTTCTCCGAGACGTAGCGCGAACCCCAGAAGAGGGAGATTTCGGAACGGCCCGAGGACGATCCGCCTTGTGCCGAATAATTGATTGAAAGGGCGTTAACCAAGCGCCGCGAGCGCGCGTCGCCGCTGATCGTCAGCGGGATCCCGATCGGCCCGGGCGCTCCGGCGACGGCGCCGGTGACCCGGTCCTCGCGAAGCTCGAATTTCTCGAGCCACGACCAGCGGCTTCCGGCGGGCCGGTGGGCCCAGCTGAGCTGGAGGTTCGTCGTCCGGGTCTCGGCGCCGTCCGAACCCTTGGCGACGAACCAATTGAGCGCCCCGCCGACGGCTTCGCCCTCGCCCATTTGGCGAAGCGCGGCCGCGGTGACCCCGTAGCGGTCGCCCTGGTCGCCGGCGCGATATTCGGCGCGGCCGGTAACGCTCCAACGGTCGGCGCGATAGGTGGCGCCGGCGGTCAGAGCGGTGAAATCCTCGGCGATCGTTCCCGATCCGCCGCCGACGAAGCCGCCGCTGGCGACCGGGTGCAGCGGATTGAGCACTCGGGCCGGGTCGATCCCGCCGAGGCTCTTGTTGGCGTCGACAGAGGCGTCGACCGACCAATGCTCGTCGAGCACCAGCGACTGGGACAGGCCGAAGGCGGCGAAGCTGCGCGGGCCGTATTCGGCGATGTCCTGAACGTTGCCGCTGAGCGCGATCCGGGCCCCGGCCCAGGGCTGGACGTCGACTCCGAGGCGGGCGGTGCGGGCGTCGACCTTCTCGCCGTCGGCGATCTCGTAGGCGCCGACGAGCTGGATACCGCTGGTGACGGCATAACGGGCGCTAAGCCGGTGGCGGGCCGGGAAGTCGATGCTTTCCGAATTGCCGAGCGGGATCTCGGTCTGTCCGTCCAGCTCCAGCTTGTTGTCGAAGAGGCGCTTGGTGGCGCCGAAGGTGAGCAGGGTCGAGCGGGCGCTCCGGCCGTCGGCGAGACGATCGTCGGCGAAGGTCAGGCCGGCGCGGGCGGCGAAGTCGGGAGTGCGATATTCGACGAGGGCCTTGGCGGCGATCCGGCGGGCGTCGCTTCCGAGATATTCCTCGTGCCAGGCGCTCCCGATCAGCGACCAGGTGTCGCCGAAGCGGACCCGGGCATCGAGCCCGACCTTGCGGGTGCCGTTCTCGGCGGCGCCGGTCTGGCCGAGGCCGAAGCCTGAGTCGCGCTGGCGCACGTAGGCGAGAAGGTCGAGGCTGGAGCCGTGATGTTCGGCTTCGACCTGCCAGGCGGTCGCGGTTCCTGTCGAGGCCTTCTCCGAGCCGGCATCGGCCCGGTTGTCGCTGACGGCGATTTCGGCCCTGACCTCGGTCGAAAGATTGGGGCGGTAGCGGACGTCGGCGCCGGCGAGGTTGGTCCGGGCCGTACCGTCGGAATCGCTGATCGCGGTGGCGCCGACCTGGACCTTCTGGTTCTTGCTGCGCCAGGTCGCCCTTCCGCCGGCATTGACCGTCCGGTTGGCGATTCCGTCGATCTCATAGTCGGCGATGATGAATTGCGGGTCCAACGCCGAACTCCGGCTCAGGATCGGCTCCTTGAAGCGCAACGTGCCGACCGAATAGTCGATGTCGTAGTCGACATGGCGGGTAAGCAGCCGGCGCTCGACGATCTTGTCCGAACGGAGCCGGTCGCGGATCTCGATCGACACCCGCTCCGAATTGGCGAGGATGTTGCGGGCGCCGAGCGCGTAGGGGCCGCTGAGGCCGTTGCCCTGGATCTCGTCATGGCGGTGCCGGTTCGGGCTGTCGGCGGCGAAGGCGGTCGCCGACACCCGGTCGGAGCGATATTCGGCTTTGACTCCGTTGAAGGCGCGCACGTAGCGGGCGAGCTCCGGCTCGTCGATTCCGGTCTCGTAATCGCCGAACAGGGCGTAGAATTGCGGCCGCTCCAGCTTCAGATAGAGCTTGCGGACCGAGGCCGCGTCGTAGCGGCGTTCGCTTCGGTCGGCATAGACGGTGTAATAAGCGTCGGGATCGATGATTCCCCCGAAGCGGGTCTCATCCTCTTTCTTGTCGCTGTCGTAAGCCAGCGTCATCAGCCACTTGCCGCGGATCCGGCCCTTTGCGTAGAGCGCGACCCGAGCGTCGGTGAGGAGCTTCTCGTCGGCCTCGTCGAGATCCTCGACCTTGCCCTGAAGTCGGTTGTAGCCGACCGTCCCCTCGGCGAGGCCGACGATCGTCCACGGCCGCTGGCCGGGATCGAGCCAGGCTTCGACTCTCTGCTCGCGCTCGGCCTCGCCGTCGCGGAAGTTGAAGCGCAGGCTGATCGTTCCCGACGCCGTCGTCGGCTCGAGCTCGATATAGGCGACGCCCGCTTCGCCCGACACACGCCAGAAGGGCCGGGCGCGCTCGAGGCCGGCGAGCTGGCGGGCCTGCTGCGCATCGGCCTCGACGGCCGGGTAATAAGGGGCCGGGACCTCGAAATCGCCGGTGAGTCCGTGGCGGACCGGCCGGCCGTCGCGATCGGTCAGCCGGACGGCGAGCACCGGGCGGCTGACTCCGTCCGCCACCAGCACCGATTGCTCGCGGAGCAATTCGGCGCGCATCGGGCTGGCGCCGTAGCGGACGGTCCGGCGAAGCGTCTCCGCCAGGCTTCCGTCGGCGTTCCGGATCTCGGCGCTGAGCTCGGTCTGCCGTCCTTCGACGGGAATGCCGCGCCAGAGGCTGACGGCGGCGCTGCCCTCCGCATTCTTGCGGCTTCCTTCGAAGGCGATCGGATCGACCGCGCGACCGTCGGCGAGGAGCTTCACGCTCTGTCCGGGCAGATGCTTGATCGCCGCCCGAACCATCGGCGCTCGCGGATTATGCTCGGGCTCGGGGAACAGCCAGGCGATGCCCGGCGCCTGGCCGGCGAGCCAATCGCGCTCGGCGCCGGCGGCGACGGGGTCGGTCGCGGCGACCGGCCTGGGCCTGGCGGCCGCGATCAGGCTCGCCCGCGGCGAGACCGCGACCAGCTTGAAATCGACCCGCTTCAGGGCGCCGCCGCGGCCGTCGACGAAGCGGGAGAAGGCGCGGCCGGCGGAGCGGCTGTTGCGGGCGCAATCGGCGGCGGCGCGATCCGCCGGAAGGGTCATGTCGTCGAGCTGGACGACATGGGTGCCCGGAAGGACGCCTTCGAAATGGTAGCGGCCGTCGAGGTCGGTGACGGCGTAGCTTCCGTCCTCGAGCATCACTCGAACGCCGGCCACGCCCGCCGCCTTGGCCGGATCGGCGCCGCAGCCGCCGTCGGTCACCCGCCCCAGGATCGTCATCCGCCCGGATATGCCGTCGCGCCGGATCCGGACGATCGCGTCGGAGACATTGCTGGTGAGCCCTCCGGCGCCGACGGCCCCGACCCGGTTGATCGCGTCTCCCTCGGCGGCCCCCGGCTTGACTTCGGCGGCGTAGCTGATCCGGCGGCTGGCACCGGCCGCGAGGCTCGGCAAGGTGACGGTAAAGCTCGATCCGTCCGCGGCGATCTGCGCCGTTGCGGCCTGGCCGTCGACCCGGAGGCTCCGCGGCCGAAGGCGCAGCGCCGGCGGAAGGACGTCGGTCACCCGGACGTCCGTGGCCGCGAGATGCGCGTCCGAATTGCGGACGTCGACCGTGAAGACGATCGCCTCGCCGGGAGCGGCGTCGGCGCGCGAGGCCTGCTTGGCGAGGTGGATAGGGGCGCGCGGGCCGTCGAGCGGGATGCTGACCCGAACCGGTTCCGGCCCGGCGATGGTGAAGGTCCCGCCGTAGGACGCGTCGACGATGGTGAAGGGCCGCCCCCTGGGCGTTCGAAGATCCGCCATCTCGGCGGGCGTCCGGACCGACGGGGCGGTATAGCCCTGCGGAGGCTCGACCCGGAGCCGGTAGACTCCCGGCCGGATCAGCGGGAAGCGGAAGAGGCCCGGCGAGAAGCTGTAGACGGTGCCGCCGCTGTCGGTGACGCTTTCTCCCGTCACGACGCTGCTCGGATAGTCCGAATCGCCGTCGTCCCCGAACACCTTGGCCGGCTGGCCGGTCGAATCGTCGATCAGGGTGACCCGGGCGCCGGAAAGGACCTTGCCGTCGGCGCTGTCGAAGACGAAGCCGAAAGGATCGGCGAGCACTTCGAGAGTGGCCGTCGCCGCGATGGAGCGATTGTCGGCGGCCAGGCTCTCGACGATGAGGTGATCGCCCGCCTCGACGCTGAGTCGGCAATCGTCGCCGGCCGGCACTGGCGGGATCTGGATCGTCTGGATGAAGCCGGCGAATTTCCCCGAATCGGCAGCGGTCTCGAAGACGGTGAGGCTTTCGCTGTCGCCGCTCTGCGCCCGGACGACCAGGTCGATCGTCTCGATCCGCCCGGGATCGCGGTTGCGCTCTGAATCCTCGATCAGGAACAGGAAGGGCTCGCCCGGCAGGATTTCGGAAGCCGCGATCACGGCGGCCGGGTCGAGCCGCTGACCGTTCCAGGCCGTGGCCAGCCGGACTCCGGGGCCGTCCGGCCCGCATCTGGGCGCCGATACCGGCATCGACAGGAGCGCGGAATTGCCGGCGAAGCGATAAAGGGAGAGAGAAAGCGGGAACGAGGCCGTTCCGACATCGATGTCGATCCGGTTGGACTGCTGGCCGACCTTGCCGCCGGCCGATTCCCACTCGATCGTCGCGACGTTCGAGATCGTGCGATGGCTGAGCGCGCCCGCGGCATGCGCGGGCCCGGCGACGGCGAGCCAGAGCGCCGTCATCAGGGCGAGCAATATCGCCCCCGGAAGAGGAAGGGTGCGTCCCATGTCGAGAGAGGGGAGGAGGGCGAGACGTGTCGGCGACACGCTGCCGCTCCTCCCCTCGATCCGCCTTAGTTCACGCTCACTCGGAACACGAGCGTACGGGTCAGTCCGGGGGCGACGACTCCGAGAGTGCCGCTGACGATTCCCGAAGCGTAGGCGCCGCCGGCGACGCCGTCGGCGTTGCAGGTGCTTCCGGTGACCGTTCCGTTGAGCTTGATCCCGAAGGCCGCGTCGTAGGTGGTCGTCACCGGAAGCGTATCGGAGAGATTGACTCCGGACGCCGAGGCGCTGCCCGTCGCGTTGGCGACGGCGATGCAATATTCGACCACGGCTCCGGGGATCATCTTCGGATTGGTGGTTCCGTTGAACGGATCGCTGATCACCCGGCTGGACTTGGTCGCGGTGAGCAACGCGGCCAGGACGGTGTAATCGTCTTCGGCAAAGTGGATGCCGTCGCGGGCGGTGTTGCCGTTGGCGTTGGTGTCGGCGAACACGGTGTCGACTCCCGCCGTATTGGCGCCGCTCGTCTCGGTGATCGTCGCGCCGAGCGTCCCGATGGCCGTCGATTCCGCCGCCGTAGCGGTCAGTCGGACTCCGGCGACGTCGTTGGTCGCGCGGCCGAGCGGCACGTTGGCGACGACGAAGACCGTCCGGCTGGAATCCGCGGGGACCTGGTCGAGAAAGGTGATCGCCGTGTCGACGCCGACATCGTAATTGCCGTTGGTGTTGGTGTCGACGAACAGGCTGACGGCGGCCATATTGAAATTGTCGGTGCCGCCATGCGCCGCGGTTCCGCCGCTCAGCTGAGTCGCCGCCAAGGCGAAATCGAGCGCCGCGTTGGAGGAGTTGGTGACGCTGAACGTCGTGACCGCCGCCTGCTGCCCCGGCGACACGGTCGTCGTCGAGGTGCCGACTTCGGCGACCACCAGGCTGACCTTGCGGTCGACGACGAAGGTGTCGCTGGCACTCACCTGATTCTGGTCGATCCCGCCGACCTTATAGTCGAGGGTGACGTTGTTGGTGACACTGGTACCCGCGGTCGTCCCGGCCGCGAATGCGGGGGACGCCGCGACGGTCGCCGCAGCCAGCACGCTGGCGGAGGCGAGCAATCGCATGTTTCTGGTCATCTCTGGTCCAATCGTGTTTGCTCAGGCGCCGGAATCCCCCCGCAGGCGCCGGGATGCGGGTTACGAAAATTATTCGACGACGCCCCGGAAGCTGAGCTCCCCGCCGCTGCCCGCGGCGATCGGCTGGCCGAACGACCAGCGAATGTGGGTGACGTCGGCCGCGACCGCCGGGCGGCTGGTGCCGTCCGCCGCCACGACCTTGAGAGACGCGAGCGCCCCCCAAGTCTTGCCGCCGTCAACGGAGACGGAAGCGCTCGAATCGTCGGTGCCGGTAAAGGCGACCGACGGCGGGATCGGGTTGGTGAGGGTGAATCCGGTCGCCGGCTGGGTGCCGCCGTTGCGGTAGCTGAGGATGACGACGAGCTTTTCTCCGGGAGTCACTACGCCCGGCGCCTCGCGGACCGTGACGGGCTTGCCGTCGGGGCCGGGCTTGACCCGCTCGACCAGCACCTTGCTGGACAGCGAGACCGTGTCGGCGGCCGAAGCGGCGGCGGGAGCGAGAAGCGCGAAGAGCGCGAGCCAGATCTTCATTCGAGTCATCCTTCTCAGTCGATCTTCACTTGGAACGTGATGGTCTTGGTGGCGCCGGCGGCGACGGTGCCGAGGCCGACGGTGATGGCGGTGCCGGTGAAGCTCCCCGAATCGGCGTCGGCCGCATCGGTGAGCGGTGCGCCCTCGAGAGTCAGGGAGCCGGGCTTGTAGGTGGTCCCGGCCGGCACCGGGTCGCTTACCCTGAGGTTGGCGAGGTTTCCGGTGCCGCTCACCGTGGCGGCGAGCGTATAGGTGATCGTCGAGCCGGGAGCGGCGGCGGTGCCTCCGAAGGCGTCGGCGACGGCCGCGCTCTTGACGAAGGCGACGCTGGCCCTGGCGACCCGGTAATAGCCGTCGTCCTCCGAATCCGCGCCGGTCGCTCCGACGACGGCGTCGCCGCCGCCCTGGCCCTGGCCGGCGAAGCTGGTTCCCGGCGCGCCCGATCCGGTCTTGGCGACCGCGGTAAGGTCGACCCGGCCGCGCTGGCCGTCGCCGGCGCCGGCGGGGATGCTCGAAAGGACGAAGACGGTGATCGACTGGTCCGGATCCAGCTGAGGATCGTTGCCGCCGCTCGCGTAGACGGTGTCGATTCCGGCGTCGTAGGCGCCGTTGCCGTTGCTATCGAGGACGATCGAGGTGACCGAGGGGTCGAAATCGTCGCCGCCGCCATTGGCCAATGTGGCGAGCGTGAAGGCCTCGCCGCCGTTGCCGCCGTTGGTGACGGTGAACTTGAGAAGCTGGCCGGTGGCGCTGGCCGAGGCCGCGACGTCGGACGGATCGCTCCAGGCGACGCTGACGTCGAGCAGCTCGTCCACCATCAAGGTGACGATATTCGAATCGACGGTGGCCTCGTCGCCGTTGGGCAGTTCGTAGGTCGCGGTGGCGACGTTGGTGATGTTGGTGCCCGCCGGGGTCCCGGCCGAATGCGCCGGCGTCGCGAAAACGCACGCGGAGATCGCGGTCAGGGCGGCCAGGGCCGCATTTTTTTGCGACGCCGATGATTTGGCGACATTAGCCTGATAACGCATTGGTGCTCCCCACGAGCATTGATCCGATATGGAGCTAATGCGGGGTGAGGCGCTAAGAATGCGTTAACGGTCGATTAGCTGTTGGGCTTAAGCCACGTTCGAAGGGCTGGGGTAGGACGATATGAACAGGCTCCGGGGGAAGGAAGTCATTGAGGGAACGGCGCAAGTCGAGCCGGTCGATTCCAATCGGGAGTCGGGGGAGGTCGCCTACCGGCGCGATCGGCTGCTGGCCGCGTTAACCCTGATCGCGGGCGCGGGGTTCGCCATCGCGCTTCCCTTCGCGCTTCGCGCCGGCGCGGAATTCTTCCTTCCGGTCACCTCCGCTCTGGTCATCGCCATCGCCCTGGTGCCGATGCTCGAGTGGCTGGAGCGGCGGCGGGTGCCGTCGCCGCTCGCCGCCTTCACCTGCGTCCTCGTGCTCATCACCATGGCCAATGTCGCGGTCGCCTCGATCGTCCTGCCGGCGGCGGAGTGGGTCCGGTTGCTTCCGGAGCGGATCGGCCGGGTGCGCGACACGCTCGCCCCGCTGATGGAGGTCTATTCGGATCTCGAGCGCTTCATCAACGACATCGTCGAGCAGTTCGGCTCGCATTCCAGCGTCCAGCGCACGGTGGCGCTGGAGACGCCCAATTCTCTCCTCGACATCATCGCCACCTCGGCGCCGTTCGCCGCGATCCAGATGTTCTTCGCCCTCCTGGTGATCTTCTTCTTCCTCGCCGGCTGGACCGCCATGCGCCGGCGGACGATCACCGCCCGCTCGAGCTTCGACGGTGCGATGACCACCGCGCGCGCCATCCAGGAGGTGGTCGACGCCACCTCGACCTATCTCGGCACGATCACCATCGTGAACATCATCATGGGCTTGTCCGTGTCCCTGATCCTCTATTTGCTCGACATGCCGACCCCGCTGATGTGGGGCGGGATCGTCGCGGTGCTCAACTTCATACCCTATCTCGGGCCGATCGCCTCGGTCCTGCTCCTCGCCCTGGGCGGGCTGATGGCCTTCGCCGACCCCTGGTACGCCTTCCTTCCGGCGCTCTGCTTCATCGGCATCCACCTCGTCGAGGCGAACCTCATCACCCCGTATTTCGTCGGCCGCCGGCTGACCATCAATCCCCTGCTGATCCTCGTCGCCCTGAGCTTCTGGGCCTGGGTGTGGGGGACGACCGGGGCCTTGCTGGCGGTGCCCCTGCTGATCATCATGAAGACGGTGCTCGACGCCGCCGGCAAGCCCGACATCGCCGGCTTCCTGTTCGAGGAAGGAACCCTCACCGGCCCCCATCACGAGGAGCATGGCGAGGCGGAACGGGCGGCGGGGGCGAAGCCCTAGAGGAAGGCCGGCGCTTCCCGCGCTCTACTTTCCGACGGCGGGGCAAGTCGATTCTTCGACGCAAAGCCGCAAAGAGCGCGGAGCGCTCCAAATCGGCCTGCGGAAGAACGTCGCCGTCGGCAAGCGGTAGAGGGTGGTCCGCTTCGCGGGATCTTTGCGTCTTTGCGTCTTTGCGTTCGAAAATGGGTTCGCACCGCGAATCCGAACTTTCACCCGATGCCAAGGCCCACCGCCGGTTGACAGGGAAGGGGCCAGCGCATAGTTCGCCCCCTCCCAAGCGGGTGTAGCTCAGTTGGTTAGAGCGCCGGCCTGTCACGCCGGAGGTCGCGGGTTCGAGCCCCGTCACTCGCGCCATTTCCCGTCAGATATCGGCTGGACGGGTCTCGCGCATCGTCAGGAACACCGGAGCGACCGCGAGGGCGACGACCGCGATCATGAAGCCGGGAATTTCGGGCCGGCCGGTCGCCTCGACCGATATCTGGGCGAGCCAGGGGGTGAGGCTGCCGAAGATCGCCGTCGCGACCGTGGCTCCCAGGGCCAGTCCGCTGATCCGCGCCTCGCCGGTGAATTGCTCGGCCGTCGCCACCGCGCCGACCGCGCTCACGCCCCCGGCGACGAGCGCCAGGACGACCGCCCCGAGCAAGGCCTGGCCGGTCGATCCGCTCGCCATGTGGGAGAACATGAGCGCCGGCAAAAGGGCGCTCAGCCCGGCGAGGGCGAGCAGGACCGGCTTCCGCCCGACCCGGTCGGAGAGCAAGCCGACGACGGGGGTGACGAGGATGACGGCGACGGCGGCAAGGGTGGAAAGCCACAGCGATTCCGATTCCGTCGCCGAGCCGGCCGAGGTCAAAAAGGCGGGGACGTAGGTGATTCCGACATAATAAGTGATCGATCCGAGCGCGGAGATGGCGAAGCCCCGGTAAATGCCCGAGCGCTGCCGGGAGAGC
Organism: Allosphingosinicella sp.; assembly: GCA_035629855.1. Classification (GTDB taxonomy): domain Bacteria; phylum Pseudomonadota; class Alphaproteobacteria; order Sphingomonadales; family Sphingomonadaceae; genus Allosphingosinicella. The sequence goes on from DASQLT010000035.1 coordinate 19,937, forward strand.
GCCTGGAGGACCGGATAGCGCGGGACGGTCCCCTCGGCCCGCTGCCGCTCGAAATCCGGCGATTCGTTCATGGTGGACCGCGCCAGCCACACCGTTCCCGCCAGCGCCGCGCCGACCAGGAAGGGGATCCGCCAGCCCCAGGACTCCAGGTCCGAGTTGGACATCGAGCTCACGGTGATCGCCGACACCGCAACCGCGAGCAGCGCTCCGATCTCGCTCGAGGCGGCCGCCAGCGAGGCGACGAGCCCCCGGCGGGCCTTGGGAGCGCTTTCGAGCAGATAGGCGACGACCCCGGTATATTCCCCGCCGACCGAAAAGCCCATCACGCAGCGCAGAGAGACGAGCAGCCATGCGGCGGCCGGTCCGATCTGGGCCTCGGTGGGGAGCAGGGCCGTCAGCAGCATCGCCGCCGACATCACCGCCATCGAAAGCAGGAGCATCGGCCGCCGTCCCCGCCGGTCGCCGATATGGCCGAAGACGACGGCGCCGACCGGCCTCATCAGATAGGCGACGGCGAATCCCCCGAGGGCGGCGGCCAGGGATTCGGCGCCGGGGCCGAAGAAGACGCGCGCCAGGACGGTCGAGAAATAGAGGTACAAGGTGAAGTCGTACCATTCGACCATCGTCGACAGCGCCGCCACCGCGATCGAGCGCCGGTGAAGCTTCGGATCGGGGGCGGTGCCGGCCATCCTTTTTACCCCGCCATGCCGGCGTCCCGCTGGCCGCGCCGTCTGGCGGCATAAGGCAGGAAGAACATGTACAGCCCGGTCAGGGTCATCAGGGCCAACGGGAGGAGCGGCAGGAAATAGATCCACGGCGCGGGCTCGATCCCGGTCCCCAACGCGATGAAGATGGCGGCGGCGATCGCCGTGAACAGGATCGACAGCCAGCGATGGCTCTGTCTCATCCACTTGTTCCAATTCATCATTCTCTCCTTTCATCGAAAGTCGTGGTGGGTTCATTCGTCTCGATCGAGCAATTGCTCCAGCTTGCCGAGGAATTTCTCCCAGCCGACTCGGGCGCCTCCGAAAGCCTGCCTCTGCTCCGGCCGGAACCCCGTCTGCTCCACCCGAAGGCGCGTTCCGTCGCCGGCCGGGGCGAGGCTGAAGGTCACCACGCTCCTCAGGTCGAAGGCGGGGTCGTTATGGGCGAAGTTCCAGGTGTAGGAGAGGGTCTCTTCGGGCTCGATCTCGAGGACCTCGCAGTCCAGAACGCCGCCCCAGTCGCCGGTCAGGTTGAAGCGGTGGCCGACGACCGGAGCGAAGTCGTTCTTCATCAGCCATTCCCCGATCAGATGGGGCTGGGTCAGCGCCCTCCACAGCTTCGCCGGGGGATGCGGGAACTCGCGTTCGACGACCATCTTGCGGATTTCGGCTTCGGCTGCGGTCATTGATCCATCCTTTTCAGCAGATTTTCGAGGTCGTCGAAGCGGGCTTCCCAAAAGCCCGCCATCCGGCCCGTCCAGTCGATCAGCGGGGCGAGGGCCGCGCATTGCGCGCTATAATGGGTCCGGCGGCCCTGGGGGCGGTCCTGGACCAGCCCGGCCGTCTTCAGGGCCCTAAGATGTTTCGAGACCGCCGGCTGCGACACGCCCGCCCCGGCCGTAAGCGCCCCCACCGTCTGCTCACCGTCACGGCACAGCCGCTCGAACAGGGCCCGCCGGGTGGGATCGGCGAGAGTCGCGAAAAGCAGGTCCGGGGTGATGGTCATCGCAACACATAGCTCGCTGGTTATCGATCACATCCATAACCACGGGGATATACGTGAGTCAAGCCGGCGATCGAAAATGCCGTTTCGCCGGTCGGCGCACGGAGCCATAAGAGGCCGATGACGCGCCGCTACGACCGCATCGGAGTGAATTATTCGGACTTGAGGAGACCCGATCCCCGGATCGCGGCCATGATCGAGGCCGCGCTCGGAGCTTCGCGGAGTCTCCTCAACGTCGGCGCCGGCACGGGCTCCTACGAGCCCGCCGGCCGCGAGGTCGTTGCGCTCGAACCCTCGATCGAGATGATCCGCCAGCGCGCCTCCAGGGCGGCCGCGATCGTCCAGGGCCGGGCCGAACAGCTCCCCTTCGCCGACAAGAGCTTCGACGCCTCGATGGCGATCCTCACCGTCCACCATTGGTCCGACCCGGCGCAAGGCCTCGCGGAGATGCGCCGGGTGACGAGCGGTCCGATCGTCATCCTCACCTACGATCCTTGCTTCCGGGGCTTCTGGCTCGCCGATTACCTCCCCGGGCTCGTCGCACTGGACGAGGCCCAGATGCCGGCCATGGCCGAGTACGAACGCCGGCTCGGCCCGGTCGCCGTCGCTTCGGTCCCGATCCCGAACGATTGCTCGGATGGCTTCCTCTGCGCCTATTGGCGCCGCCCGGCGGCCTATCTCGATCCGAGGGTGAGGGCCGCCATGTCGTCTTTCTGGGCCCTCGGGGATGTCTCCGGCGCGCTTGCCCGGCTCGAGGCGGATATCGAAAGCGGCGCCTGGGCCCGGCGCCATGGCGGGTTACTCGCCCTTGACTCGCTGGATTGCGGCTACCGCCTGGTCGTGACCGACTAGGTTAAACAGTGACGTTTACCGGGCCTGTTTGCCGTCTTGGCGCGGGCCGGGAAGCGGCGGAAGCCCCGGCATCGCGACGAGCCGAGGAACGGTGCCGATCCTGCTCGGTTCAAGCGCGGGGCCGAGAGCCCCGACCTGTACCAAGGAGCGTTTGATGAACCATAACCTCGTATCTGCCGTCTTCGACAGCCATAGCGAAGCCGAGCGCGCCATCACCGAGCTGCGCAGCGCCGGAGTCCGCGACAGCGCCTTGTCCGTCGTCCACCAGCAGGACGGGAAGAACACCACGTCCGACGGCAGCGGCACCATGACCGACGACGGCGGCAACAAGAGCGGGCTGGTGAAGGGCCTTCTGGGCGGCGGCGCCGTCGGCGTCGCCCTCGGCGTGGCGGCGCTCGCCATTCCCGGCGTCGGCCCCCTCGCGGCCGCCGGCGCGATCGCGGCCTCGGCCGTTCCGGAAGCCGCCGCGGTCGGAGCGGCGCTCGGCGCGGCGACCGGCGGCCTCAGCGGCTACCTCTCCAAGCACGGCGTCGACGACGACAACGCCCGTTATTACGAGGAGCGGATCAACACCGGCGGCGTGTTCGTCTCGGTCGACACCGGCGATTCCGGGATCGATTCCGAGACGGCCCGCGAGATCCTCTACAGCGCCGGCGGCCACAGCGCCTCGCGGGCGAGAGCGATCGCGTAGACTGCGGCTCGACGACTAGGGAAGAGGCGCTTCGGGCGAGGGTCCGGAGCGCCTTTTTCGTTCCTCCGCGGCCTTGCACGAGCCCCCCCGGCCGAACCGCCGATAAACGGTGACAATATACATTTAAGACGAGGTCGCGGCGGAGCGGGCGGCGGCGGTAAATCCATGCTGTCACTGTCTACCGTCCGGGTCGGACCTTCATCATTCCTGGACAGTCTGGTTACGGTCGCCCGACCGCCCGGCTTCGGCGCGAATGCGCCAACAGGAACGCGCTGCTCTCGTCCAGGACCGGGAGGCGGCTCCGGAACGGGCGGGAGACGGCCATGATCGGGTCGTTGTGGCTGGAGCCGGGATATTCGCGAAGCGTCACCGGCGCGCCGGCCTTGCTGAGCGCGGCGGCCAGGTTGCGGCTGTTGCGGATCCGGACATTGGTGTCGGCGGTGCCATGGCCGAGCCAGAGCGGCGGCGCGTCGCGGCGGACGAAGCGGATCGGCTGGGTTTCGAGGGGCCGGGGATGGCGGCCCATCGCCTCGATCGAATTGGGCTTGTCGAACGGGTAGAAATCGTAGGGACCGGCCAGGCCGGCGGCGGCCTTGACGACATCGTCGGGCAGCCCTTCCGCGGCCAGCCACCGGCGGTCGAGCGCCGGCATGACGGCGTTGTAGGCGCCCGCCGAATGGCCGGCGGTCACGATCCGGTTCGGATCCCCGCCGAAGCGCCCGGCGTTGCGCCAGGTCCAGGCGATCGCGGCGGCGCTGTCCTGGACGAAGGCCGGGAAGCGAACGTCCGGAACCAGGCGGTAGTCCGGCAATATGACGAGGAAGCCCTTGGCCGCATAGGCCCTTGCGGCGAAGCCGTAATGGTCCTTGTCGCCGCCATGCCACCCGCCTCCGTAGAAGAAGACCAGCACCGGCTTGGGGCGACCGCCGGCCTGCCCATTGTCGTAGACGTCGAGCTTCTGGCGCGGTGAGTCGCCATAAGCGAGGTCGTGCGCCACCCGCCGGCTGCCGGAATCCCCGGGCCAGAGCCGATCGAGCAGATCGAGCTGCCTGGGCGGGGCGACGAGCGCGTAGAAGCCGCCGAGCGCGGCGGCGAGAATGAGGAGGATGCCCAGGAACCACTTCATCCCCCGGCAATGGGAGCGGCCGGCCCGGGCGGCAAGCGTTTTCAAGGCCCCCGGGCGTCGCGTCGCCGCCGCTTGCCGCACAGGTGGGGCGGGCGAAGGGGCGGGCGAAGGGACGGGCGAAGGGGCGGGCGAAGGGAATTGGGTCCCGACCTCCGTGCTGAAGCCCCTCGCCCGTGAGGACGGGAGAGGGGACAGGCCGCAAATTGCGGGGACACAATACCTATTCAGGACGGCAATAGGTATTGTGTCCCCGAATTTCCCCAGGCTCAAATTGCGGGGACACAATACCTAATTCGGGACGGCAATAGGTATTGTGTCCCCGAATTTCCCGGACCTCTAAATCCTTCCCGGCCTTCGCCGGGGAGGGGGGACTATTCGAAGCATGGTGGAGGAATTCACCGACTTCGAGGACCCCCTCCACCGCGCGGCACGCGGCCCCGTCCCCCGGAAATCCGGGGGAGGACTCAACCGGGACCAGCCTCACTTCGCTCCGCGATCCCCGGTCAGCCGCCGAAGAGGGCGCCGATCACGCCCTTTTCCTCGGCCGGGCCGCCCGCGGCTTGCGCAAGGATTCCGAGCTGCTTCATCATGCCCAGCTCGTCCGTCGAGCCCCAGCGTTCGACGCAGCGGCCGTTCTCGAAGCGCGCCAGCTGCAACGCCGAGACCTCGAAGCGCCTGCCCGTCGGAGCGACGCCCTGGAATTCGCCCTCATGCGTGCCGCTGAGGGTGTAGCGCATCGCCACATGATCGTCGGTCGCGGCGATCTCGACCGCTTCGGCTTTCAAGTCCGGAAAGGCGGCGCGCATCGTCCGGAAAAATCCCTTCAAGCCGTCGATGCCCGGCCCCTGGTCGGGGGCGGGATCGTGATCGACGAAGCCGGGAGCCAATATCTCGTCCAGGACATCGTAAGAACCGGCGCTGGCGACTTCGGCGCCCCACCTTTCGGTGGCGGCGAGATTGGCTTCCTTGGTCATTGGGGCTCCTGGGGGGTTCTTCGGTCAACGTGGGGCGACCCGCTGCGTTCCGACGGCATTCCCGAAATTGCGGGGACACAATACCTAATTCGGGACTTCAAATAGGTATTGTGTCCCGGAATTTCCCCCGCTGCAAATTGCGGGGACACAATACCTAATTCGGGACGGTAAATAGGTATTGTGTCCCCGAATTTTCTGGACGGTAAATAGGTATTGTGTCCCCGAATTTTCGGGACCGTAAATAGGTATTGTGTCCCCGAATTTTCCGGGAGGTTGCGGGCGCCTGGCGGGTGGGAGATCCATGCCGTGCCGGTTTCTCCTTCAGGGCAGCGTCTCCTTCAGGGCGGCGTCTCCTTCAGGGCAGCGCGTCCTTCAGGGCAGCGCGAGCATGCTCTTGAGGCGGCAGGTGCCCGGCTCGAGCGCGACGATCAGCGCGGAGAGCATCCCGCCGAAAAGGGCGACATACCAGCCGGTCACCGGGGCGAGGTAGAAAATCGCCATCGCCGCGCCCAGGACGATGGCCCATTTGAAGGCCCAGCCGACCGCGTTGACGATCCGGCACCAGTCCATCCGGCACAGGAAGCGGACCATCGGGAAGGTGATCAGGAGGACCGAGACGGCGATCGGGATGTTCGGCGCGGCGGCGGCGGCGATCTGCGGAGCGCCCTGAGCCGCGATCGAGAGCAGCAGAGTCAGAAGCGCGAGCGCGCCCATCAGCAGCAGGATCGGGCACAACGCCTCGACGAAGCAGATCACGAACAAAATGATCCACTTGAGCAACTGGATCAGCATCATCACGATGGTTCTGACGATGACCGTGATCAGGTCGCAAATGACCTTGACCAGCCATTCGCCGACGATCCTGACCACCCATTCGGTAACCAGTACCGCCACCCACGCCATCCAGCAGAGCCACTTGTTGCAGCAGGCGCAAAACCAGTTGCAGGCCTGCTCCTCGCAAACCTTCTGCAGCTGGTCCTGCCATTTTTGGACGGGTTCGAGCACCTCGCGCTCCACCCATTCCCGAACGTCGTTGCAGACTTCCTGCAGCTGCTCGAAGAATTGCTCGACGGGCTGGATTACATTTTCTTCGATCCACTCGCCGACCTCCTGGCATATCGACATAGGATATCACTCCCCCGGTGGATCGGCTTGCGCGGCGAGGCGCCGCCTCAGGCGCCCGATCTCGAGAACGAGCATGGCGCGCGCCAGCGCCAACGCCGCGATCTTGGCGGCGATTCCGAGCAGCAGGACCGTCGCCATGGCGGCGGCCAGGGCGGCCGGGCCCGGGGCCGGCGCTCGCGCCAGGGCGATCGCCTTCCAGACCGTTGCGGCCAGTACCGCCAGTCCGCCGGGAAGGCAGCCGCACACCTGGTTCCAGAAATTGAGCCGCGCTTGCGCCTTGTCCCGCTCGGCAGGATCGAGGGCCGGCAGCCGAAGCACGATCTCTCCGGGCCTCCCGAACCAGCGCCGCCGCCCGATGAAAAGGCCGAGATCCTCCGCGGATCGAAGCATCAGAACGGTTTTGTCGCGCCGGCCCTCGAGTCCGGGGCGCGCCCGCGCCTCCGCCCTGCCGGACGCGGCGCCCGTGCCCGTGCCCCGCGCCTTCAGAACCATAGCGGGAGCGCGTAGTCGTCGTCGACCGGGCCGGGCATGGCCTGGGAATGACCCTCCGCCATCAGCTCGCCGTAGGCGAGGTTGGCTCGAGCCGGCCAGATGTTCTCGTCGACGGCGTTTATCCAGAGCACGATTCCGCCCATCAGGCCGGTGTTCAGCGAATGCCCCGTTTCGTGCGACGGGACCCCCGGTTCCGTAAAGGCGTCGGGACCCGGCGCCGCGTGGAGAAACACGAAATTGCCGAGCGAGAAGCCGTCCGCCGCGGGGAAGATGTTGTTGTTGACGAAGGCGAGGATTCCGTCGGCGCTGGTAATCACCCCCGTCGTCCAGTCGACCCTGAAGGCGTTCGGTCCGAGCGCTCCGAACGAGAAGGGCAGGTTCACCACGAACAGCAGAAGGCCGACCGCGGTCGCCACGTAGGAGATCGGGAACAGCCAGGCCGACCACCCGAGGAAACCCTGGTAGAAGCGGTTGCGGGCGACCGCGACGAACGCGCCCAGTGAAATCAGCCCGAAGGCCCAGCCGCCCAGCCAGGTCCCCGAAATCGGGATCACGCCGAGCACGAGGAGGTTGAGGACGGCGGTCAGGCCGATCGCCAGGCCGCGGCCGAAATGTTCGCCGGCGGTCTGCGGGACGGTGACGGTGACTCCGCTCGGCGTGGGCTTGAGGGAGCTTTGCGGATAGACGACCGGACCGCCGGTAAGCCCGGGGAGCAGCGGCGCGATCGCGGCGGTGGCGATGCCGTAGGCGGCAATATAGGCGAGGATCAGGACGATCGTCGCGACAATCGCCACCGCGATAGCCGGAAAGGAAGCCAGGACGCCGGCAATCATTCCAGTCGTGGCCGCAAACATGGGGTGGACGGGCAGTCCGAATGCCAAAAGAATTGCCACGCCGGACAAGGATGCGACGGCGATGCCCAACAGCCATCCCAGGAAGATCGATGTCGGCATCCGTTCACCCCTATTTCGAACACTCGAACCGGGTAAGACAGGCCACCCGAACAGGGAATAACAACGGCGAAGTCACGTTATCATATTTCGGGCCCGTTACAAGTTACGATTTTTCGTGGGCGGCCGGTCGCGGCTTACCTGGAGGATTTCGTCTCCCCATCTTTCGATCTTTCCGGACTCAGCTTTCCAAGCTCCATCCAGCGGAGCAGCGGCTTCAGCGGAAGGATCCACACGATCCCCGCCACGATGAAGAACAGCGCCTTCAGCGGCCACGGCATCTCCGGAAGCGCTTCCGACAACGTCACCACCACGAAACCCCACGCCGCGATAAGCAGCAAGAGCAGGAGCATTCCCGCGGGCTTGCGCCAGCTCGGCCTGGGGGCGTTCACCGGCAGTCGATCCATTCGCGAGGGGTGGCGAGGGCGTCCAGGGGGACGTCCCAGGGGTCGGCGGGGATCGGGTCGGCCAGGATCTGGGGCTCCCAGGCGAGGCCGATGGTGAAGATCCGGCCGCCTTCGCGCAGGTGGGAAAGGGCTCGGTCGTAATGGCCCTTGCCATGGCCGATGCGGGTGCCGGCGCGGTCCGCGGCGACGAGCGGGACCAGGACGATGTCGGGCGCCAGCGCCTCCGCCTCGGCCGAGGGCTGGAGGACGCCCCACGGGCTGGGCTCCACCGCCGGCGCCTCGCGGAACAGCATCCGCGAGTCGCGGCCCTGGAACCAGGGCAAAGCGGCGCGCTGGCCCTCGCCGAGGCGCTCCAGGACGGAATAAGGGCTGATCTCGTCCTTTAGCGGATGATAGGCCGCCACGATCCGGGCGCCGATGAGCCGGGGGAGGACGATCTCGGCCAGCTTGCGCTCGAGCGCCTCCCGGACCCCGGGTCCCAGCGACGTCGCATAGGCGCGGCGCCGCGCCAGCGCCTCGCGGCGCAGCCCGGGCTTGTCGGAAGGGGAAAGTGACGGGACCACCATGGCCGTTTGCTTGAATATCCTCTGACGCGTCAACGTCAGGTGGGGGCCATATGTGCCGAACCAGGGCCCGACCAGGGATAGCCCCCTAGGATGCTTATCGCCCAGGGATGTTCTAAAGCGCGCACCGGGCAGTACCCGTCGGTGCCTATCTAGGGAGGGCGGGCGCTACTGGCAACGGCGTCTCGCCCCATCGCTTCGCCGCGGCCGACGGCCGGAATTTGTTCGCACACAGGCACGAAGGCACGAAGGGTCCGCGAAGCGGATTAACAAGGGGCCAATCGGAAAGGCCTCGGTCGAGGCGCCGATCGGGCTCCTTGGTGCCTTGGTGCCTTTGTTCGAACAAATCTTTTTTGGCCGACGCGCGGATTCAGGGAGCGTCCGAGTTACGCTCGAATTGTTCCGCAAGGCTCTCGACCCGGCCGGCGAGGCGCTCCAGCGCTTCGGCGATGGCGGGATCGATCGGCGCGGGCCCGGTCGGGCTTTGGGCCGGGGCCTGGCCCGAGCGATGCTCCTTGAGCTCGTCGGCGAGGAGCAGCGAGGCGAAGAGCAATTGGCGGGCCTCGCTGAGGTTGCCCAGGGCCGCGGCGGCATCCTGCGCCTTGGAATCGACGATCGCGGCGACCGAGCGCAGATGGGCTTCCTCGCCGTCGCGGCAGGCGACCGAATATCTGCGGGCGGCGATCTCGACCTCGACCGACGCCATCAGCGCGCCTCCACCGTTTCGATCAGCCCGTCGAGCTGGCTCAGCGCCTCGCGGACCCGGCCGCGAAGAGCTTCATGGGCGTCGCGAAGGGCGCCGTCGGCGGAGGCGGCCGAGGCCGAGCTTGCGCCCGCGGCGGCCTCGATCCGCGCCAGCGCGCGTTCGATGCGGCCGATCGCCTGTTCCACCCTGTCCTGCCCCATCGCGGCTGCATAGCAAGCCCCGCCGGCTTTGAAAACCGCCGCCTGCGGTTGACGGGCGCGCCGCCGCCGATAAAGGAGCGCTCTTGCCGGAGGGTCGTTCCGACTCTCCTCGCGCCCCGCTTGGGCGCCGCCTCTTGGGAAAGTGCATGGCCGCCGATCCGAGACTGCTCGCCAACGCCATTCGCGCGCTGTCGATGGACGCCGTCCAGGCCGCCAATTCGGGCCATCCCGGAATGCCGATGGGCATGGCCGACATCGCCACGGTGCTGTGGTCGGAGTTCCTCAAGTTCGACCCGGCGGACCCCAAATGGCCCGACCGCGACCGCTTCGTGCTGTCCGCCGGGCACGGCTCTATGCTATTGTATTCATTGTTATATTTGACCGGCTATTCGGATATGACGATGGCCGAGCTGCGGCGCTTCCGCCAGCTTGGCGCCAAGACCGCCGGCCATCCGGAATATGGCCATGCCCAGGGCATCGAGACCACCACCGGCCCGCTCGGCCAGGGCTTGGGCAATGC
>DASQLT010000036.1:0-177307 GCA_035629855.1 Allosphingosinicella sp.
TCCACCCGATTGTTCTCCGGCCGGACCGTCATCCACGTCCTCGCGGACTCCGACCCGGGCGACGGCTTCGCCTCGGTCGAAGGCGGCCTCGAGGACGTCTATTTCTCGACCCTCGCCCAGTCCCGCCGAGCCGCCTGAGGAGCCGAACCGATGTTCCTCAAGATCGCGCGCTTCGAACTGCGCTACCAGATCAAGAACCCGGTCTTCTGGGTGGCGGCGGTGATGTTCCTGCTGTTGACCTTCGGGGCAATGGCCTCGAGCGGGGTCCGGATCGGCGCCGGCGGCAACATCCACAAGAACAGCCCGGTCGCCTTGACCCTGATCCAGGCCAATCTCAGCTTGTTCTTCATGTTCGTGACCACGGCCTTCGTCGCCAACGTCGTGGTCCGCGACGACGATACCGGTTTCGGGCCGATCATCCGCTCGACCCCGATCACCCGCCTCCAATATCTCGGCGGCCGGTTCACCGGAGCGGCCACCGCCGCGGCCCTCGCCTTCCTGTTCATTCCGCTGGGACTGTGGATCGGCTCGCTCATGCCGTGGGTCGACGCGGAGACGCTCGGGCCCAACCGCCTCTCTTATTACGCCTTCGGCTTCCTGGTCCTCGGGCTGCCCGGCCTCCTCATCACCGGAGCGATCTTCTTCACGGCGGCGAGCCTGACCCGTTCGATGATGTGGACCTACGTCACCGTCATAATCTTCTTCCTCGCTTGGCTGATCCTCCTCGGCATAGGCCGGGCGAAGCCCGAGCTTCGCGACGCGGTGGCGGTCATCGAGCCGTTCGGAATCGCCGCCTTCAGCAACGCGGTCCGCTATTGGACCAGCGCCGAGTCCAATACTTTGACACCGGCCTTCGAAGGCGCGCTCCTTCTCAACCGCCTGATCTGGCTGAGCATCGCCGCCGCCTTCCTCACCTTCGGAATCGCCCGCTACCGATTCGCCGAGCCCGGCCTCTCGAAGAAGCGAAGGAAGGACGAACCCGCCGAGGCCCAGCCGGTGCCGATGCCCGCGCCCGCCCAGGCGGCGCCTCTGCCGGACCGCTCCGGCTCCGCGGCCGCGGCCCAGCTCTGGGCCCGGACGAAGTTCGAGATGAAGCTGGTCTTCAAGAGCCCCGCTTTCGCCGTCCTCGTCGCGCTGGGAATGATCAATACCTGCGCCAGCCTCTGGTTCGGCCGCGAGCTGTACGGAACGCCGATCCTGCCCGCGACGAGCGCGATTCTCCCGATCGTAGCCGGCTCGTTCAGCCTCTTCCCGATCATCATCGCCATTTATTATTCGGGCGAGCTGGTCTGGGGCGAGCGCGACCGACGAATGCACGAGATCATCGACGCCACGCCGCTTCCCAACTGGGCCTATGTCGTTCCGAAGACGGCGGCGGTGGCCCTGGTCCTCTTCGTCACCTTGCTGTTCGGTATGATCGCGGCGATCCTGGTCCAACTCCTGCGGGGCTATACCGACATCCAGCTCGGGCAATATCTGCTCTGGTTCATCCTGCCGCAGACCGTCGGTCTGGTCATGATTGCGATACTTTCGGTGTTCGTCCAGTCGCTCAGCCCCAACAAATATGTCGGCTGGGCGGTGATGGTCGTCTACATCGTCTCGACCATCATCCTGGTTTCGCTCGGCTACGAGCATAATCTCTACCAGTTCGGGGACAGTCCTCAGGAGCTGTTGTCGGACATGAACGGTGCCGGCCGCTATTGGATCGGGGCCTGGTGGTTCCGGCTCTACTGGGCGGCGTTCTGCGTGATCCTCCTGGTCGTTTCGCATCTGCTCTGGAGACGCGGCACCGAGACCCGGCTGGGGCCGAGGCTTCGGCGGGCGCCGCGCCGGCTGATCGGCGCTCCGGGCGTGATCGGCGGCCTCGCTTTGGCGGTCTTCGCCGCGACCGGCGCTTATGCCTGGTACAACACCAACGTCCTCAACATTTACGAGACGGGCAAGGATCGCGACAAGCTCCTCGCCGAATATGAGAAGAAATATCTGAAGTACGAGACGGTGCCGCAGCCGACCATCTCCAAGGTCGTCCTGAACGTCGACCTCTATCCGGAGGAGACTCGGGCCCTGATCAAGGGAAGCTACGACCTCACCAACCTCGCCGGGACTCCGATTACGGAGGTCCATGTCCGGATGCCGAGCCACGAGCTCGAACTGCTCGGCCTGGCCTTCCCCGGCGCCAGGCTTCGCTCCGACGACAAGCACTTCGGCTACCGCATCTACGCCCTCGACACGCCGATGCAGCCGGGCGAGACCCGGACGCTCGGCTTCGAGACCCGGCGCTGGCAGCGCGGCTTCCGAAACACCGGCAACGACACGAGGCTGGTCGGCAACGGCACCTTCCTCAACAACATGGAGATCGCCCCGATCATCGGGATGGACCGGATGATCCTGCTCCAGGATCGCTCGACGCGCCGCAAATACGGCCTCCCGGCCGAGCAGCGCCCTCCCAAGCTCGAGGATCCGTCGGGGACGAAGCGCGCCTATTTCGGCGGCGGCTGGGCGACGGCCGACATCACCGTCTCGACCGTCGCCGATCAAACGCCGATCGCGCCCGGCAAGAAGGTGTCGGACAGCGTAAGCAGCGGCCGCCGGACGGCGCGGTTCGTCTCGGACGCTCCGATCCTCACCTTCTTCTCGATCCAGTCGGCCCGCTATGCCGAGAAGCACCGCGATTATCGCGGAATCGACCTCGCCGTCTATTATCACCCCGGCCACGAGCGGAACGTCGATCGGATGCTGGACGCCATGACCGGCGCCCTGGATTATTATCAGGCCAATTTCGGGCCCTATCAATTCGATCAGGCGCGGATCATCGAGTTCCCGGGCTATGCCGGCTTCGCCCAGGCCTTCGCCAACACCATGCCCTATTCGGAAGCAATCGGCTTCATCGCCGATAATAGGGATCCGGCGAAGATCGATTACGTCACCTATGTCACCGCCCATGAGATGGGCCACCAATATTGGGCGCACCAGATCATCGGCTCGGAGAACCAGGGCGGCACCATGCTGTCGGAGACTCTCTCCCAATATTCGGCGCTGATGGTGATGAAGCACCGCTACGGCGAGGACAAGATCCGCCGCTTCCTCAAATATGAGCTCGACACCTATCTTCGCAACCGGGGCGGCGAGCTGGTCGAGGAGCAACCGCTGATGCGGGTCGAGAACCAGCAATATATCCACTACAACAAGGGCTCGCTGGTCATGTACCTTCTGCAGGACCGGCTCGGCGAGGCCGCGGTCAACCGCGCGCTCCGCTCCATCCTCGAGAAATACAAGTTCAAGGGCGCCCCCTATCCGCGCTCGATCGAGCTGGTCGAGGCCTTCCGCCGAGAGGCGAAGTCGCCCGAGGACCAGGCGCTGATCACCGACCTGTTCGAACGCATCACGCTCTACGACCTCAAGGTCGGCGAAGCGAAGGCGACGAAGCGGGCGGACGGCCGATGGGACGTCGTCGTGCCCGTGGAGGCGAAGAAATCCTACGCCGACGGCCAGGGCAACGAAAAGCCCGCCGCCTTCGCCGACCGAATCGCGATCGGCTTGTTCACCGCCGAGCCCGGCCGCGGCAGCTTCGACCGGAGGAACGTCCTGACGATGAATCGCCAAAGCGTGAAGAGCGGCAAGCAGGTGTTCCGCTTCGTCACGGACAAAAAGCCGACCCACGCCGGGGTGGATCCCTACAATTTCTACATCGACAGGAATTCCGACGACAATGTGGGGGCGGTGACCTAGCCTTATCCTTACCGTGCGAAGCATGGGGAGGGGGACCAGGCGGAGCCGGGTGGAGGGGTAGTAGGCGAGGCTTTAGGGTTTTGCGCGAGGGCCGCCGGCGTCGGCGCCAGCTACCCCTCCACCACGATTCGTGTGGTCCCCCTCCCCATCGAAGATGGGGAGGATTAAGCCGCCGTCACAATCTGTTCGATCACTCCGAAGATCGGGTGGCCGGCTTCGTCGTCCATCCAGATTCGGACGGTGTCGCCGCGCTTGAGGAATTCGGTTTTCGCCTCGCCCTCGAGGATGGTCTCCACCGTCCTCACCTCGGCGATGCAGGAATAGCCGAGCCCGCCCGCGTCGATCGGCTTGCCGGGGCCGCCGTCCGGACCGCGGTTGGAGACGGTGCCGGAGCCGATGATCGAGCCGGCGGCGATGTTCCGGGTCTTCGCCAGATGGGCGATCAGGGTTCCGAAGTCGAAGGTCATGTCGACGCCCGCGTCCGCCCGTCCGAACGGCTTGCCGTTGAGATCGACCTTGAGGGGGCCGTGGAGCTTGCCGTCCCTGAAGCGGTCGCCGAGCGCCTCGGGGGTGACGAAGACCGGGGACAGAGCCGAGGCGGGCTTGGACTGGACGAAGCCGAAGCCCTTGCCGAGCTCGCCCGGGATGAGGTTGCGAAGCGAGACGTCGTTGACCAGGCCGACGAGAAGGATGTGGGCCGTCGCCTCCTCGGGCGTGATGCCCTGGGGGACGTCGTCCGTCACCACCACCACTTCGGCTTCGCAGTCGCAGCCCCAGGCTTCGTCGGCGAGCGGAATCGGGCTTCGGGGGGGAAGCATCTCGTCGGAGCCGCCCTGGTACATGAGCGGATCGGTCCAGAAGCTCTCCGGCATCTCGGCCGCTCGCGCCTGCCGGACGAGAGCGACGTGGTTCACATAGGCCGAGCCGTCGGCCCATTGAAAAGCGCGCGGCAGCGGCGCCAGCGCCTCCCGCTCGTGGAAACGGTCGCGGGGAATGACGACATGCTCCAGGTCCCTGGCGAGCAATTCGAGCTGAGGCGCGAGCCGGTCCCAATCGTCGAGCGCGGCCTGAAGCGTCGGCGCGATATGGGTCGCGTCTGCGCACCAGGCGAGATCGCTGCTCACCACCACCAGCCGCCCGTCGCGGCCGCCCTTGAGACTACCCAGTTTCATTCGTCACTCCCGTCATGCCAGCGAAGGCTGGCATCCCAGGACATGAAGTCACCGGAGCCTTTTCCTCGCTGGGGCCCCAGCCTTCGCTGGGGCGACGGAGCAACTGGCATTTCCCTCCCGCCTTGGCTAGGGGCTGCGTCGATCCCGGTATCCAGGTTTGAAAGCAAATCCATGCGTAACATCGATCATTTCATCGGCGGCGCGGCACACGCGTCGGGCGAGCGGCAAGGCGACGTGTTCGACCCGAACAATGGCGGGGTTCAGGCGAAAGTCCGTCTCGGCACCGCCGCCGATCTCGAGACCGCGGTCGCCGCGGCCCGCGAGGCCTGGCCCGCCTGGGCCGCGACCAATCCGCAGCGCCGGGCCCGGGTGATGTTCAACTTCAAGGCGCTGGTCGAGGAGAATATGGAGGATCTCGCCCTCCTCCTGGCCTCCGAGCACGGCAAGGTCGTCGCCGACGCCCGCGGCGACATCCAGCGCGGGCTCGAGGTGATCGAGTTCGCCTGCGGTATCCCGCATGCCCTGAAAGGCGAATATACCCAGGGCGCCGGCCCGGGGATCGACGTCTATGCGATGCGCCAGCCGCTCGGCCTCGTCTGCGGGATCACCCCGTTCAACTTCCCGGCGATGATCCCGATGTGGATGTTCGGAGTCGCCATCGCCTGCGGCAACGCCTTCATCCTCAAGCCGTCGGAGCGCGATCCCTCGGTTCCGGTCCGACTCGCCGAGCTGATGAAGGCGGCCGGGCTTCCCGACGGGATCCTCCAGGTCGTCCATGGCGACAAGGAGATGGTCGACGCCATCCTCGACCATGAGGAGATCAAGGCGATCAGCTTCGTCGGATCGAGCGACATCGCGCAATATATCTATTCGCGCGGCACCGCGAACGGGAAGCGCGTCCAGGCCTTCGGCGGCGCCAAGAATCACGGCATCGTCATGCCCGACGCCGATCTCGACATGGTCGTCAACGACCTCGCCGGCGCCGCCTTCGGCTCGGCCGGCGAGCGCTGCATGGCGCTCCCGGTGGTGGTGCCGGTGGGCGAGAAGACCGCCCGGGACCTTCGCGAGAAGCTCATTCCGGCGATCGAGGGCCTTCGCGTCGGAGTCTCCACCGACTCCGAGGCCCATTACGGCCCGGTGGTCAACGCCGCCCATCGAAGCCGGATCGAGGATTACATCCGGATGTGCGCCGACGAGGGCGGCGAGCTGGTCGTCGACGGCCGCGGCTTCAAGCTTCAGGGCCATGAGGAGGGCTTCTTCATCGGCCCCACTTTCTTCGACCATGTGAAGCCGAGCTTCCGCTCCTACCAAGAGGAGATTTTCGGCCCCGTCCTTCAGATGGTCCGCGCCGACAGCTTCGAGGAAGCGGTCCGCCTGCCGTCCGAGCATCAATATGGCAACGGCGTCGCCATCTTCACCCGCAACGGCCACGCCGCCCGCGAGTTCGCGGCGCGGGTCAACGTCGGAATGGTCGGGATCAACGTTCCGATCCCGGTGCCGGTCGCCTATCACACCTTCGGCGGCTGGAAGCGCAGCGGCTTCGGCGACATCAACCAGCACGGCATGGAAGGCGTTCGCTTCTGGACCAAGACCAAGACCATCACCCAGCGCTGGCCGGACGGGAGCGTGACGGGGGAGAATGCGTTCGTGATCCCGACGATGGGTTAAACGAAAATCGTATGATCGACGTTCTATCTTGCACGGAAATACAAATTGCCTAAATTTGGAGAATGACCGCGCAATTCGCTTTCGACACCCTTCATTCGTGAAGCGGTTGTCCGCTGCCGGTATGGAAGCTCGCCAGGCGGAAGCGCTGGCGGAGGCGCTGACGGCTCATGCCTTTGACGAGCTCGCGACGAAGGACGACCTCAAGGACCTCGAGCTCCGCCTAACGATTCGAATGGGCGCTCTTGCGGCAGGGATCGTCGCCATTCTTGGAGCGCTGATTACCTTTTCTTGATCGGACACGCGATTGCGATTCCTGCCGCCTTCGCTAAAGCGAGCGTGATGATCCGCCTCATCCTGGCCTTCATCCTTCTGACCTTTGCCTTCCCCGCCACCGCCGCGCCGAAGCCCGAGCCGAAGCGAATCGCCCTCAGCTTCGACGACGTGCCGCGGCAGCCCGGCGCCTTTCTCGCCCCCGACCAGCGGACCCAGGGCATCCTCTCCGGGCTCGCCGCCGCCAGGGTGAGGCAGGCGGTGTTCTTCGTCACCACCGGCAATCTCGACAAGCCCGAGGGAAAGGGCGGCGAAGAGCGGATCATGATGTATTCCGGCGCCGGCCATCTCGTCGCCAACCACAGCCACGGCCACCGCCGGCTCTCGCAAATTTCCGCCGAGGATTATCTCGAGGACGTCGACCGGGCCTCCGAATGGCTCCGCAACCGGCCGAACGGCCGTCCCTGGTTCCGTTTCCCCTTCCTGGACGAAGGCCGGGCCGACAAGGCGAAGCGGGACGCGGTCCGTTTCGGGCTTGCCGCGCGCGGCCTCGCCAACGGCTACGTCACCGCCGACGGCGCCGACTGGAACATGGAGGCCCTGACGATCGCCGCCCGCACGGCCGGCAAGCCCATGGACATGAAGGCGCTTCGCGAGCTGTACGTGGAGACGATGGTAGGCGCCGCGAATTTCTACGACGGCCTCGCCCGCCGAACCCTCGGCCGTTCGCCGGCCCACATGCTTCTTCTCCACGAGACCGATCTTGCAGCCCTCTTCCTCCCCGCCCTCGTCGAGGCGCTCCGCAAGGACGGATGGGAGATAATCACCGCCGACGAGGCCTATCGGGATCCGATCGCTCGCGCCTCGCCCGACACGCCATCGGCCCAGGGCACCCGGATCGAGGCGATGGCCTGGGAGAAGGGACTCCCCGCCCCGCGCTGGTACGAGCGCGAGAATGTGAAGATCGCCAACGCCTTGTTCGCCAAGCGGGTGCTCGGGGAGGAGCCGGCCGGCCCCTGACGATTGCGATTCCCGCCGCGTTCGCTAGAGCGCGGGCATGAGCCAGTTCGACCTCAATGACGAGCAGCGCCAGATCCAGGAGATGGCGCAGCAATTCACCGCCGACGCGATCACGCCCCATGCCGCCTCATGGGACGAGAAGCACATTTTCCCTCGAGATACGATCCGGGAGGCCGCGGGCCTGGGCTTCGGCTCGATCTACGTCTCCGAAGAGTCGGGCGGGATCGGCCTGGGACGGCTCGAGGCGGCCCTGATCATGGAGGCGATGGCCTATGGCTGCCCGTCGACCTCGGCCTTCATCTCGATCCACAACATGGCGAGCTGGATGATCGACCGCTTCGGCTCGGCCGCGGTGAAGGAGAAATATCTGCCGTCCATGGTGACGATGGAGCGCCTGGGTTCCTATTGCCTGACCGAGCCGGGCTCGGGCTCCGACGCGGCCGGCCTCAAGACCCGGGCGGTCAGGGACGGCGATTTCTATATCGTGAGCGGCTCCAAGGCGTTCATCTCGGGCGGCGGCGAGAACGAAATCTACGTCACCATGGTCCGAACCGGCCAGGACGGGCCGAAGGGGATCAGCGCCCTGGTCGTCGAGAAGGACATGCCGGGCGTCAGCTTCGGCGCCCAGGAAAAGAAGCTCGGCTGGCATTCGCAGCCGACCTGCCAGGTCAATTTCGACGACGTCCGGGTGCCGGCGGAAAATCTCGTCGGAGGCGAGGGCGAAGGCTTCCGGATCGCGATGATGGGGCTTGACGGCGGCCGGCTCAACATCGGCGCCTGCTCCCTTGGCGGGGCCCAGCGCTGCCTCGACGAATCGGTGCGCTACACCAAGGAACGCAAGGCGTTCGGCCAGACCATCGCCGATTTCCAGGCGACCCAATTCACCCTCGCCGACATGGAGACGGAGCTTCAGGCGGCACGCATCTTCCTCTACGCCGCGGCGGTGAAGGTGACCGAGAACGCTCCGGACAAGACCCGTTTCGCGGCCATGGCCAAGCGACTCGCCACCGACACCGGCTCCTCGGTCGTCGACCGGGCGCTCCAGCTCCACGGCGGCTACGGCTATCTCCAGGACTATCCGATCGAGCGCTTCTGGAGGGACTTGAGGGTTCACTCGATCCTGGAGGGCACCAACCAGATCATGCGGGTGATCGTGGCCAGGGACATGCTGAGGCAGTGATTTCCCCCCGCCGTCATCCCGGCGAAAGCCGGGACCCCAGGACGAGAAGTCACGGTGGGTCTCCCCGAGATCCCGGCTTTCGCCGGGATGACGTGTGATGACTGACCTCATCACCCGGATCGAGGGCAAGGTCGGCCGGATCCGCCTCAACCGCCCGAAGGCGATCCACGCCCTGACGAAGGAGATGTGCAGCGAGATGATCGCGGCGCTGCTCCATTGGCGCGAGGAGGATGCGGTTCAGGCGGTGATGATCGACCATGCCGAGGGCCGCGGCTTCTGCGCCGGCGGCGACATCGTCATGCTCGCCCGAAGCGGCGCCGGCGACGGGGCCGAGGCGCGGGCCTTCTTCCACGAGGAATATCGGCTCAACCATCTGCTCTTCACCTACGCCAAGCCGACCATCGCCTTCATGGACGGGATCACCATGGGCGGCGGAGTCGGCATTTCGCAGCCGTGCCGATACCGGGTCGCGACCGAAAACAGCCGCTTCGCCATGCCGGAGACCGCGATCGGCCTCTTCCCCGACGTCGGCGGCGGCTGGTATCTGCCGCGCCTGCCCGGCCGGGCCGGCCAGTTCCTGGCGCTTACCGGCGCCCGGCTGGACGGCGCCGAGTGCCTGAAGCTGGGCCTCGCCACCGATTATATGCAGTCGCTCGCCCTCGACGACCTCAAGGCGCAGATCCTCAACCATCCGGAGCGGATCGAGGAATTGCTGGAGGAAAGCGGGACGCCCCCTCCCCCGGCCCGGATCGGGTCGAACCTGTCCCTCATCGACCGCCTGTTCGCCTCCGACGATTATGAGGAGATAATCGCCGCGCTCGAGGCCGACGGCTCCGATTGGGCAACGGCCGAGCTCGACACCTTGCGCTCGAAGAGCCCGCAAGCCTGCAAGGTCACGCTCCGGCTCCTCTACGACGGCGCCCGGGTCCAGGATTTCGGCCACGAGATGCGCCAGGAATATGCGGTCGCGACTCGGGTGGTCCAGCGCCACGATTTCGTCGAAGGGGTTCGGGCCCTTCTGGTCGACAAGGACAACAGCCCGCGCTGGGAGCCGCCGGCTCCGGAAGCGGTGACGGAGCATCTGATCGACACCATCTTCGCGCCGATGCCGGAAGGCGAGGAATGGACGCCGCTGTGAGGGTAGCCGTCATCCCGGCGAAAGCCGGGACCTCGGGGAGACCCGCCGAGATTCATTGTCCTGAGGTCCCGGCTTTCGCCGGGATGACGAAGTGAGGTTGAAATGAACTACGAATCCATCCTGGTCGAGCAGCGCGGCGCGGTGACTCTGATCACCTTGAACCGCCCCAAGGCCTTGAACGCCCTCAACACCTCCGTCCTGGCCGAGCTGATCCACGCCTTCGCCGCTTTCGATGAGGACGACGGCCAGCGTTGCGCCGTCCTGACCGGAAGCGAGCGCGCCTTCGCGGCCGGCGCGGACATCAAGGAGATGTCGGACCAGGGCTTCGCCACGATGTACGGCTCCAACTTCTTCCAGGGCTGGGAAAAGGTGACTGCGACCCGCAAGCCGTGGATCGCCGCGGTCGCCGGCTATGCGCTGGGCGGCGGCTGCGAGGTGGCGATGATGGCCGATTTCATCATCGCCGCCGACACCGCCCAGTTCGGCCAGCCCGAGATCAAGCTCGGGGTCACGCCCGGCATGGGCGGCTCCCAGCGGCTGACCCGGGCCGTCGGCAAGGCCAAGGCGATGGAGATGTGCCTGACCGGGCGGATGATGGGCGCCGAGGAAGCGGAGCGCTCCGGCCTGGTCGCCCGGGTGGTGCCCGCGGCCGAACTGCTCGACGAGGCGCTGAAGACCGCCGAGGCGATCGCCGGAATGGCCCCGCTTGCGGCGATGGCGACCAAGGAGCAGGTCAACGCCGCCTTCGAGACGGGCCTCGCCCAGGGCATCGTCTTCGAGCGCCGCCTGTTTCACGGCCTCTTCGGGACTCAGGACCAGAAGGAAGGCATGGCGGCCTTCGTCGACAAGCGTAAGCCGGGATGGACGGGCAGATAGCAACGTGAAAGCACCCTTCTCGAGCAAAGCGGCGATCGCGGCTGCGGCCCTCGTCGTCCTCCACCTGATCGCTACCGTCTATGTTCAAGCCACCGGCATGGCCTACGATCAGGGCGATATGGTGGGCCTGCTCTGGTGGCTGGTGGCATTCTGGGTGCTGCCCGTGATCGCGTTGATAGTCTTGGCCATGAGCCTCGCCGTGCATTTTCTCAGTCTCAACAACGATGGGCAGTAGCATGAAAGTCGCATTCATCGGGCTCGGCAACATGGGCGGCGGGATGGCCGCCAACCTGGCCAAAGCGGGGCACGAGGTTCGCGCCTTCGATCTCAGCGAGGCGGCCCTGGCCAAGGCCGAGGCCAATGGCTGTACCCGGGCCGGGTCGGCGGCCGAGGCGGTCGCCGATGCCGAAGCGGTGGTGACCATGCTTCCCGCCGGCAAGCATGTCCGCGACGTCTATGAGTCGAGCGTGATCGGGACCGCTCCCGCCAGCGCGCTGCTCATCGACTGCTCGACCATCGACGTCGCCACCGCCCGCGAGGAAATCGAGAAGGCGGCCGCGGCCGGCTATGCGATGGTCGACGCGCCGGTCTCGGGCGGGATCGCCGCGGCCGATTCGGGAAGCCTCACCTTCATGGTCGGAGGCACGGACGAAGCCTTCGGGCGGGCCCGGGAAATCCTCGAGAGGATGGGCAAGGCGGTCATCCACGCCGGCGGGCCCGGCTCTGGCCAGGCGGCCAAGATCTGCAACAACATGCTTCTCGGCGCCTCGATGGTCGCGACCTGCGAGACGTTCGTACTGGCGCAGAAGCTCGGCCTCGATCCTCAGACCTTCTTCGACATCGCCTCCAAGGCTTCCGGCCAATGCTGGTCGATGACGACCTATTGCCCGGTGCCGGGAGTCGGGCCGGTCACCGCCGCCGACCGCGATTACGAAGGCGGCTTCGCGACGGCCCTGATGCTCAAGGACCTGAGGCTGGCGATGGAGGCGGCGCAGAGCGTCGACGCCTACACGCCGATGGGGGCCGAAGCGGAGACGCTGTACACGCGCTTCGCCGCACTGGGCGGCGAGGGCAAGGATTTCTCCGCGATCATCAAGATGATCGACGACACCTGGAAGGGCACCCAGGGCTGAGGCCCGATATCGTCATGCTGAACTTGTTTCAGCATCCAGCGACGAGCCGCCGGGCGGGTGGAGGCATGGACCCTGAAACGAGTTCAGGGTGACGGCCGGGGCTGGATTAGCCTCCCCGCCTGTAGCTCGATCCGCCGGCCCGCCGCCGCTCGCCGCCGCCATAGCGCGCGGCAAGCTCGGCCGGGCTCGGCTCCGCCGCCGGAAGCTTCACCACCGCCGATCGCCTCCGCAGATCCTCGACGCAGCGCGCCGCCGCCTTGCCGTCCCAAAGCTCGGGGCAGCGCACCGGCCTCGGCTCGGTCAGCGCACCGTCCAGCTCGAGCAGCAGGGTCTCCGGCGTCACCAGCCGGTTCGTCCCTTCGGTGATCGTCACCGGCCGCTCGGTATTCTCGCGAAGGGTCAGGCAGGGGATCCCGAGATAGGTGGTCTCCTCCTGGATCCCGCCCGAATCGGTGATCGCCGCCGCCGCGCCCGTCACCAGGCTCATGAAGCGGACGTAGGGCAGAGGGTCGATTAACCTGACCCCGGCCCTCGCGAGCCGGCTGTCGAACAAGGCGCCGCCGAGCCGTTTCGCCGTGCGCGGGTGGACCGGGAAGACCAACGGTAAACGCCGCTGCGCCTCGACCAGGGCGTCGACCAGCCGGATGAGCTGGGCCGGATCGTCGACGTTGGACGGCCGGTGGAGCGTGACCACGCCATAGCCCCCGCGTTCGAGGCCGAGCTCGCCCGGAACGTCCGCGCTTTCGATCGCCGGGCGGACCAGCTCGAAGCTGTCGAGCATGATGTTGCCGACGCGGGTGATCCGGCCGGCCGGAATGCCCTCGGCGAGGAGATTCTCGTCGCCGTCGGACGAGGGGGTCCAAAGCACGTCGGCGAGGACGTCGGTGACGAGCCGGTTGAGCTCCTCCGGCATGGTCCGGTCGCGGCTCCGAAGCCCTGCCTCGAGATGAACGACCGGGACCCCGAGCTTGCCCGCGACCATCGCGCAGGCGGCGGTCGAGTTGACGTCGCCGACGACGATTATCCAGTCCGGCCTGTCGCTCAGAGCGACCTTTTCATAGGCGATCATCACCCCGCCGGTCTGCTCGGCATGGCTTCCCGAGCCCACTCCGAGGTGATGATCCGGCTCCGGAAGCTGCAAGTCGGCGAAGAAGGCGTCCGACATGTTGACGTCGTAATGCTGGCCGGTGTGGATGAGGACGGGCGTGAAGCCGGGCGCCGCCGCGAGGGCGTGCCAGAGCGGCGCCACCTTCATGAAATTCGGACGCGCGGCGGCGATCAGATGGATGCGCTGGGCCATGAAGGCGGAGGTAGCGCAGGCGGAGTTAAGATTGGGTTGGTGGGCGGGGCGGATGTAAGTTCGCTGCGTCATCCCGGCGAAGGCCGGGACCCATGAACACGGTAGGTGGAATATCAAGCGCGCCTGTGTTCATGGATCCCGGCCTTCGCCGGGATGACGGGTTAGCGAAGCACCCCCTCCACCGCCTTCCTCCACCCCGCCATCCGCGCCTCGCGCACCCCGTCCGCCATCGCCGGTTCGAACCGCTCCACCGCCCCGCGCATCGCCGCAGCCTCCTCGAGCGAGGCGAACATTCCGCACCCCACGCCTGCAAGCATCGCCGCCCCCAGGGCCGTCGTCTCGACGAAGCCCGGCCGTTCCACCGTCAGTCCGAGCAGGTCGGCGAGATCCTGCGCCAGCCAGCCGTTCGAGGCCATTCCGCCGTCCACCTTCAGCACCTCCCACGGCGCCCCGTCGGCGGCGAAGGCGGTCATCAGATCGTGGGTCTGGTGCGCCATCGCCTCCAGGGCGGCCCGGGCGATATGGGCCCGGCCGGTGGCGAAGCTGAGGCCGGTGATGGCGCCGCGTGCGTCGGGCCGCCACCAGGGCGCGCCCAGCCCGCTGTGGCCGGGGACGATCTGGACCCCGCCGCTGTCCGGCACCGAGCGCGCCAGCGCCTCCGTCTCCGCCGCGCTTGCGAGCAGGCCCAGATCGTCGCGAAGCCATTTGACCAAGCTCCCCGCGACGAAGACCGAGCCTTCCAGGGCGTAGCGACGCTCGCCGCCCAGCTGCCAGGCGACCGTCGAGAGCAAGCGGTGGCGGCTGAGGCGAAGCTCGGCGCCGGTATGGGTGAGGATGAAGGCGCCGGTGCCGTAGGTCGCCTTGCTGTTGCCCGGAGCGAGGCAGGCCTGGCCGATCGAGGCGGCCTGCTGGTCGCCGGCCATCCCGGCGATCGGGATGGGAAGGCCGAAATGCTCCGGCGAGGTCTCGCCCAGGCGCCCGGCGCAATCGACGATCTCGGGCAGGATCCCCGCCGGCACGCCCCACAGGTCGAGCAGCCCTTCGTCCCAGCGCCCGCTCGCTATGTCCATCAGGGCGGTTCGCGACGCGTTGGTCGCGTCGGAGAGGTGAAGGCCCCCGGTCAGCCGGAACGCGAGCCAGCTTTCGACCGTGCCGGCGCATAGATCGTCCCCCGCCTCGCGGAGCTGCGGCCAATGTTCGAGCGCCCACGCGATCTTGGACGCGCTGAAATAGGGATCCAGCAAGAGGCCGGTCTTCGATTGAACCGCCGCCTCATGCCCTTGCGCCTTCAGCCCTGCGCAAAGGTCGGCGGTGCGCCGGTCCTGCCAGACAATGGCTGGCGCGAGCGCCCTTCCCGTCCGCCGGCTCCAAAAGACGATCGTCTCGCGCTGGTTGGTGATCCCGAGCGCCGCCACCCGCTCCGCTCCGCCGGCCGCGGCGACGGCGGCTTGGGCGCAGGCGAGGCTCGAGGCCCAGATCTCCTCGGCGTCATGCTCGACCCAGCCCGGCCGGGGATAGGATTGGGCGAGCTCGCGCTGCTCGGTCGCGAGGCACGTCCCGTCCGGCGCGAACAGCATCGCTCGGGTGCTGGTGGTGCCTTCGTCGATGACGAGGATGGTCTCTGTCATTTGCCCTCCCCGTCGTCTTACCCGTCATTCCGGCGAATGCCGGAATCCATGAACACCGCCGCACGCGAATTCCACAATCCGTGTTCATGGATGCCGGATCAAGTCCGGCATGACGAAACTAACGCCCAGCCCATTCCTCCTTCATGATCCGCTTGAAGGTCAGGAAATCGGAGTCCGAATTGGGGTCGAAATGCTCGATGTCGCCGTTGCCGAGATAGTCGAAAAAGGGGTGATGGGTGTCGTTATTCTCAGAATAAAGATAGCATTGGATGGTGATGCAGGGCTCCGTCATGTTGAGGTTGTCGAGCTTGTGGACCTGGTTGAGCCGGGGCGAGATCCAGGTGACGTCCTCTTTGACGAACGTCTTCACCGCGAAGGGCGTCGTCTCCTCGGGCGCGAGGAAGGCGTAGAGGCTGACCGTGATCTCGCCGTGAAGGACCCGGATCACGGCGTCGGAGGCGCCGTGATTGTGGATCGGCGAATAATTGCCGCTCGGCCAGATCTCCATGACGAACGGGATTCCGGGGGATTCGCCCTGGTTGGTGCCGAGCGTGATTCGGAGATAGGTCATGTCCGGATCGTATTTTCCGAATTCGTTCGCCTTCTTCTCAAGCACCTTGGCGCACCACCCGTCCTTGTCGAGGATGCTGGCCTTGATCGCCGCCGAGAAATCCGGGAAGTCCGGCGTGTCGAGGACGAAGCGGTCGCCGGCGACATTGTCGTAGAGCTTCTGGCAGGTGGGCGTGAGGCTCGCCGGAACGGTCACCCGGCCGTAAGCGATATCCTCCATCGTGATGGCATCGTGGGGGATGACCCGCATCGGCAGCTCGATCGTCACCGGGTCCTTCCAAAGATCGACGAACCCGGCGACCGCCCCCGAAAGCTCGACATCCTCGATTCCGGAGATCCAGGCCCAGGGATCGGGTTGCCCCTCGGTCGGGAGAGGCAAGTGGCAGGAAGCGAGCATGGTGCCCAATCGCATCTCGCCCTTGCCGTAGCGCATGAGCCGATTGTGGCAGTCGAAGCTGAACCAATAAGGGCAGGCCAGCGACGCATCGAGGCCGACTCCCGCAACCGCGAGCAGCTCCGTCTCGCCGCCCGCCAGCGAGATCTCGACCAGCCGGACGGCGTATGAATCGACGGTCCATTGCAAGACCGGGGAGCCGGGCTGGCCCTGCGCGGTCACCGTGAACGGCTCCGATTCGGACAGGACGAAGCCGATCGTCCCCTGCCCCCGCACCGGCAGCCTGTACGTCGCGGCGGCGGAGGCTCCGGCCCCCTCCTCCTCTCCGACGAGGGTCAGCGGCGGCGGCATGCTCTGATAGGCGCGCGCGGCCGCGGCCGGATCCACATAGGTCATCGATTTCTCCCACGTTCGAATTCGATGGGAAGGCACCCCCGCCCGCCCGCCGATCTTTGGTGTATCCGATTGGATGCACGGCTAAACCCTATTCGTGGACAGTTTCGATATCCTTGTCGTCGGCGGCGGAATCAACGGCGCGGCGATCGCCCGCGACGCCGCGATTCGCGGGGCGAGCGTCCTCCTGGTCGAGCGGGACGATCTCGCCGCCCATACCAGCTCGGCCTCCTCGAAGCTGGTCCATGGCGGCCTTCGCTATCTCGAAAATTACGAGTTCCGGCTCGTCCGCGAAGCCTTGGCCGAGCGCGAGATATTGCTCCGGACGGCGCCTCACATCGTCCGCCCGCTGCGTTTCGTCCTGCCCCACTGCCCGGCGCTGAGGCCTCACTGGCTGATCCGCTGCGGCCTCCTCCTCTACGACCTCTTTTCGATCCGGGGCAGCCTGCCCTGCTCGCGCCGGGTCGGCCGGCGCGACTCGGCCCTTCTCGCGCCGCTGAAGGAGCGGCGGCGCGTGCTCAGCTATTGGGACGCCTGGGTCGACGACAGCCGGCTGACGGTCCTCAACGCCGTCGCCGCCGCGGAGAATGGCGCCGAGATCGCGACCCGAACCGAATTCCTCTCGGCCCACCGCGAAGGCGAGGCCTGGAGCGCCGAGCTGTCCGGGGGGCGAACGGTCGCGGCCAAGGCGATCGTCAACGCCGCCGGCCCCTGGGTCGCCGAAATCCTCGACCGGCGCCTCGCCGAGACCAGCGCGAGCCGGGTAAGGCTGGTCAAGGGCAGCCACATAATCGTCCCGGCCCTGTGGGGCGGCGACCAGGCCTATATCCTCCAGCAGGCCGACGGCCGGATCGTCTTCGCTTTGCCCTTCAAGGGCGATTTCACCCTGATCGGAACCACCGACATACCGGTCGAGCGGCCCGAGGACTCGGCCATCTCCCCGGCGGAGACCCGCTATCTGTGCGAAGCGGCGGATCGCTACTTCACCCGGCAGGTCGTCCCGGCCGACGTCGTCTGGAGCTATTCCGGAATCCGCGCCCTCTACGACGACGGCGCGGCCGAGGCCAGGTCCGTCACCCGCGACTATCGCCTCGAGCTCGATCCCGACCCGGGGCCGAAACTGCTCTCCGTCTTCGGCGGCAAGATCACCACCGCCCGAGCGCTCGCCCAGGAAGCGCTCGACCGGCTCGGGATCGAGGGGCGGCGGTCGACCTCCCACGTCTTCCTGCCCGGCGGCGACGTCTATCCCGATTTCCTGCTCTGGCTCGATCGGCTCGCCGGCTGGATGCCCCGGCCCCTCCTCGCCCGGCTCTCCGGCGCCTACGGGACCCGGCTGCGCGACATGGTCGGCGACTGCGGCAGCCTCGCCGACCTCGGCCGCCATTTCGGCGCCGGCCTGTACGAGCGGGAGCTGCGCTGGCTCAGGGACAGGGAATTCGCCCGAACCGCCGATGACGTGCTTTGGCGAAGGACCAAGCTGGGACTGACGATGGGGGAAGAGGAGAAGCAGACGGTAGAAGCCTGGTTCGCCTCACCCCGTCGCCCCAGCGAAGGCTGGGGCCCCAGCGGGTGAAGACCGCCGTCGCTTTTCACCCCCCGGGATCCCAGCCTTCGCTGGGATGACGGATCAAGGGCCTTCGTGCAGCGGGTCCGTCCCCGGCTCCGGCACCGAGTCCAGCTTCCGCTCATTCTCCTCGGCCTCATCCTCGATTGCCTCGTCGCCCGAAGGAAGGTCCTGCTCGTCTTCGCCCATGTCGGCTCTCCTTTCGCCCTTGAACGCCCCGGACCGAAACCCGCTCCACCGCTCGCGCACGCTGCGCAGCGGGAGGATGATTGCCCCCGCTCCCCCGCCCCTATACTCCCGCCCGAATCCGGGAGCCCGCCTTGAAACCTGTCGCTTACCCCCTCCTCGCCGCCGCCGCCCTGCTGCTCACCGCCGCGAAGCCGCCCGAGCCCAAGCCCATCTCCTACCGGGTCACTCCGATCCTCCAGAAGGACGGCAGCCGCGCCCTCGACGTCCGGATGGGGATGCGCGGCGATCCCGACGGGGAGACCGAGATCCTCCTGCCGAGCGTCTGGGCGGGGTCGAGCGAACTCTGGCGCCACGCCAAGGGGCTCCGGATCCGAGGCGCCAAGACCCTCGCCGGCACCTACGACAAGCCCGTCGTCCGCCACCGCGCCGGCGCCCGGCTGAAAATCCGCTACCGGATCGTCTCCGCTTATTCCGGGGAGCCGGGCTTCGACTACGAGAAGGCGCGGCCGCTGATCCGGCCCGACTGGTTCTTCGTCCATGGCGAATCGATGTTCGCCGCTCCGGGCGGCGGCCAGGAGCGCCCGGCGAAGTTCAAATGGGGCAAGCTCCCGAAAGGCTGGACGGTCGCTTCGGACCTCGACCATCTCGCCGGCAAAGCGACGACCCTGGCCAACCTCATCAACAGCGTCGCCATCGGCGGGGCCGAATTGAAGCTCGTCCAGCGCGATCTGCGCGGCGCTCCGCTTCGGGTCGCGCTTCTGGGCGAGTGGCAGTTCACCGCCGACCAGCTCGCCGACACGGTGACTCCGATCATCGCCGCCGAGGATGATTTCTGGGGCGACGCAAGCGCCCCCTATCTGGTCGCCATGGCACCGCTCGGCGAGCTTCCGTCCGGCCTTTCCTACCACGGCACCGGCCGGACGGACGCCTTCTCGATCGCCTCGACCGGCGCCTTCGAGCTCAAACAGGCGATCCGCTTCCTCGCCCACGAGAACATGCACAGCTGGGTGCCGATCGCGCTCGGCGGGATGCCGGAGGAGGACGAGGCCCGGGATTATTGGTTCAGCGAGGGCTTCAACGACTATCTCGCCTCCAAGGTGCTCCTTCGCTCCGGAATCTGGACCCTTGCGGAGTGGGCGGCGGACAAGAACGAGACCCTGCTTCGCTACGGCCAGTCCCCGGCGAAGACCGCCGACGGCGCCGAGATCGCCCGGCGCTTCTGGACCGACCCGGCGGTCCAGCAGGTCAGCTACGACCGCGGCCATCTCCTCGCCGTCAAGCTCGATTCCCAGATCGCCGCCCGCTCGGCGGGGAAGCGGAGCCTCGAAGCCGTGCTCCAAGCCCAGCGCCGAGCCGCCGAGGGCAGCCCCGAGCTCGCCGTCGCGCTTTTCCAGAAGATCCTTCGCGAGGAAACCGGCATCGACATCGACCCGGATCTCGAGCGCTACGCGCGCCGCGGCGAACCCCTCCTTCTTCCGGCCGATCTGCTCGGCGATTGCGCCCGCCTGGTGACCGAGCGCCGCAAGGCTTTCACCCGGGGCTATGATTCGGACGCCACCCGCCGCGGCGCGGGCGTGATCGCCGGGGTCGACAAGGAAGGGCCCGCTCATGCGGCCGGAATGCGCGACGGGATGCAGCTTCTCCGCCGCGAGGCCGGCAAGATCGGGGACGCCTCGGTCGAGCTGGCCTATCGGGTCGCCGACGGCGGGGTCGAGCGGGTCGTCCGCTACATGCCGGAAGGCAAGGCCGAGTTCGAGGTCCAGCGCCTCGAGCTGACCGCCGGGCCCGAAACCGAAGCCGCCTGCCGCACCCGCCTCGGCGGCGGCTCATGAGCTTGGCGCCTTTCCCTCGTCATTCCGGTGAAAGCCGGAATCCATGAACGCGAACGGTTGAAAGCTCAGACGGCGGTGTTCATGGATCCCGGGTCGAGCCCGGGACGACGGGCCTCGTCGACCCGTTCCATCTCGCAAAGGCATAATCGGCCATGAGCTTCACCGCGAAGATACTGCTGCTCGGGTCGGGCGAGCTCGGCAAGGAGTTCGCGATCTCCGCCAAGCGGCTCGGCGCCTATGTCGTCGCCGGCGATTCCTACGCCGGCGCCCCCGCCATGCAGGTCGCCGACGAATCGGAGATTTTCTCCATGCTCGACGGCGACCGGCTTCGCGAAGCCGTCGAGCGCCACCGCCCCGACTTCGTCGTCCCCGAGGTGGAGGCGATCCGAACCGAAATACTGGCCGAGCTGGAGGCGGCGGGCACCTGCATCGTCCCCTCGGCGCGGGCGACGATGATGACGATGAACCGCGATTCGATCCGCGCGCTCGCCGCCGGCGCCCTGGGCCTCCGGACCTCGCGCTACCGTTTCGCGGAAAGCTTCGAAGAGGTCGAGGCCGCCGCCGCCCACACCGGCTTTCCCTGCGTCGTCAAGCCGGTCATGTCCTCCTCCGGCAAGGGCCAGCTGACCGTCGAGGCCGCCGCCGGCCTTCGCTCCGCCTGGGATTATGCGGTCGCCAACATGCGCGGCGACCGGGCGCGGGTGATCGTCGAGGAATTCGTCCGCTTCGACTATGAGATCACCCTGCTGACCATCCGGACCCGCGACGGAGTGCTCCACTGCCCGCCCATCGGCCACCGCCAGGAACGCGGCGACTATCGGGAAAGCTGGCAGCCCACGCCGATGTCCGAGGCCGCGCTCGGCGCCGCCCGGGAGATGGCGCGCCGGGTGGTCGACGATCTCGGCGGCTTCGGCCTCTACGGAGTCGAGTTCTTCGTCGTCGGCGACGAAATCATCTTCTCCGAGCTCTCGCCCCGCCCGCACGACACCGGGATGGTCACCCTCGTCTCGCAGAACCTTTCCGAATTCGACCTCCACGCCCGGGCGATCCTCGGCCTCCCGATCCCCCACATCGGCCTCACGGCGCCGGCCGCGGCGAGCGCGGTGATCCTGGCCGACCGGGAGTCGGAGAATTTTCGCTTCGAAGGCGTCGCCGAGGCGCTGGCCCTTGGAAGCGAGGGCGCGGAGGTGGACGTGCGCATCTTCGGCAAGCCGGTGACGAGGCCACATCGGCGGATGGGCGTTGCGCTGGCGACGGGGGAGACGGCGGAAGAGGCGAGAGCCCTGGCGATGCAAGCGGCGGCGAAGGTGAGAATCGTCTACGATTAACCCGTCATTCCGGCGAAGGCCGGAATCCATGAACACGGACAGCCGAAACCTATCCTCCGTTTCCCCCACCTTCGACCGGCTCGAACCCGAATCCGATCGCGAGGTCGCGCTATTCCGGATTCTCGCTTTCGATCAGCCGCACCTTCCAGGCCCGTTTCCACTCCTTGATCCGCTTTTCGCGAGTGATCGCCGACTCCATGTCGCCATGCATCTCGAACCATACCAGCCGCCAGACTTCGTGGCGGGCGACGAAGCCTTTCGTGATTCGGTTTGCGATGCTTCCAGAGCCGCTGAAACAGGTCGGAGGTAACGCCAGTGTAGAGCGTCCCGTGGCGCCGGCTGGCTAGGATGTAGACGCAGGGTTCGCGCTCCATGCGCGGAGCTTACGCGGCCGAAAACGGCACCCAAAATTCGCATAGGCCCGAGTTCATGGGTCCCGGCCTTCGCCGGGATGACGCTAGCGAAACCTCAGCACCAGATGGTCATATTCGCTATTTCCGACGAACCCGTCCCGGTCGCCGTCGTGGAACGCCACCACGTACACCGGCCGCTTCGCCGTCGCGATCGGCACCGGCCCTCCGGCCCTCGTCCACAAGGCCGAATAATAGACCGAGGGCCGCTCCGGATCGGGTCCGAGCCTGAGGTCGATCAGATAATTGTTGCCGCCCGGATCCATCATCAGCATGCCCGAGCCGGCATCGGTGTCCGCCATCCCGGTTCCCGGCAGGAAGCAGGGATGCTCGCCTCCGGCATTCGGATCCCCGGGCACGACGCGCCGCCTGAGGTCGCGGAAGATCGATTTCCCGGTCCAGGCGCAGAGCTGATAGGCGATGTCGGAACGCCGCTTGGGAAACAGGATCCGGAACGGCCGCGGCCCGAGCCGCGCCTCGGTCGTTCGAAGGTCGGTCCTGACCAGCCGAACCGGCTTGCCATCCTGGACGATCCGGATCCCGAGCCAGGGCGTATGGGCGATCTGGGTCGCGGGTTCCCGCGCCGCCAAGGCGCTCCAGGCTGTCAGCACGGCAAGCGGCGTCAGGACAAGGATCGACTTCGGCACGACAGGCCCTCCCCCGGCGCATGCTAGAATCAAAATCGGTGCCAGGCACCATTTTTCCCGATGGCTTGACGGTGCCATTTGTTCGTCTTATGTTCTATGCATGCGCTCAGTGTTTTTCATTGCCCTCAGTTCCGTGGTCCGAACGCTCGGAAAGCTCTGGCGCGAAAGTTTCAGCCGCCTTTTTTCTATGCCCAGGGAAGCCGAAACAACGAACCTTCCGAAACTTCCGCCGGACCTTCGGCCTCGTATTTGCGAACCGCCGCGCTCCGCACTATCTGGGACGCGTGGCGCCCAAGCGCCTCTTATCCAAGAGAATCCGGAGAAAAGCGTGTCGAAGAAGAGCCTCTCATTCGCCGTCTCGCTTCTGGCGGTCGCCGCCGCCGCGCCCGCTTTGGCCGGCGATCGCCACGATTGCCTCGACGAGAGCTGCAGGATGGTGTCGCTGATCGACTCCGCCGCCGACCAGGCCGGCGCCGGCGGCGCCTCGACGGTCGAGGCTCAGCGTTTCGGAAGCTGGGGCATCGACACGGCCGGAATGGACCGCTCGGTGAAGCCCGGCGACGATTTCTTCGCTTATGTGAACGGCAATTGGGCCAAGACCACGCCGATTCCCGGCGACCGCTCCTCCTACGGCGCCTTCGCCATCCTCCGCGACCTCTCCGAAGCAAGGCTTCGCCAGCTGGTCGAGACCTATCCGGCCGGCGATCCGGCGACGGGCGGCGACCAGGCCAAGGTCGCGGCGCTCTACCGGGGCTTCATGGACGAGGAAGCGGCCGAGCGGCAGGACGCGATCCCGCTCCTCACCCGGATCGCGCCCATCTACCAGGCGAAGACCCGCGACGACCTCGCCCGGCTGATGGGCCGCTCGATCGGCGGCTTCGGAAGCACCTTCTTCGGCTCGGGGGTCACCGACGACGCCAAGAACCCGGAGCAATATGCCCTCTATATGGGCCAGTCCGGCCTCGGCCTCGGCGACCGCGACCTCTACCTCGACTCCAAGTTCAAGCCGCAGAAGGACCGCTACCTCGGCTACGTGACCCAGATGCTGGAGATGGCGGGCTGGCCGGGCGCGAAGGGATCGGCCGCGGCGATCGTCGCCCTGGAGACCCGGATCGCTCAGGCGCACTGGACCCGCGCCGAGAGCCGCAATCGCGACAAGACCTACAATCCGATGACCCTGGCCCAGCTCCAGGCCCAGGCGCCGGGCTTCCCCTGGCAGACCTACTGGCAGGCCGCCGGCCTCGAGCGCACCGAGCGCGCCGTGGTCAGCCAGGTCACCGCCATTCCCAAGCTCGCCCGGATCTTCGCCGAGACGGACCTGCAGACCCTCAAGGCCTGGCAGATGTTCCATACCGCGGACGACATGGCGCCCTTGCTTTCGAAGCGGTTCGTCGACGCCCAGTTCGACTTCCGCTCCAAGTTCCTGAACGGCCAGCCCGAGCAGCGCGACCGCTGGAAGCGGGGAATCGCTTATGCCGAGACCGCGATGGGCGAAGCGATCGGGCGCGATTACGTGGCCCTCTATTTCAAGCCCGACGCCAAGGCGAAGATGGACCGGCTGGTCACCGACCTTCGCGCCGCGATGAAGGCGCGGCTCGAGCGGCTTTCGTGGATGGGCCCCGAGACCAAGGTCGAGGCCTTGAAGAAGCTCGAGAATTTCGGGCTGAAGATCGGCTATCCGGACAAGTGGCGCGATTATTCCGCGCTCCGGATCGTCCCCGGCGACCTCGTCGGCAATGCCGAGCGCGCCTCCCGCTTCGAGTGGGATTATCGCCGGAACCGGGTCGAGACCCCGGTCGACAAGGCGGAGTGGGGAATGACCCCGCAGACGGTGAACGCTTATTATTCGTCGGTGAAGAACGAGATCGTCTTCCCGGCCGCGATCCTCCAGCCCCCCTTCTTCGATCCCGACGCCGATCCGGCGGTCAATTACGGGGCGATCGGCGGGGTCATCGCCCACGAGATCACCCACGGCTTCGACGACCAGGGCCGCAAGTCCGATTACGCCGGGGTCCTTCGCGACTGGTGGAAACCGGAGGACGCGGCCAAGTTCGAGGCCCAGGCGACCCGGCTCGGCGACCAATATGCCGCCTACGACTTTCCCAACCTGCCCGGGATGCACATCAATCCGCGAGTCGCGATGGGCGAGAACATCGCCGATCTGGGCGGAGTCCATCTCGGCCTGGAGGCCTATCGCAATTTCCTGGGCGGCAAGCCCGGGCCGGTGCTCGACGGCTTCACGCCCGAGCAGCGCGTGTTCATGGCCTGGGCACAGGTCTGGCGCACCCTCTGGCGCGACGACGCCCTTCGCCAGCAGATCATCAACGGTCCGCACAGCCCGGGCCAGATCCGGGCGTTCGCTCCGCTGAGGAACGCCGACGAATGGTACAAGGCGTTCGACGTCAAGCCCGGCGACAAGCTCTACATCGCTCCGGAGCAAAGGGCGCGGATCTGGTAGCTTGCCTCGCCATCGCGAAGCGATGGGGAGGGGGACCGCCCGAAGGGTGGTGGAGGGGTAGAAGGCGCTGACCTGGAGGGTCGAGCTCGAGCTTTCGATTGCCGAGCCAAATACCCCTCCACCATGCTTCGCATGGTCCCCCTCCCCGTCGCCTTCGGCGCCAGGGAGGCAAGACGGCAGCTACCGCCGGGTCGCCAGCCAGATCATGTGCTTGGCCCCCTTGCGCCCGGCATGGGCTCGGACCGTGACCTCCTCGACCGCGAACCCCGCCTTGCCGAGCCGGCGGCTGAACGCCGGATCCGCCGCCGCCGACCAGATGGCGAGAATCCCCTTGGGCTTCAGCGCCGCCTTGGCGCGGTGCAGCCCGTCGAGGTCGTAAAGCCGGTCGTTGGTCTCTCGGCTGAGCGCGTCCGGGCCGTTGTCGACGTCGAGCAGGATCGAATCGTAGCTCGACCGGGCCGCAGCGATGAGATCGCCGACGTCGCCCAGGGCGATCTCGACCCGCGGATCGTCCAGGCTTCCGGCATGGACATGGGCCATCGGCCCCCGCGCCCACTTCACGATCGCCGGCACCAGCTCGGACACCGATATCTTCGCCTCGCGGCCGAGCGCGCCCAGGGCCGCGCGAAGGGTGAAGCCCATTCCAAGCCCGCCGATCAGCAGCGCCGGCCCCGGCCGCCCCGCGAGCCGCTCGCACACCAGGGTGGCGAGCGCCTCTTCCGACCCGCGCAGCCGGGTGCTCATCAAGGCGTTGGTGCCGAGCATGATCCAGAAATCGTCGCCGCGCCGGATCAGCCGAAGCTCCCCGCCGCCGCCGGGAACGGGCGCGCTGTCGATCAGGATTCGAGGGATCATCGAATCCCCTTAGAGGATCGATGGACAAGCGCAACGAACGCGCCGACACTGGCGTTCGTCACCCACTTCATCGAGGAGCAAAGGGCCGTGAGCGTCGCCTTCCGCCGCGACAGCGACGAAGAGCATTTGGAGCCGAGGTTCGAGCTTCCGATCCCGGTCGGGCCCAATCTCGTCACCGCCGCCGGCCTCGCCCAGATCCAGGCGCGCGCCGCCGAGCTTGAAGCCTTCGTCGCCGCCGGAGCCGACGAGCCCGCTGTGGAGGAAGCGAAGCGCGCCCTGCGCTACTGGCGCACCCGCCAGTCCACGGCCCGGCTCGCCCCGCCGCCGCCCGCCGGCGAGGCCGGCTTCGGCTCCCGGGTAGCCTTCCGCCAGAACGGTGCTCTCCGCCGGATCGACATCGTCGGCGACGACGAAGCCGATCCCGCCGCCGGCCGGATCGCCTTTTCCGCCCCGCTCGCCCGGGCGCTGATCGGCGCCTGCGTCGGCGACCTCGTCGACTTCGCCGGCCGCGAAGAGGCGCTCGAAGTGGTCGAGATCGAAGCGATCGAAGGCTGAGACGCCGTCATCCCGGCGAAGGCCGGGATCCATGAACACGGTAGATCGCCGCGAGAGGCTCGGCCGGGATCGCCTTTCCTTGGAAGGACCGCGTTCATGGATCCCGGCCTTCGCCGGGATGACGGAAGGGTGGAGGTCGCCTTATCTCCCTCAGGCTCACACACTCGACGCCCGCCCCGGGCGCGATGCCCGCCAGTAATGCCCGCCCCGCGCGACAGTGATCGACCTTGGAATCCTCCGGCTGGGCAATGGCCACCGCCGCAATGTCGGACGGACCGCAGCCGCCCAGCACCGCCAGCACAAAAGCCGACTGCAACGGCGGAAGGCTCGGGTTGAAGGCGGCATTCTCCAGATATTGGCCGGCGAAGATGCGCCCGTCCGAAACCTGGATCGCGGCGCCGCCCCAGGCCTTCGAATAAGGCGCGTAGGACGCGGCGGCGGCGGCCGCGGCCGCGGCGGCGAGCGCTCCGCCCTCGGCGACGGGCGCCAAAGCCGGCGCTGACCGTTGAAGCATTCCGCCGGCGACTCCGAGATCGGCCGGGCCGAAGGCGCCCGGAAGGAAATCGGCGATCCGGGCCGGCGCCTTTCCGCTCAACAGGATTTCGAGCCGGTCCGCGCTTTCCAGCTCGTACAGGAACTGGCGGCAATGGCCGCAGGGCGGAGCGGAGACGGCCAGTCGGACGAGCCCGGTTTCGCCATGGGCCGAGGCATTGGCGACCACCGCCTGCTCGGCATGGACGGTCTGGCCGAGCGCCGCGCCTTCGAATTCCAGATTGGCGCCGAAATAGAGCGTCCCCGAAACGCCCTGTCCCACCGCTCCGACCCGGAAGCCGGAGATGCCCGGCCGGGCCCATTCCGACGCGAGGTCGATCAGGGCGAGCATCGCGGCGCCGATGTCGCCGCTGCCGGCGAGAAGGGCGGCCTTGGCCGCCGGGAGGGTCCCGTCGCGTGTCTCGGCGAGCCAGAGCCTGGCGCTTTCGATGTCCAAGACGGCCTTACTCCAGCATTCCCGAGGCGAAATAGTCCGACTCGTCCTTCAGCCCCGGCGGACAGAAATAATAGCCCCCGTCGACGGTCGAGAGGATCCCCTTCGCGTAGAGCACGTCCAGCCCGGCTCCGGGCGCCGGGAAATCCGGGTTCATCTGCCACATGTTCGTTACATGCTCGAACTGCTGCTGGATATTCTTCATGAACGCGACGAAATGGAGGCCGTTGATCGAGCGCCCGCGGTCGTCGAACCCCTCGAAATACGGGTAGGGCCGCCTCAGGAATTGTCGCTCCAGATCGTCGAGACCGAACAGATCGGTCCGGTTGCGGCGCGGCTGGACCTTGCGGACATGGGCGTTGAACGGGCCGTCGAGCGCATCGGCCGGGTGGGCGAAGACCGGCGTGAAGCCGCCGGTGCCGGTGCTTTGCCTCGACAGAGGCAGGCCGCTGTCCTTCCTCCGACCGATCATCCGCTCCTGCTCGCCGGCGGCGATACCCTCCCAAGTCGGCATGTCCTCGCGGATCTTGCGATAGACCATGTAGCTCCCGTCGACGCACCAATCGGGCTCGCCGTCGGTCGGCTCGGCGTAGATCAGCCGCTCGAGATCCTCGAGGCTCATCTGGAGGTTCTGGATGCCGTCGTCGAAGCGCAGGAACTCGCGCTTGTCCTTTCGGCCGAAGCCCTGCTCAGCCGTCCGGAAACGAAGCATGGGGCGGGCCTCAGCCTCCTTCTGAAACGCCGCGGTGAAGTGCTTGTTGAAGAACTCGCCGAAGAAGCGGGCGACCGCCGTGTTGACGTAAGGATGGTCGCTGGCGATCGCGATTATGATGTCGCTCGCCGACTTGTCGCAATCGAGCGTGCCATGGTCCCCCGGGAAGGAGGGCATGGGCTTCAGGCATCGCGGCCGCCGTGCCCTAAGCCCGAAGCGATCCTCGCCGTTGCGGTCGACGAACAAGGTCGAGCCGAGGCCGAGGGTCACGGTCACCCGATAGCTGCTCGGAACCGTCTCGAGCACCGCGACATGCTCTTTCGAGGGGCCTTTCCGGGTCTCTTCGACGACGAACCGGGTGAGCAGCTTCAATATGTCGCGAAGCTCGCCGCGATCGGCCGAGAGGATGTCGGCGCGCAGGATGGTGAGGAAGTCCTGGCGGGCCAGGCGGCCGGAATATTCATTGGCGTAGCGATCGCGCACCGCCGGGTCCGCGTCGCCGCCAAGCACCGTCTCGCAATCGGAGGGCCAGATCGGGTCGGTGATCCCGCCCTGGAAGCGCCGGCCGAAGAGCGGGCAGGGCAGCGGCCTTTCGACGAGCTTTGGAGAAGCGTCGGTCATGGTCTGGTCTCCGGGATCGCGGTCAGTCGACATAAAGCGGCCGGCGGCGATGCTGCTTCTTGTGATCGGGAAAGAGCACGCTGAAAAATTCGGTCCAACCGCCCATCCGCACCCTCAGCAGATCGTGGTCGAACGGTTTCGCCTCGGCCGCCTGCAGGGTCTCGGGATTGCCGACGGTGACCGTCATGATGTTGCCGCCCTCGCCGTTCGCGAAGCCGCGAAGCACCTCGATCAGAGCCTCGCGCGGGAAATCCTCGCGGATGTTGTAGTCGGACGGCGCGCCGTCCGAGAGCCGATTGACCGAATCGTGGTTCCACGATGCGAGCGACTCCCGCAGCGAAGCCGCGCGCACCGGCAGGCCGGTCTCGCCCAGCGGATCCATGTCCTGGGGTACCGGCGCGGCGGACAGGTCCGATGCGATCGCCTGACCGGATTTGCGGCCGTCCGCCGTCGCTCCGGCGAAGCTTCCGCCGAACACATATTGCTCGAAGGTCCCAACGCCGGGGGTGAAGACGAGATTGAACGGCCGATCCGGAGTCCCGAAGCGCTCGGCGAGATCGGCCAGCGCCTCGCGGTGAAGCGGGTGCGCCAGGGCCGCCTCGAACGCGTCGACGAAGCTGTCGATCACCCGCCAGGCATAGAGGTCGACCGAAGAGTCGCCATGGCCGAATTTCGGCTGTGCCAGGCACAGAGCGCGTATTTCCTGAATTCGGACGTCGGGGATCGCCGGGCCGACGACGACCCCTCGTTCGCCCCAGTCGGACCGCAGGCAGCCGACCAGCTCGCGCATGCCGACCTTGCGGTCGCGGAACACCAAAGCGTCGATCGCGAAGAGCGAATCGGCGACGGTGCTGATTCCCGTCATCAGCGGCGCGAAGACATGATGCCGGGCGCCGCCGTCGTAGAAGTCGCGGCCCGCCGCGATGCAATCCTCGATCATCGCCGACAGGATCGGGGTCGGGCAGACCTTCGCCTTGGAGCCGTAGGCGCGAAGCACGCCGCGCAGGCCGCGATGGACCGAGAGGCGGATATGCTCTTCGAACAGGTCGTAAAGCTCTTCGAAGCTGCCGACGTCGGCGGCATCGCGGGTGCGGTAGCCGTCTTTCATTCCGCGCATGAAGGTCGGGCCGGCGGAGCCGAAGCCCGCCCCGCCGTTCAGCGCCTTCTCGAGCATGGCGAGACCCGGAACGTAGAAGAAGCTGAACTCCGTCTCGCCGGGGAAGTGCGTTTCGTAGCAGCCGTCGCAGGCATAGTTGCGGGCCGTGGCGAGATCGATTCCCGGACCGGCTTTCCGAAGAGCGGGAACGATCTTGTCGTCGTTGAGGATGATCGGGTGGGCGCCGCCGCTGAGCAGGGCGTCGGCGGCGAGCTCGAGCACATCCAGGGGCGTGTCCTTGTGAACGCGCAGGTCGAGCGTCGGCGCGTTGAACGGAAGCCGCCGGCTCGCCTGGAGGCAGAGCCGGGTGACCCGGTTGCAGGCGTCTCTGGGGATCGGGCCGGAATCGGCGACGACCCCTCCGATCGTGACCTGCTGCATCCATTGGTTGGCGAGCGCGCCCTGGTCGAAATTGCTCGCCCCGCCGGAGCCGAGCAGGGCGCCGTCCGCCGAGGTGAAATGATCCTCGAGGTGGCGATTGTCGAGCGTGACCCGTTCGTCGAGCTTGATCCACAGGCAGTCGACGATCTCCTGCGCCTGCGCGTCCGTCAGGCCGTCGCGCTCGAGAAACGGATCGAGGATCTGGTCGAGCCGGCCCAGCGAGGTCAGCTCGCCGGTCCAGTGGAGCGCGCAGTTCATCAGGAAGATGCACTGCACGGCGTCGAGGAAGGTCCGGCAGGGTTCGGCCGGGATCCGGAGCAGCCGCTCCGCCGCTTCCTCCATTCCGGTCCGGCGCTGCTCGAAGATGGCGCGCATCGGGTGGTCCGGGCGGTCCGCAAGCTCCCGGGCGTAGAGCGACGCGAGGGCGGCGGCCTCGCGGGCATAGCCGGCGGCGAAGTCGATCACGCCCTGGAGCGCGATCTCGACGCTCAGGTAGAAAGCCTGCCGCCCGGCTTCTGCCGACGCCGCCCGCGCTTCGCGGCATTCCTCGATGATCGAACGAACGCCGCGCCTCACGATCTTCTCATGATCGGGACAGACGTGGCCGAAATTCGACCAGGGGTTGAGATAGTCGGCCTCGAACGACAGCCTCTCGTCGAAATCGTCCTCGGCGCCCTTCAGATAGGCCATCAGCTCCTTGCCCTGGCCAACCGAGTAAGGCGGCATGTTGCCGACGATCAGCTCATCCGCATCCACCCGAAAAAATCCGCCCGCCTTGCCCCAGGCGCCGCCGATCATTCGCAGCGACTTGGCCATGGCGTGGCCGCGGCGAACGGCCACCGGCTCGGCCATCAGCCCGGCCTCGTCCGGCGCCAGATGGTCGCGCAGGTGACCGAAGCCGTCGCGCGCGGGGAAAGGCGCCCGGGTTCGCCATTGCTCGAACATTCCGCTCATCAGCCGGCACGCGCGCGGACTCGGGCGATCGGCATGGCCGTCCCCGAGATTTTCGAGATGTTGCCAGAATTCCAGGATGTTTCGATGCATCTCGCCCCCACCGCCCCCACGGCCCGTGCAAGCCGCTCAACGGGCCGCACCGATTCCCTCCGGATATTCTTCCGGAAAATCGGTCTCGATCTTCGGCCGAAGTTTGTCCATCCGAAACCGCATCGTCGAGGAGCGTCAGTCCCTCTTCGAATATACCTCCGGTACCTCACTTCCGGCCGGTCGCAGCCGCGGCAGCCACTGGCTGATTGCCGGCAGGATGAACAAGGTCAGCAGGGTTGCCGTGACGAGGCCGCCGATCACCACCGTCGCCAGCGGCTTCTGGACCTCGGCGCCGGCACCGCTCGCGACCGCCATCGGAATGAAGCCGAGGATAGCGACCAGGGCGGTGGTCAGCACTGCCCGCAGGCGCCCGAGCGTCGCCTGGACGATCGCCTCCCGGCGATCCCCCACGTCGTCGAGCCGAGCCTTCAACGCCTGCATGAGAACGAGCCCGTTCAGCGTCGCCACGCCCGAAACGGCGATGAAGCCGACCGCGGCCGAGATGGAGAAGGGCATTCCGCGCAGCAACAGGGCGAGGGTCCCGCCCACCAGCGCCAACGGCACGCAGGCAAAGACGAGCAGTGCTTCCCATACCGATCTCAACGCCAGGAACAGCAGCAACCCGATGAGCAGCGCCACGAGCGGAATGATGAGCGCCAACCGTTGGCTTGCCCGCTCGAGGTTTTCGAACTGGCCGCCCCAGTCCAGCCAGTAGCCGGGCTCGACCCGCACTTCCGAACCGATCCGTGACCGGGCCTCGTCGACGAACGAGCCCAGGTCGCGGCCCCTTACGTTGGCCTGGACGACGATTCGGCGCTTGCCGTTCTCGCGGCTGATCTGATTCGGGCCTTCGGCCGTATCGAACCTGGCCACCGCCGAGAGCGGCACCGGCGATGCGGACCCGGTCTCGGCGGCTTCCGGAATGACCGGAAGCTGAGTCATCACGGCAGGATCGCCTCGGGCTTCGTCGTCGAGCCGAACCACGACGTTGAAGCGGCGGTCGCCCTCGAGCACCTGCCCCGCCTCCCGGCCTCCCAAGGCGATCGACAAGACCTCGGCGGCATCGCTGGCGTGAATTCCCAGCGCCGCGGCGGCGGTGCGATCGACCGTGGCGGTGATCGTCGGCTGGCCGCTGACCTGCTCGACCCGCACGTCGGCCGCGCCCTCGATGTCGCCCAGGACCTTGGCGACTTCGTTCGCCTGCCTGGTCAGAAGTGCGAAGTCGTCCCCATAGACCTTGACCGCGACGTCCGACCGGACACCCGCGATGAGCTCGTTGAAACGCATCTGGATCGGCTGGGTGAACTCGTAATTGTTGCCGAGCAGCTTGCCGAGCTCTCGCTCCATCCGCGCCACCAGCTCAGGCTTCGGCAGGCGCGGATCCGGCCATGCCTTCTTCGGCTTCAGCATGACGAAGGTGTCGGAGACGTTCGGCGGCATCGGATCCGAAGCGAGCTCGGCCGTGCCGGTGCGGGTGAATACGAGCGAGACTTCCGGCATCGCCGCGAGCGTCTTCTCGACCCGGAACTGCATCTCCTGCGCCTGCTCCAGCGAGGTCGACGGAACGCGGATCGCCTGGACCAGCATGTCGTGCTCGTCCAATTGCGGGATGAACTCCCGACCCAGGCTGAGGAAGACCGCCAAACCCAACAGGAGCGCCGCGCCCGCCCCGAATGCCACCTTCCCGGGCGCGGCCACCGCGCGCCGAAGCCAGGGCTCGAAGCGGC
This sequence comes from Allosphingosinicella sp., assembly GCA_035629855.1. Taxonomy (GTDB): domain Bacteria; phylum Pseudomonadota; class Alphaproteobacteria; order Sphingomonadales; family Sphingomonadaceae; genus Allosphingosinicella. Next base: position 32,936 of record DASQLT010000036.1, read on the forward strand.
GGTGGGCCGCGGCAGCGACCTTGGTCTCCTGATGATCGGCCGCGGGCTCCTTCAGGAACAGGGCCGCCATGGCCGGCACGAAGGTCAGCGAAAGGACGAACGCTCCGGCGAGCGCGAACATCACCGTCGCCGCCATCGGCGTGAACATCTTGCCCTCCACCCCCTCGAAGGCGAGCAGAGGCGCGAAGACGAGGAGAATGATCGCCTGGCCGTATGCGGCGGGCCGCGCCATCTCCCGGGCGGCCCCGGCCGCTACACCGAGCCGTTCCTTGACGGTCAGCGGCCGTCCTTCCTCCTGCCGGCGAAGGCCGAGTCGACGAAGCGTGTTCTCGATCACCACCACCGCGCCGTCGACGATGAGACCGAAATCGAGAGCGCCGAGGCTCATCAGATTGCCGCTGATATCGAACCTTCGCATCGCGATGGCCGCGAACAGGAAGGCGAGCGGGATCACCGCCGCGGTGATGATCGCCGCCCGGACGTTGCCGAGCATCAAGAACAGCACCGCGATTACCAGCAGGGCGCCGAATGCCAGATTGTGCTCCACGGTCCGGATCGTCGAATCGATCAGCTTGGTCCGGTCGAGCACCGGATTGGCGACCACACCCGGCGGGAGGCTCTTGTTGATCTCCTGGAGCTTCTCGCCGACGCGTGCCGCGACGGTGCGACTGTTCTCCCCCGCCAGCATCAGGGCCGTGCCGACGACGACCTCCCGGCCGTTCTCGCTGGCGGCCCCCAGTCGCGGCGCTCGGCCTTCGCCGACCGTCGCGATGTCCGAAACCCGGATCACGAGGCCGCCCCGCCGCCCAACGGGCGTCTGGGCGAGCTCCTCGATGCTCCTGACCCGCGCGTCGGCGCGAACGACGAAGGCCTCGCCCGAGCGGGTGATGTAGCCGGCGCCGGCCACCCGATTGGCATGTTCGAGCGCGTCCACCAGCTGCCTGAGCCCGATGCCGTAGGCCGAGAGGCGCGCCGGATCCGGACGCACCGCATATTCCTTCACATAGCCGCCGAGCACGTCGATCGCCGCCACGCCCTTCACGTTCTTGAGCTGCGGCGCGATGATCCAGTCCTGCACGGTCCGAAGATAGGTCGCCCGCTCGAGCTCCCCGGTGAGGCGATTGCCTTCCGGAGTCACATATACGCCCTGCGCGGCAGGCCCCCGGAACTCGACGGTCCAGATGAAGACCTCGCCCAGCCCGGTCGCGAGCGGACCCATGGTGAAGTCGACTCCCTCGGGGAGGCTGGCCTGCGCCGAACGGAGCCGCTCGTTGACGAGGTTCCTGGCGAAGTAGATGTCGGTCGAATCCTCGAACACGGCCGTGATCTGAGAGATTCCGTGGCGCGAAAGAGAGCGGGTCTCCATCAACCCGGGCATTCCGGCGAGCGCCGTCTCCAGCGGGAAGGTTACCTGGCCTTCCACCTCCTCGGGGCCCAGCGCCGGAGCGATCGTCGTCACCACCACCTGGCGATTGGTGATGTCGGGAACGGCGTCGATCGGAAGGCGCAGGAGCTCGCGGAAGCCGAAGATCAGCAGCACGAGGGCCAACGCCGCGACGGCGAAGCGGTAGCGGACGGAAAGGTCGATGAGCCGGTACAGCATCCTAATGCTCGTGCTCGGCTTCGCTCTTCGAGAGCTCGGCCTTCAACAGGAAGGCGCCGCGGCCCGCTATCCGCTCGCCCTCTCGCAAGCCCTTCAATATCTCGATCCGCCCAGCGGACATCCGCCCGGGAACGACGGGACGAACGCGAAAGCCCTTACCTTGAGCGACGAACACCACCGACCGGCCCTCCAGGGTCTGGACGGCCTCCGCGGGAACGACGAGCGTCGATGCGACACCCGTCAAGGCCCGGCCCGAAACGGGCGTGCCCGCCGGAGGCACGAAACCCGTGGCACGGGCGCGGACCTGAGTCCCGGCGTTGGCGGGGTTGGGTGACACCGCCGTCACCACCGCGGTCACCTCCTGGCCCGTCGCGTCAGTCGCGTAAATCGGCGTTCCGAGGCGAATGCCCCGCGACGATGCCGCTGGGGCGTCGAAGATCAGCTCTACCCGGTCCTGGTTCGCCACCTGCGCCACGGCTGCCCCTTGGGCGATGAAGCCGCCCGGCGCCGTATTCACCGCCGTCACGGTTCCGGCGATCGGACTGCGAATCGTTGTCCGGCCGGCGGATCCCGGCGCTCCGAGGGCCGCCAGTTGAGCCTGAGCCGCGCGGGCGTTCGCGTCGGCCTTGAGCGAGTTTGCCCGTGCGGCCTCCCAATCCTGCCGTGCCACCACCCCGGCCTTGAGCAGGCGATCCTCCCGGCGGTAGACCGCGCGCGCGGCGTCGGCCTCTGCCCGCGAGGCCTCGGCCGAAGCGCGAATCGATGCCCCTTCAGGGCTCCTGATGGTGACGAGGGAACCCCCGGCTCCGACTCGGCTGCCCAGCGCGACATGCACCGTCTCGACGACCCCTCCCAAGGGCGCCCCGACCGCGGCTTCGGCGTTGGGAGCGAAGGCGACCCGCCCGGGAAGGATGAGCTCGGACGCGCCGCCGCGGCCGACCGTGGTTACCTCGACGCCAGCCGCGGACGCCGTCTGGGGCGGCAGAGCGACGAAACCCTCGCCGGCTTCGGCCTCGCCGCCATGCTCCTCGCCCTTGTGCTCCCCCTCGGCCTCGGCATGAGCCTTTGGCGCGGGGCCGTCCGCGGTCCACCGCGCCGCTCCGAAACCGATACCCGCCGCCGCGAGGATCGAGCCGGCGACGATTGCGTGCTGTCTGTTCAGTTTCACTGGATCGCTCCCTGGGCCCTTGCGAGCTCCGCTTCCGCGCGGACGCGCGCGAGCCGCGCATCGACCAGGCGCTCACGCGCCTCCACCAGGGCCGTGCGCGTGGTCAGCACCTCCGCCATCGCGATCCGGCCGCTGTCATAGCCAATGCGCGCCAGCCGGTAGGCCTCCGCCGAAGCGCGCTCCCCGGCCAGCGCTGCCTCGACACGGGATTCCGCCGCCTCGGCCTGCGCGGTCGTCGACCGCCGGTCGGCCTGCGCCGAAAGGCTTGCCTGCCGGAGCCTGGCTTCGGCAGCGCTCAGCTCCGCCCGGGCGGCCGCGACATTGCCCCGATTGCGATCGAAGAGGGGGATCGTCGCCGACACTCCGGCAATCGCGGCGAAGGCGCCTTCCTGTTCGAATCGCCGAAGTCCGACGCCGACGTTGAGATCCGGCTGCCGGCGAACCCGCTCCGAGCGCACCTTCGCCGCCAGCGCATCGCGCTCGGCCGTAGCCACGGCGATGGCGGCCTGGGCGCCCCGGCCGGGCAGGCGAAGCTCTTCGGGCCCATCGAGCAACCCGCCCGCAACGGCGGTATACCCCTCGGCGGAGCCGGCCAGCGCGGACAATCGCCCGAGCGCGCCCGCCCGCACCGCAACCGCTTCTTCGACCTCGGCGATGGCCGCCGCCGTCGCCGAGTCGGCCTGGACGGCCCGAAGCGGGGCCTCGCGACCGTTTTCAACGAGGATCCGCGCGGTCTGTGCGTCCGAATGCGCAAGCCTGAGATGCTCGACGGCGAGCCGCTCCTTGGCCTGCGCCGCCTCCGCCTCGCCGTAGGCAATCGCGAGATCGCGAAGATAGTCGGTGCGCCCACGGCCGGCTCGAGCTTCAGCGGCCGCCACCTCGGCCCGCGCCGCGGCGACCCGTGCCGCCCGCTTGCCGCCAAGCTCGAGGGGAAGCTCGCCCGCGACCGTCGTCTCCGCGGCTCCGAAGCCGCCATAAGGGCGGGTGCCGAGGAAATTCTCGACCTCGACCCTGACTGTCGGATTGGGTCGAGCCCCGGCCTGAAGGGCGCGGCCCTGCGCCGCCCGAACCTCGGCCGAGCCGATCTCGAGCGTCGGTGCCGCTCCTTCGACCTGGGCCGCCAACACCCGGAAAGGCGGGGCGACCCGGGCCACCGGCGCTTCGGGTGCCTGCCCCAGGGCAGGGGCCTGTGGCACCAAAGCCGATAGGGTCAGACACAGGGCGCCGGCAGCGGCGAGCCCCCTCTCATGCTTCATCGTCATTGAAAATTCCTGAAACGCGACATGTCGCCGGCGCGGAGGCCGGCAGTCCGATCGCTTCAGGTTCGGGGAGGACGCTCCGGCCCGTCCCGCGGCGACTGAGCGTGCCGGTGGACGAGGAAGGGCGAGTAAATCTGGCCGGAAAAACCATCGGACGCGCCTGCCCGCTCGGGCAGCGCTGCCGGAACCCACTGAGGGCAGTGGCCGAAGGCACAATGCGACGGCCGATCGGAGCGCCGCTCGTCGCCGTCCTCGGCGGGAGCCCGAGCGACGCCGTCTGCAGCGTTCGCCGCTTCCAGGCCATGCTTCAGCACGTCCTCGAAACAGCCGACTTCGGCGAATGAAGGGGCCGCCGCGGCGAGCGTCAGCGTAAGCCCGACAGCGGCCCGGCAAATCCAACGTAACATGGCATCGAACGCCGCGGTCATCGTCAGTGGCCTTCCCTTCTCTAGCGCCATAACAGCGCCGGCCGACGATTGCGAGACATTCGCATCTCTCGAGCTGAACATGGGATCGACGGAAAGCCGGCGATCCCAACTTGCCGCATGGACGCGCGGCCTTCAGAGAGGCCCGGCGGCCGGCTCGGGAAGACGGGTCGCCGCGATGGGAGATTCGGTGCCCGACGGCCTGTTATGGATATTGCTTGCGCTTCCTTTCGCAGGAAGCCTCGCGGCTGCCTTTCTGCCGACCAATGCCCGCAACGTCGCCGGGGTGCTGGCCGGGGCCGTAACCCTGCTCGGCACGGTGCTGGCGGCTCTGCTCTATTCGCGCGTGGCCGGTGGAGCGGTCGTACGCACCGAGGTCGAGTGGCTGCCCTCGCTTGGCCTCGACCTGATCCTTCGGCTCGACGGCCTGTCCTGGATCTTCGCCTTCCTCGTTCTCGCCGTCGGCTTCCTCGTGGTCCTCTACGCCCGCTACTATATGTCGCCCGAGGATCCCGTCCCACGCTTCTTCTCCTTCCTCCTCGCCTTCATGGGCGCGATGCTGGGCCTCGTCCTGTCCGGCAACCTCGTCCAGCTCGCCTTCTTCTGGGAGCTCACCAGCCTCTTCTCCTTCCTCCTGATCGGCTACTGGCACCACAATCAGAGCGCCCGGGACGCGGCGCGCATGGCGCTGATCGTCACCGCCGCCGGAGGCCTGTGCCTGCTGATAGGGCTGCTCCTGATCGGCAAGATCGTCGGCAGCTACGACCTCGACGTCGTGCTCGCGTCCGGCGACCTGATCCGCTCGAGCGACCTATACGCTCCCGCACTGGTCCTGATCCTGCTCGGCGCCTTCACCAAGAGCGCACAGTTTCCGTTCCACTTCTGGCTGCCCCACGCGATGGCGGCGCCGACTCCGGTTTCGGCCTATCTCCATTCGGCGACGATGGTGAAAGCCGGCGTCTTCGTCCTGATCCGCTTTTGGCCGGTCCTGGCCGGCACCGACCTGTGGTATCTTATCGTCTCCACGACGGGCCTCGCCACTTTGCTGTTCGGGGCCTGGGCCGCCATGTTCCAGCAGGACCTGAAGGGCCTGCTCGCTTATTCGACGATCAGCCACCTCGGGCTGATCACCCTCCTGCTCGGCCTCGGCAGCCCGCTGGCGGCGGTGGCGGCGATCTTCCACACGCTCAACCATGCGACCTTCAAGGCCTCGCTCTTCATGGCCGCCGGGATCGTCGACCATGAAACCGGCACCCGCGATCTTCGCAAGCTGAGCGGGCTCTTCCGGTTCATGCCGATCACCGCCACTCTGGCAATGGTCGCCGCGGCCGCGATGGCCGGAGTGCCGCTGCTCAACGGTTTCCTGTCCAAGGAGATGTTCCTCGCCGAGGCGCTCGAGCAGCACCGGGGCACGGTGATCGACCAGGTGCTTCCGTGGCTCGCGACCCTCGCACTGGCGTTCAGCGTCCTCTATTCGTTGCGCTTCATCCATCAGGGCTTCTTCGGCCCGCCGCCGACCGGGCTATCGCGCGAGCCGCGCGAGCCGCCGGTTTGGATGCGGCTCCCGATCGAGATACTGGTCCTGACCTGCCTCATCGTCGGGGTCGTTCCGGCCCTCACCATCGGGCCGTTTCTCGATACCGCGGTCCGGTCGGTCCTTCAGGACCAAACGCCGACCTACAGCCTCGCCATCTGGCACGGTTTCACCACCCCGCTTCTCCTGAGCCTGGCCGCGCTGGCGTCCGGAACCATCGGCTATCTGCTCCTGCGCAGGCATCTCAACCGAACGGAGACGGTGCCGCTGACCCGGAAGCTGAAGCGGAAGGCCTTCGAGGCGTCGCTGGCGGCGATCATGTCGGGTGCTCGTACTCTCGAACGGCTGGTCGGGACCCGGCGGCTTCAGACCCAGTTGCGGCTGCTGGCGCTGATCGCGCTGCTGGCGGCGTTCCTGCCGTTTCTTCGAAACGGATACAGCCTGGGCGGCCGGCCCGGGACGATCGTCGACCCCGGCTTCGCGGTGATCTGGCTCGTCGGCGGAGCCTGCGCCATCGGCGCGGCGTGGCAGGCCAAATATCATCGGCTCGCGGCGCTCATCCTGCTGGCCGGAGCCGGGCTCGCGAGTTGCATCAGCTTCGTCTGGCTTTCGGCGCCCGACCTCGCCATCACCCAATTGCTGGTCGAGACCGTCACGACCATCCTCCTTCTGCTCGGCCTTCGCTGGCTGCCGAGGCGGCGGCCGGAGGTCGGCCCTGGAGGCGGCGCCCCGTCGCCGGTCAACCTGCGCCGGGCCATCGACCTGACCATCGCGGTCGCCGCGGGCGCCGGAATGGCGTTGCTGGCCTATGCGGTCATGACCAGGCCCCTGCTGCCGGCCACGGTGTCGAAGGCGTTCATCGCCCGGGCCTATCCGGAAGGGGGCGGCACCAATGTGGTCAACGTCATCCTGGTCGATTTCCGAAGCTTCGACACGCTCGGCGAGATCGGCGTTCTGGCCATCGTCGCGCTCGCGATCTTCTCGCTGCTGCGGCGTTTCCGCCCCGCGGCCGAGAGCGTCGCGACGCCCGAGCAGCAGCTCGTCCAGAACGCCTATGACGATGCCCGGGACGACCGCAGGGTCGGCGACACGCTGGCCGACTACATGCTCGTTCCCCGGGTCCTCATGCAGTGGCTGTTTCCGGTCATCGTCGTGCTGGCCCTCTACCTGTTCATCAGGGGGCACGACATGCCCGGCGGCGGCTTCGCGGCGGGCATAACCCTGTCGATCGGCCTCATTCTCCAATATATGGCCGTCGGGACCTTGAAGGCGGAGGACCGCCTGCCCGTGCGCCCGATCCGATGGATCGGCCTTGGACTGCTCATCGCCGTGGCGACCGGCGCCGGGGCATGGCTGTTCGGCTATCCCTTCCTGGCCTCCTGGTCGCGCTATCTCGAGCTGCCCCTCTTCGGCGCCGTCCCCCTGGCCAGCGCGATGGCGTTCGACCTCGGCGTGTTCCTGGTGGTCGTCGGCTCGACGGCGCTGATCCTCGTCGCGCTTGCCCACCAGTCGATCCGGATCCCGCGGGCGCGTTTCACGGCTCCCGTCGATCCGCCCGCGGTGAGCGAAGACTGATGGAGATCGTCCTTTCCCTCGCCATCGGTATCCTCACCGCTTCCGGAGTCTGGCTGATCCTTCGGCCTCGCACCTTCCAGGTGATCGTCGGACTGTCATTGCTCTCTTATGCCGTGAACTTCTTCATCTACGCGATGGGGCGGCTGCAGGTCGATGCGCCGCCCATCGTCGACAGCATCGGCGCAGCCGATCCGGCTCGCTTCGCCGATCCTCTGCCGCAAGCGCTCGTCCTCACCGCGATCGTCATCTCCTTCGCGATGACCGCGCTGCTGCTCGTGGTCCTGCTCGCCTCCCGCGGGCTGACCGGCACCGACCATGTCGACAGCCAGGAGCCCGACTGATGGGCGGATGGACCGACCATCTGATCGTCGCGCCCGTCCTGGTGCCGCTGGCGGCGAGCGCGATGATCCTGCTGCTCAAGGAGCGCAATCAAAAGGCGAAGCGCGCCATCGGGATTGCAGCGACGTTCCTGCTCATCGTCATTTCCGTATTGTTGCTCGGCAACGTCGTCGCGGCGAGCCTCGAGGGCGAACCGTCGACCCGCGCCTATCTGATCGGCAACTGGCCCTCGCCCTTCGGAATTATATTGGTGGTCGATTGGCTGTCCGCCCTGATGCTCGTTCTGACCAGCATCCTCGGCTTCACATCACTCGTCTATGCTCTGGCACGCTGGGACGAGGCCGGGCCTCGGTTCCACGCGCTCTTCCTTCTCCAGCTCGTCGGACTGAACGGGGCCTTCCTCACCGGAGACCTGTTCAATCTGTTCGTCTTCTTCGAAGTCCTGCTCGCGGCTTCCTACGCGCTGTTGCTGCACGGCTCGGGCGCGACCCGAGTGAAGGCGGGGCTTCATTACGTCTCGATCAACGTCGCGACGTCGCTTCTCTTCCTGATCGGCGCAGCCCTCATCTACGGCGTCGCGGGCACTCTCGACATGGCCGATCTCGCGACCCGCATTCCGGCCATCGCCGAATCGGACCTGGCGCTGTTCCAGGCCGGGATGGCGGTTCTCGGTATCGCATTCCTGGTCAAGGCCGGGATGTGGCCGCTCGGCTTCTGGCTTCCGCAGACCTATTCGGCGGCGACGCCCCCGGCCGCGGCCCTGTTCGCGATCCTGAGCAAGGTCGGCCTCTACGCCGTGCTTCGGGTCTTCCTGCTGCTGTTCGGAACCGAAGACAGCCCGATGCCGAACTTCGGCGAAGAATGGCTGCTCTACGGCGGGATGGCGACGATCGCGTTCGGGACGATCGGGGTCCTGGCCTGCCGCACCTTGTCTCGCCTCGCCGGGTTCAGCGTGGTGATATCGTCGGGCACGATGCTCGCCGCGCTCGGCTCCGGCGAGGGCGCGGTGCTCGGGGCCGTGCTGTTCTACCTGGTCAGCTCGACGCTTGCGCTGAGCGCTTTCTATCTGCTCGTCGAGCTCGTCGAGCGCCAGGAGGCCGGCCTGGTGGCGCCCACGGGGATCGAGCCGGTGTTCGACGACGAATATACCGAAGCGTTCGATGCGGGCGAGGAAGGCGAGGTCGGGATCGTCATTCCGGCCACCATCGCCATCCTCGGCGGGGGATTCATCTTCTGCTCGCTCCTGCTCGCCGGGATGCCGCCGCTGTCCGGCTTCATCGCCAAGTTCGCCATCATCGACGGGCTGCTCTCGCTCGAGGATCGGATTCCGGTCTCGACCTGGTCGCTCATCGCTCTCATCATCGTCTCCGGGCTCGCGACCCTGATCGCAACCACCCGCGCCGGGATCGACCTCCTCTGGACCCCCTCGGACAAGCCCCAGCCGGTGCTTCGTCTCGCCGAAGCCGTCCCGGTCGGCCTCCTTCTGCTCCTCTGCCTCGCGCTGATGGCCTTCGCCGGGCCGGTCATGACCTATATGGAGCGGACCGGCCAATCCCTCGAGCACCGGGAAGGCTATATCCAGTCCGTGGCGGGGGCTTCCCGGGCCGGGCGGGCAGACCCGCGGTGAAGCGCTGGATCCCCCATCCGCTGCTGGCCGCGGGCCTTCTCGCGATGTGGCTCCTGCTCAACCAGTCGCTGTCGCCCGGACATATCGTCCTGGGCGGGGCCGTCGCCCTCCTGGCCTCGCACGCTCTGGCGGCATTGCGGCCCGAGCCCGTCCGGTTCGTCTCCCTCCGCCCGATGCTTCGACTCGCCGGAATCGTCGTCGCGGACGTCGTCCGGTCGAACCTCGCCGTGGCCCGGATCGTCCTGTTCCCGACCGGGAAGCGGGTCTCGGGCTTCGTTCGACTGCCGCTCGAGCTCAGGAACATCCATGGCCTCACGATGCTGGCCTGCATCATCACGGCCACCCCCGGCACCTTGTGGGTGCAGCTCGACCGCTCCAGCGGGATCCTGCTCGTCCACGTCCTCGACCTGGTCGACGAGGAGGCGTGGATCAGGCTGATCAAGAGCCGGTACGAAGTTCTGCTGCTGGAAATCTTCGGATCATGACCAATCTCCTCCTCGCCTGGGCGATCACCGCCTCCCAGATCATGCTCGGCCTGGCGATGGGTTGCGCCGCCTGCCGCATCTTCCTCGGTCCGCGCGCCCAGGATCGGGTCCTCGGGCTGGACACGCTCTACGTGAACGCGATGCTGCTGCTTCTGACCTTTGGAATCCAGACCGGGCGCACCGTCTACTTCGAGACGTCGCTCATCATCGCCTTGCTGGGGTCGGTGGGAACGGTCGCCTTGGCCAAGTTCCTGATGCGCGGGGAAGTCATCGAATGATCCAGGCACCCGACCTTCCCGGCTGGGCCGCACTGCTCGTCGGCCTGTTTCTGCTCGGAGGGGCCGCCTTCGCCCTGGTCGGTTCGCTCGGCCTGCTGCGCCTGGGGAGCTTCTACGACCGCGTCCATTCACCCACCCTGGGGACCACCTTCGGCGTGGTCCTGATCGTCCTGGGCTCGATGCTCTGCTTCTCGGTCCTCCAGACGAGGCCCCTGGTCCATGAATTGCTCATCGCGATCTTCGTCACCCTGACCACGCCGGTCACGCTCATGCTGCTGGCGCGCGCGGCGCTTTACCGCGACCGAACGATGGGCAGGCCGGACGTGCCGCCCGCCGACGACCGGACGACCCCTGAGCCGTAGCCGGGCGCCGACATTGAACTTCCTGCCTTGCTCCCTACTTGAGCGAAGCGAGGCCACGTCCTCTCCCCTTCGTGGGTCCAAGTCCGGGACGGCCCGGCAACTTGGTGAGGATTTTATCGTGGCTTGGTTCGCGCTCATTATCGCCGGTTTGCTCGAAATCGTCTGGGCATTCTCGATGAAGCAGTCGGCAGGCTTCACTCGCCTGTGGCCGTCGATCGTGACCATCGCGGCCATGGGCGCGAGCTTCGCGCTGCTTTCCTGGTCGATGCGGACTCTGCCGCTCGGTACAGCCTATACGATCTGGACGGGGATAGGCGCGGTCGGAGCGTTCATCATCGGCATCCTTGTTCTCGGCGAGGCCGCCACCGCGCTGCGCATCGCGGCCGCCGGTCTCATCCTCGGCGGGCTTGTCCTGATGAAGCTGTCGAGCCCCGCCTGATTGCCGAGCGCTGCGGATAGGACAAAAGCCCGGCGGGCCGCTTCAGGCGAGCAGATGCTCGTTTATGAGGGTGGGGCGTGGCAGGGACCGACCTTGCGACTCCCGCGCTGTCGAGGCAGCGGCCTGCTTCGGCGCGGCGATGCGATCCCCGTCAGCGTTCCCGCCCGGCTTCGTTCGCCGCCTTGGAAATGGGGGAGAGCAGATATTGGATGATTCGGCGGCGGCCGGTCTTGATCTCCGCTTGGACGGCGAGGCCGGCGCCGATCGGCTGGCGCGTCCCGCCGACCGAGATCCAGTTGCGGGACAGGCGGATTCGGGCGTTGTAAACAAGGCCCGCCGCTTTTTCCCGGGCTGGATTGCCGCCCCCCGGCTCGGCTTCCTGCTGGATCGCGTCGCGGCTGATCGTTTCAATCCGGCCTTCGATAAGCCCGTAATCGGTGAACGGGAAAGCTTCGAGCTTGACCCTTACGCGCTGGCCCTCGCGGACGAAGCCGATGTCCTTGTTGAGCACCTGCGCCTCGACCTCGACCTCGCTTCCGTCGGGAACGATGACCATCAGCGGCTGGGCAGGCTGGACGATCCCGCCGACCGTGTGCACCGCGAGCTGCTGGACGGTGCCGTCGACCGGCGATCGAATCTCCTGGTAGGTTTGGCGGCGTTCCGATTTCCTCAATTCCTCGCTGCGTACCCCCGAATCGTCTTCGGCCTGAGAGAGGTCGGTCGCCGCCTTGCGTCCGAATTCCTCGCGCAGCTGGCGAAGCTGCGCCTCGATGTTGGCGACGGCGGCGCGGGCCTTGGCGGCGTTGCTTTCCTGGACGTCGATGTTGCGAAGATGCTCCACCCGAAGCTGCTCATATTCGAGCAGCTTGAGTTTCGAGAAATGGCCTCTCGAGGCGAGGCCGCGGCGGGCCGCGAGCTGCTGGTCGACGAGCGGCAAGGTCTGTCTCAGCTTCGCGATTTCCGCCTCCGTGCCGGCAAGCTCGGCGGCGCGCTCGGCGCGCCCCTGCCGCAGGGCCGAGCGCTGAGCCTCATATTCGGCGACGGCGCTTCGGACCAGTTGGTCCTGAGTTCGCGCGATGTCGGCCGGGGTTCCCTCCGGAGCGCGGAAGACGGCGGGCCGGCCCGAGAGGTGGGCCAGGAACGCGTCGTTACGCGCCTCGGCGATCCGGGCGGAGAGCAGGCCGCGGCTGGCCTGCGCCGCTTCCGCTCCGGCGACGGTCGGGTCGAGCTCGATCAGCAGCTGGCCCTTCTTCACGCGCTGGCCGTTGCGGACGTGAATCGTGCGGACCGCGCCGATCTCGAACGGCTGGATCAGCTTGACGCTGCTGGTGGGGAGCGTCTTGCCGCTGGCGACGGCGACGACGTCGACCCGGCCGAGGAAGGACCACAGGATCGCCAGCGCGAACAGGCTGCACAGCGTCAGGAGCAGGATGCGCAGGCCCGGGCTCGGCGGCGTTTCCATGATCTCGAGCGCGGCGGGGAGGAATTCGTGCTCCTCGGCCGGCTTCCTGTTCCTGTCGGCCAAATTCTGCTGGCCCCACGCCTCGCGCAATACGTTCAGATGGCGGGCCAGCGTCGGGAAGCGGTCGGCGAGAGCGGTCACGCGGCGGTTCCCATCTGCTTGGCGTGAAGGCTGGCATAGCGGCCGCCCTGGCGGAGCAGCGCCTCATGGTCGCCCTCCTCCGTGATCTCGCCCGCCTCGACGGTGATGATTCGATGACATTGGCGGACGGCGGAAAGGCGGTGGGCGATGATGATCACCGTGCGGCCATGGGCGATCATCCTCAGGTTCTTCTGGATCACCTCCTCACTCTCGGCGTCCAGCGCCGAGGTCGCCTCGTCGAGGATGAGGATGCGCGGATCGTTGATCAGCGCTCGGGCGATGGCGATGCGCTGGCGCTGGCCGCCCGAAAGATTGGCGCCGCGCTCCTCGATGATCGTATCGTAGCCGTGCGACAGGGTCGCGATGAACTCATGGGCGCCGGCGAGCTCGGCGGCCGCCATCACCGCTTCCATCGGACGGGTCGGGTCGGACAAGGCGATATTCTCGCGCACGCTGCGATTGAACAGGATATTCTCCTGGAGAACGACGCCGACCTGGCGGCGAAGCCACGGCGGGTCGACGAGGGCGAGGTCGACGCCGTCGACCAGCACCCTGCCCTGCTCCGGCACGTAGAGCCGCTGGACCAGCTTGGTCAGGGTCGACTTGCCGGAGCCCGAGGGGCCGACGATGCCGAGCATCTCGCCGGCGGAGATGCGCAGGCTGACGCCGCGCAGGGCCTCGGGCGCGTCGGCTCGGTAGCGGAAGCGGACCTTGTCGAACTCGACGTCGCCGCGGATCGCGGGGAGGCTCGCGCGGTTTGGATTGTGCTCGGGCTCGGCGGGCGCGTTGAGCACATCGCCGAGTCGATCGACCGAAATCCGAACCTGCTGGAAGTCCTGCCACAGCTGGGAAAGCCTCAGGATCGGCGCCGCCACCCGGCCCGCGAGCATGTTGAACGCGACCAGCGAGCCGACGCTGAGATCGCCCGCGATCACCGCCTTGGCGCCAAAATAGAGGATTGCGACGGTGGTAAGCTTCGACACGCCCTGGATGAGATGATTGCCCCAGGTGGCGATCTTGACGACCTGGAAGCCGGTGTGGGCGTAGCCCGCGAACTGCTTCTCCCATTTGTCGCGCATCTGCGGCTCGACCGCCATCGCCTTCAGGGTGCCGATCCCGGTCACGCTCTCGACGAGAAAGGCCTGGTTCTCGGCGCCGCGGCGGAACTTCTCGTCCAGCCGCTCGCGCAGGAGCGGCGTGATCAGGACGGAGATGATGGCGTAGAACGGTATCGACAGCAGGACGACGAGCGTCAGCATAGGGCTATACAGGTACATTACGGCTATGAACACGACGGTAAAGAACAGATCGATAACCACCGTAACCGCATTCGACGTCAGGAATTCGCGGATGCTCTCGAGCTCGCGAACCCTCGCGATGCTGTCGCCTACCCGCCGCGATTCGAAGTAGGACAAGGGCAGGTTGAGCAGATGCCGGAACATTCGCGCGCTCAACTCGGCGTCGACGCGGTTGGTACTGTGCGCGAACAGCCAGTTCCTGAGTCCGGAAAGCACGGTTTCCCAGATGAGAATGACCGCAAGTCCAATGGCGAGCACCTCTAGCGTGGTCTTCGACTGGTGGACGAGCACCTTGTCGATGATCAGCTGAAAGAAGATCGGAGTCACCAGCCCCATCAGCTGCAGGAAGAAAGAAGCGATGAGCACGTCGCGCAACGGCTTGCGATATTTGACCAAGGCCGGAATGAACCAGCTGATGTCGAACGCCCGAGCCGCGCCGGCAATGCGCTCGCGCGCCGTCATCAAAAGGATTCGGCCGCCGAAGCGCTGGCGAAGCTCGTCCGCCGACCACACTTCGGGCCGCTCGCTGTCGCCGAGCTGGACGAGAATGCGCGGATCGGCGCTCTGCTCCTCCGCCTTGAGCAGGATCGCCGTGTCGCCGTCCGTCAGCTCGGCGATCGCCGGCAGCGGCATCTTCTTGAGCTCGTCCGCCTCGCAGCGCCGGATCCGGCCGACGAGCCCGAGCTTCTTGCCCGTTCGGGACAGGTCCTCGAGAGACCACGGATCCTCGCCCTTGCCGCGGTCGTGGACGATCTGCCCCGGATCCGCGGGTACGCCCAGAAAGCGGGCGAGCAGGATGAAGCAGGCCAGCGCCGGATCGGCGGCTGCGATCGGTTGGGCGCCTTCCCGGCCCTGCTTCTGATCGTCCAAAACACCCCTCCCGAAGCGTCGCTCACGCCTCAAGCCTCCGTCCGTCCGCGGAGCGGATCGGAAAGTCGATTATTGTCAGTTAAACTCCTGGAAACAAGGTGAAACCGAACGCCCGCACCCCTCAGGCGAAATAGTCGAAGCGCAGGCCCTCCCGATGCGTTTCGAACCGCGGCGAAGCCTCGCGGGAGACTCCGCCGAACGCCGCCATGTCCTGCGCCATCAGCGCCACCCGACGGCCGATCGCCCCAGGGCCGCCCGGGTCCAGGGCTCCGAGCGTCTGCCCATGCACAATCTCCGGAAGGTCCCGGCTGGGGCGCACCGTCGAATCGTCCTGCACCGCCATTTGTGGCGAACCGAAGAATTCAAAGGGATCCGCGCCCCCCGGGAATTGGGCAATCAGCCCCGAATCGCGAAGACCCGGACCGGCAAGGCCAGCCCGAAGCGATCTGGTGAGCCGGAGCAGCGCATCGTCAAAATTGCCACCCGCGAGCGCGTGCTGCGCCGTCGCTTTAGGGTCCACCGCCCCCGGCGGCCTGGAAGAGTCCGCCACGATGACGCCGTTCGGGGCGGCACCGAGGGCCAGCTGGTCGGCGGCCGCTCGAGGCGCCACGCCGGGCGGCCGGGAAGATACCGGCACGGGCTCGCCGCGCGGAATCGAACCGGCTGCGACCTGATCCTGAAGTTGATCCCCCAAAATCCCCTCCCGAGGCTGCCCCACGCCTCCAGCCCGTCCACCCCAGCGGATCGGAAATTCGACTATGACCGGTCAAATTCCTGAAAACAACGAGAAACTGTGGAATATCCTCCTGCCTGGGCAAGAAGAACGCCGGTGTCCGCGGCTCAGGCGAAATAGTCGAGCCGCGGGTTCTCCTGACGGGACCCAAGCCGCAGGTCGGTGTTCGGACCGATCCCGCCGAACGCCGCCATATCCTGAGCGATCAGCGCCAGCTTGCGGCCTTCGGACGCCGCGGAAGCTTCGATCGCCGAATCCGGGAGGGCCTCCTTCGGGAGGTTCTGACTATGCCGAACCGCCACGTCGGCCGGAGCCGCCGTCTCGGCCGAGCCGAAGTCGAACGGCTCCGTCAATCCCGGCATCGGGAACGACCGCATGCCTCCGGCGATCCCTCGATCCTCCATCAGGCCGCTGCGCAACGCCGACATGAGCCGACCCGCGATGCCGGTGTCGGTCGCCGGCTGGGCCGCGGCCGCTACGCCTTTCCCAGACCCGCCCGACGGCTTGAAGGCCAAGGCGGCATCGCCCAGGCTTCGGACCGATCCGTCGGTCATGGTGAAGGTGCCCGTGGCGATGAGCAGATTCTGGCCGGGCTTGACCGTCTCGCTGTTCGCCGAGGCGGCCAGCGAGATCGAAGCGATTCCCAGGTCAGCAAGGCTCCTGAGCTCGCCGCCCTCGGTGATGCCGTTGCGATTGGCGTCGACCCAGACCTTGAGCTCGCCGAAGCGAAGGTCGGTCGCGTCGATTTTGCGATCGCGGTTCGAATCGAGCGTTGCAAGCGCCTCGAGGTCGCTCCTGGCGTCGGGCTTCTCGGTCAGGAAGCTGAGCTCGGCCGAAGAAGTGATCAGCCCGTCGCCATCGCGGTCGATGACGAGCAGGCCGTCGCCCTTGCCGATCCAGCCGGTATCGTCGAGCGAGCCGTCGCCGTCCATGTCGAAGCGGGCCTTGGAGTCCTTGCGGCTGCGCAGCTCGATGCCGTCGCCGTCGAGATCGAGGACGATCGGCGCGAGCATTCCGATCCTGTCGCTGCCGAAGCCGAGGATGGTGGCGGGGCCGATCTTGCCCGTCGCCGGATCGATCTTGCCCTTCGCCTTGCGCAGCGACACGAACAGCTCGCCGCCCTCGGCGGTGAGCTGATATTTCTCCATCTTCTTCGTCATCGTCCGCTGAGTCATCAGGATCGGAAGCGTCCGCGCCGCAGTGGTGCCGGAGAAAAAGCCGAACACGGCATCGGCCAGCTGGCCGGTGGTCCCGTCGGCCTTGGTGAAGCTGCCGATATTGAGAGGAACCGCGCTGCCGCGTGTGACGGTCAGGCTGGTGGCCGTTCCGGAAAGGGCGATCGCGGCGACCTTGGAGATGGCGAGGGTCGTGATCTCCGAGGCGGCGGCGACGCCGTCGCCGTTGCGGTCCTGCCAAAGGCGGAAGTCGCCGAAGCGGACATCGGCGGCCGACAGCTTGCCGTCGCCGTTGGAATCGAACGCCTTCAGCCCGTCGAGATCGCTTCGCGCGTCGGCGACGTCCTGAGTGAAGCTGAACTCGCGTGCATTCGTCACCGTGCCGTTGCCGTCGCGGTCGAGGAACAGGATGGCGTCGCCAGCGCCGAACCAGCTGGTGTCGTCGAGCTTGCCGTCGCCGTCCATGTCGAAGGCGGCGTTGGTCTCCGCGGCGGCGAGCAGCTCGGTGCCGTCGCCGTCGAGGTCGAGCACGATCGGCGCGGTCATCGACCAATTGGGGCCGCCCGGCCCAAAGTGAAGGGTCTCGATCCCGATCAAAGTATCGGTGCCGTCGTCGCTCATCCATGGGTAGACGTGCGTCACTACGATCCCGCCGGACTTGGTCGTCACCACATAGTCGATCTCCGGGCCGGAAAATTCGGCGGTGTCGTTGCCGGCACCGCCGGTGAGGATGTCGTCCCCTGCGCCGCCGGTCAGGACATCGTCCCCGTCCTGACCGTACAATTCGTCGTCCTGGTCCGAGCCGACCAGCGTGTCGTCGCCGGCAAGGCCGTAGATGCGAAGCGACGACGCGGCGTCGGAAAGCAGCACTTTCGGGGCGACGATCGTCATGCCGTCGGCATTGCCGGCGATGAGGTCGAAATGGCCCTGATATCGCGCTGCCGACAGATCGGCGACGTCGGTGTCCAAGGTCACCTTGGCGCGGCTGGTCGTGCTGGTCGTACCGTAGAGATTCTCGACATTGTAGATCGTCCAGAGGCCGACGGCGGTGCTTGTGAAGGTCACCGAGTCGACGCCGTCTCCGCCGTCGATATTGTTTGTCTTGGTGCCGGCGGCGCCGAAGCTGAAGCTGTCGTCGCCGGCGCCGCCGAGGAAGGTGCCGGTGGAGCCGCGGATGCTGATGATGTCATTGCCTTCGCCGCCATCGACCTGGTCGAGGGTTCCACCCCACAGGGTGTCGTTGCCGTCCTCGCCGAACAGCTGGTCGACGTCACCGAAAGTCTCGGCCGTCATGATATCGTCGCCGTCGCCGCCGTGAAGGATGTCCTCGCCAATTCCGCCATCGAAGGTGTCGTTGCCCGAGTCCCCGTAGAGCAGGTCGTTGCCCTGGCCCGCGAGGATGTTGTCGTTGCCGTCGCCGCCGTGGAGCTGATCGGCGCCGGCCGCGGCGGTTATGACGTCGTTTCCGCCTTCGCCATAAATGAGGTCGACGCCGTCGCCGCCGACGAGCGCGTCGGAAGCGGCGCTGCCGTGATATTCGTTCTCGCCATAGGGCGCCGCCACGGCACGGGCGAGGAGGTCGGCCCAGCTCCAAACCGTTCCGTCGGCGAAGGCGACCTGCTCGATCCACATCGCGCTGTCGGCGAGGGCGCCGTCGAGTCGGATGCGATCGGTGGTGCCGGTGATCGACAATAAGAGGTCGCTGCCGCCGTCGGCGGTCCAGACGGTCACATCCGCCGGAGCGATGCCGGCCCCGAACTCGATGCGATCGTTGCCGCCGCCGCCGGAGGAGTCGCTGTCGCGGACGACATCCTGCGCCGTGCCGCGGGCGAAGCGGTAGATATCGTCGCCCGCATTGCCGATGAGCAGGTCGTTGCCCATGCCGCCGCTCAGCACATCGCCGCCGCCGCCGCCGTAGAGCTGGTCGGCGAGATTGGAGCCGGTGAGGCTGTCGCCCCCTGCCGCGCCGAAAAGCCGGATCGCGTAATTGGTCGATCCGGCGTTGTAGAGCGTCGTCGGCGCCGCGATGCTGACCCCGGTGACGAGGCCGGCTACCAGATCCAGAGCGCCGTCGAACGAGGCGGCCGCCAGATTGATCGAGGCGGCGTCGATATAGACGACGGCTCGGCTGGAGGGGGTCGCGGAGGCATTCACCTTCTCGATGCCGACCACATTCGAAAGTCGCGTCGAACCGCTGAAGACGGTCAAAGTGTCGCTGCCGTCGCCGCCGTTGAGGTTCGTGCCCGACGTGCCGGCTTCGACCAGGAAATTGTCGGTGCCGGCACCGCCGAGATAATTGCCGCCGTTGCCGCCGACGGTCAGGCTGTCGTGGTCCGCGCCGCCATCGACCATGTCGCCGTTGCCGCCGCGGAGCACATCGTTGCCGGCTTCGCCGTAGATGAGATCCGCCGCGCCGTCGGACGCATCGCCGTTGATCGTGTCGACGCCGGCTCCGCCGTACATCGTGTCGGCGCCCGCGCCGCCTTGAAGCGTGTCGTTGCCGGCGCCGCCCTCGATCACGTCGTTGCCGCCGAGGCCGGAGAGCGTATCGTTGCCGCCGAGGCCGACGAGACGGTCGTTGCGTCCGTCCTGGCCGGTGAGCGTGTCGGCGCCTTCGGTCCCGGTCGTCACGTACAGACCCGGGCGGATCGTCAGGGTGAACACGTCGCTGGCGGTGGCCGTTCCGTCGCTGGCCGTGACCCGGATCGCGAGGTCCAGAGTCGAATTGGGCGGCGGCGTTCCGGTAAGGCGTCCGTTGGTCATCTGCAGCCAGGAAGGCAGCGCGCTGCCGTCGGCGAGCGTCGCGCTATAGGCGAGAGCGTCGCCGTCGACGTCCGCGAAGGCGCCCGTCGGGACGGCGATGTCCACGGCGACGTCGTCGAGCTGTGAGACGTCGGCGAGCAGCGCCACCAGCACCGGCGCGTCGTTCACCGGATCGATGGTGAGGCGGAAGGTCGAGGAGGCCGCGAGCAGACCGTCGCTCGCGAACACTTCGAGATCGAGGAAGCCGTTGAAATTGGCAGGCGGCGTACCGGTGAAGCGGGTGCCGTCGAAGCTCAGCCACGAAGGCAGCGCATTGCCGCTCGCCAGGCGGGAGGACAGCGTCAGATTGTCGCCGTCGACATCGGCGAAGGTGCCGGTCGGGATCGCCAGGTCGATCGCCGAATCCTCGGCGCTATGCGCGCCGACCAGAGCCAGGGCGACCGTCGGCGCATCGTTGACCGCGAGGACGGTCAGCCGGAAAACGTCGCTGACGGAGAGGGTGCCGTCGCTGGCGGTCACCGCGATATCGAGGATCCCGTTGAAATTGACGGGCGGAGTGCCGGTGAAGCGCCCGTTGGCGAAGCCGAGCCAGGAGGGCAGCGGATTCCCGTTCGCGAGCTTCGCCGTCAGCGTGAGCGAGTCGCCGTCGGCATCGGCGAAGGTGTTCGCCGGCAGGAGAATGTCGACGACATGATCCTCGGCTACGATCGCATCGGCCAGCGGAGTCAGCAGCACCGGCGGGTCGTTGACCGCGGAGATGGTGAGCCGGAACACGTCCGACGCCGCCAGAGCGCCGTCGCTTGCCAGGATTTCGATATCCAGGAAGCCGTGGAAGTTGGCCGGCGGCGTGCCGGTGAGGCGACCGGCAGCGAAGTTGAGCCAGGCCGGGAGCGCCGTGCCGTCCGCCCGGCGGGCGGTCAGAGCGAGCGCGTCCCCATCGACGTCGGCGAAGGTGCCGACCGGGATCGTCACGTCGATCGCGACATCCTCCGGGCTCGTCACGTTCGCCAGCGGAATCTCCAGGGTCGGCCGGTCGTTGACCGGGTCGACGGTCAGGCGAAACACGTCGCTGACGGTGAGCGCGCCGTCGCTGGCGGTCACTTCGATATCGACGACCCCGTTGAAATCGGCCGGCGGCGTGCCGGTGAAGCGGTTGCCGTCGAAGCTCAGCCAGCTCGGCAGCGCATCGCCGTTCGGCAGCCGCGCGATCAGGGTGAGCGTATCGCCATCGAGATCGGCGAAGGTGTCCGCCGGGATCGCCAGGTCGATCGCGACGTCTTCGGGGCTGCGCACATCGGCCAGCGTCCGCTCCAGGGTCGGGCCGTCGTTCACCGCCAGGATGGTGAGCCGGAACACGTCGGATGTGCTGAGCGAACCGTCGCTGGCCGACACCTCGATATCGAGGAAGCCGTTGAAGTTCGCCGGTGGCGTACCGGTGAAGCGGCCGTTGGCGAAGTTAAGCCAGGCCGGCAACGCCGCGCCGTTCTCCAGCCGGGCCGTCAGCGCCAGAGTGTCGCCGTCGGCGTCGGCGAACGTGTTCGCCGGCAGAAGGATGTCGACCGCCTGGTCCTCGTCGATCGCCACGTCCGCGAGCGGCGACAAGGTGACGGGCGGGTCGTTCACCGCGCTGACGGTCAGTCGGAAGACGTCGCTCGCGCTGAGCGTGCCGTCGCTGGCGGTCACTTCGAGGTCTACGAAGCCGTTGAAGTTCGCCGGCGGCGTGCCGGTGAAGCGGGCGCCGTCGAAGCTCAGCCACGACGGCAGCGGATCGCCGCCGGCCAGCTTCGCCGTCAGCGTCAGCGTGTCGCCGTCAAGGTCCGCGAAGGAGCCTGCCGGGACCAGGATGGCGACGGCGTGATCTTCGGCAACCGCCGCATCGGCAAGCGCGGCCGCGAGGACCGGTGCGTCGTTGACCGGATCGATGGTCAGGCGGAAGGTGTCGCTGACCGTGAGAGACCCGTCGCTGGCCGTAACTTCGAGGTCGAGGGCGCCATTGAAGTTCGCGGGCGGCGTGCCGATGAAGCGGGCGCCGTCGAAGCTCAGCCACGAGGGCAGCGGATCGCCGCCGGCCAGCCTTGCCGTCAGCGTCAGGGCGTCGCCGTCGAGGTCCGCGAAGGAGCCTGCCGGGACCGGAATGTCGACGGCGTGATCCTCGGCAACCGTCGCGTCGGCAAGCGCCGCCGCGAGGACCGGGCCATCGTTGACCGGGTCGATGGTCAGGCGGAAGATGTCGCTGACCGTGAGCGCCCCGTCGCTGGCCGTCACTTCGAGATCGAGGGCGCCATTGAAGTTCGCGGGCGGAGTGCCGGTGAAGCGAACGCCGTCGAAGCTCAGCCACGAGGGCAGCGGATCGCCGCCGGCCAGCTTTGCCGTCAGAGTCAACGCGTCGCCGTCGAGGTCCGCGAAAGTGCCCGCCGGGACCAGAATATCGACGGCGTGATCCTCGGCAACCGTCGCATCGGCAAGCGCGGCCACGAGGACCGGTGCGTCGTTGGCCGGGTCGATGGTGAGGCGGAAGGTGCCGCTGACCGTGAGAGACCCGTCGCTGGCCGTAACTTCGAGGTCGAGGGCGCCATTGAAGTTCGCGGGCGGCGTGCCGGTGAAGCGAACGCCGTCGAAGCTCAGCCACGAGGGCAGCGGATCGCCGCCGGCCATCCGCGCCGTCAGGGTCAGAGTGTCTCCGTCGACGTCCGCGAAGGCGCCCGCCGGTATGGCCAGGTCGATCGCCGAATCCTCCGCGCGGGCCACGTCGGACAGAGCGGCTTCGAGGGTGGGCCGGTCGTTGACCGGATCGATCGTCAGACGGAAGACGTCGGACGCGACGAGCGACCCGTCGCTCGCGGTGACCTTGATGTCATAGGCGCCGTTGAAGTTCGCCGGCGGCGTGCCGGTGAAGCGGAGGCCGTCGAAGCTCAGCCAGGAAGGCAGGGCGTCCCCATTGGCCAGCTTGGCGGTAAGGGTCAGAGTGTCGCCGTCGACATCGGCGAAGGTGCCGGCCGGGATCGCCAGGTCGACGGCCATGTCCTCGGCGCTCGCGACGTCCGCCAGGACCGCTGTGAGCGTCGGGCCGTCGTTTACCGGGTCGAACGAGAGGCGGAAGATATCCGACGTGCCGAGCGTCCCGTCGCTCGCGATGACTTCGATGTCATACGCGCCGTGGAAGTTGGCGGGCGGCGTGCCGGTGAAGCGGGCGCCATCGAAGCTCAGCCAGGAAGGCAGCGGATCGCCGTTGGCCAGTCTGGCCGTCAGTGTCAGCGTGTCGCCGTCGACATCCGCGAAAGTGCCCGCCGGCACCGGCAGGTCGATCGCCATGTCCTCGGCGCCGGTCGCGTCGGGCAAGGCGGCCTGGAGAGTGGGCCGGTCGTTTACCGGGTCGACGGTGAGGCGGAAGACATCGCTCACCGCGAGCGAGCCGTCGCTGGCCGTCACTTCGATGTCGAGGGTGCCGTTGAAATTCGCCGGCGGCATTCCGGTGAAGCGAGCTCCGTCGAAGGTCAGCCAGCCGGGCAGCGGATTGCCGTTGGCCAGCTTCGCCGTCAGCGTAAGCGCGTCGCCGTCGAGGTCCGCGAACGTGCCCGCCGGCACCGACAGGTCGATCGCCATGTCCTCGGCGCCGGTCGCGTCGGACAAGGCGGCTTGGAGAGTCGGCCGGTCGTTTACCGGGTCGACGGTAAAGCGGAAGACATCGCTGACCGCGAGCGAGCCGTCGCTGGCCGTCACTTCGATGTCCAGGGTGCCGTTGAAATTCGCCGGGGGCGTTCCGGTGAAGCGAGCTCCGTCGAAGGTCAGCCAGCCGGGCAGCGGATTGCCGTTGGCCAGCTTCGCCGTCAGGGTCAGAGCGTCGCCGTCGAGGTCCGCGAAAGTGCCCGCGGGCACCGGCAGGTCGATCGCCATGTCCTCGGCGCCGGCCGCGTCGGCCAGCAGGACTTCGAGCGTGGGCCGGTCGTTGACCGGGTCGATGGTCAGGCGGAAGACATCGCTGACGGTGAGCGAGCCGTCATCGGCGATCACTTCGATGTCGTAGGCGCCGTGGAAGTTGGCCGGCGGCGTACCGGTGAAACGAACGCCGTCGAAGCTCAGCCAGCCCGGCAAAGCGTCGCCGTTAACGAGGCGCGCGGTCAGGATCAGCGTGTCGCCGTCGACGTCGGCGAAGGCATCGGCCGGGACCGCGACGTCGATCGCCGCGTCCTCGGCGCCGGTCGCGTCGGCCAGCAGGACTTCCAGGGTCGGCCGGTCGTTCACCGGATCGATGGCCAGGCGGAAGACGTCGCTGGCAGTGAGCGCGCCGTCGCTGGCGGTAACCTCGATGTCCAGCGCACCGTTATAGTCGGCGGGCGGAGTGCCGGTAAAACGGCGGTCGGCGAAGGTGAGCCAGGACGGCAGCGGGTCGCCGTTCGCCAGCTTCGCCGTCAGGGTCAGCGTGTCGCCGTCGACGTCGGCGAAAAGCCCCACGGGCAGGAGGATGTCCACGGAAGCATCCTCGGCGATCACCGCGTCGGCCAGCGTCGAGGTCAGTACCGGCGCGTCGTTCACCGCGTCGATGGTCAGACGGAAGGTCGACGATGCCGACAGCAGCCCGTCGCCGGCGACGACCTCGAGATCGAGATAGCCGTTGAAATTGGCCGGGGGCGTACCGGTGAAGCGAGAGTCGTCGAAGCTCAGCCAGCCGGGCAGCGCATCGCCGCTCGCCAGCCGCGCCGTCAGGATGAGCGAATCGCCGTCGACGTCCGCGAAGGTGCCCGCGGGGATCGCCAGGTCGATCGCCGCGTCTTCCGGACTGTTGGCGTCGACAAGCGCCAGCGTCACCGTCGGCGAGTCGTTGACCGCGACAACGCTCAGGCGGAACACGTCGGTGACGGTAAGCGACCCGTCGCTTGCCGTGACCTCGATGTCGAGGTCGCCGTTGAAGTTCGCTGGCGGCATTCCGGTGAAGGCGCCCCCGGTGAAGCTCAGCCAGGACGGCAGCGGGTCGCCGCCGGCCAGGCTGGCCGAATAGCTGAGCGAATCGCCGTCGAGGTCCGAGAAGGCGTTGGCGGGCAGCGCGATGTCGACCGCTTCGTCCTCGGCGACCGTCCGGTCGGCCAGCGCGGCATCGAGCTGGGGACGATCGTTGACCGGCGCGATCGACAGGACGATCTGCCGGACCGTTTCCAGCGCGCCGTCCGCCGCCGCCAGCTCCACCACGACATTGCCGTTGAAATTGGCCGGCGGCGTGCCGGTCAGAGCGCGGGTGAGGCGATCGTAGGAGAGCCATGCGGGCAGAGCCGCGCCGCCAACCCCGCGCAGCTCGACGAGGATCGCGTCGCCATCGGCGTCCGTGACGAGGCTGGCCGGGAAGATAGCCGAGAAAGCCGCGTCCTCGAGCCCGACGAGCACGGGGATGGCCGCGATGGCCGGCGCGTCGTTGACGCTCTGGACGGCAACGGCGACCCGGGCCTTGGCGGTGACCCCGCTCGAATCCTCGATCTCGTAATCGAACCAGGCATTGCCGGCGAAGTTGGCATCCGGGGTGACGATCAGCTGGCCGATGCCGTTGTCGACCACCGTGACGCCCTGCGCCGCGACGATTCGACTCAGCGCGATCGCCTGCCGGTCGACGTCGTAATCGTTGGCGAGGATCTGGCTGGTGAAGAGAGTGAGCGGCGTGTCCTCGAGCGTCGCGAGGCTGTCGCCGATCGCGACCGGCTTGTCGCCGACCGGAAGCACATCGATGGTGACGGTGGTTGGAACCGCGAAATCGGAACCGTTGCCGATCGAGTAGGTGAGAACGATCCGGCCGAAGAAATCCGGGTTCGGAGTTACGCGATAAAGTCCGTTTGCCAATAGCTGGGCGCCGTCGGCGAAGCCGAGGAAGGACAGCGTCGTGCCCTCAGGGGCGTGGTCGTTGGCCATCAATACGGCGGGATCGAGATCGAGGTAGCTGTCCTCGAGCATTTCGTAGCCGCCGTCCGACACCGCCGTCGGAATGTCGAATTCGGGCAGGATCGTCAGCGTGACGTGGCCAACCCGGGTGGCGCCATGGACGTCGGTGATCCGATAGGAGAAGCCGGCATTGCCGTAATAGCCGGCCCGGCCGGTGAAGACGGCAGTGTCGCCGACCATCGCGACGACACCGTTGTCGCCGTCGAACACCTCGTAGAGCGTGAACGCATCCCCTTCCACGTCGCGGTCGTTGGCGAGAAGATCGGCGAAGCTGATGACGATCGGCACATCCTGATCGCCGGTGAAGCCGCCGTCCGGATTGGCGATCGGCGCGTCGTTGACCGCGGCGATGTCGAACGACAGGGTCGCGCTGCCGCTGCGGCGGCCGTCGGTGATCGTGTAGCTGAACGACAAGGGGCCGTTGACGTTTTCGTCGGCCACGAACTGGTACCGCCCGCCCGGCAGCTGCAGGATCCTGCCGCCCGCGACCGAAGTCGTGAGGGACACGAAGCGAATCGCGTCGCCGGCGTCCGGGTCGCTGTCGTTGGCCAGCAGGTCGTCGATGGTGAACTCGAACGGAATATCCTCGACCGTCGCAAACCGGTTGGCGACGGCGACAGGCGCCAGGTTGGTCGACGCCACGTCGACGTCGACCCGCCCGACGCTGCTGCCGTGAACGCCATCGGTGACGATATATTCGAAGCTCGCCCGGCCGTCGAAATTATGGTCCGGCGTGAAGGTGATGCTGGTGCCGTCGAACGTGACGGTGCCGTGAACCGCGTTCAGCACTCCGACGAAGCTGATCGGATCGCCGTCGACGTCGGTGTCGTTCGCCAGCAGCACATTTCGGTCGATGATGAGGACGGTGTCCTCGATCCCGTCGATATTATCGGTCCGGGCGATGGGCGGATCGGCGACCGGTGCGATGTTGACGGTGACTTTCGCCGTTCCCGTCCCCTGACGGTCGTCGGTGATGACGTAGGAGAAGGAATCTTCACCCGAGTAAGAGGGCGTCGGGACGTAGGTCAGGGTGACTCCGGAATTGCCGTTCAGGGCGAAGCTGGCGGAGGCGGTTTGGGATGCCGTCCCGTCGGACCTGGTGAATTCGATGACGAAGGACTGCAATATGTCGAGCGGCACGGTCGCGCTGATCTGGCCCGTCGCCGTATCGAGCGACATCCACGCCGGCAGGTCCGATCCGCCGGCCAGCTTCGCCGACCAGGTGGCGCCGGACACCGGTGCGAGCGCCGCGGGCGGGGCCAGGACAAATGTCGACAGGTTCACGGTGACGGCGCCGTGGCCGGCCTGGGCCACGTCGATGACCCGGATGGCATGGCCGTCCCGGTCGAAATCGTTGCGGAGCAGGTCGGCGAGCGCGACGGTGACGGCGCCGTTTTCGAGCACGTCGACGCTGTCGGCCCCGCCGTCCGGCTTCTCAGGGGTCGGGGTGACGTTGAAGACGATGATCGCCGGCTTGGCGGAGATGCCGCCCTTCTCGTCGGTCGCGTCGTAGGCGATGGCCACGGCGCCGTTGAAATTGGCCGGCGTCCTGAGGTCGATCCGCTCCGGAGAGGTGAAGACTTCGAGGCCGTTCAGATCGACGACCTTGTAGGTGCTGTCGACGACGGCGTCGGTGATGATCGACAGGGTCGGAAGGCTCGAGCCGTTGCCGGTGACGTCGAGCCGTACCGGCACCGCCCCGACGTAATTGGCCGGCGGCATGCCCGAGAAAGTCAGGGTCTCGCTGTTGAAGGTCAGCCAGCTGGGCAGCGGGGCGTTGCTCTCCTTCTTCGCGGCGATGCCCGCGGCGGCGCCGAGGTCGACCGCGAACAGGCCCTGGGACGCGAAGAAGGCGTTGTTGGCCAACAGGGCGTTGATCGCCGGGTCGAGCGGCGCGTGCGGATCGATGACGAACTCGAGGGTGAAGCCGCCGTCGCTCGAGGCGTAGGTATTGTCTGGCAGTATCTGCGGATCGGGCGTGAAGATGATCTGCAGGCGCGCCAACGGCGCGTCCGCATCGGGCTCGAAACCGGTCAGGCTGACCGTCATCGTCGCCGGATCGAACGCCAGCCAGTCCGGCAGCGGCCGGCCGCTGGCGAGGCTTGCCGAGAAATGACCGTCGCTGATGTCGAACAGCGCGATGTCGCTGTCATAGGCGATCCCGGACGCAGCCTGCGCGGGGTCGATGGTCACGGTCTCGGCGAAATTGGCCTGCCCGTGGACGAAGGTCATGACGACCTCGAAAGGCGCCGTCGTGCCTTCCGGCGCAACGCCGGTGAAGCGCAGGGTCGCCGGGTCGAATGTCAGCCAGGCCGGCAGTGCGCCCCCGGCGGCAAGCGCCGCGGTGACGGAGCCTCCGTCGCCAAGGGTGGCCGCTCCGAATTCAAGGCCGGCGGTCCAGGCCTGGCGAACGATATAGCCTTCGAGCACCGCCTCGCGGCGCGACACGCCGCCGGCAAGGGCCCCAGCGCTCAGCGAGAAGCGGCGGTTGAAGGTGGAATCGGTCTCGGGATCGTGGACCCAGACGTCGACGTCGACCGGACCGGTCTGGCCGGCGGGCATGGTGCCGGTGAAGGTGACGGTGCCGGCGTCGAAGGTCAGCCACGCCGGCAGGGCGGCGCCGTCCGCAAGCTTGGCGGTTATCCCGATACCCGCCGAGAGGTAGGATTTCTCGAGCGCTCCGAGCACGGTGGCGCGCTTGAAGAACAAGACGTCGCCGTCGGGTTCGACATCGTTGCCGAAGGCTTCGGCGGGAATGACGTAGAGCGGCTGGTCCTCGAGCCCCTTGACGATGTCGTCCTCGAGGATAGGGCCCGCGTTGCGGGGCATCACCGTGATCGAGACGTAGGCCTTGGCGGTGCCGCCGCGGCCGTCGCTGATATAATATTCGAAACCGGCATTGCCGTTATAATCGGTGCGCGGCGCGAACTCGATCATCCCGGCGGCATTGATCCTGACCTTGCCGTTCTGAGCGAAGCGCTCGACGCCGGTCAGTATCAGGGTGTCGCCATTCTCGTCGGTGTCGTTGAGCAGGAGCGCGGCCGGGTCGATGATCAGGACCTGGTCCTCGAGCGTCCGCAGCCCATAGTCGTTGTGGGCGACGGGAGCGTCGTTGAGCGGCCTGACCTTGAGCTTGTAGGTCAGCGTCGCCGACGCTCCGCGCGCATCGATCACGTCATATCTGAGCGACGCCGCACCGAGCGCGTCGGGAGTGAATGCGATGGTCCCGGCGCCGGCGTCGAAAACGGCGGTGCCGTTGGTGGCGGGGCTGCCGTTCGCTGCGATGTGGAGCCCGACGAAGGTGAAGGTGTCGTTCTCGACGTCGTAGACTTGCGCCATCAGCTCGGCGACGGTGATCGTCACCGTCTGCTCGAGGCGGATCGTCCGCGTCCTGTCCTCGGCCCGCGGCGCGTCGTTGACCGGCGCGAAATAGATCTCGACCGTCGCCGTCGAAGTCCGGCCCTCGGGATCGGCCAGGGTATAGACGAAGCCGGCGAAGCCGAAGAAATCCGGCCGCGAGTGGAATTCCAGATAGTCGCCGTCGATCTTTCCAGTGGCGTTGGTCGCCTCCATGAAAGGATCGCGCTCCTTATACGGGCTGATCTTGCCACCATCGAGGTTTTGGAGCGCGGCGATGCCGACGATGCGCAGGTCGCCCAGATCGTTGTCGATGTCGAAATCGTTGGCGAGCAGCGAATCGATTCGGATGCGCAAAGGCACGTCCTCGATCCCGAGAACGCGCGCATCGTCCAGGGCCGTGGGCGCATCGTTGACCGGCGCGAGATTGACCTCGACCCGGCCGGTCGATTCCCGGCCGAACGCGTCGCGCACGGTATAGTCGAAGAAGGCGTCGCCGAAATGGTTCGGTGCGCCGAGGAATTCGATCTTGCCGTCGGCGCGAATCGAAGCGGTGCCGAACTGCCCGTTCTGGACCGACACGAGGGTGAGGCCGTCCCAGCCCTCGGTGACGTCGTTGAGGATGAGCGCCGCCGGATCGATCACCGCGATTTCGTCCTCGACTCCGAAGAGGAAGATATCGTCCACCGCGTTGAAGCGGCCGATTCGGATCAGCTCCTCGATCCGAGTGCGATCCCAGACGGTGCCGTTGGCGAAGACGATCTCCTCGATGCCGGTGGCGCGGCCGAGGAAATGGTCCTCGACCAGAACCGTATCGATCAGAAGTCCGTCGTCATGCTCGATCTCTACGAACAGGTCGTCGCCCTGGCGCAGCAGGGAAACGTCGGCGGGCCTCAACGCGCTCGACATGACGAGGCGATCGGTGTCGGCGGCGTCGCCCACTTCGGTGATCACGTCCTCGCCGCTGTCGTAGCCGAACAGATAATCGTCCGCGCCCAGCCCGCCGCGCAGCTGGTCGTTGGCGTAGCCGCCGTCGAACACGTCATGGCCGTCACTGCCGATGAACGTGTCTTCGAGCAGGGAGCCGACCAGCATCTCGATGCTGAAAAGGGTGTCACCGAGCGCTTCGCCGGCCAGGCCCATGCCCTGGCGCAGGTCGACGACGACCCCTTCTTCCGACCGCGAATAGTCCGCGATGTCGAAGCCGCCGCGTCCGTCAATCACATCGGCGCCGAGGCCGCCGCGCAGGCGGTTGTCGTTACCGTCGCCGCGGATGACGTCGTCGTGATACGAGCCCTCGACGATCTCGATGCCGGAGAAAGTGTCGCCCTGGGCGTCGCCGCTGCCGGCGGCGCCGTTCGCCATGTCGATCGTCACTCCCTCGAGGGAGCCCGAATAATCGACCGTGTCGATTCCGGCCCCGCCGATCAGGAGGTCGCCGTCGCGGCCGCCGATCAGGACATCGTCGCCTTCGCCGCCGTCGAGATGATCGGCGCCGCGATGGCCGCTGAGCAGATTGTCGCCCGAGTTGCCGATCAGCGTATCGGCGAAATCGGAGCCGATCAGGTTCTCGATCGAGCTCAGTGCGTCGCCCTCGGCCTGGCCTCCCGACGCCGATCCGTCCGCGAGCGAGATGGCGACCGCGGCCGACCCGAAATAATTGGCGGTGTCGCTGCCGGCGCCGCCGTCGACCACGTCGGCGCCGTCGCCGCCGGTGATGACGTCGTCGCCGTCGCCGCCGATCAGCACGTCCGCGCCGCCGCGGCCCTCGAGCTCGTCGGCACCCTGCAACCCTTCGAGCCGATTGTCGCCGCCGTCGCCGCGGAGCTTGTCGTCCAGCCCTGAGCCGGTGAGCGCTTCGAGGCCGATATAAGTGTCGCCCTGGGCGTAGCCGCGTTGGCCGACGCGCGATTCGAGATCCGCGGTCACGCCGGTGTCGGAGCCGGTGAAGACCAATGTGTCGTAGCCGGCGCCGCCGATGACGGTGTCGCCGCCGTCCCCCGCATCGAGGACGTCATTGCCCTCGCCGCCATCGATCACGTCGATTCCGGCACCCGATTCGATGCGGTCGTCGCCCGCCATGGCGAGGATGAAATCGTCCTGGGCGAAGCCGCGGATCGTCTCGGCACCGGCGCTGCCGACGATATAGTCGACCCGCGGCGTCCCCTGCAGCAACCCGCCATAGATGTCTGCGACCGAAGCTTCGACGAAGCCGATGTCCTCGAGGCCCTGGGCGTCGGCAATGCGATACTGGATGGCGAGACCGCCGCTATATCCCTCCGGCACCCGGACGACGATGAATTTCTCGCCGCGGAACTCGACGACTTCGAATGTCCCGATGCCGACATGGTTGCCCAATGCGAGCTGCACCGGATCGAGCACCGCGTCGACGCCGAGGAAGGTCGGGCGCGGCCGGTCCGGCTCGTCGAGGTCGATTTCGATGATTCCGTTCCCGTCCGGATCGGCCTGCTCGAGATCGTAGTCGTTGGCGAGGATGTCCTTAACCCGGATCACCAGGGGAACGTCGAGCGGCGTGACGAAGCCTTCGTCGTCGACTGCCGTCGGATCGTCGTTCGACGGGTGGATGACGATGTTGACGAAGCCCTCGGTCGATCCCTCCTGGCCGTCGGTGACCGTATAGACGAAGCCGGACGAGGTGCTGGCATTGGCGTTGGGCGTGAACAGCAGATTGCCGTTGCCGATATATTCGAGCGTTCCGTTGAGGGGGCCGTTGGCGTCGGCGCCGAAGGTGAAGAGATCGGCGAAAGTGGTTTCGCGCCAGCCCAGGAAGGTGAGCGGATCGCGATCGATATCGTAGTCGTTGCCGGTCAGCGCCGAGATCGGAATGATCCTCGGCACGTCCTCGAAGACCTCGATCGTGTCGCGCATCGCGACCGGCCGGGCGTCGCCGATATTGTCGAACCAGAGCGTCACCTGCGCATCGTCGACCGCGCCCTCGGGGTCGGTGATCGTGTAGTTGAAGCTGGCCTCGCCCCAGAAATCCGCGTCCGGCGTGAAGACGATCTTGCCGTCGGGCGTGATTGTGACGTCGCCGTTGATGGCGTTGGTGACGGTCGCGAACGTCACCAGGAAGCCTTCGACGTCGTAGTCGTTCTTGCGCAGCTCCATGATCGGAATCGTGATCGCCTGGTCCTCCTCACCTCGCAGGTAGGAGGAGAGTTCGGCGTCGGAATAATGGTCGTCCGTCGCGACCGGCCGGTCGTTGACCGGAGCATAGGCGATCGTCGCCCGTGCCCAGCTGGTGCCGCCGTGGCCATCGGAAATCTGGTAGTCGAACCAGGCGTCGCCGTTGAAATGGGTATCCGGCTCGAACAGCACCGTATCGTTCTCGAGCAGGCGGGCATGGCCGCCATGGCTCGAGGCGACCGCGACGACGCTGAGCGTCTCGCCGTCGCGCTCGATGTCGTTCGCCAGCAGGCGCTGGGCGCTGATGACGATCGGGTTGTCCTCGAGGATCGGATCGCCCTGCTGGGTCGTCTCGAAGCGGTCGCCAAAGGCCTCGGGCGGATCGTTGACCGGCGTGACCGACAGATTGACCCGCCCGCTCGACGTCGCTCCCGACGGGTCGGCGACGACGTAATCGAAATAGGCGGCGCCCCAGAAATAGGCGCGCGGGACCACTCGGATCGTGCCGTCCGGGGCGATCGAGACCTGGATGTCGGCGTTCGACTGCACCGACTGGACGACGAGCGCGTCGCCGTCGATGTCGCGGTCGTTGCTCAGCAGGACACGCGGATCGATGTCGAACGCTGCCCCTTCCAGCGTCGTGATGCCGCCGTCGGCGACCGCCACCGGCGCGTCGTTGACCGACGTGACGTTGATGAACACCTTCGCTTCCGCGACTCCGCCTTCGGGGGTGTTCGCGACATAGGTGAATTCCGCCTGGCCGGTGAAATTCGCCGACGGGGTGAAGGAGATGTTGCCGTCGCTCGACAGCGCGGCGATGCCGTTGACGGCGCCATAGACCTGGCCGACGATCATCCGGTCGCCGTCCAGGTCGTTGGACAGCAGCCGTTCGACCCGGATGGTCAGGGAATTGTCCTCGAGGACCGTGAAGCCGCGGTCCTCGCGGGCGGTGGCGACCGGCCGGACACGGACGTCGACCTCTCCCGTCGCGAAGCCGTTGCGGCCGTCCGCAAGCGTGTAGGTGAGCGTGGTCGGCCCGGCATAGCCCCCGGTGGGCGTATAGACGATGTCGCCCTGCGCGTTGATGACCGCGACCCCATTCTCGCCGCCGTCCACGGCGACGATCCTGATCGGGTCGCCGTCGGCGTCGAAATCGTTGCGCAGCAGGTCGGCGGCCTTGATCGTCAGCGGATTGCCGGCGGTGACCGAGAAATAGCCGTCGTCCGCCGCCACCGGCGCGCGATTGTCGAGCAGGTTCAGAAGCGTGCTCTTGGTCCAGACGACGCCGTCGGCGAAGCTGTAGCTTTCCACCCCCCGGCGATCGAGCGCGAGGGCGTCGATGACCGTGACGCTGTCGCCGGCCGCGCTCGCGAACCGGATGACGATCGTCTCGCTGCCGCGGAACAGGCGCTCGACCGAGGCGTCGGTCGAAGCCAGGTCGAGGAACTGGACGGTGTCGGTCGCGCCGCTGGCCGTCGAAAGGTCGTGGACGGTGTCGTTGCCCTTGCCCCGGGCGAAGACGTAGACGTCTGAGCCGGCGCCGCCGGAGAGAAGGTCGTTGCCGCCCTTGGCGACGAGCAGATCGTTGCCGTCGAAGCCGTAGACATTGTCGTTGCCGGGCGTGTCGATATCGGCGACGGCGCGGGCGCGCATCGCTGCCCGGTCCCAGACAACGCCGTTTTTGAAGACGATCTGCAGGCTCGTGGCACCGCTGCCGTTCGCTTGGCCGAGGGCGTCGCGGAGGACGAGCCGGTCGTCGCTGTCCACGAAGCGGATGACGAGGTCGTCGCTGTCGGGCCCGGCGCGCACCGCCGAGGCGATGTCGGCGACGTTGTAGTCGAGCAGACGGACGGTGTCGTGGCCGGTGCCGAAGGCGTCGATGCGATCGTCGCCGTCGCCCTTGCGGTAGAGGTAGGTGTCGTCGCCCGAATCGCCGATCACGAGATCGTTGCCGGTGCCGCCCTGGAGAGTGTCGTTGCCGGTGGTTCCGAGCACGATATCGTCGGCAGGCGTGGCCGCGGCAGCGACGACGAGCGCTCGGATGTCCGCGACGCTGAATACGGTGCCGGTTCCGCTGAGAAGGATCGACTCGATCCCGCCGAACCCGGTCGAAAGCGCGTCGACGATGACGATCTCGTCGCCCTCGTCGGGGAATCGGATGACGACGTCGTTGCTTCCGTAGCCCCTGCGGACGAAACGGAGATCTCCAGGCGCGTAGCCGGCGATCTCGAGGCGATCGGCGGAGGACTGCGCGCCGTCGCGGATGGTATCGCGGCCGTCGCCGCGCGCGTAGCGATAGGTGTCGTCCCCACCGCCGCCGACGAGAATGTCGTTGCCGAGGCCGGCTGTCAGGATGTTGCCGGCGGCGTCGCCGGTGATCACGTCGTCGTCGGCGGTGCCGAGCCGCTGCAGGACGTCCGCGACGGACCATTCGGTGCCATCCGCGAACCGGATCGTCTCGATCCGGCCCGTCCCGAGCGCGTTCTCGATGGTGATCCGGGCTTCGCTACCCTTCACTTTCAGGATCAGGTTGGCGCCGTCGCGGCTTTGCTCGACCGTGACGTTCGCCGCCACGATCCCGGCGTCGAGCAGGAGGACGTCCGAAGCGCCGGAAGCGTCCGCCACCGTGTCCTGCCCGCTGACGCTGCCGAAGCGGTAGGTGTCGTTGCCATCGCCCCCCTCGAGCCGGTCGACGCCGGCGCCGCCGTCGAGCATGTCGTCGCCGCCCAGGGCGCGAAGCAGGTCGTCCCCGGCTCCGCCGGCCAGCGTCTCGGCGAGCGCCGTGCCGTAGAGGACGTCGTCATCGACGCTCGCTTCCACCGCCATCGCGATCAGCGTCGCCGCCGACCAAATCGTGCCGTTAGCGAAGACGACCTCGCGGATGCCCATCGTCGGCACCGCGGGCGAGCCGAGATCGATCCGATCGCCGGTGCCGACGATTTCGAGGGCCAGGTTCGGCTTGCCGCGAACGATGCGGACCTGGCCCGGAAGGATGTCCGCACCGAACACGATTCGATTCGTGCCCTCGGAGTCGCTAATGGCGTCCTGGCCGTCGCCGCGTTCGAACCTGTAGGTGTCGTCGCCAAGGCCGCCGGCGAGGCTGTCGTTGCCGCTGCCGCCGATCAGGATGTCGTTGCCGGACGAGCCGGCCATCTGGTCGTTGCCGCCGAGACCGGACAGGGTCGTGGCGTCGCTCTGACCGGGAACCACCTTGAGGTTGTCGTCGCGCGACCCGCCGCTCATCGAGCGAGTCACCAGGTCGTTCCAGGTCCAGGCGACACCGTTTGCGAAGCGGACTTCCTCGATCCGAGTCGCGCCGCCGTTGAGCACGCCGCCGAGGCGGATGCGGTCGGCGCCGCTGCCGACGCGGAGCTCGATATGCTGTCCGTCCACCTGGACGACGGTGACGTCGGTCGGCAGGATCCCGGCGGCGAGCTCGATCCTGTCCTGTCCGCCCGCGTCGGTGATCAGGTCGCGGCCTTCGCCCGGCGCGAAGCGATAGACGTCGTCGCCGGTGCCGCCGTAGAGCGTGTCGTCGCCGGTGCCGCCCTCGAACAGGTCGCTGCCGTTCGTCGAGGTCGGGGTGTCGCCGCCATAAACGACGTCGTCGCCGCTGCCGCCGGAAAGGATGTCGTTGCCCGCGCCGCCGAACAGGCGGTCGTGCCCTTCCTGGCCGGCGACCCAGTCGTTGCCGAAGCCGGCATCGATCAAATCGGCATCGGCGCCGCCGGCGAGACGGTCGTCGCCGCCGAGGCCGGAAAGGGTGTCGGCGCCGCCATTGCCGAAGATCCTGTCGTCGAGCGGGCCGCCGGTCAGCGAGCTGCCGCCCTCGCCGTCGTTGATCTTCACGGAATTGTCGACGCCGAACGCGACCCCTCCGAAGTTTTCGGCCACCAGCGTCGCGGCGTCGACTCCGACAAGGCGAAGGATGGAACGGTCGAAGCCGTCGTCGCCGAGCACCAGGACGAGGGTGTCGGCGCCGGCCTGGCTGATCTTGAGGCGGCCGACCTCGAACGGATTGGGATTGCTCGACGACAGCCGGATGACGTCGCCGCCGGCGCCCGCCTGGAAGTCGGTGATCACGTCCTCGGCACGATCGGGCGATACGTCGAAGGACGGCAGGTAGCGGTAGGTATCCCTGCCGGCGCCGCCCGTCATCGTGTCGGTGGAAGAGTCGGCGACGATGTCGCCGAAGATGTCGTCGCCGGCGCCGCCGGAAAGCGTGTCCGCCCCGTCGCCGCCATTCAGGAAGTCATGGTCCGTGCCGCCGGTAAGCACGTCGTCGCCGCCGGTGCCGGCGAGGATCTCGCCGGTGACCGCGATGTCGGGGACGAGGCGTGCGAGCACGTCGGCGAGTGACAGGGTGACGTCGCTGGCCGGGATGAGGAACTGCTCGATCGTGTCGGCGGCGGAGCCGGCGAAGGCGCCTCGGACCACCAGGCGGTCCGCACTGCCGCCGAAGCGGATCGAGAGATCGTTGCCGTCGACGCCGACCCGGCTGAATCGGATCCGGTCGAGCGTATAGCCGTCGATCTGCACGATATCGACGGCGGAGTCGCCATTGTCGTCGATCTCGTCGCTGCCGTCGCCGACCGCGAACAAATAGGTGTCGGCACCGGCCCCGCCGATCAGCATGTCCTTGTCGGTACCGCCGGCCAGGCGATCGGCACCGGCCCCGCCTTCGAGGCGATCGTTGTCGGCGCCGCCCGACAACAGGTCGTTGCCGCCATTGCCGTAGAGGCTGTCCTTGCCCGCCTGGCCGGCCAGCTGATCGGCATTGGCGCCGCCGGTGTAGACGTCGTCGCCCGACGTTCCCAGGGTCGCCCGGCGGGACAGCTCAGCGGCGTTCCAAACGCTGCCGTCGGCGAACCGGACCTCTTCGATCGCGTTGGCCGCGTTGCCGAGCACGTTGCTGAGGGTCAGCCGGTCGCTGCTTCCCGCGACCTTCAGAATGAGGCCGGTCGTACCCTGGAGGACTATTTCGACGTCGGACACCGCGATGCCCGCGCCCAACTCGATCCGGTCGACACCGGACGTATCGGTGATCGTGTCCTGCCCGTCGCCGCGATCGAAGCGATAGACGTCGTTGCCGTCGGAGCCGAACAGCGCGTCGGTGCCAGCACCGCCGGCGAGGATGTCGCCGCCGCCGCCGGCGTCGAGCAGATCGTTGCCCGCGCCGCCCGAAATCTGGTCGTCGCCGTGAAGCGCGTAGATCGTGTCGTCGCCGGCGCCGCCGTCGATGACGTCGGCCCCCTCGGAACGGTAAGTGCCGTGGACGGTGTCGTTGCCGGCCGTCGTCACCAGCGACATGGCGAGCAGGTTCGCGTAGGTCCAGGTCGGCCCGTCGGCGAAGCGCACTTCCTCGATCGCGTAATCGGGCGAGCCGAGCGCGTTGACCAGGGTCAGCCGATCCCCGGTGCCGACGATCTCCAGGAGGAGGTCTCCCGAGCCCTGCTGGCGCACGCGAGTGTCCGCGGCGGCGATGCCGGCACCGAATTCGATCCGGTCGATGCCCGACCAGTCGGTGATCCTGTCCTGGCCGTCGCCGCGGTCGAAGCGATAGACGTCATTGCCGCTCTGGCCGGTCAGCGTATCGGCACCTTGCCCGCCGTCGAGCGTGTCGTCTCCGCTGCTGCCGTCGAGGGTGTCGTTGCCCGCGTCGCCGGAAAGCTGGTCGTTCCCGCCCTGTGCGTTCAGGAGGTCGTCACCGGCCCCGCCGGCGATGACGTCGGCCCCCGACGTTCCGTAGAGGACGTCGACGCCGGCCGTGGCGGTCCCCGACCTGGCGAGCATCTGCGCGTGGGTCCAAATCGTCCCGTCGGCGAAACGCACCTCTTCGATTGCGTAGCCGGACAGGGCATTGACCAGGGTCAGGCGGTCGGCGGTGCCGGCGATCGTGAGCACGAGGTTGGCCGAGCCCTGCTGGCGCACCTCGACATCGGCCGCCGAGATGCCGGCGCCGAACTCGATCCGGTCGACGCCGGACGTGTCGGTGATCGAATCCTGCCCGTCGCCCGCGGCGAAGCGATAGACGTCGTCGCCGGCCCCGCCGTAGACCGTGTCGTCCCCGGTGCCGCCGTCGAGCCTGTCGTTGCCGCCGACGCCGGCGAGGACGTCGTTGCCGCCTCGGCCGGACAGCTCGTCGTTCCCCGCGAGGCCGGTAAGGCTGTCGTCGCGCGCGCCGCCTTCCAGCACGGCGGAGCCCGCCGACCCGTCGACCACCGGCCGGACCGGATTGACCGCCCGGGCGAGGAGATCGGAATGCGTCCAGACCGTCCCGTCGGCAAACCGAACGAAGGTGATCGTCCCCGGCTCGGCGCCGTTGCTGATCGTGATCCGGTCGCCGGTTCCGGCGACCACGATCGTCAGGTCGCCATAGCCAACCTCGCTATAGCGACGCTCGACGACGATCTGGGACGCCAGCACCGTCGCATCGAACTCGATGGCGTCGCCCGTCTCGCTGAGATAATCTGCTCCGTCGTAAAGATAATCCTGCCCGAAGCCGGCGGAGAAGAGGTAGATGTCGTCGCCGGCGGCGCCGGAGAGCGAATCGTTGCCGGTACCGCCGATCAGAACGTCGTCGCCGTCGGCACCGTAGAGCTGGTCGTTTCCAGCCTTGCCGTCGAGCCGGTTGTCGTAATCGTTGCCGTCGATCGTATCGTCGTAGTCCCCGCCCTCGAGGGCTGCGTTATCGCCGGCGACGATGAGGCCGTTCGAGGCGGCCGCGCGGTCGAGCAGGTCGGCAGGGCTCCAGACGGTGCCGTCCGCGAACCGGATCTCGTAGGTGACCGGGACATATTCGTCGATCGCGTAGCGGAGCCTCACCCGGTCCTCGGTTCCGGCGAACCGCAGGGACAAGGCATCGCCGAGCCCGTCGATATATTCGACGATAGCGTCGTTCGCCGAAAGCGTCGCGTCGAACTCGAGGATGCTGAGCTGGCCGGGCGTATCATAGCCGTTTTCGAGCAGCTCGTCCTGGCCGAAGCCTGCCGAGAAGCGGTAGGTGTCGACGCCCTCGCCGCCAATGAGGATATCGTCGCCGGCGCCTCCGATGAGGATCTGGGAGCCATAGCTGCCGTCGAGCCAGTCATTGCCGCCGAGGCCGACGAGCTCCTGGGCGCCATTCCCGTTGACGATCGTATCGTCCCCGTCCGAACCGGTCAGGATTCCGCCCTGATCGCCCTGGAGGGTCAGATCGTCCGTGGCCAGGGCCCGAGCGAGGAGGTCGGCATGGGTCCAGACGGTGCCGTCGGCGAAGCGGACCAGCTCGATCCGGCCCTCTTCCGAGTAGAGCGCGCCCAGCAGAGTGATCCGGTCGCCGGTTCCGGCCATTTTCAGGACCAGGTCGCCGCTGAAAATGCCTTCCTGGACGATGACGTCGGAAGCAAGGATCGAATTGTCGAACTCGATCGCGTCGACTTCGCCCTCGACGCCATATTCGAAGACATAATCGTCCCCGAAACCGGCCGAGAAGCGGTAGATATCGCCGCCTTCGGCGCCGTCCAGGTCGTCGCTGCCGGCGCCCCCGGTCAGGATGTCGTCGCCCGATCCGCCGATGAGGCTGTCGTTCTCGGCGCCGCCGGCCAGCACGTCGTTTCCGCCCCGGCCGTCGAGCAGATCGGCACCGGCGCCGCCCGTCAGAGCGTCGTCGGCCTCGTCGTCGCCGATGAACTCGGCCCCCGACGGAACCGTCGCCATCGCGATGAGGTCGTCGTGGCTCCAGATCGTGCCGTCCGTGAACCGAACCTCTTCGATACGGCTCTCGAAGTCGGTGACCGCGTACCAGATCCGGATTTCTTCGCCGGTGGCGACGACCTTCAGAATGATGTCCTGGCCGTCCAGCGACCGCTGGACGATGAAATCGGAGGCGGACAGAGTCGAATCGAACTCGATGGCGTCGGCGCTTCCGTCAAAGCCGCCCCAATCGTCGATCACGTCATGGCCGAAGCCTGCCGAGAAGTGGTAGATATCGTTGCCGGAGGAGCTTCCCAGATAGTCGTCGCCGGCGCCGCCGGTCAGCACGTCGTCGCCGTCGTCGGCGTTGATGCTGTCGTTGCCCGCTCCGCCCGTCAGCCGGTCGTCGCCGCCGCCCGCGTAGAATATGTCGTCGCCAATCCCGCCGGTCAGGACATCGTCGCTGGCCCCGGACGTGACGTACACGCCGTCAGGCTCGACCGAATTGGCGATCATATCCTCGGCGGTCCAGACGGTTCCGTCGGCGAAGCGCACCTCGTCGATCCGCGGATCCTCCGAATACAGACCGCCGTAGACGGTGATCCGGTCCTGAGTGCCCGCGATTCGGAAGATGATGTCGCCGCTGCCTTCGAAGTTGCGGACCTGGACGGTCACCTGCGAAGAGAGGATGGTGGAGTCGAATTCGATGACGTCGAAATCGGAGACCCGGGTTTCGCCGCCGACGTAATGGAATCCGTAGTCGGAAATCGTGTCCTGGCCGCTGCCCGCCGAGAAGCGGTAGGTGTCGTCTCCGCCGCCGCCTTCGAGATAATCGTTCCCGGCGCCGCCCGTCAGCACATCGTTGCCGTCGTCCGCTTCAAGCGCGTCGTTGCCGCCGCCGCCGGTCAGCTGGTCGTCGCCCCCTAGGCCTTTGAGAAGATCGTCGCCCGCACCTCCGGCGAGAATATCGTCCGACGGGGCGCTGTCGATATAGAGCCCGCCGTCGCCCATTGGCACGGAACGGTCGATGAGGTCCTGCTGCGACCAGGTCGGCCCGTCCGCGAATCGGACTTCGCTGAGGTACCCGAGGTGGACCTCGATCCGGTCGCCGGTGCCGGCGACGCGGATGATCGCATAATTGCTATACTGATACTTCTCGACGACGATGTCCGCGGCGTCGATGGTCGCGTCGAACTCGATGACGTTCTGGTTGCTACCGTATTCGAAGTCCATCTGGTCCTGGCCGAAGCCCGCCGAGAAGCGGAAGGTGTTGACGCCCGCTCCACCCTGAAGGTCGTCGTCGCCGGAGCCGCCGGTCAGGATGTCGTTGCCGCTGCCGCCGATCAGGGTGTCGTTGCCGGCATTGCCGATCAGCTGGAAGTCGCCCGAAAGCGACTGCGCGGTAACGATATCGTCGGTCGCTCCGCCGACCAGCGCGTTCCCCGACGCGCTTCCGGTCAGAACGAGGCCTTCGGCCGGCACGATACGCGCCAGCAGATCGGCATGGGTCCACACCGTGCCGTCGGCGAAGCGCACCTCCTCGATCCGCCAGTCATCATAGACGGTGTTGACGAGCTGGAGCCGGTCCTCCGTGCCGATGATCCGCAACTCGAGGTCGCCGAACGAAGTCTGAACCACTTCGATGTCGCCGACGGCGATTCCGGCGCCGAGCTCGACCGCGTCGTAATCGCCCGTGTTCCACCAGGCGCCGGCATGATCATGGACCACGTCCTGCCCGTAGCCGCGGCCGAAGCGGTAGACGTCGCGCTGGCCGCCGCCGACCAGCAGATCGTTGCCGGCGCCGCCGTCGAGGACGTCGTCGCCCTGGTTGCCGCGAAGCTCGTCGTTGCCGGCCCCGCCGAGCAGGGTCCTGCCGTCATAATCGTCGTGCAGAACGTCGTCGCCGGCGGTCGGGACCAGCGCCCGGGCCATCAGGTCCGAGTGCAGCCACACCGTGCCGTCGGCGAAGCGAACCTCCTCGATCCGGCGGTCGCCGTCATAGACGGTGCCGGCCAGCCGAAGCCGGTCCTCGGTGCCGACGATGCGCAGCTCGAGGTCGTTATACGAGGTCTGCACCACCTCGATATCGGCGGCGGTGATTCCGGCGCCGAGCTCGACCGCGTCGTAGTCGCCCGTGTTCCACCACGCGCCGGCATGATCGTCGACCACGTCCTGCCCGTAGCCGCGGCCGAAGCGGTAGACGTCGCGCTGGCCGCCGCCGACCAGCAGATCGTTGCCGGCGCCGCCGTCGAGAACGTCCTCGCCCTGATTGCCGCGAAGCTCGTCGTTACCCGCGCCGCCGAGCAGGGTCCTGCCGTCATAATCGTCGTGCAGAACGTCGTCGCCGGCGGTCGGGACCAGCGCCCGGGCCATCAGGTCCGAGTGCAGCCAGACCGTGCCGTCGGCGAAGCGAACCTCCTCGATCCGGCGGTCGCCGTCGTAGACGGTGCCGGCCAGCCGAAGCCGGTCCTCGGTGCCGACGATGCGCAGCTCGAGGTCGTTGTACGAGGTCTGCACCACCTCGATATCGGCGGCGGTGATTCCGGCGCCGAGCTCGATCGCGTCGTAATCGCCCGTGTTCCACCAGGCGCCGGCATGATCGTCGACCACGTCCTGCCCGTAGCCGCGGCCGAAGCGGTAGACGTCGCGCTGGCCGCCGCCGACCAGCAGATCGTTGCCGGCGCCGCCGTCGAGAACGTCCTCGCCCTGGTTGCCGCGAAGCTCGTCGTTACCCGCGCCGCCCAGCAGGGTCCTGCCGTCATAATCGTCGTGCAGAACGTCGTCGCCGGCGGTCGGGGCCAGCGCCCGGGCCATCAGGTCCGAGTGCAGCCACACCGTGCCGTCGGCGAAGCGAACCTCCTCGATCCGACGATCGCCGTTATTGACCGTTTCGAACAGGCGCAGGCTGTCGTCGGTGCCGACGATGCGCAGCTCGAGATCGTTGGCGGAGGTCTGAACCACCTGGATGTCGGCGGCGGTGATCCCCGCGCCGAGCTGAACGCGGTCGTAATCGCCGGTATTCCACCAGGCGCCGCCATGATCGTCGACCGTGTCGCGGCCGGAGCCCCGGCCGAAAAGGTAGACGTCGCCCTGGCCCCCGCCGATCAGGGTATCGTTGCCGGGCCCGCCGTCGAGCACGTCGGCGCCCTGGTTGCCGCGGACCACGTCGTCGCCCCAGCCGCCGGTCAGCGTGTTCGCGCCTCCGTCGCCCTCGATTTCGGCATCGGCGGCGCTTGCGAACGGCGCGCCGTTGAAATTGCCGGCGGTCAGGCTGCCCGCGGCGACTCCGGCGAGGCGAAGCAGGAGGCGGGCATCGTCGAGGCTCGCGAGACCCGGCGGCGCGAAATAGACGTAGGTGTCGGCCCCTACCTGCCGGGTGACGACGGTGCCGGCGAGGCCGACGGCGATCCGGATGTCGAGGATGTCGCCCGAATCCCCGATCTGGAAGTCGGTAATCGTGACGACCGCGTCGTCGTCGGCCGCGAGCGGCACGAACAGGCGATAGGTGTCGCGCCCGGCAGTGCCGGTCAGCGTGCGCGGCCCGCCGGCGCTGCCGACCCCTTCCTCGTCCCCGCCGGTGGCGCCGCCGCCGCCGCTGCCGCCGCCGGGGGCTCCGGCGAACGGCGCCGCTGCGAACGGATCCA
The DNA here is from genome assembly GCA_035629855.1 of Allosphingosinicella sp. Taxonomy (GTDB): domain Bacteria; phylum Pseudomonadota; class Alphaproteobacteria; order Sphingomonadales; family Sphingomonadaceae; genus Allosphingosinicella. The sequence continues at coordinate 76,216 of DASQLT010000036.1, forward strand.
CGCCGGCGACGGACGGATTGAGCCGGCGCTCGGCCGCCTCGGCGGTGACGGCCTGAGCGATCAGGTCCGCCGCGCTCCACTGGGCGCCGTTGGCGAAGGTCACACGGTCGATCGGCGGCGGCGAGGCCGTGGCCTGGCCCTCGATCCTGATCCGGTCCTGGCTGCCGACGATGCGCAGGACGAGATCGTCGCCTTCGCGCACCACCACCACCTCGGCGGGCGCGATTCCGGCTCCGAGCTGGAGGGTGTCGTCGGACCACCACCAGTTGTTGCCCTCACGGATCGTGTCGCGGCCGTCGCCGCGCCGGAAGACGTAGTGGTTGTCGCCATGGCCCCCGGCGAGCAAATCGTCGCCGGTGCCGCCGTCGAGCGTCAGCGCAAGATCGAGGGAGGTCCCGAGGTCGATGACGTCGTCGCCGCCCGTGCCGAGCGACAGCCGAGCGTAGATGTCGTTCAGCGACCAGGTCACGCCATTGGCGAAGACGAACTCCTCGACGCCATGGTCGGTCGGCGCATTGGAATCGACGAGCATGTTGCGGAGGGTCAGCCGGTCGCCGGTGCCGGCGATTCCGATCACCAGGTCGGCCGGACCGACGGCGAGGATTCGGATGTCCTCCGGCGCGATGCCGGGCCCGAAACGGATCCGGTCGAGCTTCGAGCGGTCGTCTTCCTCGAAGTCGACGATGACGTCCTGGCCGTCGCCGCGCTCGAAATAATAGGTGTCGGCGCCGCTCTTCCCTTCGAGCAGGTCGTCACCCTTGCCGCCGGCCATTATGTCGGCGCCCCGTCCGCCCTCGAGCCGGTCGTTGCCTAGGCCGCCGTCGACATTGCCGCCCGGCACCGCGCCGCCGTTGATCGAAGAGGCCGAGGCGACGATATGGTCGTCGCGATCGCTCGGCGGCACCGACAAGGCGAGCTGCGCATGGGTCAGCGAGCGACCGTCGGCGAACCGCACCTGGGCGATGACCGGATCGGAATCGCCGGCCGGGTCGACCAGGGTCAGGCGATCGTTCGTTCCGACGAGGACGAGCACGAGATTCCCGTCGGAATCGCGCTTGACGGCGATGTCTTCGAGCTCGATGCCGGCGCCGAATTCGACGAGACCGCGCCCGTCGGCCGAGCCGTTGCTTTCGATCCGGTCCTGACCGTCGCCACGATTGAAGCGGTAGACGTCGCTGCCGCCGCCGCCGACGATGACGTCGTTGCCGGTGCCGCCGGAAAAGATTTCGTCCCCCGCGGTCCCGGTGAGGCGATCGTCCCGGGTACTGCCCTCGCCGTCGACCCGGTCGAACAGCTGGTCGCGGCTGATCTGGGTGCCGTCGCCGAACTCGACGATGTCCACGCCGGCGAGCGCGGCGCCGTAGCGAAGCACGACTTCGTCCGCGCCGTCGCCGAACGAGAGGATGAGCTCGTTGGCGCCCGGCGCGGTTCGGCCGACCCGCATCTCGTCGGGCCGGTAACCGCTGATCTTGAGGATGTCATGACCGGCGCCGTCCTCGACGACATCGCGCCCATCGCCGCGGGAATAATGATATTCGTCGTTCCCCCCGCCGCCGCTCACCTGGTCGTTGCCGCGGCCGCCGCTGAAAACGTCGTCGCGCGCACTGCCGAGGATGAAGTCGTCGCCCTCGCCCGACTGGTCTGCAATAGACCGCTGGATCAGAGCGGCGGCGTCCCAGATCTGGCCGTCCGCAAACTCGATGGTGGGGACGGCGCCGCCGCCGGCCGCGCCGACGAGAATCAGCTGGTCGCCGGTCGAGGGGAAGGCGATGATGAGGTCGCTGCTGTCCAGCGCGGCGAGCCGAACCACGGCCTCCCCCGAACCGTAGCCGGCGATCTCGACGATTGCGTGGGTGACGCCGGACGGCATCTCGATCCGGTCGATGCCGTCGCCGGCGTTGAACACGATCCGGCCGTCGGTCGCCATGATGATTCGGTCGTGACCCGCGCCGGGCCCGACCGCCGCCGCGGCGCCGAGCTCGCGCAGGTCGAGCCGGTCCTGGCCGCCATTGGGGGCACCGGCCTGGATCAGAGCCCGGACGTCGGCGATCGCGAGGCTGGTGCCATCGGCGAAGCGGAACGTCTCCACGGGCTTCTGGGTGTAGCCGCCGAGGACGACGAGCTTCTCGCCGGAGACGAGGGTGATCAGCAGGTCCCCGTCGACGTTGCGGAACGCGACCTGGTCCTGGGTGATGGCGGGGCCGAAGTCGATCCTGTCGACGCCGCCGGAATCGTCGACGCTGTCGCTGCCGTCGCCTAGTCCGAAGCGGTAGACGTCGTTGCCGAGGCCGCCCGCCATGGCGTCGGATCCCGCCGCTCCCGAAATCGTGTCGTTGCGATTGTCGAAGCCGATGAGCCGCTCGTCCGCGGCGGTTCCCGTCAGCAGTCGGTCGATGATCTGCTCCAGGGTCATGACCGACCCGTCGGCGAAGTGGAACTCCTCGATCCTCGTATTGGCCAGGCCCCCGACGATCGTCACCACGTCGGTGCCGTTGCCGAGATCGATTACGAGGTCGTCGTCGTTGCGCGTGACGATCAGGGCGTTCTTGTCGACCGACGCGCCGAAGAAAATGCGGTCGATGGCGCCGGCCCGGTCCAACCTCTCTTCGATCCTGTCGAAGTCGTAATCGGAGGTGAAGGTGTAGGTATCGCCGGCATTGCCGCCCCTGAGGGTGTCGTCGCCCTGGCGCCCGTCGAGCGTCTGGGGATCGTTGATCGCCAGATCGGGGACCGTGATGATATTGTCGCCGAAATTGCCGGCCTCCTCGCCGGCTTCTTCGAGAATATCCTTTATGTTCAGAACCGTGCCGTCCTTGAACCTGAATATCTCGATAGCGTCTTCCAGCTCCCCGAACTGGTTCTTGATTCGGAGGGAATCGGCCGGCCGGTCGGTCAAGGTGATGAGGAGGTCGGATCCGGATGCGGTGAAGACGATGTTCCTGTTCACCTTCCAGCGGATGTCGTCGCCGAATTCGATGACGTCGTCGACCGGAACCTGAACGCCGGCACGATCCTGCCAGGAGGCGCGGAGCCGCCGGTCCTCGATGACGTCGTGGCCGTAGCCGGCGTCGAACTTGTAGGTATCGCCGCCGTCGCCCCCGATGAGCGTATCGGCGCCGGCGCGGCCGTCGATCAGCTCACCGAAATCGGAGCCGTTGATCGTCTCGCCGGCGCTGGTTCCGATCAGATCGATGTCTTCCGCGTTGATCTCGGTGAAGACCACGGTGCGGTCTGAGAATTGGAAATATTCGACGGCGGCATGCTGGACGCCGTCGCGGACATATTGGCGCTCGAGGATGATGCGCTCGCCGGAATTCCGGACGGTGATGATAAGGTCGAGGGCGGTGCGCGTGAAGTCGACGTCCGTGCTGGCGATGCCCGCCAAGACGACCCGGTCGCTGCCGCCGTCGTCGAAGATCGTGTCGGTGCCGTAGCCGCGGCCGAACTGATAGACGTCGCTGCCGCTCATGCCGACGAGCCGGTCGTTCCCGGCGCCGCCGTCGATCGAGTCGCCGATCCCCTCGAACCCGTAGATGAGGTCGTCGCCGGTCGTCTTGGCGATGTTGACGTAATGCTGGAGGAGCTTGAGGTACGACCAGACCGTTCCGTCGCCGAACTCGATATCCTCGAGCACGTTGACATGGCCGATGAAGGGTATCTCTTCGAGGAAGTTGGTGAGGATGACCTCGTCGGCCGTGCCCCTGACCCGAAGCGTGAGGGTGTCGCCCGCGCCGTTGCCGTCGCGTTTGAACTCGAAGTCCGACCAGCGCAGGTCGTCGATGAACTTCAGCTTGTCGTGCTGGGGCCCGGAGAAGGCCTTGAAGCTGAGATCCCTGTCCTCGACGATGTCGCGGCCATAGCCTCGGCCGAAGACGTAGGTGTCGTTGCCCTCGTATCCGGTCAGGAGATCGTCGCCCTTGCCGCCGTCGAGGGTATTGGCGTTGAGCAGCCCGTAGATGAAGTCGTCGCCGTCGGTCTTGGCGTTCTTCAGCACCTGTTCGACGATCTGGGTGAATTCGAGCGAAGTGCCGTCATCGAAGATGAACCGCTCGATCAGAGTCGGCGACACGTAGTCGAGACCCTCACTGCCCCCCATCAACTCGCCGAACAGCCCGAGGTTCAGCGTAATCCCGCCAAGCTGCCCGACGATCTCGATCGAATCGGTGGTCGGATTGCCGTTGGCGTCGAGCAGGATGATCTTGAGGTTGGCGCTCGCGCGGTCGCGAACCAGCTTGAGGTTGTCGGCGGTGATTCCGGGCCCGAAGCGAAGGAAGTCGATGCCGGCCTTGACCGGTCCGAACGAGAAGGCGCCGCGATCGTTGATCACGTCCTGGCCGTCGCCGCGCTCGAAGACATAGAAATCGCCGCCGGCGCCGCCGCTCATCGCGTCGTTGCCCTTGCCGCCCCAAAGCACGTCGCCGGATCCGGAGCCTACGAGGGAATCGTTGAAATTGCCGGCGGCGCGGGCGCGGTCGACGACCTCCATCGACATCCGGAACCGGTCCCAGATCACCCCGTCGGCGAAGACGATCGCGTTGACCCCGGTCTCGAACTTCTTGCCGCCCGTGGTGAGGTCGTTGAGCTCGCCGAGGAACTGATCGGTGAGGCGGATGACGTCGGGCCGCCCGGTGATTTCCAGGATGAGGTCCTGCCCTTCGCGGGTCGCCTTGACCTGGCTCGAGGCGACGTCGGTGAATCGAAGCTCGTCATTGTCGCCCAGATCCCGGTCGTAAATGACGTCGCTGCCCGAATTCTTGCCGACGAAATAATAATCGCTGCCGGCCCCGCCCCGGAAAGTCTGGTTGCCGGTCGACATGTAGAAGAAATCGGTCTTGGTGGTCCCGTCCACTTCGGTCGCGGCGGCGCTGTGGGTAACGATCCTCGTCTCGTCCACCGAGAGCGCATGGGCGACCCCGCGAATGTCGAGGTCGATGCCCTTCTCGAACGCCGGCAGCAGCATCTGGAAGATGAAGGCCTGGTCGATCTGGACGGTCGAGCCCATCAGATTGCCCGAGCCCTTCAGCGCATAATCCGGATAGACCTGCCAGAGGATCTCGTTCCAGTCGGTCAGGTAATCGAGGACCGCGTCGTTGGCGTTGCTCGCCGGCGCCTTCTCGAAGATCGCCTCGAACATCGGGGCGAGCTCGCGACCGGTGGTCGGGCGATATTTGTCCGTCGCGACGTCGTAGGTCAGGCCGCGGGCGAAATCCTTCATGCCGCCCTGCAGCGCCATCCGAACCGCGAAACGCCGGCTCGCGATCACATATTGGTCCATGACGACGCCGAGCATTCCGATCATCGGCTTGATCGCGGATTCGTAATGGTCGGTCGCGAGGCTGGCCCGGCCGCTGTCGTTGACCGAATAGGAGATATGGCCGGTCGCGGCGTCGATCGAAGCCGACAGCATTCCCGGATGGAAATCGAGGCCGCCCAGCGAAGTGGCGAAATGGAATTGGGCCGGAGTGAGCAGCTCGACGCGATAGGTGCTGTCGTCGGTCGAGCCGACCTCGTCGAGATGGTCGAAATCGACTTCGTAATTGCGCAGGTTGAAGTCGCGCGCATCGCCGGTCTTCGCTTCGAGCTCCAGCGCCCGGTCGAGATTGCGCGCCCAGACGTAGAATTTGCCGTCGCGGTCGGTGACCTGGACCGTATAGTCGACCACGCGGTTGTCGGTGAATCGCACTCCGATCGCGCCGACGGTGATCGCGGCATGGGGATTGAAGCCGATTTCCTCGGTGCGCCATTCCTGCCCGGCCGGATGCGCCATCGCCAAGATGTCGGCCCGGGTCGGAGCGGCGATCGGCTGGCCGCCGGAGCCGAGAACCGCCGTCCCGCTCGCCAGCCGCCAGCTGCCGTCGGCCTTCTCGATGCCATAGTCGAGGATCACCGCCCGGCCGTCGACGACCTTCATCAGATACGGCGCTTCGTCGCGGAAATGCGTCTCCGTCGCCCGAGAGGAGGGCGACCAGGCCTGTTCGAGCCGCCAGCCCGTCCCTTGGGCGAGCACCTGCTCCATCGTCGGTCGGGCGATCGCCACGCCCCCGGAATCGCGCACCTGCGCTCCGGACGCGAGGGTCCAATAGCCGCCGGTCGAATCCTCGACATAGATGGCGCGGTCGAGAAGCACGGTCTTGCCGCCGGCGTCGGTTCCGAGCAGCACCGGGGTCAGCTCGCGGGTCAGCTCGAGAGTCGCGCCCCATTTGCCGAGCACCGCCCCCGCCTGCTCGCGAAGCGTCTTCAGCTTGGGCGTCGTCATCGCCGCCGCCGTCGCGGCCGCAAGCGTGCCGAGCTCGACGTCGTTGGCCATCGCCACCGACAGGTTGGTGATCGTTCCGAAGCCCTTGGCGCCCAGCGTAAGCCCCTGCTGCCAGGGCGCCGCGCCGCTTTCGCCGGTGTAGCGCGTGTCGACGTTGTCGGATTCGAACACCGCGTCGAACAGGCCGCCGACCCGGCCGGTGTCGAAGGTGAAGGTGCCGCCCGCCAGCAATCGGGTCCCCTGCGGCGTCACGGTATCGAGCGCGGTTCGGGAGAGGTTGATCGAGACGATGCCGATGTCGGCGAGCGACCTGAGCTCGGCGGATTGGGTCCGGCCGTCGCCGTTGCGATCCTGCCAGACCTTGAGCTCGGACCAGATCAGGTCGGCGACGCTGATCTTGCCGTCGACGTTGGTGTCGTAGCCGGCCAGCTCGGCGAAGCCCGACGCGCCCGGGCCGCCGAACATCTCCGAAATGTCGTCGATCAGCCCGTTGCGGTTGGCGTCGACGACGAGGAAGCCGTCGTCGCCCTTCAGCCAGCCGGTGCGCTCGGCGAACATGTCGTTGTCGATGTCGAAATAGGTACGGGCGCCGTCGACGGCGATGGTCTCGATGCCGTCGCCGTCGAGGTCGAGGACCAGCGGATCGACGCCCTTCTGCCAGCCGACGCCCTTGGCGAAGCGGTCGGCGGCCGCGGCGAGCGTCATGGCCATGTCGACGAGCGGGCCGGCCCCGCTCATCGCGAAGGTGATCAGGGTCTGCGGCAGCCGGGCGAGGATGTCGAAGATCGGATTGACCTGCTTGAACACCATGTTCAGCGATCCCGCGGCGGTGCCGCCGGACGCCCCGGCGCCGAGGCCGAACTGGGTGAAGCCGGACCAGCTGCCCACGAAATGGAAATTCTCGACCCGCATGAAGCCGGTCAAATTCTTCGTCTCGTCCTCCCAGGTGGTCGGATCGTCCTCGGCGTGGGTGCCGCTGAACATGCCGGCCGCGCTGTCCCCCATCAGCACCTTCAGCAGCCCGTCGAAGACGTTGCCGACGTAGAGGTCGCCGTCCCGGTAGATGTAGGTGATGAACGGAAGGAAGTGGTCGAAGAACAGGCCCCGGGTCGGATCGGCCTTGCCGGTGGCGATGTCGATCATGTTGGCAAAGGCGCCGAGACCCCCGTCGCCGCCGGTGAGGGCTCCGGCCATCCCGGTGAACAAGGCGGTGATCGCGGTGTTGCCCCCGGTCAGCGGGAGCCCGTAGAACTTCAGGACGTCATGGTGCTGGGCGTCCATGATGGTGACGTCCGGAGCGAACCAGAAATTGTCCGAATTGGCGGCATTGTCCTCGGCCCTTCGGCCCTGGGCGTCGACACCGGAGGCGTAATCGCCCCACAGCTCGCCGCCCTTGCTGGTGTTGAAGATCCAGTCGCGGCCGAGCCCGCCCGCGGTGACCGCTTTCTCGCCGCCGTTCGCGAAGATCCAGTCATTGCCTTTGCCGCCGTCGATCTCGAGGCGCAGGTTCTCAAGGGTCTTCGGCGAGTCGGGAAGCACCGGCAGGGGCGGCAGGCCGGCCAGCGCCCGAGCCGCGTTCTCGAGCTTGCGAATGTCGGCGGCGGCCTGCATGCCGGGGTTGAGCACGGTGCCCGCCTTGATGAATTTCGCGCCCTCGTAGAAGACGATGTCGTCGCCGTCGCCGGCCTTGATCTCGCCATATCCGGAGTGGACGGTGTAATCCCGGTTGGTGAACCCGAAACGGTCGCCGAGATCGGTCAGGACGACGTTCTCGAGGCCTTTGACGACCAGGGGGTCGTTTGGAATGACCAGATCCTCGGCCGCGAAGAGCGCCTTGAACGCCTTCGGGGTCAGCAGGCCCGCCAGGTTGCTCGCATCGTAGAGCTTTCGCAGGTCCGGAGACGCCGACTGCATCGCGCCGTTGTGCCAGAACACGCCGTTCTGGCCGTACAGAAGGCCTTCGCGGGCCGCAAAGCTGAGCGTGTCGTAATCGCTCTTCCCTTGGTTGCCGTAGAGGGCGTTGCGCATGTCGACGGTCAGCGTATCCGCGAGCCAACCGAGGCCGTCTTTCGACACATGGAGGGTGTCGGCCGAGTCGGTGAGGTCGGACTTCTCGACGCCGACAAGGGTGTCGGACGTATATTTGCCGCCGATCGTCCCCGTGATCCTGGCCTGCGCCTTGACGTTCGTCAGCAGGCCCGCTCCGGACAGATTGGGTGCGATGACGAGCCCGAGATTGAGGCCGGGGCTGCCGGCGATGTTGTAATCGACCTTGTCCCCGCCGCCGGCGCCGCCGAGCAGGATGTTGCGCCCGCCGCCGCCCTTGATCGTGTCGTCGCCGCCGCCGCCGTCGATCAAATCGTCGCCGTCGCCGCTGTCGAGGCTGTCGGTGCCGCCTCCGCCCAGCAGGAGGTCGTTTCCGGAGGTACCGCGGACGGTGTCGGCGCCCTCGCCGCCGGCATAGACGTCGACATGGGCGCCGTTGCCGCGGGTCGGAGGCGCCGGATAGGGGCGCTCCGAAAGAGCGGTCGGGCCGGACCCGTCCTTCGTCCGGATGTGGAAGCGGTCGAAAATCTCCGCGGTGTCGGAATCCCAGCCGAGCATCGCCAGCTCGTCGGGCGAGGCTATCCCGAGCAGGACCTTGATCGATTCGGCCCAGCCGGCGTCGGCCTGGGCGAAGAACGCCTCGCGGAACTCGGCGATGGCGATCGGGTCGAGCTTGACGCTCTGATTGAGCGCGTCCCTCCACATCTCTCGCGACGTATCGAAGGTGAGGATGTCCGGCTTGAGCGCCAATATGCCCTCGCGGACGTTGTAGCCCGCGGTGTTGCCCTGCTCGCGGTCGTAGAGCGCAAGCGCGGCGGCATATTGGACGAGGACGTCGGCAAGATACTGCTTGACGTTCTTGTTCGTAACCCTGGCGCCGAAAAAGGACGCCTCGCTACCGTCGAGGACTTGGCCGAGATCCCCAGCATCATTGAACATCGACCAGATGCCGGTATCGCCGAACGGCTTGGCGTCGTCCTCGTAGGAAGCATCGAGCGCGGAATATGCGATGGCGGACTGGAGGACTCCGCCGACACCCTTCATGGGATCCTGCTCGGTCGCCTTGCCCGAACGGTTCTCGATTCCGTGCACGCCTTTGGCGACCGCCTCGTCGAAAAACGCATTCCACAGATATTCGCCGGCGTTGTGCCAAAGCGTGCCGCCGTGCACCTCGTTCCACCGAAGGGCGACGTGCAGCGCCTGAGAGTGCAAGGCCGACATGCCGAGCTTGCTCTTGCTGTCGAGATATTGCGTCTCCGGAATCTGGTCGAAACGCGATATGCTCAGCGCTTCTCCCTTCGTCCCGAGGGCGGTAATGCCGGCGACGTTGGGAGCAACGACCTCGTGATTTCCGTAGATGCTCTCTCGGAACCCCGGAGCCAGGCCAGACAGGGCCAGCAGCCACGCAGTTTGGCTCGACAGATTGAACGGCATGTTGTCGAAGACGACCGACGGACCTCCGTAGAGGGACGAAACATAGCCGGCCAGCCCGCCGCCCAAGGAGTGGCCGGTAGTGGTCACCCACGTGTTGAAGGGGTCGTTGCCTTGGTCGACCCCGACCACGGACTTGTAGAATGCGATCGCGCGCGAAGCTTGCGGACTGGTCGGCAGGCCCGCCCCGGTCAGGAAACCATTCAGGGGATCTTTAAAAAAGCCCCATTGGTCGGTCCCGCGGTAGCTGACGACCTTTTCGCCATCCCAATCGTAAGCGATGGCGTAGAAGCTGGCTGCGACCGAGCCCTCCGGCAGCCCGATGTCCATGATCGTGGCAAGTCCGAGCTTGCGACCGGCCTCGTTCTGATCCGTCCGCGAATCACCGATGTTGAGAAGGACACCCTGCCCGTAACCGCGATTGTATGAATCCATCGCCAGGATGGACAGGAAAAGGTCACGGTCCATTATATAGTCCCCTGATGGAAGTCGCCGTGCCAAAGTGAATGCGCGAAAGTAGAATTGATCGACCAGCGGTTGTCCGGATCAAGCCGAGGTTCCGGATGGAAGCCGAGCCAAGGCAGCCTCTTGCGGATCGTCATCGTGACCGGCTCGTCGGTGATCTGGACCGTAATGCGCTCGAGCGAGTAGCCGGGGCCGAAGACCGCCGCCAAATCGGCGGGCTCGACCGGCTCCACCGTCATGGGGTCCGCCGGATCCTCGAAGGTCACCAACGCAGGATAGGGCAGGTAGCTCGAACGCAAGACCTGAGGAGAGGGCATCTCGTAGACGCTGCGAGTGCTGTCCGCCTCGCTCAACAGGGCGCCCATCGCACCCTTGCGCCCGGCGATCGCGTAAAATCCCGACAAGATGGTCTCGTGGGGATTCCGGTTGAGAAGCGCGAACAAGGTCCTGCCCGACGGCAGATCCACCATCACCGCCTGGCCCCGCTGCCTGACGTCCAACGCATGCGCCTCGGGGGTGAGTGCCGGTTGCCCCTTCCAACGGATCTCGCGCACCGCGAAGCCAGTGCGCGGGCCATCCGGCGTGGAGACCTCGACGGTCATTCGATAGCGATAGATGCGCCAGGGCGAGTAAAACAGGCTGGCCCCTGCGAGCAGCGCGATCAGACCAAGGATCCAGCTCATCTGTCCGCCCCACCTCACGCCGACCTCGCCACCGGCGAAGCGCCCGCGGCCCTCGCCCTGCCGGCATGGCGGTGAAGCCGGCCGGCCATGGGGTGCGGCAAAGGCAGGTCGGCGGGGGCAAGGAGGCGCATCGGCAACAGCGCGGCGGCGCCCGCCACACCCCTCGACCGTCTTGGCCTGTCCCCCGACATGCGCTTCCCCCACGACTGCAAGACGCACCTCATCGCCGCCGGAAACGCAACCCACGCGCTTCGAACGCACCTTCCGGCGAGGCCGGACGGCCAGACTCGGGAATCCCCCCTTTAGAGTCCCCAGTCTTCTACAAAACGTCTTTGCCGTCAATTGCTTGAAAGCAGTGAATCGCTCCAATTCGGCGGAAAAAAAGATGTGCGCGGCGATCGTTTCTCTCGCAGCGGCGCAATTGCTTTGGGTCGAGGCGCGTTGACAGGGCATCCGCGGCCACTAAGCTTGGGCCGTCGTGGAACAGGGAGTTGATCGGGTGGCGAAGACAGTAAAAGAGGCGGCGGCGAAAAATGATGACGGCGCCGGCGGATCGAACGGGGGCGGTGGCGCCGACGTTCCGGCGGGCGCCGAGGCGCCGGCCACGCCTCAGCTCGATCCCGAGCTTGCCGCCAAGATCGCCGCCGTCCGCTCCCATGTCCGCGAGAGCTTCGGCAAGGTGGTGATGGCGCTGATGATGCTTCCGCGCTACCGCCGCCAGACGCTCGGCGATCTCCAGCACCTCGTCCTCGAGCCGCTGATCCGCGACCGGATCGCCATCGCCTATCCGGGCAAGGATTCGGGCGGGCTCGCCGACATCACCGGCTTCGCGATCTGGGCGAGCGTCTCGGAAGAGGTCGACGCTTCGATCCGCGAGCAGATCAAGGCGGGCGCCTTCCCGCTCCGGCTCAAGCCCGACGACTGGAATTCGGGATCGATCAACTGGCTGATCGACGTGATCGCTCCCGATCAGAAGACCACCGCCCGAGTGATCGGCAATTTCAACCAGGTGGTGAAGGAGGGCTCGCTTCGCCTCCATCCGTTGATCACCCGGCTGGTCGACGAGGAGACTCTGAAGAAGATGGGCGCCGAGAAGATCGGAGCGCCCGCGGCCGCCTGAGGCCGTGCCGCCCCATCGCCGCCGCGATAAGGGGTATGGTATCCGGTCGTTCAGCCGCCCGAGACCGGGCAGGCCAGACGCTAAAAAGCCCCGGAAATCCGCAGATTTCCGGGGCTTGTCTATGGTGGGCGTGGCAAGGATTGAACTTGCGACCCCTGCGATGTCAACACAGTGCCTACGGCCATAAACCGCAGAAAACCGCCATTTTCTCCGAACTAGAAGCGCGAACGAGCGTGGAACATCGCCCAATTTGCGCACGGGTTTACCGCGCTTTTACCGCGCCGCTTTTCAGAGGGAGGTTCGCATGACACGAGAAGTATGCTCGACAACCCCGCCGGCCGAGGACGAGCAGGTGTGGTACCGCGAGGACCTGATCCTTTCCGCGCTCCAGCAGGCTTTGGACGCAGCGGTCCGCGCCGGAGGTCAGCCGGCAAAGGCTATCGCCTGGGACATCAATTACAATTTCAAGCGCACGCTGAAGACCGGCGAGCCGCTAGCGTCCGAGGCAGCAGCATGACCGCACATTCTGTTCTTGGGAGGTTCGCATGACGGCCAAGGTGTGGCTGCTTTGGGCTAGCCAAGGCGATTATAGCGACCGGAACGAATGGCCGGTCCATGCCTACGAGGATCGGGAGTCGGCTGAATATGCCGTAGTCCGGCTCGAGGCGCTCTATCGCGAACTGAAGCGGCGGCGCGACGAGTGGGACGAGAATGAGCCTGACGATGCCTGTCAGGCCGAAGGCTACGATTGGGATTGGGCGTCCAAGAAGGCCTTCCGCACCAAGGAGGGCCGCGAATTCAAGGCGCTCTATGGCGGCACCTGCGACCTCAATTCCTATTCCGAACTCACCCTTACCTGCGCCGAGATCGAAGTGTGGCCCCCGAACCTGCGCGGCGTGATCGAAAAGGCCGTTCCAGCATGACTCCTTCCTCTGCCTTCGGAGGGGAGGTCCGCGAGCGCATTGAGCGGGAGGTTCGGGATAATCGGGCCGCGAGGCTCAGGGCCGTCGCCACACTTGATTGCCCGACATGCGGAGCGGCGCCGGGTGAGCCCTGTCGCGCCAGTTCGCCTCGGACCAAGTATTATCCGCATAAGCAGGTCCACGTTGCGCGCTGGAGGCATCTTTTGCCGGCTCAACCCTAATACAGAGGAAAGAGATAATGGACGCTTGGGGGGTTGTGTGTATCGTTTTTGCCTGCTGGATCTTTGCCGCTGCTATCGTGGCCGCCGCCTTATATTCGGACAGTCGGAGGGGCAGTAGATGAAGACAATGAGAGAGGACGAGCCCTTCGCCGACTTCGAGATATGGCAGGACGGTCTGATGGTGGCCTGGGTATCCGGGCCGCGCTCGCGAGCTGAGGCGGACGCTGCCCACCACGCACTCGTTTACGGACAGGACGGCCCCGTAGATGTTCGCGACGTGACGGATGGTCACCCCGGCACCTCCACCCCCAGCACGACATAGATTCTTCTATATGCGTTAGTAAGCGATTGCCGACGTCCGACCTGGTGGGCGTAGAGATCTGAGATTCCGATGTTCGTCGCCTCTTTCCAGAACTGGTCGAAGGGATCGCGATCGTCGGTGAAGTTGGCCAGCATGGCGAGGGTGAGCTTCAGAGCCGCGGATTTCGGGACCGGTCCCTTCATCGCCTCGGCATAGGCTTCGTCCAGTGCAAGGAGGGCTTTATCCCTTAGGTCGGTGGGGCTGAGTCGCATTTGGAACATGAATGGAACAGAAGATGTCGATGCTCAAGCCGTGCCAGTGCGGGCGACAGCCCGAGCTAGTGGAGTTCGTCGGTTATGCGGGCTTTGCGGTGGAGTGCCCCGGCTGCGGCTGGAAGGGGCGGAAGTTCGGTGCGCACCTTATGCCTGAGGGTATTCCGAACCCGGACCTGTGGCGACAGGCGGCGGTCGACTCCTGGAATCGCGGGGAGGTCTGCGAGCCATGAGAGGTGAGGCTGCGGCCGGCGCTCTGCTGCTACACGGGCGCGAATTTTGGGTTCGACCGTCTGGCGGCCTGGCGTCGGACCTGTACTGACCTGTGTCGACCTGTACCCCTGCCCCTCACAATCAGATAGTAACTGACCATATCGTGCGCGCCAACGAAATGGTCAGTCGAACCTCTCCGCCGTCCTCTCTGCCTTAGCCGACACGGCAGCCGCGAGCTCGGCCCGGGCATCTCGCATCTCATCCCGGGTGCGATCGTCCGGCGCCCGGCTGGTCAACTGGTCGATGATGCCCGTCAGACTGCTGGCGACCCCGAGGAGGGGCGATGCAGCGGAGGCGCCGGGGATCGCTGCCGACACTTGCTGAGCCGTCTTGAGGACGCCTTGGATGATCTGGAGATAGTCAGCCATAGTCAGGCTCCCTTCAAAGCGTTGGAGATGTCCGCCATGCCTGCCACAGCTTCATCGAGGGCATTCGACATGTCGTTGGAAGAGCAGACGGCCGAGAAGCGCTCAGCACGTCCCAGGGCGGCGTTGACGGTGCGAATGCCGGCCGCGACAGCCTTGCCCCTCGCAGAGCCCGGCACAATGGCTCCAGCGTCCCCCAGCGCGTTGATCGCGTCAAGCGCCAAGTCGAACGCCTTCCACGCCGTCTCGAGCTTGTCGCCGGCGACACAGGCGGCTTGCTGGACCGGTTGGGACACAGTGCCGAGCTGGGGCAACCCCGGAACGGCGCACCCCGCGAGCAACAGGGGGACGAATAGCAGGACACGCTTCATGATGGGTCTCCTTGGGTTGCAGCGTCGAGCTGGGCGAGAAATAGACGGGCCCGGGCTTCGTGTTTCTTCCACTGAGGTCCGCGCCGGCCGGGATCCACGCCTCCCCTGGCACGGCTGAGATTGTCGGATGCCGGCAGCGACGTGAGGATGATCGTCTCGTCCGGGTCCTGCCCTTCCTCGGTGCAGATGGCTCGGCAGACGCGCTCGAGGCGGCTCATGGCTTGGCCACGTTGACGGTGTCGGCTTCCACTTCCATAGTGCCGGTCTGCCCGGGGCCGGCAGGGGTGGAGCCCGCCAGTTGGTTGCCGAGCCGCTCGACTTGGCGACCGGAAGCGAGGGCTACGAGGGTGGCGAGGCAATCGCCCAGCTTCAGTGCACAGGCGGTCGCGATCGACACCAAGACGTTCTCAGCCCAATTCGGAAGGGTCCGGGGGTTAAGGAACAAGCCCCAGACGATGCTCAGCAGGATGACGATCAACCCGACGGAGATGGAGGCTAGAACCCATCGATCGGCGTTGCGTTCGGCCATGGTGGCGCTCACAGCAGCAGTCCCTTCGTTTTCACCAGCCGCGCTTTACGGTCGGCTAGGCCGTTCGTGCCGCCGTTGATGCGCCTCGTGATCGCGAGGATGTCATCCGCGTCTGCGAGCTCGTTCAGTCCATGGTCAGACCAGTAGAGGCAGGCGGTGAGCATCCCCACCGACGGGAGCGCGGCGATCTCCGGATGGCTCTCGAGGTCGATCCCGATCTTCTGACCGAAACGCCGATAGTTCGATCGGCCGGTAAGCTGTATCGGCCCCCTGCCCTTGTAACGTCTTCCATCGCCGACGATGACGTTGCCGAGGTCGTTGCGGCCTTCGTAAGCTGCGCCGCTCGCGATCTCCTCCATGTAGACGAACCCCATGCTTTCATGCGCGAGCTGGGCGAGGAAATGCGCCAAGCGGAGAGGTGTATGGGAAATCCCATAGACGTCGACGTGGACGGCAGCACCCAACGCAAGTTCGCGGGCGCGCTCTGACCCAGCGCCCAGCGAGCGGAAGACAGCCGCCCAGGTTCCGCGGCCGAATACCCCATCCTCTGCCACGCCTACGCGCTTCTGGAGGAGCATGATGTCCGAGGGGTTCATCCGCCCGCTCCTTGTATAACGAAGATGATGCCGTTTATGGCGGCGATGGCGGCGACGATGGCGCCGATGGTTTTCCAGTTGCCGGTCGATCCTGTGGTCTTGTTCTTCTCGGCCGCCACGTCTCGGCGCACCTCGTCCAGCGTCCTCTCGATCTGCTCAACTTGCTGAACGGTAGCTTTGCCTTTTGCCTGATCCTCCAGAGCGCCGCGCCATTCGTTCGTCGTTTGCATCCGCTTCTCGAACGTCTCCGCAAGGACCCCGGTGGCCCTAAATATTCCGAAGATCATCGCCCCAAGAGTTCCGACGATAGCGACAGAGCGCATGTCCGCGGTGTGCCGGCGCTCGGCGTTGAGCGCGTCGAGATACTCTTTCATTGGAACGCCGGTTTCGGTCATGTGCCCATTCCGATCATTTTGGCGATGACCGCGAACGCGCCTCCGCCGACCAGCCAAGGCACAATCTTGACGATCCATTCGCCCAGGGAGATGGCGCCGTCGCGCCGGTTCTTCTCGTCTTTGAGCTCTTGCACCTCGCCCTTTAGCTTCTCGACATCGGCGGCAACGTGCCCCTGCGAGATGACGAGAGTGCCCAGCGCGTCCAGCTTGGCCGAGTTGTTCGCAGTGTCATGCTTCACCACGCGCAAGGTCGCGGCGATGTCTCCCATTTTTTCATACATGGAGAGGTAGTCCGGCGCGCCGTCGGGCATGTTAACTAGCCCTTCCTGCTACAATCGCCGCAGCGCTGCCCTGAACAAGCTCTATGGCTCGTTCCATGTCGATCTTACGAGAGTACCCGCGAGTGTGGCCTTGGGCGACGATCTCGCCATTCACGACCGCCAGATGCCAAAAGTAGCGATGTCCGCGCAGGGTCAGGCGACGGGACCAGACGAACCGCATCGTCTGCCGGACGCCGGGCAACATGTAGAACGTAGACGGAAATGCAGGCGCCATAACCAGCTTTCGACTGGGGCACCTCGGGACGACCTGCTTATATCAGGTCCATTCAGTCATTGAAAGAGCCCAGCGCGTTTGACTTGGATTCTGGCGTTCGAACGCTTCGAACTTTTCAAAGAGTCCGTAATGGATCCGAGCGCCCAAGTTGGCGGTGTCTGCCGGGTCCTCAACCACCAGCACTGGCGAGGTCTCGCCTCGGTCCTTCGCTACGGTCCACAGTGCCTCTACCTCGGCGTCCGTGAGATCGCCAAAGGTCCAGCGATAGGCTGCCTTACGCGCTCCCTGTCCAATGCCAAAACCACCACCGAGAAGGCTTTCTTTGGCTCCGGTGTCGATCAACTGCCGACCGCCGCCCCACTCGCGGTTGTGCGTCGGCTGAAAGGACAGGCCGAACAGAACGACGCCCGCGGAGGGATGAGTGCTCAGATTGCTTATCGAGATCTGGAAATAGCGCTTCACAGCCGAAGCGGCCAGGCGGCTGAAGCCGTAAGGTGCCGCATTTGTCGGGGCGCCAGGAGCATAGAGATCCACCATGCCCGTTCCCATCCCGGTACCGCCCCTGAACGCTGATAGGAAACTGCCATTCATTCCGCCGACGAATATGGTATCGACGGTGACCGTCGCCCCCATATCAATATTCAACTCGAGGGTTCCGCTGCCGACCGTCCCAGTCCAGATTTCCTTCGGGTCGGGAGTGAGCAGGTTGGAAACCCCGGTCGAGAATGCCGGGATGGCGGCGGCCACCGACGAAATCGGCAATGGCTGGCAGATTAGCATGTTACTCATGTCAGCTTCCTCAGAACCGTCAGATAGGTTCTCTCGACGTCGGCCGCCTCTTCAGCCCCAATAACGAAAACGGTGAGACCAGCATCGTAGCCGAGCTGCGCCACCGTTATTGTCACGGGGCGCCCGATCAGGTCGGAGCGAAGGCCCTTTACATTGTGACGTTCAACCGCGAGGGGCCCTTCTAGGAAGTCTTGCTGTCGGGCGGCTTCGGTGGCCGCAGCCGATGAAAGCGCGAGGCAGCTTACGATTTCCGTCTCTGAGGCATCGACGCCCCACGCCGTCGCGATGCCGGTGTCCGTCGAGCTCGCGAAAAGTACCCCGCCTTTCAACCATGCGACCGTTCCAGCATCAACCATCCGCCGTCCCCTTCTCGACCGTGATCAGGCGGTCCCAATCCACGGCGGCGGCGGCTCGCTTCTCCTCTGCTGTCGTTGCCGCGGCGACGGCAGCCTTCGCGGACTCACGCCTGATCTCAACCGCAGAGCCTATGACGCGCCAGGCGTCAGCTCGAGCAACGACCATCCCCGCCATCTTTTCGACTTCAATACCGCGGGCCTTCGCGCCGCCGGTGATCATTGGGGCGTCGGCAGAATCGCCGCCGGCCAGGATAGCGCGCGCTTCCACCTCCTTGGCCATGTAGGTCATTTCCTGTCCGGGCTGGTCGGTGATGAAGCGGCAGCGGAACGCTCCGGCGGCCTCATCAATCGCCTTCAGAAGATCGGCTTCAAGGCGCACCAGGTCCGGTACGATCGCGCCATCCTCGAGTTGCTCGTACTCTTCCGGGTAACGGTCGAAATCCGCCGCGACCACAGCCCAATCCGGATAATTTTCCGGGTCGCGGACCATCTGCCGTTCGCCGCTCGCAGGCTCCTCGATGATGTGCCATGCATCCGGGTGCCTAGTCTCCGGATCCGGCGCTGGGGGCGGGTTCGCTTCATCGCTCATGCCGTGATCACCATGCTACCGGTTACAGTGTGATTGCGCGGGCCCGCCGTGATCCTGGCCATGACGCGATAGCTGTAGACCGAGCCAGCGGTCAGGCCCGTTTCTGCGATCGCTCCGGCGAGGTTGCCATATTCGCCGCCGCCGTCGGCGCTGTTCCATGCCGAGGTCGCGCTGGCAGTGAGACTCGCCGGGCTTCCGACGTCGGTCCAGACGCTGGCGATGCTACGCTGAAGCTTGGCTTGCAGGGTCCAGCTACCATTGGCGCCGGAGTCCGGGAAATAGTCGGCGTTGATGCTAACGTTCACTGCTGTTTTTCCGGTCGGCATCGTGACGGCCAGCGCACCGGTGACGTCGACATAGGTGGTGCTGTTGACGTCGGTGAAGCCGCTGGTCTTCGAATTGAGGGTGCCCCCGCCCCCGCCCCCCACCGGGGCCGCCGCGATGTCCTTCTTGAACTTCATCGGCATCTGTGTCGGCACACCCTCGTGCACCGCGGTGAGCAGGAGTGTCGCCTCGTTGGTGCCGAGGCTGCTGGCGGTGAGCGTTCCTACGCCGGTCCCCGACATGGTCTTGCTGCCCGAGGCTGAGGTGAAGGTGTTGAAGGTGCCCTGGGTCACGGCATAGGTCCAGGTTACCCCTGCCGTGATCTCGACCCCCTGCTTGTAGAGCTTCCAACTGTAATCGCGCGGCAGGGTGTCAGTGGTGGTGCCCAGATAGTCGTAGGGAACGGCGATCTCCGGCGGCCCGAAGCCGATGAACCGGGGAGTGGTGGCGAAGGCCTCGGCATCCGTGAGGCGAATAGGAGGGCTCCACGTCCCGACCAGCGTCTCGTCAGCCTTTTGCTCCCCGTAGCTGACCCAGATCGGGTCCGTGCCGATGAGGACCGGGCTGGGGCCGAAGGCCACCGTGTTGACCGCGCTGTTGGCCTCGTTGAAACTGGAGTCCAGGTAGAGCGCCGTGGCGGCGGCTATGGTGGGTGTCGGCGCGCCGACCAGCGCCGTTCCGTTCTTGACGAGGGTCACGGTCGATCCGATTCGCTTCAGGCCGAGGGTGTCGCCGGTCGTATAGGTCCCGAACGGGCCGGTAAGGGTGCCGCTCAGGTTCGCGTGAAGAGTGCCGGACGAGGTTACCCACATCGCGACGTCGATGCCCGTGTAATTATTGTCCGTGGCAGGGTCGGTATTGAAGCCGATCATCAGGTTCGCGGTCGTCTGGCTCGCTTTGAACGACACCTCGATGTCGCCGGCATGCGACTCAAGGGACCTGAAGCTTTGATCCCATGAGCCGCCGGCTCCCGTTTTGGTAAAAGTGGTATTGTTCGCGGAGGCCGCCAAGCCGGATGAGCTCGCCGAAGTGAAGATCCCGCTTGGCTTCGGGCTCCAACTCGTCGGCGTGCCGTTGCCTGTTGGGGTGGCTGGCTGAGTGGCGGATCGCTTGTAGACCGGCGTCATGTTGCGGCCAGCACCGTCGGCTATGCCATCCAGCTTAGCCCCGGAAGCAGGGTCCATCTGAAGCAACGACGCCGCGATTTCACCATCGCCATGGAGGCGATAGGAGCGCTGAAAGCCCACTCGCCGCGTCTTGACGGGTGGGAAGGTGCGCTCGCGATCGACGTGGTCGGAGGCGATGCTTTCGACAGGCGAAGAAAATGTGATCTCTCGCAGCGTGATCGTGCCTGCACCTGCGTTGAAGATCCAAAGCAGCGAGACGCCCATAAGCAGCCGGTTCAGGACGGCATTAATGTTCTCGTCTTCATCGAGGTGGATTCCGGCTGCTCCGGACCGCCATGCGGCCGCAGTGGCCGTATTGGTGATCGCCGGGCCAGAAGCGGCGGCGAGAATGGCGGCGGCGATCTCTGGCGCCGTCTCGACATATCCGGCCCCTATCTCGCCCTTGACGTCCGCGGTCAGGGGGCCGGCCGGCTGCGTCCACCACTTCACGCAAGCGATCGATGGGGCGACGCACCCCGAACCCTGGACGGGCGTCGACGCAATGAGAGCGGTCAAGGTAGCGGCAACTGATCCGGCCCACGAGATGACGGTCGGCGCGGGACTGGCATCCCGGCCCATGTCCCGCACCACCTCGAAGGATTGCCATTTAAAGTTAGGATCTCCGAACTCATAGATGTTGTTCGCCTTGTCGAGGATGTTTCCAGGGATATTAAAGACCCGGCCCCATGCGCGTCTCTTGGCACGGCCAGTTGCTTCGGATCCGCCTTCTGCGGCGCCCGTCCCGGCAAAGCGCGCGGTAACGACGGGCCGGTCCAGTCCCACACTGAGGTCAGCAAGGGTGATCACGAGCTGATGACTCTTCGGAACGGCGTCTGCCACCCTGCCGGTCAGGCGAGTGGTGAAGACGGCGGTGTCTTCGTCTCCCTCTTCGGCGGTAATGGTGGCCCCAGGCCAGTAATAGGCGGCGGCCGAAGCAAGGTCCGCTTTTGTCGACGGCGCCCATGAAAGCACGCCCGTGGCCGGCACGACCCCGCCGGTCCATCCGTTTTCATCCCATCCGATTGCCGCCGATAGCTTGAGAAGTTTCGTCAAGCCCGCACGAAAGTGGTTGCTCGAATAGTAATGGGGCTTCGAATGGCCTCCGCCGGCCATACGAAATGCGGTCGCGACACCCGTGCCGGCAACTCGAGGTTGAGCAGTGAGGTGCAGGACCTTAGTCAAGGGCCAAGTTTGCTTCGTAATAGGTGCGCGCACCGGCAGCGCCCGCAGCCGAGCTCGCAGCGCCAATGAGCGCGGCAAGTTTTCCGTCCATCCCGCGCAAGACGGTAATCATCTCGGCATTCTGGTTGTTGTTCTCGTTTAGATGCTCATTGGTTTGTGCCTGCCCTTCCTGGGCTAGACGGACACGCTCGGACTCGAGCTGGATCACCCGCTCTGCGCCGGTGATCGCCGTCTGACGATCCGATGCAAACTCCCCCCCGGCCGTGCCGAAGGCCGATCGCGATAGCTCGATCAAGCGCCGGCTGAGATCAGCCAGCTTGTCGGCGGCACCGTCGACCCCTGCCTCTGCGTCAGCTCGAGCGGTGGATATCTCCCCAAGCAGCTTGGTCCGTTGGTCGGTCAGCGAGCCCTCGAACAGGTCGCCGAAGCTGATATCGCTGAGCAAGGCCTTGAGGCTGCCAACGCGGGCCCCTAAGACATCCTCGACCAGCTTCGCCCGATCTTCGGCTGTGCGCTTCTCCAGCGCTACGACGTCAAAGCCGTATTCCCGGGCAATGCGAAGCCGCTCTTGGGCCTGGCGCTCAAAGTCTTTGAACTGCCGACCCATGGTCCCACCTAGATCGCTGAGAAGATCTTCAACCTCCTGGACCTTCAGGGCTTCCCGAAGAGCTTTGTCGATATTCGGAGACGAGCCGATGGCTCGTTGTACCGCAGCCGACAGCCCGACGATCGCGCCATCCTTGATCGCATCGCCCAGCGCCGCAGCATAAGCTGCGGCTTCGTCCTTGCCGAAGTCCAGGGCCCCCTTTTTGGTTTTGGTGATGCCCTTACCGCTCGGGTCAACGCGATACTTTCCATCTCGCATGCCCACGGAAACCGCAAAGCTCCCGAGCGAGCCGCCGAGCGCCTCAGATATCTGCAAGAGGCTAGCCTGGACACCCTGCGCTCCCCCTAGTGCCGCGTCCTTGTATTTTGAACTGTTGCCGCGAACGGAGGGGTCGTCGAATGCGTTTGTGATGGTGGCGCTGCCCCGCCTGGAAGGAATGGCCGCGTTGATCAGCAGGTTGCCGCCAATGCCGAACATCCCCCCTGCCCGATTCTTGATCCCCAAAGCGCTGCTGAGGGAGCTGGTGATCGCCATAGTCGCCGCGGCATAGGGCAGCGCCTGACTGATACCCTGGACCGACGTTCCAAGCTTCACGAGGCCCCTATTCATGACGTCCTTGAGATGATCGATCGCCTTCCCGAAAGATTTCGCCATCGCCGAGTTCGGGTCTCCGCCGCCGCTCAGCATATCCAGCATGGCGCCGAACTTGCCGCCAACCCCGCCGAAGTTCCCGGACTGGAGACCAACCAAG
The DNA here is from genome assembly GCA_035629855.1 of Allosphingosinicella sp. GTDB lineage: Bacteria > Pseudomonadota > Alphaproteobacteria > Sphingomonadales > Sphingomonadaceae > Allosphingosinicella. Next base: position 98,782 of record DASQLT010000036.1, read on the forward strand.
GTCCCCATGATGTCGCCGAGGATGTTGCCGACTTTGCCGCCCAGCGCGGCCGATATAGCGCGAGCCGCTTCTATCCCCTCTCGCTCGAATTCCCTTGCGCCCCGGCGGCTCGCCTCCTCCAGCCTGTCGCCGGCATCGCGTCCCACCCGCTCTGCAGCTTCGGACATCGTGTCCTCGTAGGATTTGGCGAAGTCTCCGCCGGTCACGCGGTCGATCAGCGCGGCATCGGCCTTCTTTTGCGCCTCGATCTGCTGACGTGATGCCTCCAGGCCAAGGGATATGGCCTGGCCGTCGGACAGGAAGCCCTTGCGGTTCAGCTCCGCAATTCGGTCGAGCTGGTCGGCATATTTCTCCGCCGCCGCTCGGGCCGGATCAAAGGCGCCGACTACCAAACCCAGCGACCGCTCAAGCTCCTCGATCGCTCGCCGGGCTTCATCGGCCGCGCGCTTCGCTTCATCTGCAAGCCGCTTCGATTCGCGATTGACGTCGCTCTCGGAGTCTAGCGCAGCATCGCCCGCGTTGACCTTGAAGCGCCCTTTTGCCGGGTCGACATATTTCCCGCCTGAGATGACGGAATAGTGAAGATGGGCGCCGGTGCTGTTGCCGGTATTGCCCGACCGCGCGAAGGCGTCCCCAGCGGCCAATTGCGTGCCAACCCTGACCGCGCTCGTATCGCTCAGGTGGCCGAACTTCGTTTTCGTGCCGGCGCCGTGGTCGATGACGACATACTTGCCGAGCTTAGCGTCAAAGCCGACCGCCTCGACCGTTCCGACCGCCGGTGCCCGGACGGATGTCCCAGAAGGAACGGCGAAGTCGAGGCCCCGGTGGAAGGTCGAAGCGCCGGCCTTCGGCGCGGCCCTGGCTCCAAAGCCCGAGCTGATGCGCCCATCAACGGGGTTGAGGAACGTGGCCATCTCAGGGCCAACCTTAGACTTCCTTTTTGCCTGCTGTTCCTCCTTGCGGGCAACATCGAGAGCCGCGTCGCGGGCCTTGGTCGCTTTTTCGAGTTCCTTCCGATACGTGGCGGTGTTGATCGTGTGTACGGTGAGCTGCTCGTTTAGCCGGCCCAGCGTCCGTTCGTAATCACCCGTTATTTTTGCCGTTTTGCTTGTCGCCTCTGCAACCTCCCGCTGCAAAATTGGCAACGCGGAGCGCGCGTAGGCCTTTTCTGCGACCTTAGTTGCTTCACTAAGCTTAGTGATCTCAACTTCAATCCGTCGGATCTCTCCCATTTTCTGCGTCACGATCGATAGCCCGGCGTCGCCCCCACCGGCCATAGCCGCCGCCAACTCCAGGTCGGCTTTAGCCTGCTCAAGCGCAGATTTCGCGGCCTCCCGGCGTCGCCTAGCCTCAATTACAAACCCGGCGGCAGTCGCAAGTGCTTGCTCCTCCCCTTGCTGAGATGTTTGCGTCTGCCTCTTGGTTGCGGCGTCGAGATCGTCGATTGCCTTGGTGAGCTCCCGAGCCGATAGCTTTTGAATATCGAAGGCCTTGCCTGCGTCTTCCGCTTCCTCGCCGCTTTCGAAAAGAGACGCGCCGAGCGAGACCAGGCCGGTGATCGCTCCAGATATCGCCAGCCCTAGGACTCCGCCCAAGGCCCCGGCCACCGGCCCCAATATTGCACCAAACTTCCCCGCACTCGCACCGACCTTCGACAGCTTGTCGCCTAGGTTGAGCGCCTCGACGCCCGAATCAGCTAGCCCGCTGGCCGTATCTTTCAGGGTGTCGCCAAGCGACGAGCTGGCGGTCTCCGCCTGCTGCTGCGCTCCTGCTGACTTGGCAAGCTCGGCACTCTGAGCGGCGGCGGCCGCCCGAACCTCGTGGAAAGCCTTCGCCAGCTTATCGACGGGGGCGGTAGACGCCTGCTGGCCGGCAGAGCCCGCAGCCTTATTGAGGTCGGTTATTGCCCCCTTTGCTTCACCGACAGCGGACTTAAGGCCACTTGCGTCGGCGACTAGCTTGGCACTGACAATGAACTCGGCCACGCGGAAAAGGCACCCTCGCTAAGCGGGGCACCTCGGGACTTGACACGGATGCCACAAACCAGCGTCTAAGACAACCCGCCATCCAGGGAGGCTGCAATGCGCGTGCTGGGCATCTCGTTAATCGTCGTCGGTGCAATCTTGATGGGGGGCGGCTACCTTTATGATCCCTATGTCCGCTATGGTCGGGACGAGATCCTATCGAAGCAAATAGAGGCAATGAACGAGGCGTCGATAAAGCGCAACATGGGCATACCGACCGCCCTGCCGGACGATTCCGACTTTCCACCCCAGGTGTACAACGCAGACCGTGCGCAAACTCGGCTCCTTATCTTTGGGGGAGGGGCGACATTGCTGATCGTCGGCTCCATATTCTTGGCCTCTGGGTCGCGAAGGCGGCGGGGCAACCCTCCACAGGACATCACGCCCCCACCTTGATCCGATTTTGCCGTGATCGGGACCCTCCTCGTTTGCTCAGGAGCAGTTTTGAAGGCGCTCAGCAGCCTGCGGCGGGACTAGGTCTCTTCCTCGTCCTGCTCCTCCGGTGGATCAACAGCCTGCACAGCTAGGATTAAGACTTCATCTGCCGTGTAAGTGTAGGTTACCCACAGATCGGGAGTGCCCGCAAAAACATCCCCCGCGAGGACATACGCCCGGTACGGCCTCGCAGTCCCAACCTTGGTCACACTACCCTTTGGTTCTGGGTTACGGGCGAGCAGCCACTTCAAGGCGTTCCACGCCTCCTCGAAGCGAGGGTGCTTCTCCGTGTAAAGGTCGAGGTATTCGGATACGTCGAGCGCTTCCACGATTTCCCGTAGTGCTTGCCAGGCCAAGTTACGTCGCCTGCGCCTCGTAGCGCGAGATCGCAGTGTCGGCCCAATCGATCACGGTCGGGGTCATTCGCCCTGGTGACGAGGCCAAGGTAGCCCAGAGGGGAATCTCTTCCCCGATGTTCGCCGCTTCCCACACTTGATCGTGCGAGAGCTCACTAATCGACTCAGCCGTGTGGCCGTAGCAGATCTCTGATCGGATCTCGTCCACGAGGGCGATCTCCTTCGCGGAGAGCGAGGAGATATCCGGCTCAGTCAGAGCCACAAAGTCCTTCATGGAATGACCGAAACGGTCACGATCGCGGATCACTATGGCATTCTCATGCTCCAGCTCACCGAGCATTGCCAGAATGTGCTTCGGAACCGGCCCATGTTGACGCTTCACGTAGGCCCCGCCCGTGACGGAGGCACCTTCGCCGCGATATGCAAACGTATCTACGTACCAAAGAATCTTATTGAGCCGGACGGCGCCTAGGCGCGACGAATCGCTTTTCGCGATCACGTAGTGCACCAGCGCTTTGAATTTCGAACGGTTCATTTTACACCTAACTAAGATTATATGCAAAGCTCTAATACCAGATTTGACTCCGGCTTTGAAACCGATTACGAGGCTCCCACGTCGCCGAGTAATCGGCAGCCTGTCCCCATCTCCGGTCAGACTAAGCGACTCGGACGGGCCCTTGTAGCAGACACCGAATTAACGCTGTGAGACTCTAAGGGTATCGATGCCTCTGCCAGAACGTAGAGGGAACGTCTCCTACAGTTTTAGGGGCTTTCCGGGCGTACTGGGTCTGTCACCGCCTACCCCATTGCTCGACGGCGGCCCCCTCCAGTGTCCTGAGATCATGAAGAACGTCGGCCGTCACATCAACGCCGATCGGCCCGGCAACGGTCGGCAGGGCCCCGTAGTCCAGCCCTGTGCGAAACATCCCCGCCATGCCGGCGCCTACCCACCGCCACTGCGTCTGCATCGCTATAAAAAGGCTCCAGGCTGGCACCATGTCAGGCCAGAGTTCGATCTCGGCGCGCTCAGGCTCAGCAGGCGCGACCGTTGCATTGAGCCCGACCGCGGCTAGCTGTTGCTCAACGGAGGGGCAGTCTTCTCGGCTTCCTCGGCCGCCGGCCCATCGGCGAGCGGCGCGGGCGAGTTTTTTTCCCGCACCTTCCCCTTGCCCTGCCAGGCCTCGCGGTAGCTGATCTGGAAGCCGAGAGCGAACCCGGGCACATTCTCCACGACCGCTTCCAAGTTCTCGGCTGTGAACGGGAAGGGCTTCTGGTCGGGCCCTCGAATTTGGCTCCAATCCCGGCCGACTCGCTTAGTGAAGTCGATCGTCCTTTCGTTGGACCTGCCTTCGACCATCTCTGTCATCTCGGACAGCGGCAGAAACACCACCTTCATCCGGATTTCGTTCTTCTGCTCAAAGCCCTCTTCATCGAGGCCGTCCCAGGAAATGTCGATCCAGGCGGTCGGCTCTGCGGCGATAGTGAACATAGAAGTCCCTATTTGGAAGTGACGGTGATCTCGTCGTTGCCAGTGGCCGTCGACGGGAGGAAGCGGAGCGGAATACTCATCATGACGATGCCCTGCTCCTCCGGAAACGTGATCACGCCCGTCTCTGCTCGCGCGGCATCGATCTGGACGATGTTGCCGGCGGCAGTACCGTGGATAATCTGCAAGGCGCCCGTCGCACGGGATTCGAACTTGGTGATCGGGTTCTTGGTCGCGACCGTGGGCATTTCGACCAGGAGCTCCGCCGTGACCTCGCGATTGCGGAACATAGCCTTGTCGGTCGGGCCGACGAGCGACCGCGGTTCGATCTTGTTGCCCATGTTGATCGTTAGGCGCCGCAGTGCGAACGCATAGCCGTCGAAGGTGAAGGTCGTGTTCGAGGTTGAGCAGATGACGGGGGTAGCCTGTCCAGCGAAGGTCGGCGTACTTGGCGCAGAGTCGGCGAGGATCCCCGAAGGTGGAAAGCCCATATATTCGAGATTGAACATTGGGATTTCGTCGTCCTCGAAAGTCATCGTCAGATTGGCGCGAGAGCCCAGGGATGCCATCTTGAGGCTGTCGAGGTAGGGCCACAGCGTCATGGTCGGCACCGCGGCGCTAATAGGCGCCTGAACGACTGACGAGCCGCCGACAGTTCCAGCGTCGAAACCTGCAGGGCGAAGAAATGGCATCCATGCCGGAGGGGTGATCGCGCTCACGCCCGAGCCGGCGATCTCTACGCCGAAACGAACCGGTCGGCGCACCTGGGCGTTGATCGAGGGGCGAGCTCCGAAATACTGGCCATCGGTGTTGCGGACACGGGTGTCCGCTTCCAGGCCGGAAGTGTCGAGTCCCACCGTAATCAGCGCATTCGACCCGACCGTCGGCGTGGCATCCGTGCCCTCGACGGTCTCGATCTTCCCGATTAGAAGTCTCTTTTCGAAGCTGTACGGCATTAAGAGGTGCTCCCCTCAGCGGCCGGCGCAGACGCCGTCTGCGCCGGCAAGGCTTCGCGCGCGGAGCGCTCCACCGTCTGCAGCTTGGCAGCCCGCGCCTTTCGCGATCCAACGAATGTCGCGGTGGCCTTTTTCCCGATCTTTGCGACGGACTGGCGCGCCGGGACCTCGGGAGGGCCTGCAAACGCTGCGATCTGGTCGGGTGCAAGGACGCCGTCCGGGTCCGTCTTCCTGCCTGCCTTGTGGATCGCCATGGCCCGCGCCGGGCCGGAAGCAGGAAAGTCTCCGATCAGCTCATGACCGTTCTCATCGATCCTTGCCGGCCCCCAGTCAGGGTTGTCGGATTTCGCGGCCATTCGGCACCCCTCAGGAAAAGACGTCCGAACGGTGCGTAATGTTAGCTGGTCGTGGAAGCCGGACGCGTGTCCGGTTAGTCGGAGGCGATCCCTAGAGCGTCCATGACCGCCAGCCCCTTCTCGTTGGGCCAATAGGCCCATACGTACTCATCTCCCAGTCCGGACTCGTCCGCTTCCAGAAGGTTCAACATCAGCAATTCAGTGGTTGCATCGTCGAGACGGTGAAAGTCGCCGTCCCTCAAACGGTCAATCAATCCTGGAGCGAGGGTGCGAGCGATGACGGCTGCGTCGAACATGCTTCATCATACCACGTCCTGGCACTGCGGTTAAGTCACCGCTTCCTCGGTCTCGATGTATTTGCAGTCGAAGAAGAGGTTGACCCAGATGAAGCCAGGCACGGTCTGACTGATGTCGGAATAGGCGTAGTCCAGTGCGGTCTCCGCTCCTGTCGGTTGCCAGCCCATCATGTGACGCTTGATCGTGGAGCGGAGAGCTTCGACCTCGTCCGATCGTTCGCCCGCGGCGCGCTGGGCGGCGAGGGTGAAAGCAACGCATATCCGAGTCGAGACTCGCTGCGTCTTGGGTCCGCCGTCGCGGCGGCCGGGCTCGGCCGTCTCTTTGGGCAGAACGACGAAGGCGGTTTTCAGGAAGGACCCAGGATTGCGCATCGCATCGGCCAAGCTGAGGACATCCTGAACCTGCCCGAAGAGGCCGCTCGCCTTCACCCTCGCCTTGAGGCTCGCGACTTCAATTCCCACCAAAGGGCTCCTTCACCACGTCCGTCCAGAGATCCTCCAGGTCGGCCAAGTCCTGATCGTCAAAGCCGATGAAGGGGCGAGCTGGCAGATTGATGCCGGCGACGCCCCATTGCAAGGCCGCAGCTTTCTGCTGGACGTCCCCCTGTGAATTTGCCCCGGTCCCAATCTCAACCTCGGTGTCTCGTGCTTCGTGGGAGATGCTCCCCCTCAGGGCGCCGCGGTCGGTCAAGGTCTTACCCGGCTGAACCTTGCCGCTGCTCGCGCGAGGCGCGAGCCCTAGAGCTGCTTTCGACGGAATCCAAGCGATGCCCCCCGGTCCGCGTTCAGTCTCGAACCGTTCAGCGATGCTGCCTTCGATGAGGATAGCCGAGGCCTCGAGTCCGGGTTTCAGGTCGTCGCCAAGGTCGATCGCTCGCTGGAGTGCCCGGCCTAAGCCTCCGTCATCGACCGATACCTCCATCCGGATACCGCTCATTGCATCCGTCCGCGGTAAGAACCCAAGAGGCAATCGGTGAAGATCTGCTCAGGCGCATAGACGATCGGTTCGTCCCCGGACGCCTCTTCGACGAGAACGCCCGCAAGCCCGACGAGCTCGACAATGCCCTTCGCTAGATCGCGCAGCCATGCCCTGGCCCGGTCTGCGCGAGCCGTGACCTCTTCGGTCGGCCGCATGGTGAATAGACGCTCCCGGGCCAGGTCGGCGACAACGTCCTTGATTGCGGTCGGAACAGGAGCGAGCGGGAGGCTGCCAGCATAGCGCTTGGCCGCATAGGAGTCCGCCATATCGCTCGCAGCTTGGATCGCTGCATCGAGTTTACTGTCGTCGATCGCCACCGCCTCAGGATCCGTGATCGAGATCGTCTCGGCTTCGTCGAAGCGGTCTAGATATTCGGCCTTGGTTAGATACGGCATCGGCTCACCTCAAACAGCAAAGGGCCGCCCGCGGCTTCCAAGCGGACGGCCCCTCACGCCCCAGCCTTGCTGGTTTACTTCTTGCGTGCGGTGGCCTTATCTCCGGCCTCCGAGCCGCCTTTGCGCCCATCGGCATCGTGATCGAGGGGGTCGGGCGCCTTGGCGCTGTCGCCATTGCTCGTCACCTTGGGATCGCCATCCTCGACCTTCGTCGAGTCGCCGCGATCCGCGAGGATATCGGCCGCCGCGCGGTTGTCGTCATTGACCTTCAGCTCATCGCCCTGGTCGTAGACCTTCCCGCCGAATTCCTGGCCGTTTAGATTGGAAAGATACTTCATCGCCAAGCCTCCTTAGCCGCTGACCGCGTTGGTGAGGAGATAGCCGGCATAGGGCGCGACGGTTTTCTCGTCGAGCATCTCGCCGTATTTGACCCGGACGCCGCCCATCAGACCCATCTGCGGATCATTATATTCGCCCGCGACGACGTCGCCCCATTGGAAGGTGTAGCCGAAGCTCGGATCCTCGGGGTTGTCGACCGTGCCGGTGCCGTTTGTGGGCGCGATCCGCAGCAGGGCGAAATGGTCACCCCAGATGGGCGCCGTCGTCATCGCCTGACCCTTTTTCGAGGTCTGCTGGATAGTGTTGCCGATGATTAGACGCTCCAGGCCCAGAATGGCCGCGAGCTCCGTTTGCGTCACCATGCGCCCGCTGTTGCCCGACCCGCCCAATCGCTGTGAGACGGATGCGTTCAACTGGAGGCGGCGGAAGACGCGCTCACCCATGACGCCGGTGTTCGGCGGGATAAGCATCGACGCTTTGGCATCGAGGATGAGGTCCACCGGCTTACTGTCGACATGACCAAACTGGTCCGAGCCGCTCAGAGTGGCCTTGTAGCCGTTCTGAAAGTTCGCCGCGCTGAAGACACGGGCGGCAACCCTTTTTTCTCGTCCGAGCTGAACCTTGTCGACCAGCGTGCGGGTGGCGCGCGCACGGAACGAGAAGGGCATGTTGCCCGACCGCGCCGCCGCCTCGTCGCGAAACGGTATTGGTGCCTCGAGGCCGTAGTCGTCGACGCTACCCGTCTCTTCCGTGGCGGTGAGCAGGAATTCGTTCAGCTTGGATCGCCGACCCGCCTGCGTGTCCGGAGCGTCGAACGCTTCTTCAATGGGATAGGACGGGTATTTGAATTCCGGCGCGTCGACGCGAACCCGAGGCATGACCTCGTCGGCTATATAGCCCCGGCTGCCTCGGTTGACGTTGCCGTAATCCAGCGCGATGGCGACCAACGCGGGATTGATCGTGAATGGTGCCATTAGAAGCTACCCCCTTAAGCGCCCTGGACAGCGCCAGGCTGGACGATGATCATGCCGACGTCTCCGCTGACACCCGATACTTCGGCCTGACCGCCGTAGCTGTTGTTGACGCCCGCGCCGGGAGCCGCTGCCACGGCCTTGCCGTTGGCGTCCGAGGTAACGAACCCACCCCGCGTGATTGTGCCGGCGAAGTCGACCTCGGCAATGTTGCCGACCATAAAGACGTCGACACGATCGCCGATGGCAACGTCGAGGTCGGCCGAGACGCCGATGATGCTGTCGGTCGCTGCGGTGGCCTGAATGACCACCCCGTCCGCCGCGCCGAACTTCAGAAAGCGTCGCTTGGAAATGGCTCCGCCCGCCGTGTAGGGCTTCGTCAGACCGCTCGTGCTGATTCCCATGGCGCTATGCCCCCTGCTTGGATTCGATGGTCGCGACCGCAGCCTCGAAGCTCACGGCCTTGCCGTCCTCGACGAGCTTGCGAGCCTGGGCTGTGATCTGGTCGGCGCTGAGAGGCCCGCCGTTCTTCTCGCCGCTCGGCGAAAGCGCTTCGAAGATGATCTGCGGCTGAGCGGCCGAAAGCAGCCCCTTGAGCCAGTCGGCCGGAGCGCACTTGGTCTCCGCGTCGAACTGCACCTCGGCGGCCGGAAGGTTGTTGAGGATCTCGGCCCATCCGTGGCTGTGGCCCGGAAGGACGCGCCCCTCTTTGACGCGATCGGCGACGAACGCGACGTTGGCCGCCTTGCGGTCGGTCTCGGCCTTCGAGGCGGCCGCATCGAGCAGGCTCTGAAGCCGATCGCGCTCGGTCACGGCAGCGTCGAATTCCGTCTTGGGAACGGTGTCTTTGTCGGCCACGGTCGGCCCTCCCTCGATTATGGTGAGAAGTTCGGTGCCGGCAGCGAACTCAACGACGAGAGCGGCGGCCGGAGCCACTCCCTCGATCTCGGACTCGTCGGCGGAGAAGCTGAGACGGGCCATGTCGGGGATGCCAGGCGCCGAGGCCCCCAGAAGACCAAGGTGACGGATATCCCACTTGCCGGGGGTTGGGTTCGCGGGGTCGGTGGGATGCCAGAACTTAATCGATCGGTTGATGTATTTGCCGCCCCTGACCGCCTCGACGACGTCGGCCGCGATGTTCTTGAGTCCGAGGTATAGCTTCGAGCCGTCACGGCGCGCCCTCGCGATCAACCCCTTGGCCGGATCGTCGCTCTGAGGGTGGCCGAGCACGAGAGGGGCCGGGCCGGTTTCGGCGCGGGCATTGTAGCTCGTCACGGCCTCGTCGACATCGCGCTCCGTGATCCCGCGCGACGCAGGACCAACCCGGAATGCCTCGATCTCAGTGACCCGCTCTTCGCTCATGAGCGAGACGGTTGCGTTCTATGGCAATGGCTTAAAACCCGGACGCGCGTCCGGTCAGTCCGTCATTAGGCGCTCCAGCAACGGGCCGATAAGGTTGGTGAATAACGTCCCCCAGATCGTAGCTCCCTGGGTAGACGTTCCCGAAATTAGCGGAGACCCCGCCAAACGTCGGTCATTCGCCCGCTGAACCTGCGCTACAGCCGCTTTTTCGGCCAACGCGCCGACATTGTATGCCCAGAACTCACCTTCGCCGCTCGACAGGTCTCGTGCCTGCCGCAAGGCCTCGGTCGCCGCCGCTTCGTCGCTCACGCCCCCGTATCGGGCCGCCTGAGATCGGCTGAGCTGCGAGGCGATGCACCGACACTGGAACCCGCATGGTGGGTAAGCCTGAGCCCAAAAGGGATCATCGACTGGCCGAATGATGCCGTGCAGCGCAGCATGGGCCGGCCTAGTGCGGCTATCCATGACGGCCGAATAGCGGATATAGGGGAGGAACTGCTTGGTCCGCTGGGCGGCTCGCCATTTACCGACAGCCTGGGAAGTGCGGATATTCGTGTCATAGATCAATCGTACCCGGCGCCCGAGCGCCTTGTCGTCGAGCTGGGGCAGCCATCCTTTGTCCCGAAGGACGGGCATCATTCGATCAGCGAAGTCGGACTCCCCTCCCCCCTCGCGCATGGTACCGAGCAACCCTTCGTAGAGATCGGCGACGATATCCGATTCAGCCGTAGCCGCAGCGGTGAAGGCGCGGGCATATTCCTCGGCGCCGAGTTCCCGCCAACTTCGGATGGCCCGGGGGCGTTTGCGCTCGATTATGCGGATGAGTTCGGCCGTGTCGACCGCCAACGGATTGATGCGTGGGGGCGATGGGCTCTGCGGCTCGGCTCGAAAGGCGGTCACGTGGTTAGCGTCAAGACGGTGACCTTGCCCCCCGTCTTCGTGCATCGGCCAGCGGCGATGCGAACCGCCTCCTCGGGAGATTTACCGCAATCCATGGCCGCAAATGCAAATCTTGCCCCAGACCCGATAGCATAGGGTGGGTCGATTTCATCGAAGGTGCAATCGTAGAAGTACGTCCGAGGGCGCCGTCCTTGGGTTAGAACTAGGGCGGAAAACCCGCTAGACAGCTTCGGCTTCTTGCCTCCCCGCTCCAGCCATTCTTCGAAGACGATGTCGTCCCCGGAGTCTCCGCAGAAGCCAATCAAGCTCCCTGAGGGAAGGCGTCTCACCTTCACGCTCGTCTCGTTAACGATGTAATCGTGGAACGTGATGCGCCCGTCCCCTGCCATGCTTTGGCCATCGGTGGCGATTGTTGTCACCTCAGCCTCTCCACTTCGATCCCTGCCTCGCCGGCCGCCCTCGCCGCCAGCATTGGATCCGCCAAGGCCAAAGCGAACTCATCCGCCGGCATTTGCTCCAGGTGGTCGAGCAGAGCGATCCGGAGAAATTCCGGGTTAGTAACGCCCTTCAGCTTGTCCTCTAACGGCGCGATGAACGCGGCTACAGCCTCATTGCCCCGCTCAGACAAGGCCGAAACTAGGCGGTCGATTGCGTCGACGTCGCGAGCGGAGAACTCGGGCGGATCATCTGGCGGCATATCGTCCGGACTGCCCAAGTTCAGTGTCTCAGGCTTCCTGAACTCATAGCCCTTCCCGTACCGGTCCGCGAAGGCGTCCGGGGTCAGGTGCCAGCCTAGCCCCTTAAGGGTCGTGTCGCGATCGGCCAACTCACCGAGATCCTCCGGCTCATCCATGACCCGGAAGACCTGCGGCGGTTTTGCCCCGGGGAAATTCCATTCGGTCAGCCAGCGCCCCGGGCCGCGGTTGTAGCTGGCGCACAGCTTGTCGGCGTCAGATTTGGTGATTTCCTTCCGGACGTCCATGTGAACTTCGGCCTGGGACCGGCTGGAGCCGTCCTCGGTCGTCATCGTCTGGCTGAGAATGATCCGGGTGATTGCCGCATCGCACCGGTCGATCAGCAGCTCATAGCCTCCCGGGCCCGACCTGGCCGCGTCCAGTAGATCGAGCTGAAGCCAATCCGGAACTGCGATGGCACCATCCGAAGCGACCGATCGCAGCGCGTCCAATGCCTTTTGGCGGCCCTCGAGGCTGTCGAGCTGGCCGGCCGAGACCTTGCCCACGACTGTCGGCGATCCAAACCGCTCGAGGTACCTCAGCCAGAACGGGAATCCCTGGCGCTTGAAGAAGACGGGCCAGAAGAGCCAGTGAGCGAGGCCCACCCCGTAGTGCTGGAAGCTGTGATCGTTGCCGTGTCGGAAGACCCAGAACTTGCGCTCGGGGACGGGCTCATCCCTCACACCCATCGCGTCGATGATGCGAAGCTCGCCGTCGGCACCGAAGCCGAACCATGCGCGGTCGGGCACGTCAATGCGGTCCAGTCCGACCATCCCGGCCCATTCCTCCCCTTGGGGAATGATGCGATAGACCGGCTCGCCGACGGCAAAGCCGAACCAGATGCCGTACATCATCAACTCCGTCGTCTCGTCAAATTCGATCGACTTGAGCTGATACCGCTGGAACTCGGCGGCCTTCTTCGACTTGCGATCGTCGCCCCCGCCCTCGACCGTCCAATCGTGCGACTTGACTGCCTCGATCCTCTGCTGGAAGCAGGATTTGCAGCGGTCGTCGTCGAGAATGTCCCGCCATAGCGCCAGGTCATTCCCGCCGTGAGCGGTGAGGATTGCGTCGTCATTCGCCACCCGCTTGCCCAGAAGGCCGGAGTAGCGCCAAGCGTGGCGATCCATGGCCCGCTGCGCTGACAGCGAGCGCTCCACTCTCTCCGCCCTCGGCGCTGCGAGGAAGGAGGTCGCCGCGGCCCGGATGCGGTCAATTACGGTCATCTGGTCATTCCCCCTACTGCGCGGCCGGCGCCCCACATGCTGAGTGTCCGCGACGATCCCGATCTCGGCAGCGAAACATGATCCATGGAGCCTCCGGCTCGACGCACAGCTTCCAAGGCATATCGAAGCGCATCAATCGTGTGGTTCTTCTTGTCGGCCAGGACCGGCAGGACCAACCCCGTCCGAGGATCAACCTTCCAGCTGTAGAAGGTGAGCTCGTCGATAACGTGCTGGCATCGCGGATGGACGGCGATGTCGACGCTCTTCAGGAACTCGACGCCGTCCTCGACCGATCCTGCCCCTTTGATCGCGGGCTGGATGTCGAAGCCGCGGCTCTTCATGTAATCAATCGTCTCCGGCCGGGCGGAGTCGGCGATGATGGGCCATTTATGGGCTCCCGGAACACCCGGATAAGCGCTTGGGTTTTCCCACCTTGCGGGGTCCCGGTAGTCGCTGCCGGCGAATAGAGCAGGCGTACTGTCTATCGGACAGCCGACCGCGTATGCCTCCTGGTCGACATAGAGCGTCCTACCTTCCAACCAACACCGAATAAGGACGGTCGGATCGATGCTGAAGCCCCAGTCGGCGCCAAAGCGATAAACGCCGTCCTCAGGTCCATGGTCGAACTCTTCAACGCGCCAGTTGTGAAAGACACGCGCCTCGCTGTTGCGCTTATACTGGCCGAGCCAGATATGCTGGTACTTCTCCGGGTCCCGGCGCCGGTCCCACTCCATCTCGCTCTTCAGAGGATCACCGAACCAAGGATTCTGGGGGTAGTTGACCTCTCGCACGATAGAACCGGGCGGGGGCTGACCACCGCGAAACATGACATCCACCGGATCGTTAGGCTGGTCCGGATTCCAGTCCCACCAGATCTCGGATCCGGGTAGGCGGACTGTGGGGGTGAGGGTGGTGATGCTATCTTGGCTCACCGCACTGGCCTCGGTCACGTAGGCGATGGAAATGCCTTCGGAGGACTTGATGCTGGCGACGTTCGTCCTGAGGCCGGCGAACGATACCAAAGTGCCGTTCCGTCCCCTGATCTCGCTTTGCAAGCTGTGGTAGAAGCCGTCTCCGTTCGTCGGGCCCAATCCCATTTGGGGGATAAGATCGTCCAGCAGCTTTTTGATCGATCCCTCGATCGAGCGTTGAATCTCACGCGCGCACAGGATGCGTTCCGGCTTGACCGATCCGCGAAAGAGCAGGCCCCGGGCAAAGGAATGAGACTTCGTGCTGCCGCGGCCGCCGTGGAGAGCCCTGTGACGCACAGGGAGGCCGTCATCGGCGGTCATGGCGAATAGCGGCTCTTCCATGCACTCAGGGAGTTGAAGGTCAACCTGCATCGGCCACCTCTCCCGGGCGCACGAAGCGGACCGTCGCGTCGATCTTCATGTCGAACGGCGCGTCGGGATCGCCGGCAAGAGTCGTGCGGTCTCCGTAGCGTTTCGGAGCGAGTTTCGAAGCCATCCATTGAAGCCCGGCCAGCTTGACCCGAGCAGACTTAGCGGTGCCCTCAGCCACGTCGTCGACCACCTGGAGAACGCGGTCGAAATATTCGTCAGCCTGGATGTCACGCGCGCGGGCGCACTTGGCCGCGAAATCCTCATTCTCCATTTGCCACCGACGAACCGTTTCCCGGTCGGGCATTCCGTCTTCGTCACAAATCTTGCGCAGGGACATCCCGCTAGCCAGCTTTGCGCATATATCATCGGCGAGCGCGGTGTCGTAGGAGGATGGGCGGCCCATCTCTTTACTTCCGCCGCTTCGGCAGGACCGTTACAACCCTGCACCCATCCTGGATGATAAGCCTCACCCCGTGGCAAATCACGACCGGGGCGCCAAAGTCGACGGCTGGGCGAGCGGCGGATACCATCTCGTCCCTCACCGCTTCAACGTCGAGGCCGTAGCCGCGCTCGAGGTAACGCAGGATCGCATGGTCCGTGATGTAGACGGCACTGGCCTTGCCTCGGGTCATGGCACCGGGAGCCAGATGACCCGCCGGTGCCACTTTATCCCGATCGGCCTCTGTCCCGAGGTGCCCGTTGAATGGGACGCTCGGACGGTTCACGTTTGCGGCTTTGGTTTGGAAGCCGGACGCGTGTCCCGCCTTTCGGATCGATACCGACGGACGGACCTTTCGGTGCACTGGACCAACTCGACTATCTCGTCGTCAGTCTTGCCCGCATCTATGAAGGCGACGATTATGGAACGGCGAGATGGTGGAGTGGTGGGCCGCCGGTTGGGGATGTCAACGTGGAACCCGCCGAAGCTCTCGACCAGACTGGCGGCCTTGTCCTCGCCTAGCCACTGGATAATCTGCTGCGCCCCGGCAACGTGGGTCGGCACGTAGAGCCGGCGTCCGCCGCGGACGCTGACGAGCGCCTCGAAGCCGGTGAAGCCGATTGTCTCCACGATCTCGTCAATATTGCCTATTGCGGGCATAGCCCTCTCCCGCTCTGTGTAGATGTGGTCATGCTGTTGCCTGTCGCTGGATTCGTTGGGTTAGATCGCCGATGCCGGCCGGTTTGAAGGTCCGCCGGTCCTCAGAACGAGACTTTCCCGGCGGCGGCCAGCGTCGGTAGTGGGCGTCCCGGAGCTTGCACCATTCGTCGAAGGGGAGCTGGTCTTTCGCCTTGGTCAGCGCGGCGAGGGCGCTAGTCTCGGCTGGATCCATCTCGCGCTTGGCGAACTTCGTCTCAGGTTCGGCAAACTTGGCCTGGCGCATGACCTGGCCGCTCACAGCGACGATCCGGTTTGCCCAAGCCCGGTCCCAGTTCGATTTGCGGGCTCGAGCCCCGCTTTCGGCGAGCCAGAAGTTCCGGAATGCCTCGGCTTCGGCGCGGTAGGACGCCGCCGGCCACTTTTCGGCGAGGCTTCGGGCTTCCGGGGTCAGCTCGGCGATGGAGGGTGGGTTCCAATCCTCAGGGATTTTCGATCCGCGGTCACGGCCCTTGGGGGCTGTTGAGGCGCTAGCCTCAACTGGGGGAACCGGGGGGTTAGATATATACTCATTGGGGGGGCAGGAAACGGACGCGTCGTCCAAATCTGCCGAGTCTGCCGATTTCTGCCGACGACGCTCGGCTTGGTAAAGACGATCACGTTCACGGCGGCGCTCTGCGGCTTCGTCCACCGACGTGGGAATTGCTGCCTCTATGTCCTCCACGGCACGCAGCAAAGCTTCGCCGGTGACTCCGGCAGCCATGAGATGGCGCAAGGCGGTGGAGATGACGCCGCTCATCCGTCACCAACGCAAAAGTTTTCGGGATCGTTCGAGGCTAGCCCGTGATCGATGATGTGCTGCTCGATGATAGAGAATAGATCCGAAGGCGCCCGAAACCACTCTCCGCTGGCGCGATGCGGCGCTAGCTGGACGTGCAGCGCGGCTTCCATGCGACGGCAGCCGGGTAAGAAGCCCAGAATGCGAAGGTGCTTGTGATTGCCCGTTTGCAGAGCAGCCATCCGCCTCCTTGGGTCTGATTTGCTGAACCCTATCTTCACATGCTTGTCTTGGCTTCCGGCCGTAACAACGAAGTAGACATAGCCCTCGCACGGGCCAAAGGCCGTCGACCGGCCCTCCCACCCCAGGTCCAGAACCTCTTTTATGAGCCGGTCCATTTCTGCGCTCATGCAGCTTCTCCGACGAACATGCTGAGCTGACGCTGGCCCTGTATGAAAAGCTGCATGGCCTCGATCGCCGCCGTGGCGAGCTCGTCGCACCTCTCCTCCCAGGTCATGTCTGGGGACTGGCAAAGGTAGCGCTCAGCGATCCCGACAGAGACGGCGCTATGGGCCTCGTCAAAATCGCTCATTTCCCCTCCTTCAGCATAGAGGGTGACGGTGCCGACAATGATTTATCCGCCTCGTTGCGTAGGAAACGCGCTAGGGTAGCAAAGTCAGGATCCTCTCGTTCGAGGCGCTTCGCTTGAGCCAGGCCATGGATGACGGTAGTGTGATCGCTCCTGCCCAGCTCATGAGCAATCTGTGGCAAGGACTTTTGGCATTCCCGCGCTACCGCCATTATTGCGAAGCGAACGTAGGCCACCCTTCTTGTCCTCTGAGGCCCGATGATGGTGGCGGGATGGATCTCAGTTACAAGGGAGGCCGCCTCGATTAGATGCCGTATCAGGGCGACCCCGAATCGGAATCTCAACCTATAAGGAAGCACCTCGGCGACCGCGGGAGCAGACGATAGGATCACGACGGCACCTCGATCCCGATGACGACTTTGCCCCGCCCTTTGATCGGCTCGCAGAAGTGGTAGGACGGCAGGAAGCGGCTGTCGTTGACGCCCAGGGCTTCGGCGATTCCGTCGAAGTAGGGCTTCAGCCGATTGGGAAAGTTCACCCGATCGCCGCGGCGGTCAGGCGGATAGAAGCCGACGATAACCCGGATGTCACCCCGAGCCGGAGCGCGTACCTTGGCCGCTAGGGTGGCATTGCGCGCCCACAGGCGATGCTGGGCGACGATGGCCGCCTTTCCCCTCCAATGGCCCTTGTTGTGGCCTGAGAGGCTGGCAGGGGGCCAGGGCAGCTCGATCGTCACGCCCGCCGATCCCGTAGCCGGTCTTTCGCAATCTCGGCGAGGGTGGGTTTGGCGATGAGCCTGAGGCGGCCTTGTCCGCGCTTTTGCGCCACGAAATGGTCTATTTCAGTTTTACCGCCGCTAGATAGCCATTCTCGGCTAGTCATTTCATCAAATAGATGGACTACGCTCCCTCCCACTGAGGGAAAACGGACCTGAGAGCTGCGCAAAACGTGATAGCGTACCAGTCTTCGTGTGACGAACTGTGAAGAGCCCTTGGGTCTTTGACCTTTGCCATATCCGCATAGCTCTAACACTCCGAGCGAGCTGATCCCCTCTACGACCGCGTATCGCCCGGAGAGAATAGTTTCGTTTACAGCAACGGGAAGAAGTGATTCTCTAAACTCACGCATTTCCTTGCGGATAATTGCCTGGACCACTCCACCCATCACTTTGAGAGCTTCCTCGGCGAACTGGGTCACTCTTACGTCTTCGGTGGCATGACCGCGACGAAACGCCGGAAGCACAACGCCCGTCACCCACTTCCGCAATTTGTAGGGGGCCGTACCGGGCTTCATGGCATCCCGACACCGGAGAGCAAGGGTGAACACGCCAGCTTCACTGAGAACGGTTCGGCGACGAACTTGGCTGACCCCATTTGAGCTGGGGTATCTTAAAGGTACCTCAGCCCTTTCGTCCCTATCGAGCTGCCTTACCGCTTTCCGGGAATTCTTGATGTTCAGAGCCTTGCATACGTCAACGGCCAAAAAACACGGGTAACCGTCGTTATCGGCTATCAGAATGGTTTGGTCCTCGAACGCGAAAGGTATCGTCGTAAGATCGTTCATGCCGCCACGCTCCCAACCGCGCGAAGCTGGGCGCCCCGGGCCATCATCCGAGTGCCGACAGCACGAAGGACCGGACGCTCGTCGCGATCGAACCGACCATCAGCGGCTGCTCGAGCTACGGCGGCGCAATCTTCCGCGCTGTCGGCGGCGATCTCACCGGCAGGAAGGTCCTCGGGGTTCGGTATCCAGAAGGCCCCTTGCTGTGCTAGGGACAGCCATTCGCAAGTGAAATCGGGACCAAGAAACGAAGAGAGCGAAAGCAGGGCGTCAAGGCTCAAGTCGCGCCAGTCCGTAGAGCCGGGATCGCACATCGCGCATTCGATGAGGCGATCCGGAACGCCCGATCCATTGGACGCCTGCTTCACCGAATAGCGCTTGCCGCGCCCGACGAACATGCGAATAGCGTTGCGGATCTTGTCCCGAGCCTCGCTGCGGGAAATGAGGGGCGATTTATCCGCTGAACCGTTCGAACTCATATCCTATTTCCGCTTTCATGGACACGTGGAAGGTCAGGGGGCGTGGGGACGCTCCGGGAGAGATATTGCTCGAGGGAGGCCGCGAGATCGTCGAGCCGGGACCGGATGATTCCGCGAAGATCCTGAGCATCGGCGAGCTCGTCGCGGTCATCCTGTCCCGCTTTCAGAACCTCGATGACCTCAGCGACGAACCGGCGGGCGATCCAGATCACGACGATGCCAGGAAGGATTATGAGAGCGCCGATGGCGATGGCGAGATAAGCGGAGGGGGGCATGGCTTAGGCAGCCCCCATCGCTTCGAGGATGGCGCGGCCGATCAGCTCCGGGATTTGCGGGACGACGGCGTTTCCGTAGGCGCGAAGCTGGCCCACTCGATGGGGAATCCCATGAGCCACGCGACCCACAGCGGGTTCAACCGACCAGTCGTGATGTTCCCCTGCTCCACCGCACAGTCGAGCCTGTCGTTCAATCTGCTCTTTCCGGACAATCGGACCATCGCGCCGGCCGACGAGCCATTGTGCATCGCTACGGTAGGCGTGGGCCACCGGCGCACCGCGCCCACCAGCCCATTGCGCTTGTTCATGGGATCCACATTGCCCCCCTTCTCGGAATCGTTCGCCCGCGGAGTAGGCCAAATCTCTCGAGCCACTTGGATTGCAAAGCGCTCCAGGCAAACTGTCTGCTTCCGCCCGTCCGGTGTCATGCCTGTCGGCGTAGTTCCTTCCGGCAACGTCTGCCCCCCGCCCCCGACCGTTGGGGTGGGCCACAATCCAGAGCCGGTCGCGTCGGTGAGGCGCACCAACGGCGGAAGCGGGTATGCAATGCCACTCCGCATCGTACCCGAGCGCGGCCAGGGTCCCGAGAACGACGTCCAGCCCTCTAGCAAGCAGCGCTGCGACGTTCTCCACGAGGACGTAGCTGGGTCGAAGTTCGCCAATGAGGCGGGCATATTCGAACCAAAGTCCCGACCGCTCGCCAGCGAGGCCGGCGCCGGTTCCGGCGAAACTGATATCCTGGCAGGGAAACCCCCCACAGATGACGTCGACGGCGATCCCATCTGCGGCGAGGCAATCGGCGGTGAGAGTGCGAACGTCATCGTAACAGGGGACCTCCGGCCAATGCTTGGCCAGCACGCGCCGGCAGAATGGATCGATCTCGCAGAATGCGACGGTCTTGAATCCGCCCGCACGCTCCAGACCGAGGTCGAAGCCGCCGATGCCAGCAAAGAGCGAAAGGACGCGAAGGGGCTCAGCCATCTACGCCTCCCTCGGCTCAAGAATGAAGCAGGCGATATGCCGCCCGGTGCCCTTGCCCTCGGATCCGTCCTCAGTGGCGAGCCACTTGACGTCGCCGAGGTTCTCGACCTTGGCGCCGGCGGCGAGCAGCATCAGGAGCCACTTGTCGACCGGGTAGACGAGTACGGTTCGGTTGCCTTTCGCCTGCTCCTCAATCGCCTTACGGGCCCATGCGGTCGGCCCTTTCTTCCGCGGCTTCTTGTCGCCCGGGCCTTGATGCAGGATCGATCCGAAAGGCGGGTTGACGTAGTTCGACTTGCCCCACGGGGCCGTGAGGCCGTCGAAACCCTCTGGTTTCGGGAAGGGGCAAGGGTCGAAATCGAAGCTGAAGCGCGCGTCCAGCGGACCGTAAACGTCTGGCGGGGTCAGCCAATAGTGCTTCCCGTCATCGCCGTTGCCGACGTGGAACTTGTTCGCCGCGGGCGCGAGCTGCGACTGATGAACGGTTGCCATCTACACATCCCTCCGCTCAGCTTGGCGGGCGGGTGCGAGGAAGTGCCGGGTCTCTTCTGGGATGAAGAGGCGAATATCTCCCGAAGCGCAGATGACGAGTTGCGGTGCGTCGATCGGCACAAAGCGCAGCCCACCAATCCGGCGCCGGGGATCGGTCATCGACCTCCTCCCGGCGCCGGTGCTATCGTGCAGGTGGTTTGACGTGCACGAGAGGGAGATTCCGTGGACAAAACGGAGACGGAGGCGCTTGTCGAGCGCTTCAAAAAGGAGGCCGCTGAAAAGGCAGCAGAGCACACCGATGACGGCTTCCAACTTGCGCGAGCCCTGCTCCACGTCATGGGCAAGCGCTTCGGAGTTGCCTTTGTCTTGGAGGTGCAGCGCGAAGTGCTGGCACACGCCGACAACGTGGCAACTTGGGATGAGCCCTTCTGCCGCGAGGCGGCGGACATCCGAGAGGTCGCCAATGCGGGATATTTTACAGATCTCATCGACGCGCTCTCAGTTGACGAGCCCGCTGGACGAGCCTGAGCTGCTCGAACTCCTCCCGCGCTATCCGGCGAATGCGGTCGTTCAGGTTCTCGAAGGTGGGTTCGCGGGTCATGCGGCCGCTCCCGATGCAGGCCGTATCCGAAATCCTTCAATCTTCGGGGGATTGATCGAGGTTGGTTGCAAAGGGGACAGATCAGGTACATCAACGCGATGGGTCCGAAACGGTTGTTTCGAGTCCCGGCGGCATGGAGGTGCCGTCGTCGCACTTGGGCGGAGCGTTTTGTTATGCCGCGTAAGAATGAGCTGGTGGCCTTCGTCGATACCAAACCGGACTTCCGGGAGATTGGCGGCCGAGTGTTCTACTCGCCCGTCGGAGGGGGCGAGGAGGACCTTCGCTGCATGCCGATCGCTATCTTTCGGCAGTGGATCGAAGCGGGGCAAAAACTGTTGGACGACTGGGATGCCAGGGCCGCGGCCGGCCCCATCCCCATCAAGGAGGCCGTTAAGCGAAAGAGGTGATCTATGCGATCCAAGCTCACCGTGCTGCTCAGTGAGGCTCCCACCGTCGAGATCGACGAAAACGACGACGTCCACATCCGAGACGAAGGAACCGACGCTTCGGTGGATCGGGTTATGTCGATCCACAGCCTCATGGTTTATGTCCGCCGAGGCGATAAAGCTTTGGTCGACTGGCAGGTCAAAAACGGCCCGCTGCCTGCGATGGAGTAGCGCCGTCACGCGGCCTTTGCCTCTGCCCAGAGGCTCATCGGAACGGCGCCGCTCGTTTCCCGCTCAATGCGTAGGGCCAACTCAAGAGAAGGCCAGAAGGCGTCCTCAGCGTGGAGAAGCCGGTGAAAATTGCCCTTGTCGTAGCTGATGGCGCGCGCGAACGCGGCCGGGCGAATATCGTGGTTGTCCAGATACGAGCGGAGCGCGACTTTCGGGTTCATGCTCAGAGTTGTATGTGATACAACAACTATCGTCAAGCGCTCGTTGTATGGCTACCGCTCGTCGGGGCCGTAGTTTCCGACGACAAAGCGGGATGGCGCAAGCACCGCGATTCAGGCCGAATTTCATTCGCGCGTGGCGACAGTCCCGCAACATGTCTCTCGAGCAGCTGGCCGAGAAGGTGAAAATGGATAAGGGTAATCTGAGCAAGGTCGAGCGTAGCTTATTGCCCTACAATCAGGAAATGCTCGAGCGGTTGGCCGATGCCCTAGGAACCGAGCCTGCAAACCTTTTGACCAGATCCCCTGGAGATCCAGAGGGAATTTGGTCAATCCTAGATCAAGCAAAACCTGGCGTGCGCCGCCAGATCGCCGAGGTTGCGGCTGCTCTCGTCCGCGCAGAAGCTAGTGAGTGAGGTCAGGTAAAGGGGCGCTGCCGTGAACAGGCTTATGTACGGCGACTGCCTCTCAATAATGCAGGACATGCCGCTCGGCAGCGTTGATCTCATTTATCTTGATCCACCGTTCAACTCGAATCGCGACTATAATGCCATCTACAAGGACGAAACTGGGCGTCCTCTGCCGGACCAGATTGAGGCGTTCAATGATCTCTGGGAACTTTCCGAGGAGCGCCAACGCGCAATTCGAATAATGCCGGTGTTGATGCGCGGCGCTGGCATTGACGACGAAATCGTAGAGTTCTGGAAGATCTGGATGAACGCGTTGCGGAACACGCAGCCGCGGCTCCTTGCGTACCTGTCCTATATGACCGAGCGCCTTTTGCCGCTCCGGGGCGTCCTGAAACCGACGGGCTCGATTTTCCTCCACTGTGACCCGACCGCCGCCCATTATATCAAAGTCATGATGGATAGCATTTTCGGGCATTCCAGCTTCGTCAACGAGATCATCTGGAAGCGCTACGGAGCTCACAACGACGTGGGGCAGGGATCCAAGCATTTCGGTCGCGTTCACGACACAATCCTTTTTTATTCACGATCAGATAAGCGGACGTGGAACCAGCTCTATATGCCGCTGGACCCCGCCTATATTGAAACGACCTATAGGAATGTCGACAATAAGGGACGTCGCTTCACGACCACTCCGCTAACTGGCCCCGGCGGCGCGGCGAAGGGCAACCCGGTATTCGAGTGGAACGGTCACACTCGCGCATGGCGATACAGCAGGGACACCATCCAGCGCCTGCATGACGAAGGGAAGCTGCACTACTCTCGCACCGGCTATGCCCGCCAGAAACTGTTCCTAGAGGATTCTAAGGGCGTGCCGGTCCAATCCGTATGGAACGACATACCATCGCTGGTCGGCTCTAACAAAGAGCGCATGGGCTATCCCACTCAGAAGCCGTTGGCGCTGATGAAGCGGATTATAGAAGCCTCGACAAATCCGGGCGATGTTGTGTTTGACCCCTTTTGCGGCTGCGCGACAACCATCGAAGCGGCGCACACGCTGGGCCGCCGTTGGATCGGAATCGACATCGCAATTCACGCCATAAAGCGCGTGGCTAAGGTTAGATTGGAGGATCGGCTTGGGCTTCGGGAGGGCGTCGACTTTGTCATTGAAGGCGTTCCGCACACACTAGAGGGCGCCCAAGACCTCTGGGAGCGCGACAAGCACCAGTTCCAGAAGTGGGCGATCGAGCAAATCGACGGGTTTGTGACTTCCCGCAAAACTGCGGACGGCGGCATCGATGGCAGGCTCTATTTCTCCATTCCTGGGGAGCGTCATCTGCAAAGCATGGTCATTGAGGTGAAGGGGGGAAGAAACGTCAACGTGGACGTGATCCGCAGCCTTCGTGGGGTTCTAGAGCGCGATCAAGCCTTGATGGCCGGCCTTATCGTTATGGATACGCTAGGCCCGCGCAAGACAGCAAATTTCCGCCGAGAGATGGGGGAGGCTGGCGATCTAGATGTGAACGGAGTTCTCTACCCCAGGATGCAAATGCTCACGGTGTCGGACATTGTGTTTGGTAGGCGATTCCTGACGCCTACCGTGGCCAAGGGCAGGACAGTGTCCCAGCCCTTTCTTCCTATGGGCTAGCCTAAACACGACAAAAGTTGTCTCCCTTACAACTTTGCAGTTGACCGCCTCGTTGTAAGATGTACAACGCCTCCATCGAAACAGATGGAGCAGACGATGCAGACCCCTTCCCCCCTGGCCGACGGACAGCAGGTCCGGGTTACGTCGCCAGCCTATGGCGGGGCCGTCGCTACCGTTCGCCCCCGCACCGACTTCATTCCTGGCTTCCCCGGATTTGTCGGCGTGATCGTCGACGGAGAGCAGCAGAGAAACGTCCGTCTCAATCCCAATGGCTACGGCTGGGAACATCTCCCCGCCTGACCTCCCCGGACGGCTCGGCACACGCCGGGCCGCGAGAACCCACAAGGATCGAACATGGCTCTTCCCGCAGCCCTCCAGATGACTCTCTCCGGACGCGATCTTGTTCGCTTCTGGCTAAAGACCGACCAGAGCGGCGCATGCTGGATCTGGACAGCATCGCGTAATGCATCGGGCTACGGCACATTCGCCATGGGCCGCACTAACCTGCGAGCGCATCGGGTGAGCTTTGCTCATCATCATGGTCCGATCCCAGCCGGCCTCGTGGTTTGCCACCGCTGCGATAACCGGGCGTGCGTCAATCCTGACCATCTTTTCCTCGGGACCTACCGGGACAACACTCAAGACGCGATCGCGAAGGGGCGGTTCGTCAAGGTCAAGCCGGCGGCGTGCAAAGCCATCTGCAAGCGCGGGCACCTTATCGAAGGTGAAAACCGGCGGATGACAGTTCGCGGAGAGTCCAAGGGCTGTCGAGCCTGTCACAGCCAGACAAACCGCGCACGTCGCGCCGCCGCGAGCTCGCAGGTGTCGCTGTGAGCGCGCCCGTGAGCCCGACCGTGGCAACTGCCGAAACCCCCGAAAACGACGACGACGTGGACTTCCTCGTTACCGTGGCGCTCGAAGTTGCTGGCGGATGCGACAGCTTTGCCAAGCGGCTCCGTGATTACGGCTTTCCGGGCGGCGCAGCCGGGCACGATCTTATGGCCCGCAAGCTTCGCGAAGCTGCTTCGAAAGTCGCTCGGTCATGAGCGCGGCCCCTACCTCACCTGTCGTAGATGGCTGGAACCCCCGGCCTGATCCGAACGGCACGAAGTTCAACGATGCCGCCTATCTCTGCGGCTACACCGATGGCTTCTATGGCGAGCCGTTCGGATCGCATGACGACGGAAAATACGGTGCCTTTTCTGACTACCGCCCAGGGTTCTCCGACGGTCGTGCAGACGCAAAGAACGCTGAGGTATCTGCCCCCTCACCTGTCGTAGATAAGTGGAGGCCGATTGATACGGCTCGCCCCGGCGCGAAAGTCGAAGGGTTGGCCGGCGCAGGCAAAATCATCAAAGGCCGGATCCCGCCGGCTACCACGCGGGGCCAGCGCGGCTGGAACACTGTCATCGACAGTGACGGCATGCGGCACGTCTGCACGCATTGGCGCCCGCTCCCCAAGCCTCCGGTGAAATCATGAGGGGCTCCGACCTAAAGCCGGGCCAGCGGATCATCGTCTCCCGAGATGACGGAAGCGAGTTCGCCGCGAGGTTCACCAGCGCTGACAAGGTGGGCGGCCAGCCCGTCATTTACGCTACCTACGGTTGGCCATTGGTGCGGACCGTTGTCGCGGGCGAAGATCGCGTTCGCCTGCCCGAGGTGCAATCATGACCGCCCCCGGTGAGTGGATCGATTGGGCTGGAGGGGGGTGTCCGGTCGCGGCGACAGCGCAAGTCAAGACCATGCTTCGGTGTGAGCGCGAGGACCCCTCCAGTTACGTCGACGCGGTCCTCCCGGCCTCAGATTGCGAATGGCGTCACAACAAGCATGATCCGAAGCTCGACCTCGTTGCCTATCGGATCGTGTCGTGACCGCCCCCCGTCTGGAAGAGGGTTCCGATAAGGGGCTGTCGGTCGCCGATGTGCTGAACGGACTGACGAAGGCGCAGAGGCGATGCATCGTGAATGCTTCGATCGGCTACAACGATGATGCCACCCTAGATCCGTCCGGTCGCCGGATGTTCTACCGCCTTATCGACAAGGGCCTCTTGGAGCACGTCTCGGGGATGGAACCTCCGGACATCGGCTTGACTCCCTTGGGCAAGGAAGTTCGCGCCGCTCTCCTTCGTGAAGCCTCCTCCAAAGCCCGTGAAGGGGAAGGGAGATGAGCGGCTGGACCACGGGACCGTGGCAGGTTTCGGGCGTTCGCCTCAGCTATGCTCCGCGCATCGGCGTAGATACCCGCTTGTTGCAGGTTGGACCTGATGACGACATTCTGGCGCTAGTCTTTTTCGACATGCGGACGGCGCGAGGTCAATCTGACGCCCACCTTATCGCCGCCGCTCCTGATCTCGCCGAGGCGCTGGAAATAGTCCTCGAAACTCCGGGATTTGTCAGAGGTCGAGATAAAGCGCTCGCCGCTCTGCTCAAAGCGAAAGGCGGGCAGTCATGACCCCCTCCCCCACCATGCTTAGGGAATTGGCTCGTAAGCTGTGGGCGCGTGCCTTCGGCACCGGGCTCTCGTCTTCGACCGAGCCTGCTTCGCGTCTCGGCCCTACGGACTTCGATCCCTCGCGCATTGCAGAGATTCACGCGAACGAAGAGATAATCCTGGCGGCACTTACCCAGGCCTACGATCTCAATCGCCTCGATTACATGCACTTCTCCGCCGCGTGGGACGTAACGATTGCGCGCCTAGGGGCTCTGAGCTGGCACCTCCCCAGCGATAGCGATCAAAGCGGCGAAGCCGGACAGACTGCGGAGCAGGCTGGGCCCGTAGGGCGCGAGCGCGGGCCGAAGGCATCGCCCACCCCCAGTATGGCTGAGATGGATAACGGATGGAGGCCAATCTCCGAGGCACCGAAGGATCGCGAGATCCTGGTGACGGGACACGACTGGGGCCGCGGACCTCGCCGCCACTACAACTTCGCCGTTTGGGACCATGACCAAAGCGAATGGCGCGCAGCCGGCGATCCCGATCAATCCCTCGCGTACCTGACGCACTGGTATGACCTCCCCCTAGTTCCCCAGCCTCCCGAGGCACAGCCATGAACGCGAGGGAGATCGCAGCGAGCCTCACGAAGGGCAGCAGGCGGGCCTTGCCGCATCTGGGCGAGGATTGGCGCTTCGTAGGCCGCCCACGCTGGCTTCATGATGGCGTTTATTCCCTCGGTTGGGCGACCGACGCTTGCCACCGCCTTATCGAGGTCCGGTGGGACGAGCGAGGCAGCTTGGAAGCTCGTCTTCGCGCTCTCGGCCTCGAAGTTCGGACCATCCTTCAGGAGCAAAAACCATGAGCTGGACAAGCAACGGTAAAGCCGTGGCATCGAGGGGTCCGTCCCCGCTGATCCTGGTCGACCGGACGTGCGATCCGCAGCTTGCGCTAGTCGACGCGACAATCTCGGCGCTGCAGGCGTCCCGGCTGGACGCGTCTCGTGGCAATTTCAGGGTCAGTCGATCAGGCCAGGCTGCCATCAACGCGATGTACGATCTCACCGAAGTTGACGAGCTCTACGAAGTCGCCCGGGGAATATCCTTTGAGATTGGGGAGGTGGAATCGCTATGATCTCCCTCGCCAAGAGATTGTCGCGGTACGTCGTTCGAGAGGACGATGGCACGATCAGCCTGACGGGGAGGCGGGCGCGGCAATTCCTCCCCAACTCCTCAAGGTTAGGCGATTGCCTTCGGCACCGTTCGGGCGTCCCTTCGGGACTGAGCCGCTTCGCGTCTCAGGCAAAGCCGCTCCTCACTATCGCGGGCGAACTCGCCTTCATCTCAGCCGTCGTGCTGGGGGCGGTGCTGATATGAGTTGGTGCGCTGTTTGTGGCGGCGGCCCCGAGCGGGCCCAAGCTGATACTTTGGACGGTGACCTGCCTCGGTGCGGCGTCTGCCAAGGCGAAAATCGCGGCTTGCTAGACTGGAACCCTCGCACCCGGACGCGCCGCTTCGTGCGCCCCGACGGCAACGCGACGAACGCTCAGCGCGATCCCGAAGCTTGGACCGAGTGGGTCCGCATTTCAGAATCGTGGGGGCATCCATGACCGCGCACACAAAGACTGTCGGCATAACCTGCCACGACTGTGGGCGGTTCGTGTCCTCCAGCTTTCTCGACCTCGCCACGCGCCAGCAACGCTGCTGGACCTGCCACCTGCAAGGAGTCTCCAAATGACCGTTCGCGAGCGCCTCGCCCGCTGGCTGGCACCCAACATCGCTCAGGACGCTGACGCCTACGGGTTTCTCCGCAATCAGCTTTCGGATGCCCAGCGCTGGCTGAGCGGGGATTTTCCTGTCGTGGACGCCGTAATCCATTGGGCCGGGGTCCGAACCCGCAATCACTTTCGCGGCCTGTCCGATCAAGCATTCGCGCCGGTTCCTGGCATGCCGTGGATTAACGACATGCACGAATTTCGAACACACCTGCGCACCTTCCACGGCGCATTCTGGACGTGCAAGGCTCGCCTCCAGCCCAATGGACCCGACGACCCGGCCGACTGCGATTGGCCCATCTGCGGCTGCGATCCGCACGCAGCGAAGGTTGTTGAGGCTCTGGAAGAGTCGGGCGCGCTTGGCGGGGACCGACAGGCTTCTGATCCCTCGCACATTCTCGACTATGAGCCGCATCTAGCCGAAGACCCATTCGGACCCGAGCGCTCCATTCGTTGGCTGGTTTACAACTATTACGGCGAGCATCTGCCGAGCGACGACAAGGCGCGTGCGGCTGCTGACCGATACGTAGCTGCGATTACCGCGCTGATCCGCGATAGCGGCAGGCTCCCGAAGGGCGAAGACCCGTCAGGGGCTGAGTGCGAAGCAAGCCAGAGCGGCCCGAAGGGCATCGCCCACCCTCCCCATCCTCAATCCCAGGACAAACCCAATGCCCTCTAGTGACCGGGTGTTCATGCCGTTCCTCGAGGCTGTCGATCAGCAGCAGGCGGCGCAGGATAGGCTGACTAGCTACTTCTCGGATGAAGCGGAAGCGGCTCGTCGTCAGCGCTTCGACGACCAGATGGCCGAGCTCAAGTGCATCCGCGAGGAGCTGGGCGTAATCCTCGGCGTGGCGGCAAAAGAATGACCCAGGATCTCGGCAATCCTCCCGAGCTGCGGCGGCCGATGATGGTCCAGTCGTCTCACCAGACTGCACTGGAAGCCAGCATGATCGAGCAGCTTACTGACGACGTTACGCACATCGTCCAACGGGTTCCCTTTGTGGAATGCGCGCCGGCCAGGCTCTGGTCGATCGGACTTCTCTCCGAGCTGGAGGACGCCTCGGCCAAGCTCGCCGCGAAGGTCGCCAAGCTCAAAGAGGCGCAAGGTGCGGATCGATGAGCCAGCAGAGGGATATTTCCAGATGCGGCTTCGGGCGAAAGGCCCGTGGATCCCGGTTCGCGTCTGGCTCGAGGACGGCGAGCGCGACCCGGAAACTTGGGAATTGCTCTCTGACCAGCGCTGGAAAGGGGAATGGGCGCCGCGAACGGACTCACCTCGCTTCTTTTCACTGGACCCCATGCGCTTCCTCAATCGGCTTCACCCCATCTCAAAGGACGATTTCCGATGGCTGCTGATACTCAGGACTATGCGTTCCCACCCAAGATAGCGGGCGCCGTCGTCAAGGTAATGGCTGAGCTTCGCACACTTGCGAAGGACCATACCCGCAACGACTCTGGAGCGCGATACGACTTCGCCTCCATTGACGACTTTTTGAAGCATGTTCGCGGGCCAATGGCCGACGCCGGACTCTTCATCATCCCTGGCGAAGCGCGTGATGCCGAGACACAGGAGGTTACCAAAAAAGATGGCAAGTCCACGGTCATGTGGAACGCGCGCTTCGCTTTCACTCTTGTCCATGCGGACGGCGAATCCTACGGGCCGATTTACAAGGGCGTCAGCGTCCTAGCAACCGGCGCACAGTCGGCCGGGTCGGCGCAGTCCTATGCGCTCAAACAGTTCCTTCGCGGGCTGTTTCTGATCCCGACCGGCGACGACGACGACCCAGACAAGGCAGGGGTCGAGATCGCCAGCAAGGGCGAACATCAGACCGACCTCCAGAAGCTGGCCGGCGCGATCCGCAAGCGCATACGCGATGCTAGCGACCTCGCCGAATTGGGCCTGCGCTGGAGCGACAGCGAACTCGACCTGGAGCTGATCAAGGGCGCGTCGGAAACCGCCTTCGAGTTCCTTCGGAAGGAATACGACAATCGCAAACGCGAATTGGAGGACGCATAATGTCGGGGCTTAATAAATGCTGCTTCATCGGCAACCTGGGCGATGACCCGGAAAGCCGATCGCTGAACAACGGCGGCGAGGTCGTGAACCTTCGCCTGGCCGTTTCAGAATCGTGGAAAGACAAGGACGGCAATCGGCAAGAGCGCACGGAATGGGTCCGCGTCACGATTTTCAACGAAGGCCTTGGCAAGGTAGCCAAGAGCTACCTGCGCAAAGGCTCCAAGGTCTATTTGGAAGGGCAACTCCAAACCCGCAAATGGACCGACCAGTCCGGCGCCGACCGCTATTCGACCGAGGTTGTGCTTCAGCGCTTCCGCGGCGAGCTGGTGTTGCTGGATAGCGCTAAATCCGGCGGCGCCGAGAATCAATCCCACGAGCCCGGGAACGGCGGAAATCCGCACTTTTCGGGCGGCGCCGACCTCGATGACGACGTGTCGTTCTGATGCTCCCCCAGCGCCGCCATAAGAACAGCGAGAGGGTCCGCGAGACCCGCGAATGTCCGAGCCATCGCAAGTGGGTCAGGGGCTTTGCGTGCAGCATGTGTGGGCACGCCGGCACCGAGGCGAACCCGATCATCGCCGCGCATGTCCGGCTCGGTACGTTGGGCGGGGCCGGGCTGAAGCCGTCGGACCGCTGGGTCGTAAGCCTCTGCGACGAATGCCACACGGCTCAGCACCGGATGGGCGAGAAAAGCTTCTGGCTCCTCAAGGGCATCAGTCCTCAGATCCTTGCCGAGGAGTTTGCCCGCAAGTCGCCCCACTGGCCGAAGCTAAGGGCGATGTCGTAATGGCTGACTCCCCGCCCCTCCTGTTCCAGAAGCGCCTTGGCGGCCTGTTCCCGGCGAACCCTGCGGCCGAGCAAGCCATGGCCGCGGTCGACGGACGGGTCCGCGTCGAGATCAAGTCGATGCGCGGCAATGCCAAGCGGAACGCGCTCTACTGGTCCTGCCTCTCGGTAGCCGTCCCCATGCTGGACGAGAAGGCCCCCGGGCTGACGGTGGATCTGCTCCACAAGGTTCTGAAGGACCGCGCCGGCCTGGTGCGCGTGATCGAACTGCCGAGCGGCGAGAAGGTCAAGGATTACGAGTCCATCAGCTTCGCCAAGATGACGGAGCCTGAGCGTGCGGGATTCATCGACTTCGGGTTGAAGACTGTCTCGTCGTGGCTGGGGGTTCCGGTGGAAGATTTGCTCAAGGAAGGTGACGCGGCATGAAGCTCGCATACGGCATTCCCTGTGCCTGGTGGAGTCCGAAAGGATTGGACGGCGATGTCGATGCATCCCTCAATCGCCCTGTATCTTCTTGGCCCCTATGTCGCGCCTGAGCCTCTGGGCGAGCCTTCCGAGTGTGTTGCTTGGTACGACCGGTTCCGCCGTTGGCGCCTCATCCTCGCCCACTATCCCAACGGCCGCTCTGCCACGGTTCGCATCGACGCCAACAGGAATTGGAAAACCACCGTCGGGGATGTGACCGAACTTAAGAGGGAAGGACAAGATCAATGAACGCCACGACGCATCAGGTCTGTGTCGCCAAGGGCTGCGGAAAGGGACTTGCAGTCGTCTATTCCGACGGCTGGGGACTGTGCCTTGACCACCTTAACCTCTTCCCGGAAGGCGCCAGCCTCACGTGGGAATCTTCGACGTCCGGGGGCCTAGCGGCCGGGACCTCCGTGTGGAACCGCAACGCGCTGGGAATTCGGACCACCCTGGTTGCTCACTTTGGCTTCGGCGAGGAGGCCAAGGCTCGAGCTTCACACCTCGTGTCCAACCACAATGAGATCATTCGGCGCCTCTTTGCGGAAGGCGATTTACAGTGACCCGCGATAGCAACAGCGACCCGCAGGGCGAAGACCGGAACGGGCTGAGTGGCGAAGCCATCGCAGAGCGGCCTGCCGAAGAGCAGGCATCGCCCAACCCCGAGTCTATCCACCCTTCTACTAAAGGAGAGATAGAGCGGGTCGTGCGGATCATTCGTCGCGAGCTGGACGGCCCTGCGCTTCAGTCCTCAGCAATCCGCTCGGCTGCCGAAAAGATTGTTTCTGCCCTCCAGTCCCCACCCCCTATCCAGGATGAGCGACTGGAACTGCGATTATTGATGTCCGAGCAATTCGGGGTCGCAGCTGAGGAAGAAATTGAGCGACTGAGGAAGGCGCTGGAGCAGCTTGTCGATTGTGAGCCGGAAGCCGAGCACGCAAGCGAGCCGCTGTCGCAAGCCGACCTTGCAGTGATCGATGCATACTCCGCCCTCTCCCCCACCCCTGTAGCTGCCCCCACTGATGGCAGCACTGATGGCACCTCTATAGCTGTATCCGATAAGCGGATCCCGTTGACGCCTGGTGGCATACCAGAGGGCGAGTTCGAGCGTCGGGCGGAAGTTCGAGCCGACGCCCGGGCTGCATCCGATAAGCCGGAAGGGGAAGCGCTGGGACGACGACTGACGTCCCATTACGAACATCTGCGAACCTGGGCAATCCCGCTCCACATCCTTCGCGATATCGAGTCGGCAGGTAAGTTCCTCGCCTCTCTCCCCACCGATAAGACGGGAGGCGGGGAATGAGCAAGCTCGACCCTTTGCGCGGTTATAAGGCCGCCCTCCCGCATCTACGCGCCGCCAGAGCAGCCTATCGCGCCGCCATGGGCCTCCCTCCTGAGCAGCCGCAGCCCTCCCGCGAGGATTCGTCCAATGTCAGATGAGAACGAACTGCTGGCGTGTCCGATCTGCGGAAAGCAGCCCAACCTGACTGAGCGCGGTTCGGCGGGATATTCCTGTCACGGAGCCGAGCCGCCGCATCGGGTGTGGTCGTACGGCGCGACTGAACCCGAAGCTCGCGCTGCATGGAACACCCGCCCCACCCCGGCTCTACCGGAGGAGCGGGAGAAGCTGGTCGAGAACCTTCGGAGCTTTGAAGCCGTCATCCGTTCCGAGGTGGCGCAGGATCGGGAGAACGGGTGGAATGCCTCGGCCGATATGCGCGAACGTCGAGCGGACGAACTGGCCGCGACAATCACCTACATCCAAATCGCTCCTGTCCCCATCGCTTCTCTACCGGACGAAGCGAGACAGGCGTTGGGCTATTTCATGCGGGCCTATGAGGGGATCGCCGCCGACAGCTTCGATGGGATCGAGGAGCGCTATTCCCTGCTGTTGCAGGAAGGCTCGAACCGAGCCCAACGTGTCCTGGGCGATGACGCGCCGCGCCTGTCTGACCCTCTACCGGACGAAGAGGCGGTAGAGCTTGTCCGGCGCAACATTGAGGCACTGCTGATCGCAAAGGCGGCGAGGCGGGATTCGCCTGATTACGAGGCCGACCTGCGACAGTGCGCCGAGCATGTCGTTCGCCTCGCCTCCATCCCCTCCACGGAAGGGCTGAGGGAAGCGCTGGAGAATTTGGTCGCAGCGGTCGAAAGCCGCGCCGGCTCAGGCTCACCAGACGAGCCGACCATGACCCAACGGCTGATTGAGGCAAAGGCCGCCCTCCGCGCTTCACCCAAGGGGATGACGGATCCAACTGTTACGGAAAATGTAAAGGTTGCCCCTGGCTATGTCGCCGTACCGATAGAGCCGAAGCCTGAAATGCTCGCGGCTTGGTATCGGCAGAAGAATACCGGATCGCAGGAGCCAGGTGTGTACGGGCCCGACTGCAGCGATGTCGATGCCTACCGCGCCATGCTCGCCGCCTCTCCTTATCCTTCTGGGGGGATAGACCGGTGAGGTTTGACGCTTATCGCGCTCTCGCCCTTCGGGCCGAGCCGCTGTGCGTCTCGTCGCTTCGCGCTTCGATCACGGCGAGGGGGGACTGACATGGGCGCCGAACTGCCCCTCACCGCCCGGCACTGGTTCAGGCAAAGCGAGCTTGGTAAGGGCATCCGTCTGGACGGCGACCAGCTCGACCTCCTCAATGCCATCGGCGTCGGGGAGATCATCGCCACGGCCCTCGCTCAACACCAGAGGAACCAATGCCAGCAACGCGCCGCCCGAAGCCGCTCTACCAGCGGGGAGAATTCCGGCTCTACAAAGGGCGTGGGGGCCTCGAAGTCGTCTGGTACGACCAGCGGCGAAAGCGGGAGCGAAGCAGCAGCGCGGGCACGTCGGACGAGAGGAAGGGGCGGATTGCGCTCGATAACCTCTACGTCGAAACTCACGGCGGCGTCCCGGTCTGTCCCGAGTGCGGACGGGCCCGAGACCAAAGCGGCGAACTCGTAACCGTGCTGGTCGCCAATTACCTCGAAACGAAGCCGGCCGGCGATGCGGTCCACCCTCGCCTGGCGCACATCCTGGACTTCCAGGAGGCGACCGGTCGGGTGG
Organism: Allosphingosinicella sp.; assembly: GCA_035629855.1. Classification (GTDB taxonomy): domain Bacteria; phylum Pseudomonadota; class Alphaproteobacteria; order Sphingomonadales; family Sphingomonadaceae; genus Allosphingosinicella. Next base: position 133,205 of record DASQLT010000036.1, read on the forward strand.
AAGATCGCTGCGATGTTGTCGATTCGAAGTGGGCGGGGGATTTTCGGGCATGGCTAGCGGGCAAAGGCGATCGGAGCCGGGCCCCAGGCACGATCGAGAATAGCCTGATCCAACTCGCCGCGGCCTTTCGTGCCGGCGGTGTCGCTCCCGCCTTCACCACCATTCCAACCATCGAGTTGAACCGGACACCGCAGTACCGGGCCGATGTCCCGACGTTGGCGGCGATGTTCAAATATGCGCTCGAGCCCGACTTGAAGCGCGACAACCTGCTTCGGTTCCTTCGCGCCAGCGTGGCGACGTGGGGCCGGCCGGACGCCGTCTACGACATCAGCACGGAGCGCAAGCGGGCTCAGTGGCATCCCCGGGCAAGCGTCCTGTCCCTGAACCCGGCTGGGCGCCGCCAGACGCGCAAGCGCCGGGCAACAGTGCCGATCGCCAAGCAGTTCGCGCCGCACCTGAACGAGGTCTCAGGCTTCTACGTGCCGGTGTCGAGCGTGAAGCGCGCTTGGCAATCCATGGCGAAGGAGTTGAAGCTTCCGGATGAAGGCGAGGCCGGCACGAAGCTGGTCCGTCGATCGATGATGACGCTCGCTCGCAAGCGTTTGGGCGAAGAGCATTGGATCCAGGGTCGGATGATGGCGGGACACGTCCCGGTCAACGTGAGCGACCTCTACGCCTTGTTCGATCCGGCCAATCTCGGGCGCGCTTTGGCGGTCACGGAAGCAATAATTGAAGAGATCGAATCACTCGCGCCAGGAGCGTTTTACCGCGACTTTACCGCGCAGGGTGGTAATGTGTCCCCTATCGCGAGGGCAAAAAATGCATAGTTCTCAAGGAGAAAAATGGTGGGCGTGGCAAGGATTGAACTTGCGACCCCTGCGATGTCAACACAGTGCTCTACCACTGAGCTACACGCCCACTGGGGGGCTCTCTAGTCAACGCCCCGCCGGGGCGCAACCCGCCTCGCCACCAAGGCGTCGAGAGCCCGGTCGCCCCCCTCCCCGCGGCATCTCGGCCGGGCCGTGGGCGATCGCCGGTCAGGCCGCCCGGGTGAGCTCTTGAGGGGGATCCCCTCCCGAATGCGCGGCGACGTCCCGGGCGATGTCCAAGAGCCGTTCCTCCCAGACGATTGACCCGAGGTCGCAGTAACGCAGGTCGTCCAGATCGAGATAGGCCAGGCCGGCGGCGCTCCTGGCCGCTTCCCAGCTCCGGACGACCGACCGGTAGGGCCGTTTCGTCGCGGGGTTCGGGACCAGCCAGGCGCATCCCGGCCAGCGGGGAAGCTCGGCGAGCAAGGTCAGGGCGGCGACCGTGAGGCGCAGCTCGCGTATCTTCTCGCCGCCCGGCATGTCGAGGCGCCACACGCCCACCGCCAGGTCGAGCTGGTCCCATCGGGCGTTGAGGATCTCGCCCGGACGCGCGCCCGTCAGCATCAGCAGCGAGAGGATGAAGCGCAGCTGCCGGTTATAGCCGTTGCGAGCGGCCTCGAGCAGCCTTTCCGCCTCGGCCGCGGTCAACAGGATATCGCCCTGGCCCCGCCGGTCGAACCGGAAGCTGCCCTCGAGAGGATTCGAATCCGCCCCGGGCAGCTTCAGCTCGACGGCCAGCGCCCACATCCGGCTGAGCAGGCTATGAAGCCGACTGTCGGTCCCGGGGGGCAGGCCTTCCGCCTCGCCCTTCGCCGCCAGCCAGGTGACGATATCCGTTTCGCTTACCTGATCGAGCCGAAGCTGGCCGAATCGGGGCAGGATATGGTTGCGCAGATCGCGCTTGGCGCCTTCGCGGCTTTGCTCGTCGCCGCGCACGCTTTCGAGATAGCGCTCCGAAACCTCCCGGAAGGTCGGAACGTCGGAGCCTGCAAGGCCTGCCGACAATTGCATGTGGATCGGTACGGCCGGCTCTCGCGATCGCGGCGCCAGGGTGAGGCCCAGCTTCGTGGCGAGCTCCTCGAGCGGCGCCGGATTCTCGCCGTCCCCGACATCCTTGTCCGGATCTCCGGGGTTCGGCAGGCCGAGCGTCCCGAGCACGTAAGGCGAGACCCGGTGGCTGGTGCACAATCCCCCGTCCCCGTCGTCGACCAGCTCCTGCTCGAAGGCGATTCCGTGCTGCCGGCCCGCCGCCCGGCTGACCCGGGCGAAGGCGAGCTGGCCGTCGCCGAAGTCGACGACGATCAAGGTGCCGAGCGGCGCCTCCGAAGCCCCTTCGATCAGGGCTCCCGATTCCGACAGGTTGCGCATGATCGCCGTACGGTAGCGATGGCCGTGGATGATCCCGACCTTGCGGTACATCGCCTGGCGGTTGCTTCTTTGCCTGGCCGGACCCGCCGGCTCGATGACCCAGTCTCCCGCGTCGAGCCGACGGCTCAGCTCGTCGCAGCTCAGCGCCTTGCTGTAGACCCAGCCCTGGATATGGCTGACCCGAAGGCTTCGGATCAGCTGGAGCTGATCCATATATTCGATACCCTCGGCCGTGGTCTCCATGCCGAGGGCTTCCGCCAGCGCGACGATGGCCGCGATGATGGCCCCGTTCCTCGATCCAGGCAAAGTCGCGGCGCGAACGAAGGTCTGGTCGATCTTGATCTTGTCGAAGGGTGCCGTTCGCAAATAGCCGAGCGAGGAATAACCCGTCCCGAAATCGTCGAGGGCGAGGCGGACCCCGATCTCCTTCAGCGTCGTGAACATCGAATCCGTCGAAGGGGATTCGCCGACGAACACCCCCTCAGTGATCTCGAGCTCGAGCCGGTCCGGCGACAGGCCCGACGTATCGAGGGCCGACTGCACGATGAGGGGCAGCGACTCTTCCATGAACTGGATCGGCGAGACGTTCACCGCGACTCGAAGCTTCACGGGCCAGCCTGCCGCGTCCTCGCACGCCTTGCGGAGCGCCCATTCCCCCAGGGGGCCGATAAGGCCCGCTTCCTCGGCGATCGGGATGAACAAGGCCGGGGAGATCGGTCCGCGGCCCGGATGATCCCACCGCATGAGCGCCTCGACGCCGGTGATGCTGTTGTTGGCCGCACTGACGATGGGCTGGTACGCGAGGCTGATTTCTCCTCTCGAGAGAGCGTCGCGAAGGTCTTCCTCGAGCGCTCTTTTGTCTTCCGCGACCCGCAACAGATCACTCGAGAAGAACCTGAACCGGCCTCGCCCCCCCGATTTGGAGGCATAGAGCGCGAGGTCGGCATTGCGGATCAGCTCGTCTCGCGAGGCTCCGTCCACCGGAGCGACGGCGACTCCGATCGACGCTCCGACGATGCATCGGCTGCCCTCGACCCAATAAGGCTGCGAGAGAACGGCGATGATGTCCGCCGCCATGTCGCCGATGATCCCGCGGTCCTCGCAATTGGGAAGGATGATCTGGAATTCGTCGCCACCCAAACGGAAAACCTTCTCGCGATCGCCGACGATCCGAGTCAGGCGCTCGGCGACCTGCTTGAGGAGGGCGTCCCCGGCGGGATGGCCGAGCGTGTCGTTGACCTGCTTGAACCGGTCTAGGTCGATCAGCATGACCGCACACGGCTTGTCCCGATGCGCGGTCTCCAGCAGGCTGTTATCCAGGATCTCGGACATCCGGCGCCGGTTGGGCAGCCCGGTCAGCGAATCGTATTTGGCGAGCTGCGAGGCATGTTCGGACGACTTGCGCTGCTCGGTCACGTCGACGGCGCTGCCCCGATAGCCGGTGAACCGGCCCGTCTGGTCGAATTGCGGACATCCCGACACCGACCAGCAGCGGGGATCGCGGGCCTTCGCTGCACGGACCGTGACCTTTTCGAAAGCCGATTGCCTGGCGAGAAGAAACGGAAGCGTCCGGCGGCCGGTCAAATCGTCGTCGGCCTGAGCGAAGACTTCTGCGAATCGCGTTCCCACCAGGGGGGTGTCGTCGTCGCTCAGCGCTTGGGCGATATTGTCGCTGATGTAGGTGAGCTGTCCGTCCGGGTCGATCGACCAGAACCAGCCGTGGCCGGATTCCTCGAAGCTCTTCATGAGCAGCAGCGCCTCGGTAGGGTCGGCGGAACGCGCGCCCGGGCCCGTCCGCTTGCTCGTGGGCGAATCGGTGCCCGCCCCGGGTCCGCCACGCGATGTCGGCGGCTTTTTGCCGAAACCCCAAATATAAGCTTGTGTCATTCGCAAACCCGATCGCCACAGCCGCGATTAACGCGGCCCCTCGCGCAGGGCGGCCATAGCGAACGGTCGCTAATATAGGTTTAAAAGGGCGGCCGCCCCGGGCTCGACGAGTCTACAGCCGCCCGTGCTGGTCCTCGGTCTGGAACAGTCGGTCGACCTCGGCGACGAGGTCGCGAAGGTGGAAGGGCTTGGAGAGGACCTTGGCGCTCGGCGCCGACTTGCCGGCCTTGAGCGCCACGGCCGCGAAGCCGGTGATGAACATCACCCGCATGTCGGGAGCGATCACCGCCGCCTTCTGGGCAAGCTCGATACCGTCCATCTCCGGCATGACGATGTCGGTCAGAAGCAGGTCGAAGCTCTCCGCCTCGAGCAGCGGCAAGGCGGCGGTGCCGCGGTCGACCGAAACCACCTCGTAACCGGCGCGCTCCAGCGCCCGGCCGAGATAGGCGCGCATCGACATATCGTCTTCCGCCAGCAGGATCCTGAACATAATGCCCCTGGAACCGGCCGCGCCCAATGCGCGCCCGCCGCCGCCTTTCTATGCCCGAAGGCGGAGGGCTTTTCCAGCGCGGGCACGCCGAACGGGCGCCGCCGGGCGGCGGAAGACGATTGCGTGCCAAAACCGGACTACTTACCGTGGACAAGCAAATGCGCGACTCTCCTCCACCGTTCCGCCGCCTCGGGCCGGAAAAGCCGAGCTCTCCGGTCGTCGTCTCCGTGCCCCATGCCGGGCGCGCCTATTCCGACGGCTTGCTCGCTTCCGCCCGGCTTTCGCGGGCCCGGCTCGAAAGCCTGGAGGACCGGCTCGTCGACCGCCTCGTCTGGCGCGCGGTGGAAGCCGGCGCCGCGGCTCTGGTCGCCGATGCGCCGCGCGCCGAGATCGACCTCAACCGCGACGAGCGCGAGCTCGATCCCGCCATGGTGCAGCCGCGGCCGGCGGCCCACGCGACGGTCGATTCGCCGCGCACCCGCGGCGGCCTCGGCCTCATCCCTGCGCGAATCGCGGGCTCGGGGGCGATCTGGCGCCAGCGCATCGCCGCGGACGAGGTGGCCCGGCGGGTGGCGCTCATCCATCGCCCTTATCACGCCGCGCTCGAATCGGAGTTGCGGGCGGCGAAGGCGCGCTTTGGGATCGCAATCCTGCTCGACTGCCATTCCATGCCGCCGCGCGGCGGCGAAGGAGAGGCTCCGGTCGTGCTCGGCGACCGCCACGGCGGCAGCATGGCGGAAACCCTGGTCGCCGCGGCGGAAGGCGCCGCTCGCGCCGCCGGCTTCGAGGTCGCCCGCAACGCGCCTTATGCCGGCGGCCACATCACCGAGCGCCACGGCCGCCCCGCTCATGGGATCCACGCGCTCCAGCTCGAGCTCGACCGCTCCCTCTACCTCGCCCCGGACCTGCGCACGACCGGCCCCGGCTTCGATCGGGTTTCACGGCTGATCGCCGCCATCGCGCAGGCGCTGGCGTCCGCCGCGCTCGATCCCCCCGAGGCGGTTGCGGCGGAATGAAGGCTCGAGGGCAGGCGTCGGGGAACGCTTCGAACCGCGGCGGCCGATCGCGGCTTGAACGCGGTCGCGGCAGTCCGGGCCTTTGCCTGTATCTCCGTCCCTCCGCTCGGCTTGGCCCCGCGGCGATCCTGACATAGACTGCGCGTATTCGAAGGGTTCACGATGCGCATTTCGATCCCGCTCCTCGCCCTGGCGGCGCTGCTTGGCTCCCACCCGGCCGCGGGGCGCCCGCCCGTGGAAACGCCCCGGCGCCTCGCCAACGGCTGGTACTACGGCGAGGCCGGCAATTATTGCATGGCCATCAGCGAGGTTGCAGGCGGCCGGCTCTCGATGCGCCTCGCCAAGTGGGACGATCATTCCGACAGCCTCATCCTCTGGGCGCCCGGCCTGCCGCCCCTCGACCGCGACGACGAGGCCGCCGCCGAGCGCCGTTACGACCTGGAAGTGCGAATCGACGGCCGTCGCATACCGGCCGCCATGCACTCGAACATGCTCGAGGACTATGACGGCAAGCCGGGGCCGAGCTACCGGCTGGGCATTGCCCAGAAGCCTTTCATCGCCGCTCTCGCCAAGGGGCGAAGGCTTGAGATCAAGCGGGCCGGCAAGCTCGTCCGCGCCTTCCCGATCGCCGGCAGCGCGGCCATGGCCCGGCTTTTCGCGGACTGCGTCGCGAAGGACCCGAGCTTCTGAAGGCCGTTCCGGGAATGGGCCCCGCGATTGAGCTTGCTCTCGATCCGGCCCGATCGATGGACCCCTGATAAGAAAAGACCACCCCGCGATCGCGCGGGGTGGCCAGGTTCAGGGAGGAGCGCCCCGAAGGGCGCAACGCGCCTCCGTAAAGGGGGGGATACGTCGGCGCGCACGTTAAATGTATGAAAGCCTTGGAAGGTTTCAAGAGGTTCGGTCGCCGCGCCACGCCCACTGGGTCCGTCCTCGATACCGGCAATGGCCACGGTCGTCCGGAGAAGCGGCGGGGCGGAAAGACGGCCATGGCGTCGTCGCTCGTCGGTCACGATGCGCCAGCATCGTTCCCTCGCTCGCTCCTAGCCCTGACCGCCTTTCCGCCTCGTCATGGCCGTTGCCGGTATCGAGTACGGACCCATGGCGCCATCCGTCCGATGAGGTGGCGATGGCCGTCGAAATGATGCTTGAGCGCCCCCGCGACGTGAAGGGCGATCAGAGCGAGACCGGTGTAGGCGAGTAGCGCGTGAACCTCTTCCCATAATTCGTGCGCGTCCTCCGTCCGCGGGACGGGGAGCGGCGCGATGTCGAAGAGTCCGAAGAAGCTGGTCACCGGCCGTCCCCCCGTCGACACGACCAGCCAGCCGGTGATCGGCATGGCGATCAGGAAGACGTAGAACAGGCCGTGGATGAGGCGGGCGAGCGAGACCTCCCAGGTCTTCAGCACCGGATCGAAGGGCGGCGGGCGATGGCCGAGCCGCCAGGCGATCCGGGCCAGAGTCAGGACGAGGATGGTGAAGCCGGCCGCCTTGTGCACGCTCATCATCGCGGCTCGAACGGGCCTCTCGAAATCCTCGTGAAAGAAACCGAGCACGAGGTTGAGGGCGATCAGAGCGGCGATGATCCAGTGCAGCCAGATGGCGCCGGTTGTGTAACGCTCTTGGCTCGTTAGCGACGCGGTACTGGTCACTGGCCTTAGCCTCCCTCAGGAACGACGATGCAGGTTCTAATCGACGTGGGTTGGTTCACACTAGTCAGGCCAAAATGACCCTAGTGGCGCCCTCGGTTCGAGCAATCAGAATCTCTGACTTAGACTAAAGCTTGCCGTCCTAAAATGCGTCGGGCCTGGGATCCGCGTCCCAACCTCCGAGCATCGTTCGGCATCGACTAGATGATCGAGGAGATGCTGAAGCTGAGCGACCGCGACATAGTCGCTGGAATAGGTTCGCTTTATCTAGACAGCGGTGGGTACGCCTGTGGAAAAGTGGTGGATGAGTCATTTACCGCTATGCGGCAACTCAAATGGCTTAGATAATAGGAAATCAGGCTACGTTCCAACCGTAGTCAAGGGGCGGAGAGGTAAGGCCCCGATGGTAAGCAGCGTACGGGTCCAAACCGAAACGCTGAGCGACCCAACTCTCCGCCCCGCCTTTGTATGTTGGCCGGTAGCGTCCGGCAACCCGAACGTTCACGGGCGAAGATGCGCGAGATAATGGACAATGGGATCTAGGCGCACCGCCCGCGCATCCCATTCGCGGAAAATGAACCGACTACCGAGGAGGCCCGAATGATGAGCGGTGAATTCTGGGCAGCAGTGGTCGGAGCTATCGTTGGCGCGTTGGCAGGCGGGGGCATCTCTGCTTGGCTTCAAATGTGGGATTATAAGCGTGCTCGCGCCGATACAAATAACGGCCTCGCCCACTCCCTATTTTTTAAGCTCTATGCCGTTTACTCAGACCTCGACGGGTTCAAAACCTACGTAAATGGGGAGCTCACATCAGCATCTGAAGCGGGCCTTACGCCTGGCTGGCAATCACTGAAACCCATTGCGAACGGTCCTGCTGAGATACAATTCTCGCCGGAGGAGATGACGTTCCTACTCTCACTGAGAAATTTCGACCTTTTTAACCTCGTACACTCACTAGACCGTGTCCATAGGTCCACCATCTCGATGTTCGCCCTCTATGCAGAGCGGCGCATTGCTCTGACATCTACGCTCCCAGCGCAGATGGAGGGACCAGTGGGCAGCATAGATTTGCGACTGCTAACGCCGGAAATGCGAGGCAGAGCGGAAGCCGTCGGAGCAGAATTACAGAGTATTTATGGAAGCATCATCCAACGAGTTGATTTTGATGCAGGAGAAGCTTGGCGAGCCCTTGCAGCCTACAACGAAATCATACGCCCGGTGCTAGGCTACAGTTTTTCCATTGAGAAGGTCGGACACACCCCAAGGTCGCTTACGACCGAATCGACCGACTGAATTTCGCTCAGCGAACGGCGCAGCCTCCGACAGGGAAAATGACCGCGCTCGATTGCCGCTTTGGAGGCAAAAGCACAGATCCGCTTCAGAAAAGCGCCTAATCTGGATTAGCTCAAAATCTCGCCGACCCCAGAAAACTGCGATTTCGGCACACGGATCGGTGCAGCCAGATGGCGACTCGGGAATAGCGGGCGAGGTCGGGAGCGAGGGTTGCCATGACGTATCGCTACAGGGGCGAGGCGGCGGTCGCAACGTTCCGTTGTCGCTTCCGATGCGGCCTCGACAATCCAACGTAAAGCAACTAGTCCCTGCGCGTGGATTTCGATTAACGTGGGGAAGCGCGAGCGTGGGAAGCAGGGAACAGACAAGCCTGGCGCGGCTCGGCGCCGAGCTCGAGCGGCTGGCGGACGAGCTCGTTCGTCTCGGCGGTGAGGCGCAGGCGGTGACTCCGCTGCCGTTACGGGACGGGGAACGGCCCGCCGACCGGCTGCGGCGGCGGCTGCTCGAGGCGCGTCGCGCCCGCGGCCTGAGGCAGGCGGACCTCGCCGACAAGCTGGGACGCCCTCAGTCCTTCGTTTCCAATTACGAACGCGGTGAGCGGCGTCTCGAAGTGTCCGAGTTCATCGTCATCGCCCGGGTACTGGGGGTCGACGCCGCCGCCGTCGTCGCCGAGCTGGTGGAGGAGATGTGAGAAGATCTCCGTCATCCCGGCGGAAGCCGGGACCTCGGTGGAAGTTCGCGCCGGAGCGTCGTTCCGGCCCGAGGTCCCGGCTTTCGCAGGGATGACGGTGGAGCTTTTGCTTAAGCGTTGCCGGCCGGCACGCCCATCCCCGGTACCGAAGGACCTTTGCCCTGCTGGATCTGCTTGGCGAAGATTTCGCGGACCAGGGAGACCGAGAAGAGATGGGCGAGGATCAGCGGAAGCATCCCGTTCCCGTTCATCCGCTTCAGGTCGTCGCCGCCGAGGTCGCGCAACTTCTCTTCGTTGACCATCTGAAAACCGCGATAGATGAAGGGCTGCTCGGAGCCGACCGGCTGGATCGACACCTCGCCATCCATCAACAGTCCGGCGCCCTTCAATTCGGCCATGAAGGCGACCGTGCGCTGGGCCGAAAGCTCGAACTCCTCGCAGAATTTGAGGATATTGTTGGTCGTATCGCTCGGCGTGCCGTCGTCGAACAGGGGGTCCCCTTCCGGGAAATCGCCGACCAGGCCGCTGGTCGGATCGAAGCAGAGCGAAAGCTCCTGCGCGTCCGGCTGCAGCCGGGCGAGCATGAAGGGATAGCGGCGGACATAGGCCGGCAGGTAGATGTCGCCGGCCGGCTTGCCGGTCTCGTCGACGAAGACGTTCACGCCCTCGTTCAGGCCCATCAGCGCCAGCGGCACCGGGGTCTCGCCGACGGAGAAGACGATCGGGAAGTGGCGCTGAACCGCGACGAACTCGTCGACCGTGATCGGCACCGCATGGTTGCTGGCGAGAAAGGGCGCGCGATCCGAAGTGCGGCTGCGAAAGCCTCCATGGACGCTGCTCGACAGCGGCTCGAGGCCGCCATAGAAAATCGGCAGGGCGTTTGACGGCGGCTGGGTCGCCATGTTTTGTCTCCGGTAGCTGTGGAGGCGGGCCGCAGGTGGGCCGACCGAATGTGGCGGGGTACTATGGCGCAATCTTAGCTTTCGCAAGCTTTGGGTTTGCACCGGATGCAAACCCTGATCGGCGAGAAGGGATTAATCGCATGTTCAAGCGCTTGCGGGGATGGGACTAGGCCATGGAGGCCTCCTCAACGATCCGCGCGGGCGTCGCGGCCTGCTTGCTGCTGGCCGCGGGTGCGCCCGCGGCCGCACCGCCCGCGCGTCCGGCCCAATATGGGCAGACGGTCGTGCGCGAGCAGGTCATCATCCGCTTTCGCAACACGCCGCCGTCGAGGGTGGAGTGGAAGGAGGGCAAGGGCCCCAAGTGCGTCCCGGCGCGCGCCATCGCCGCCGCCACCCGAGTCAGCAAGAGCAGCGTCGACCTCATCCTGCGCAACCGACAGCGGGTGCGGGCCAGGCTCGAGAGCCGCTGCCCGGCGCTCGATTATTATTACGGCTTCTACATCACCCCCAATTCCGACGGCTTGGTCTGCGAGGATCGCGACAACATACGCTCGCGCATGGGCGGCGCTTGCGAAATCGACGATTTCAAGAGCCTCGAACCGGTCGTGCGCCGTTGAGCTTTCTTGACACTGGGCCGCTCTTCGCCCAAGCGCTTGACCTGAAGCGGCTCGCGACGAAGCCCCTCCATCACCCGGAACCCTTATGAGCTTTGCCGATCTCGGCCTTTCCGACGAATTGCTCCGCGCCGTGGAGGAATCCGGCTACACCGATCCCACCCCGATCCAAAAGCAGGCGGTCCCTTCCGTCCTGATGGGCCGCGACCTCATCGGAATCGCTCAGACCGGCACCGGCAAGACCGCCGCGTTCGTTCTGCCGATGATCGACATTCTCGGCGAAGGCCGAAGCCGCGCCCGAATGCCCCGCTCCCTGATCCTCGAGCCGACCCGAGAGCTGGCGATGCAGGTTTCGGAAAATTTCGAAAAATACGGCAAATATCACAAGCTCAACATGGCCTTGCTGATCGGCGGCACCAACATGGCCGACCAGATCAAGAAGCTCGAAAAGGGCGTCGACGTCCTGATCGCCACTCCGGGGCGCCTGATGGATCTGTTCGGGCGCGGCAAGATCATGCTCAACGGCTGCGGGCTGCTCGTCATCGACGAGGCGGACCGGATGCTCGACATGGGCTTCATTCCCGACATCGAGGAAATCTGCTCGAAGCTTCCCTCGGTGCGCCAGACCCTGCTCTTCTCGGCGACCATGCCGGGCCCGATCAAGAAGCTGGCGGACAAGTTCCTGACCGGCCCGAAGACGATCGAGGTCGCCCGGCCCGCGACCGCCAACATTTCCATCGACCAGCGCGTCCTGAAGGTCGATTCGCGCAAGAAGAAGCAGGTGCTGACCGATCGCCTCAAGGGCAATGACGTGCGCACCGCGATCATCTTCTGCAACCGCAAGACGACGGTTCGCGAGCTCGCCCAGAGCCTTAAGCGCTCCGGCCTCAACGCCAGCGAGATCCATGGCGACATGGAGCAGCCGGAGCGGATCCGCGAGCTCGAACGGTTCAAGGCCGGCGACATCAACATCTTGGTCGCCTCCGACGTCGCCGCCCGCGGCCTCGACATCAAGGACGTCAGCCACGTCTTCAACTACGACGTGCCGTGGCACCCTGACGATTATATCCACCGCATCGGCCGCACCGGCCGCGCCGGAAAGACCGGAATCGCGATCACCCTCGCCACCGCCGCCGACGCCGAGGCGATCGAAGCGATCGAGAAACTGACCGGAGCGAAGATCCGGCCGGTCGAGGCCGCTGCGGAGACGGAGTCGGCACCGCCCGAAGGCGAGGAAGAGGAGCGTCCCCGGCGCGAGCGCGGAGCGCGCGCGCCGCGCGGACGGGGTCGATCGGAGGAGCCGAAGCGCGAGCCGCGACGCGAGGCGGCGCCGGAATCGAGGTCCGAGGCGGAGCCTGAAGCGAGGCCCGGGCCGAAGCCGGCCGAGCGCCGCACGGAGCCGCGCCGCGAGAAGGCCGAGCCGGAGCCGCGCGCCCGCCGCGACGAACCGAGGCGCGAGCCTCGCCCTGCCCGGGGACGGTCTGATCCTCGCCCCGAGCCCCGCCCCCAGTCCACGCCGGCCGAGGACGAGGAGGGCTGGAACGGCCCGGTGCCGAGCTTCCTGGCGCAGAAGCTGGGCTGAGCCGAATCGGAACCGGCGACATCTGAATCCAAGTTCCGGATTTACGGCGTCCGAATCTAAGTTTTTGATATATTGTCGGCTCGTCCCCCCTCTGGCACCTTGCCGGGAGGCGCGGCGCCGGCCTGCCCGCGCCCGTGGGGGGATTACCATGGCGGAAGCGGGACCCGGTGCAACCGGGGGCTATGTCGCGTTCATCAGCTACAGCCATAAGGACGCGGCGATGGGCCGCTGGCTGCATCGGAGGCTCGAGGGCTATCGGCTGCCCCGGCGGCTGGCGGGAACGCAGGGCGCGGACGGCGAAATCCCCGCTCGACTAACCCCCATCTTTCGCGACCGGGACGAGCTTCCGGCGGCCGGCGACCTCAGCGAGAGGGTGCGGGCGGCGTTGGCCGTTTCGAAGAATTTGATCGTGCTCTGCTCCCCGAGCAGCGCCGCCTCCCCCTGGGTGGCGAAGGAGATCGCGACGTTTCGGGAGCTCCACCCCGGCCGGCCGATCCTAAGCGCCATCGTCGACGGCGGCCCCGACCAGTGCTTCCCGCCGGTGTTGCGGGAGGGCGGCATCGAACCCCTGGCCGCAGATCTTCGCAAGGAGGGCGACGGCCACCGCCTCGGTCTGCTGAAGCTGGTTGCCGGGCTGGCCGGTATCGGCCTTGACACCCTCGTTCAGCGAGACGCCGCGAGACGCGTGCGCCGCATAACCTACGTCACGGCGGCGGCGGTAGCGGCGATGCTGGTCATGGCCCTGTTGACGGCCCTCGCCATCAACGCGCGCGCCGAAGCCGAGCGACAGCGCGCGGAAGCGGAAGGGTTGGTGGAGTTCATGTTGACGGACCTGCGCCAGACGCTGAAGGCGGTGGGCCGGATCGACGTCCTGACATTGGTGAACCGCAGGGCCCTCGCCCGCTACGGCACGGGGGACGTCAAAAACTTGCCGGAGGACGCGCTTCTGCGGCGCGCGCGCCTCCGTCGAGCAATCGGCGAAGATGAGGTGGTCAGCGGCAATCTGGCGTCGGCGCTCGGCGCCTTCGAGGATGCTCGGCGTGTCACCGCGGAGCAGCTGGCTCGACACCCCGCCGATCCCGAGCGCCTGCTCCAGCATGCCCACAGCGAATATTGGATCGGCCGGGTTTACGAGATTCGGCGCGAATGGCCCATGGCACAAAGGCAATATACGCGCTTCGCCGCCTTGACGGAGCGCGCGATCGTCGCCGATCCGCAGAACCCCGATTACATGCTCGAAGTCGCCGCCAGCGCCGTCGACCTCGGCAATGTTCATCTCAACGGCAATAACGACGCCCCGGCCGCCCAGCGATCGTATGAAAAAGCGGTGGTTTGGTTCGAAAAGGCCGGACGGGCGCGCCCTGCGGATTCGGAGACGCTCCTGCGTCAGGCGAATGCCTATGCATGGCTCGCCGACAGCTATTACATGCAGAGCCTCTGGCCTCGGTCTCTGCGCGCTCGGCAGGCGCAGCATGCCATCGTCGAGACGCTGCACCGTTCGGAGCCTTCGAACATGCAGAACGGCTTTCGCCTGGCTTTGGCACAGCGCGGCCTCGGCCGATCGCTTATCAAGGTCGGCGATAAGGCCGGGGCGGAAAAACAACTCCACCAGGCTTATTCCTGGTCGCGCAGGCTTATCGGCCTGGATCCCGACAACGCCGAGTGGCTCCTGTTCGCCGGCCTCATGGGCTGCGATCTTCGCTATGCGGACCTGGGGCTGCCTCCCGGCGCCACCCGCGCCGCATTGCGTAGCCAAGTCGAGTCGGCGGCTTCCACGCTTACCAGGCGAAAGGATCCTCACGGAAAGGACTTCACCCGTTGCCTGCGCTTGTGGGACGAATATCAACCGAAACGAAAATAGCGATTTTTGAGAATTCTCCGGCGTCGAACCAAGCGGCAGCCGACCGAGTGAAGAGGACCTTGTAAACCCATCGGTTTATGAGATGCGCTTTTCGCCCCTGCACCGCCGAGGGCATTGACAGGGGGCCCCCGGCCGCCCCCCGCTCAACCCTTTTTAATCACGCTCGACGCGTCACCTGCCGTGTGCCGTGGAATCGCTCAGCAGAGTCTGCGTGATGCCCGTCACGGAAGGAATTCACGACTGGCGGTAAATGATCTCCCTCAGCCGAAGACGGCGCCGGCCCCGTTACACGGACACCGGACGGCGCCGCCCGCTCGATGGACTGGGTCAAAGAGGAGGGACGATCATGAACCTGGAGCTTATGGAAAGACCGACCGAAGGCGGCGAAAGCCCGGGTGGCACCGGGGAATTTCAGTCCTTTCGCGAAAGCCTCGCGGCACTGGCCGACGTACCCGCTACCGTGGCAGGCGGCGGCGACAGCATCTATGAGCAGAGGATGACGGCCCAGCCTCCGGTGCCGAATTACGACCTCGAGCCCTACACCGTCTATTTCTATTACATCAGGCTCGACACGGACGGCCGCCTCACGGTCAAGCATTACACGCGCCCAAGCGCGACGGCCATTCCGCACGCATCGCTGCAGCAGGTCGTCCAGGAGATGGTGGACAATGTCCGCAACGGCGACAATGCCTGGGCGTCCGACGGCAGGAATTTCGCCAACATCCTCTGGACTCGAAAGAGCTACATCGCCTTCTTCATCGATGAGGACAATTGGGACCTGAACAAAAACGGCAGTCCCTATGGCGGCGTCCGGTTTATCGCCTCGCCGACGCCGAACCACTCTTTCTACGATGCCGTCGATTTGAAGGCGACGGTCGTCAACCGGCGGTCGGGGGTGATCAGCCAGAGATCGGCCATCGCCTTCGTCAACCACATGAAGCGTAACGACCAGGGCGACGATCTGGTGCTCGGCGACCGGCAAACCTTCAAGTTCGAGATGATCTTCGACGTGAAGTTCGCCGACCTGAGCACCGCGCCTCTCGTCGTGATCTTCGATCCCGAGGGTACCAACCTCGGGCCGCCGGTCTCGCCTCCTTGAGGGGAAGCCATGCGGTATGAGCCAAGGACCGGGTCGACGGGTTCGGCCCGGTCCGCTCCACCGGCCGGTGCAAAGGGTTCGCTGTCGCAGATACGAATTCTCATGATAGAAACGCAGCGATGAAGGCATCCGAATCCACTTCCGCTTTGCCGGCCGTGATAGCGGCGGCGCGAGCGGGAGCGCTTGACCATGCATGGGCATTGTTCACCCTGGGCCGGTTCGATCGCGATACGACCGATCCTGCCGCGCTGGCTCTCAAGGGCCGTCTGCTCAAGGATTTCGCCCTGCGTTCCCGGCCCTCCGAAAGACGTCGCTTCTACGCTGAATCGGCCGAGGCTTATGCGCGTTCGGCGGCGCTGCGTCCGGCCACCTATCCGCTGATCAATGCCGCGGCCCTCTCGCTCCTCGCGGGGGAGCGGGAAGCGGCCCGGGCGCGCGCCATCGAAGTGCTCGCGCTTCTCGAATCGGATTCCGAGGCGCCGGAAACGCCTTATTACCGCGCCGCGACGCGGGCCGAAGCGCTTCTTCTCCTCGACCGCCACGACGAAGCCCGCGCCGCCTTCGCCCAAGCCGTCGCCCTTGCCCCCCAGGCCTGGGAAGACCACGCCTCGACCCTGCGCCAATTCGCCCTCATCCTCGCCGCTCAGGGCCAGGACGCCTCCTGGCTCGACCCCTGCCGGCCGCCCCGCTCGCTCCATTTCGGCGGCCATATGTCGTTCGATCCGAAGGTCATCCGCCGCGAGCATCTCGACGAGAAGATCGCGGCGGTGCTGGAGGAGGAGAATATCGGCTTCGGCCATGGCGCCCTCGCCGCCGGAGCGGACATCATCATCGCCGAGGCGCTGCTCGCACGCGGCGCGGAGCTTCATGCGGTTCTTCCGGGAGGGATCGACGCCTTCGCCGCGGTGTCGGTCGATCCGTTCGGCAAATCGTGGCGCCGGCGCTTCGACGCCGTCCTGGCCGAGGCCGAGACGGTACGGCCCGTCCGTCCGCTCGACGTCCGGCCCGATGCCGGAATGATCGGGCTTGCCGATGAAGTGGCGATGGGCGCCGCGCTGATGAACGGGCGGCGGCTGGAAAGCTCGGCCGTGCAGCTGCTCGTGCTCGATTTCGCTGCCGACATCGCCGCCGGAGCTTCGGCCAGGTCGCGTGAGATCTGGGCGGCCGGGGGCTGGCGGCAGCGAATCCTCACCGCGCCGCGCGAAACCGGCCGAGGTCCGCCTCCGCCGGAGCCCCCGGTGGGGGAACCGCTGGCGGTCCTGGCGATCGGCGCGGAAGGGGGTGCGGCGCTTGACGTGGCACTGGCCGGTGTGCGCGACCAGCTCGCGGCGATGGCCGAACCGGCGTTGCCGCCCTATCTCACCGAGGACAGGCTGATCGTCGCCTGGCCGGCGCCGGGCGAGGCCGCCGAGGCGGCGGTCCGGCTGCTCGCGGGCATTGGGGCACCGGGACTTCGCATCGGAGGCCAATACGGCCCTTCGCCCACCTTCCGCGATCCCTTTTCCGGAACCGTCCGGCTCACCCCTGCCGCCACCGCCGCCGCCGCCGGGGCCCTCGCCTCCGCGCCCCCCGGCACCGCCTGCGTCACCGACGATTTCGCCGCGGCCCTCGCCGCCGCCGGCCCGCGCCGCCCGGCCAGCGAATATATCGGAGAGCTCGATGCGCCCGACGGCGGGCCGCCGGTGGGGCTCTACGCGCTCAAATCATATGATCAGCTCTTCCAGCCTCTGGGGGGCGACGACGGTCAGTGAGCCGGGATCGCGGCGGATGAATCCGCGCCGCTCGAGCGCGCTCACCGCCCTCGACGCGGTCTCCCGAGTGGTCGAGACCCGGATCGCGAGCTCGGAGAGCACCGGCGCCGGCGTTATGACATGGCCTGGCGACGCGCGCGCCAGCCGAAGGATCTCGGCGTGGACCCGCCCCACCGCCGAGACCGCCGCCCGCTCGTAGATCCGCGAGGTCGCCCTTCGCAGCTGGCGAAGCAGCAGCCGCGACAACGCGAGGCCGATCGCGCCGTAGCTTTCGGCCAGGGCGACGAGGTCGCGGCTCTTGAGGATGAAGCTTCGCGCCGCCTCCACGGCGAGGATCTCGGCCTCCTCCGGCGCGGGATCGAGCTCGCCCAGGGCTCCGAACAGGTCGCCGGGACGATATTCGCAGAGCAAGACCACCTGCCCCTCGACGCTGTACAGCAACGCGTGGGCCCGCCCCTGGGTCAGAAGATAGGCGGCCGCCGCCTTCTCGCCCTCACGGACGATGGTGGCGTTCGGCGCGAAGGACCGCACGCTGCCGCGCAAGAAGATGAGGCCTGCAATCTCTTCGCTGCAGGCGAAGGTCTCGCGAATGAACTCGCGTACGTCCTGCTCCGGAAGGGAATTGGATTTGGTTTGGGCCACGGCGCGGAAGAACAGCACGAGGCAGAAGCGCTTGGCAAGCGCCGACGCCATGCTATCGACGGCGCCGTGACCCCCACCGGCCTCCTCGGCGGCTCTTTCAACCCCGCCCATCGCGGCCACCGCCGGGTGAGCGCCGCGGCGATTCGCGCCCTCGGGCTCGACGAGATGTGGTGGCTGGTCTCCCCCGGCAATCCGCTTAAGCCGGCCTTGGGCATGGCCCCCCTTCCCGCCCGGCTCGCCTCGGCCCGGCGGCTCGCCCGCGGATTGCCGATCCGGGCCACGGCGATCGAGTCAGAGCTCGGCACCCGGTTCACCGTCGATACGCTCGCCGCGCTGACCGCCCGCTATCCCGAGCGCCGCTTCATCTGGCTCATGGGCGAGGACAATCTCGCCCAGTTCCACCTCTGGCGGCACTGGCGCAAGATCGCCCGGACGGTTCCGATTGCGGTCGTTTCGCGTCCGGGATATGATGGCGCCGCCCACGCGGCTCGCGCGATGGGCTGGCTGCGGCGTTTCGTCCATCCCGCGGACCAGGTTGGGAAGTGGACGGAGTGGAGAACGCCGGCGCTCGTGTTTCTGAGATTGCCGCTCGATCCGACCTCCGCCACAGGCATTCGTGCCGCCGATCCCAACTGGCACCAATCGGAAGCTTATTCGTTCAACCCCCGGGCCCTGCGCGACGGCGTAACGCGGCGGCTCGTGACTTGAGGAGGCCTTTTGCCCGCTAACGCACCGGCTCCGCCCACGGGCGGAGCGAATGAGAAGATCGAAGCCCTGCACAGCCTCGTGCTTCGATCGCTGGACGACGACCAGGCCCAGGACGTCGTCAGCATCCCCTTGTCGGGAAAGTCCGCCATCGCCGACCATATGGTGATCGCGTCGGGCCGCTCGACCCGTCAGGTCGCCTCGATGGCTCAGAAGCTGGGCGAGCGGATCAAGCAGGAGCTCGGCCGAAGCGTCCGGGTCGAAGGACTGCCGGTCGCCGACTGGGTTCTGATCGACGCCGACGACGTCATCATCCACATCTTCCGCCCGGAGGTCCGCAGCTTCTACAATCTGGAACGGATGTGGGCGTTCGAAGGCGATGCCGGGGCGCCGGCCACTGTAACGGCTGCGGCAAGTTAACGTCATCCCGGCGAAAGCCGGGACCTCGGGGAGACCCGCCGAGCCTTTTCCGGCCCGAGGTCCCGGCTTTCGCCGGGATGACGGAGTGGATTGAATGAAGCTCCACATAATCGCCCGAGGGAAGATCGGCCGGAGCCCGGAAGCGGAGCTGGTCGAGCGCTATCTCAAGCGAATCCCCTGGCCGACCCGGATCACCGAATTGCCTGAGAGCGGCGGCCGCCTCCCGGCGGCGGTCGAGAATTCAGTCACCGTCCTTCTGGACGAGAAAGGCGAGGCTCTCGGCTCGCTGGACCTGGCCAAACGCCTCGAGCGCTGGCGGGACGAGGGCCGCCGGGAGGCGCGTTTCCTGATCGGCGGCGCCGACGGCTTCTCCGACGAAGAACGGTCATCGGCGGACCTGCTCCTTTCCTTCGGCCGGGCGACATGGCCCCACCTCCTCGCCCGGGCAATGCTCGCCGAGCAACTCTGGCGCTCCACCTCCATCCTTGCCAACCATCCCTATCACAGGGAAGGATGAGCGGATGCGGCGCCTTCTCATCCTTTCCCTCCTCGCCGCACTGCTCGGCGGCGGCTGGGCCGTCGCCCAGGCGCCGCCCACCCTCGCCGAGGCTCAGAAGGAAGCGGCGATCGCCAAGCGCCGCTCCGATCTGCTCGAGCGCCAAGCGCAGAGCGCCACCGGCGCGGCCGCCCGGGCCAACGCCGCCGCCGCCGCCCTTGCCGCCCGGATCGAAGCCGCCGAAGCGGACATCACCGCCGCAACGGCCCGGATCGCCCTGATCGAACGCCTGAGCGCCGCCCAGCGCGCGCGCCTCGCCTCGAGCCAGGGCTCGCTCATCCGGCTCACCGCGGC
Source organism: Allosphingosinicella sp. (assembly GCA_035629855.1). GTDB lineage: Bacteria > Pseudomonadota > Alphaproteobacteria > Sphingomonadales > Sphingomonadaceae > Allosphingosinicella. The sequence continues at coordinate 152,893 of DASQLT010000036.1, forward strand.
GCTCCAGACGATGGCCCGGCGGCCGCCGGCTTTGGCCCTGATCCAGCCGGGCTCCCTCGACGAGGTCGTCCACGTCCGAGCACTGCTCGCATCCTCGCTCCCGGCCATCCGCGCCCGAACCGCCGGGGTTCGCGCCGAGATGGCGCGCGGCGAGTCGTTGCGCCGCCAGGCCCGCGAGGCCGTGGTCCAGCTCGGCTCGGGCCGCCGCGACCTCCAGCAGCGCCGGGTCGCCCTCGCCCGCTTCGAGCAGGCGCAGCGGCGGCGCTCGGCCAGCCTGATGCAGTCGGCACTGCGCGAATCCGATCGGGCCCTGGCGTTCGGCGAAGAGGCGCGCGATCTCGCGGCTCTGGCCGGGACGAAGGCGTATCAGGCGCGGCTCGAGCGCCAGCTCGCCGGACTGCCGGGGCCGGCGCTCCGGCCCGGCGCGGCCCCGAGCCCCCCCCGGCCACCTTATTACGTGCTCCCGGTCCAGGGCCGACTCCTCTCCGGCACCGGCGAGATATCCGATGCCGGGGTCCATGCCCGAGGCCTTACCTTCGCCGCCGCCCCCGGAGCGCCGGCGGTGGCGCCGCGCTCCGGCCGAATCGCCTATGCCGCGCGCTATCGCGGCTATGGCGAGGTCGTGATCATCGATCATGGCGGCGGCTGGACGACGACGATGACCAACTTGTCCGACCTCGCCGTCAAGCGCGGCGACCGGGTCCGGGCCCGCCAGCCGCTGGGCCGGACCGGCCCGGGCGAGGTGAGCGTCGAGCTTCGCAAGGACGGAAGGCCGTTCCCGATCGCGTTATTGCTGTGATCTTGCCTCCCCATCGCCAGATGGGGAGGGGGACCAGGCGGAGCCTGGTGGAGGGGTAACTGGCACGGAAATTCGCGGATCGAGTGCACGACGGCGACGGTCTGCGCCCCTCACCCCTCCACCACACTTCGTGTGGTCCCCCTCCCCATGCTGCGCACGGGGAGGCAAGTTTGCATTGCTCGTTCACGCGGCGTTGCTTTTCGACCGCCTAAAAAGGGGGTACACGCGTCTCGAACGGCCCGAACAGGAATCCCCCGAATGTCCAACAACCTCTTCCGCTCGCTTGCTCTGGTCAGCGCGGTCGCGATCATACCCGCCGCGAGCGCGTCGCTCGCCGCCGTCGATGTCGACACCTATCGCGAGCTCGACCAGTTCATGAGCGTCTTCGAGCGCGTCCGCTCCGAATATGTCGAGCAGGTCGACGACAAGACCCTGATCCGAGGCGCGATCGACGGCATGCTTGCGAGCCTCGACCCGCACAGCGCCTATATGGACGAGCGCGGCTACCAGGCGCTGATGACCACCACCGACGGCAATTACGGCGGCCTCGGCCTCAACGTCACGATGGAGGACGGAGTGGTCAAGGTCGTGGCGCCAATCGAGGACAGCCCGGGCTTCAAGGCCGGGATCAAGGCCGGCGACTATCTCACCCACTTGAACGGCAAGCTCATCTACGGCGGAACGCTCGACGAGGCGGTCGATTCGATGCGGGGCCCGCCGGGCACTTCGATCAAGGTCACGGTCCTTCGCCTCGGCCGCGACAAGCCGTTCGACGTCACCCTGACCCGCGCCGCCATCGAGCTCAAGGCCGTCAAATGGCAGGTGAAGGACAATGTCGGCGTGATCAACGTCAACACCTTCAGCCGGACCACCACCGACGAGACCCTGGCCGCCATCGCGGCCATCGAGAAGCAGCTCGGCCGGCCGCCGCTCGGCTATGTCGTCGACTTGCGCTCCAACCCGGGCGGACTGCTCGATCAGGCGGTCGGGCTTTCCGACGTCTTCCTCGAGCGCGGCGAGATTGTCTCGCAGCGGGGCCGGCGCAAGGCCGACACCGAGCGTTATTTCGCCAAGCCGGGCGACGCCGCCCGCGGCCTTCCGATCGTCGTCCTCGTCGACGCCGGCAGCGCCTCGGCGGCCGAGATCGTCGCGGCCGCGCTCCAGGACCATCATCGCGGACTCGTCATGGGCGAGCGCAGCTTCGGCAAGGGCTCGGTCCAGACGCTCGTCCCGCTCAGCCAGAAGACCGGCCTTCGGCTCACCACCGCGCGGTATTACACGCCGTCGGGCCGCTCGGTTCAGGAAGGCGGGATCAAGCCCGACATCGAGGTGCCGCAGCTTTCCGACCCGGACTACAAGTCGCGGCCGAAGCTTCGCGAGGCCGATTTGCGGCGCCATCTGATCAACGAGGTGACGGTCGACAACGAGGTGATCGAAGACGACGGCAAGGCCGATCCGCGCTTCGCCGCCACGCCGGAGCAATTGAAGGCCAAGGGCATCGACGACTTCCAGCTCAACTACGCGCTTCAGACCATCTCCCGCCTCGGCCGGAGCGCCGCGGCTACGCCCGCCGCCGGCGGCGGGGCGCGGCCGACCGGAAAGCGCTGATGCTTTGCCCGTCGTCCCAGCGAAGGCTGGGACCCCAGGACAGAAATGCGCCGAATTCTCCCTGGGGCCCCGGCTTTCGCCGGGATGACGGGCAATGACTTCCCTCGACAAAGCCCGAGCGCTCGCCATTGCCGTCCCCGCGGCTCTCCTCGCCGGCGCCTACGGCTCCGAAATCTGGGGCGGTCTCTATCCGTGCGAAATGTGTTGGTGGCAGCGCTACGCGCATTTCGCCGGGCTCGCTCTGGCCCTGATCTCGTTGCTCCTTCGGGGCGCTCCCGACCGCGGCCGAAGCTTCGTCTGGCTGGCCGCGCTCGCAATCCTCGCGAGCGGCGGCATCGGGGCCTATCATGCCGGGGTGGAAGCGGGGGTGTTCGAAGGCTTCACGACCTGTGCCTCTTCCGGCACCGCCGGCCTCAGCAGCGAAGACATGCTGAAGGAGATCATGGCGAAGCCGATCGTCCGCTGCGACGAAATCCAGTTCGCCTTCCTCGGAATCTCGATGGCGGGATGGAATGCGATCCTTTCGATCCTTGCTGCGTTGTCCATATCATGGCTGAGCCTCAGACGACCCCGGATGCGCCCGTGAGCGCCGTCGAAGCGCCCCCCGTAGCGGCCCCGGCCGCTCCGCGCTGGCGCCCCGGCGACGAGCGGCCCGACGTCGAATCGATGGTCCGGGTCGATCAGGCCGGCGAATATGGAGCGACCCGGATTTATTGCGGCCAGCTCGCCGTGCTCGGCTCGCACCCGGCAAGCCGCCCGATCGCCCGGATGCAGGCTCAGGAAGAGCACCATCTCAGGACCTTCGACGAAATGATGGTCGAGCGCGGCATCCGCCCGACCCTGCTGCAGCCGGTCTGGCAGGTGGCCGGCCACGCGCTCGGCGCGGCGACGGCGCTGATGAGCCCCAACGCCGCCATGGCCTGCACCGCGGCGGTCGAGACCGAGATCGACCGCCATTATTCCGATCAGCTCCGGGCCCTGGGGCATGAGGAGCCCGACCTCGCCGACACCATCCGTCGTTTCCGCGAGGAGGAGCTCGAGCATCGCGACACGGCGCTGGCCGCCGGAGCCGAGGACGCGTTCGGCTATCCCATATTGTCTTCCCTCATCCGCGCCGGCTGTCGTATCGCCATCGCGATGTCGAAAAGGATCTGAAGTGATGAAAGCCTTCCTCCTCGCCGCCGGCGTCCTGCTTGCGGCCGCCCCCGCCACGGCCCAGGCTCCCGCCGCTCCCAAGGTGGCCGACGCGAAGATCAGCACCATGATCATTTACGGCGACGATCCCTGTCCGCCGAGCACCGACGACACGATCGTCGTGTGCGCTCGCAAGCCCGAGAATGAACGCTTCCGGATCCCCGAGGCCCTTCGCGGCGATCCCAACGATCCGAAGAGCCAGGCCTGGGCGGCTCGAGCCACCGCGCTCGAATATGCCGGCCGCTCCGGCATCGGCAGCTGCTCGACGGTCGGCCCCGGCGGTGCCAGCGGCTGCTTCAACCAGATCGTCCGCCAGGCCCGAGCCGAGCGCGGCGGCGACCCCGGCGTCAATTGGAACGCGCTGGTCGAGGAAGCCCGCCGCGAACGCCTCGGCAAGATCGACGCCCAGGCCGAAGCCGAGGAAGCCGACGCCAAGGCCGACGAGGCGGCAAGGCCGCGCTGACCCCTAGCCTCCCTACGCGTAGCGTGGGGAGGGGGACCATGCGAAGCATGGTGGAGGGGTATCTGCCGTAGTGTCAGAGGTTCCGGCTGGGATCATACCTGATCCGCGCCAGTTACCCCTCCACCACCCTTCGGGTGGTCCCCCTCCCCATCCCCGATGGGGAGGATGTTATCGCTCCCCCTCGATCCATTCGTCCACCTGCGCCTCGAGCACATCCAGCGGAACGCTCCCCTGAAGAAGCACCGCGTCGTGGAACCGCCTCAGGTCGAACTTGCCCCCAAGCGCCTTTTCGGCCTTCGCCCGAAGCGCCTTGATCCGCAATTCGCCGATCTTGTAGCCGAGCGCCTGCCCCGGCCAGCTGATGTAGCGGTTCACCTCGGCGTCGATATTGGCCTCGGTCAGGGCCGTGTTCCGGCGCATGAAGGCTACCGCCCGCGCCTTGTCCCAGCCTTTGGAATGAATGCCGGTATCGACGACCAGCCGAGACGCCCGCCACGCCTGGTAGGAAAGCTGGCCCATCTTCTTCTCGGGCGTGTCGTACAATCCCATCTCCTCGCCCAGGCTTTCGGCATAAAGGCCCCAGCCCTCGGTGAAGGCGGTGAAGGAGGTGAAGTGGCGGCGGAAGGGCGGAAGCTCGACCTCCTGCTGAAGCGCGATCTGATGATGATGGCCGGGTACGGCCTCGTGAAGGGTCAAAGCGGGAAGCTCCCAGAGCGGCCTTTGGTCGAGCTTCGAGGTGTTGACGTAATAGGTGCCGGCCAGCCCGCTCGCGGGCGAGCCCTGGCCGTAATAAGCCGTCGTCGTCCCTTCCGCGATTTCGGCCGGAATCTCGCGGACTCCGTAGGGAAGCCTGGGCAGGGTCCCGAAATATCCCGGCATCTTGCCGTCGATCGCCTTGGCCGTCGCCGCCGCCGCCTGCATCAGCTGGGCCGGCGAGGTCGCATAATATTTGGGATTGGTCCTTAGCTCGCGGATGAAGGCCTCGCGGCCGGCGAAACCGGCGGACTTCGCCACCTTGTCCATCTCGGCCCGGATCCGCGCCGATTCCTCGAGCCCGATTTCGTGGATCCGGTCGGGCGTGAGCGAGGTGGTCGTTTCCTGCCGGACCCGGAAGGCGTAATATTCCCGTCCGCCCGGCTGCGCCGAGATGCTGTCGGCCTTCGCGCATTTGGGGGCGTAGACATTGCGGTAGAAAGCCGCGTGCTTGGCATAAGCCGGGTTGAGGACCTCCGTGACCAGCCGCCGCGCCCGCGCCTGCATCGCCGTCCATTCGGCCTCGCCGACGTCGACCGGCCGCGGCCGGGTGAACGGCTCGTAGAAGCGCGACTTGGCCGGATCCTCGGCGATCACGCCGGATATGCCCTTCTCGTAATTGCCGAGGACCGAGCAGGGCAAGGTGAACCCGCCCTTCACCGCCTGGGCCGTGATGTCGAGCGCGGCGTCGTTCTGCTCGGGATAGAGGGCCAGGCGGGTGAGGTAGCTTTCGTAATCGGCCCTGGTCCGGAACGGCAGGCTGTCCGCGAGGCCCGCGAAGGCCTGGTGCCACCCGGCATAAGTGGTGAACAGCATCACCCTTTGGTGGAAGCGGTTCGCCTCGATCCCCTCTTCGAGCCCGCGCTTCAGGATCGCCCGGTTGACCCGGTCGGCCGGCGACAGAGCCTCGGCGGGAATGCGCTCGAGCCGAACCAGGAAGGCGGCGGCGTCCCGCGCTTGCCGGTCGCGCGAAGCAAGGCTGATATCCTCGATCCGATCGTCATGGTCGCGAACGCCCAGAGCGGTCGCGTAGGTCGGGCTCTCGCGCAATTGCCAGGCATGATGATCGTCAAGCAGCCGCTTGAAATCGTCCGCCGGCGCAGCCGCGGCGGGAGCCGCCGCAAGCAAGACCGCCCCGGCCAGAAGCCAAATCCGCATGAACCTCTCCTCGCTCTCGCCGCTTCTCCCTAGCGTTGCGGAAACGATCCCGTCCACCACGTGTTAGCTCGTCATCCCGGCGGAAGCCGGGATCCATGAACACGGAAGCCGGAGAGAAATCGCTGACGTCGGTGTTCACGGATTCCGGATCAAGTCGGGAATGACGAGCCCCCGCAGGAGTGACCCCTTCATGAGCGACAATGTCTACAAGGTGATCGAGATCGTCGGCAGTTCGGCGACCAGCATCGAGGACGCGATCGAAGGCGCAATCGCCAGGGCCGCCTCCACGATTCACGACATCGGCTGGTTCGAGGTCAAGGAGACCCGCGGCCATGTCGAGGGCGGCAAGGTCGCCCATTACCAGGTGACGCTCAAGATCGGCTTCACGCTGCGCGCCTGACCGCACACGCCACCCCCCGCGAACCGCATCCCACGCTCACAGAAAATCGTGACAGTTACGAATTTCGGCCGGATCCGGAGAAGGCGGACCCGCGCCCGCATCGAAATTCGTAACTGTCACGATTTTCTTCCGTCGAAAAAGGGCTGGCGCCGCCGCAACGATCCGCTAGCTTCCGCGCGATTTCGCCAGGGGATTGCGCATGACCGCCGCCGAAGCCACGCCCGAGCTCGACATCGCCGCCGACCGCAACGATCGCGCCTTCCTCGGCCATCCCAAAGGCCTCGGCTATCTGGCCTTCATCGAGGCCTGCGAGCGCTTCTCTTATTATTCGATGCAGACACTGCTGACCCTTTACATGGTCAACTACCTGCTGGTGCCCGAGAAGATGGAGGGGGTGATCGGCCTCAACTGGCTTCGCACATGGCATTATGAGGGACTAAGCGGACAGCCGCTCTCCTCCGCGATCTTCGGCGACTACACGTCTCTCGTCTATCTTACACCGATCTTCGGCGGGATCATCGCCGACCGCTTCGCCGGTCGTCGGATTGCCTTGTTCGCCGGCGGGGTAACGATGTCCATCGGCCATTTCCTGATGGCCTTCGAAGGCGCCTTCCTCTTCGCCCTGCTCGCGCTGATCATCGGAGTGGGTCTTTTCAAGGGCAATATCGCGAGCCAGGTCGGCGCGCTCTACAAGGGCAACGACCTTCGCCGGGCGATGGCCTTCCAGATCTTCTACATCGCCATCAACGTCAGCGTCATCGCCGGACCGCTGATCAGCAGCACGCTGGGCGAAAAGGTCGGCTGGCACTACGGCTTCGGCACCGCGGGCATCGTCATGGTGATCGGCGTGCTGATCTTCTTGGCTGGCCGGCCGCATCTCCCGGTCGAAGAGGGCGAGAGCGAGTCGATCGGCCCCGGCAAGACCGTAGCCACGATCTTCGGGGGTGGGCTCGTTATGACGATCGTGGTCGCGGTCACGTTCCTTGCCGGGATCTGGATCGCGTTGTTGGCCCTCATCCCACTCTATTTCTGGCTGATCCGAGGCCTTACTGGTGACGAGAGGCTGCGCGTGCTCGCGCTGATCCTGCTGATCCCGGCCATGGCCGTCGCGCTCCTCACCAACCAGCAGATCTTCAACGCCTATCTGATCTGGGCCGACCAGCATTTCCAGCTCACCTTCTTCGGCTTCACAGTTCCGACCGGCTGGATGGTTTCCATCGACGCGACCCTGAGCTTCTCGATGCTGGTCGGCGTGGCCCTGTTCTTCAAATATTACGGCACGAAGCGCACCGAGCCCGACGAGCTCGGCAAGATGATCATAGGCAGCTTCTTCACCATCGCCGGCGGCCTGTGCCTGTATGTCGCGGCTCTGACGCAGGGCGACGGCAAGATCGGCCTGTTCTGGCCGCTGATGTTCCATCTGTTCAACAGCATCGGCTTCGCCTGCATCCTGCCGGTCAGCCTCGCGCTCTTCTCGAAGATCGCGCCCCGGCAGATCAATGCCACCGTCATCGGCCTCTATTACCTCGCCTTTTTCGGCGCCAACAAGATCGTGGGGGAAATCGGAAAGCTGTATTCGACTTGGGACACGCCGACCTTCTGGCTGCTCCACGTCGCCACCGCCGCAGTCGGACTCGTCGCCTTCGTCCTGTTCAAGCTGTTGATGTCGAAGCGAATGGCCGATCCTCACGAGCCCGCCGCCGCATAACCTCCACCGTCGCCCCAGCGAAGGCCGGGGCGCCAGCGGGTGAAAAGCGCAGGCGCCCTTCACCCCACGGGATCCAGCCTCCGCTGGGGTGACGGCGCATTGACAATCGTTTCGCCTCCGCCTATCCGGCCGCTCCCCGAGGCCCCTTCGGCGCTCGGGAACGACGGAGCAATGACGTGGAAAATCGCGGCCTATCCCGGCGATATCGTCCCGCTACCGTCCGGATGCCCAAGCGCTAGCAAGCGCGGCCGGCTCCGGGCCGGCGGTTACGAAATCCCCTGAAATTTTTTGAAGAACGGCTCCGGCCGCGCCTTCGCGCGCGTTCGCGGCCGCATGGATTCGTCATGGGCGAGAAGCTTCTGGCGCAGCAAATGCTTGTCATTCTGCGCGAATCGACGGGCCGGAAGTCGCCAGCGGCGCGCGCGCTGCTCGACTGGGCCGAAGAAAATAAGGACTGGCTTTGGCCAGGCCGCAAATGGCCGGACGGCAAAAGCGGCGCGAAGAAGGCGCGGACGGCGCTCGACTGGAATGGGCTGCCGGCGCTCGCCACGGTGATCGACACCGGCGAGGCCGGCCCGCCGCTGTTCGAGCTGCTGGACACGATCTCGCGCCTGCTCGATCTCGACCCGTTCGAGGGCGCCCTGCTGCGCTCGGCGGTCGCTCTGGCGCGCCTTCCGCGGCTCCAGGCGCTTCGGCGCCGGCTCGGCGAAGCGGGCTTCGACCTGCTGCCGCTGACCGGCCGGCTCGCGGGGGCGGCGGCCGAGTCGGAGGCTTCGGCCCGGGTCCGGCGCGCCGCTCCGGTGACGCTGGGGCTCCTGCGCGTGGAAATGGCGAGGGGCGGCGGCTTTTCGGTCGATCCGGACTGGAGCCTGACGAGGCTGCTCGATTCCAACGCTGCGGGCGAAGACCGGCTGATCGAGGCGCTTGCGGGGACCCGGCAGCCGGCGAGCCTCGCCCGCGAGGATTTCGCCGAGCACGGGTCGAGCTTCGACCTGCTCGTCCGACTGCTCGCGGGCGCCTTGGGCCGGCGCTCCCCGGGGGTGAACGTCCTCATCCACGGCCCGCCGGGCACCGGCAAGACCGAGCTCGCGCGGACCCTCGCCGCGGCGGCCGGAGCGGAGCTGTTCGCCGTCGGGGAGAGCGACGACGAAGGGGAGGAGCCGACGCGCTGGGAGCGGCTCCACGCGCTCAAGCGGTCGCAGCGGCTGCTCGCCCGCCGCGGCGGCAGCCTCCTCCTTTTCGACGAGATGGAGGACCTTTTCGCCGACGGCTCATGGACCGAAGGCGGGCGCCGCTTGGGCTCCAAGATCTTCCTCAACCGGATGCTGGAAACCGGCGCGGTGCCGGTGATCTGGACCTCCAACTCGCTCGATTCGGTCGACCCGGCCCACCTTCGGCGGATGAGCTTCGTGCTTCGGATGGATCACCCCTCGGCCCGGGCGCGGGCTCGGATCGCCGGGCGCGCCGCCGAGGCGGAGGACGTGCGCGACGCCGTCGGCGGCCTTGCTCCGCTCCTCGCCGGCGAAGCCGAGAGCGCGAGCGTGGCGCGGGTCGCGTTGCGCACGGCCGCTCTCGCCGGCGGCGGCGGCGCGGACGCGGAAGCGGCGGCGCGCTCGCTGATTCTGGGCCTTCGAGGTGGCCGTTCGCTGCCGCCGGCGCCGTCGGGAGCCGCGCTCGATCTCGCGCTCTACGAATCGGAAATCGAGATCGCGCCCCTCCTGGAGCGGCTCTCGGCCGAGGGGGCGGCGGGCGACTTCTCGCTCCTCCTCACCGGCCCGCCGGGAACCGGTAAGACCGCGCTTGCGGCCCATGTGGCGGAACGGCTGGATCGGCCGCTCAAGGTGAAGCGGGCCTCCGACCTCCTGTCCAAATGGGTCGGCGGGACCGAGGCGAACATCGCCGAAGCCTTTGCCGACGCCCGCGACGACGGTGCCGTGCTGCTGTTCGACGAAGCCGATTCGCTGCTCCTCGACCGCGGCGACGCCCAGCGCTCGTGGGAGATCACCCAGGTGAACGAGATGCTGACCTGGATGGACTCGCACCCGCTCCCCTTCGTCGCGGCGACCAACTTCGCCCGGCGGCTCGATCCGGCGGCGCTTCGGCGCTTCGTCTTCAAGATCGAGCTGAAGGCGCTGTCGGCGGGTTCGGCGGAGCAGGCCTTCGAGCGCTTCTTCGGCAGGCCCGCCCCGGCGGGGCTCGCAGAGGTGAGCGGCCTGACCCCCGGCGACTTCGCCGTGGTCACGCGCCAGTTGCGTTATCGGCCGGAGGCAGGCGCGGGAGAGATTTTGGCCCTGCTCGCGGCGGAAGCGAAGGCGAAGCCGGAGCGTGTCACGAAGATCGGCTTCTAGAAATCCTCCCCATCGCCGGTTGGGGAGGATCCGGCTGTCACGAAATCGTCATCCCCCTGTCATACGATCGAGCCGATGACAGGCGACTCGCCAGTCCTGGACCGCCCCGCCCTTTGGGACGCGCTCTCCCATATGCAGATCGAAGTGCCCGGCGCGGCCTGCCGCTTCGAGGAAGCGCTCGCCCGGGAACAGGGCTGGCCGCTGGCATTCGCGGAGCGCGTTGCCGACGAATATTGCGGCTTCCTCTATCTTGCCGCCACCGCGGGATTCGAGGTGACCCCTTCCGACACGGTGGACAAAGCCTGGCATCTCCATCTCCAATGGCCCCATTATCGAGATGTCCTGTGCGGCAAGATCCTCGGCCGTCCCCTCGAGCATCGCCCGGGCACCGGCGCGCCTGACGAAGACGAACGTTATCGCCGTCAATATGAGGAGACGCTCGCTCTCTACGAGCCGGTCTTCGGCAAGCCGCCCCCCGCCGACATCTGGCCGCTCCCGAGCGTGAATCGGAAAAATCGCGAAGAGGACCCGGACGCCTTGGAGCAGGGCCAGGCCCTCGGCCGCCGAGTCGCCCTGGGCAGCCTGGCCGGAGGCGCCGCAGCGGTCGCGTTCGGCGAACCGGTAATCGGAATCATCTTGGTCGGCGTAGCGCTGGTCGTCTTCCTCCTGGCGCAGCCGTCGGCAGGCGTTGGCGCGCAGGATCGCAAATCCAGCGGCAATTGCGGCGGTAGCGGCTGCGGCGGCGGAGGCGGAGGCGGCGATTCGAGCGACGGCTGCGCAAGCTGCGGCGGCAGCTGCGGCGGGGGCGGCGGCTGCGGCGGCGGCGGCGACTAGGATCGACCCCGCCGAGATTGATGCCCTTGCCCCCCGGAAGGCCGGGGTCGGGCGGCACGGGCGGTGCGCTGGATCCCGCCTTCGCCGGGAACCGACCCTTGCGATCTCCTCTCCCGAATTCCGGGGGAGGGGTTGGCGGAGAAGCTCTCCCGCGCAGGAAAGCTCCTCCACCATAAACGCGCGACTCACCGAACGGATCGGCAAAGCGGATATCTCAAAAACGAGCGCCGCTTTCAAGAACAATATAGGAACACCTAATCGCTTGCATGCTAAGCGTCTGGAACATACAGGAAACTATATGGCCCAGCTCGATCTCCAGCAGAAACTCGCCATCCTCGCCGATGCGGCCAAATACGACGCCTCATGTGCGTCTTCCGGCACTTCGAAGCGCGACAGCCGTGGCGGCAAGGGGATCGGCTCGACCGAGGGGATGGGCATCTGCCACGCTTATGCGCCCGACGGTCGCTGCATCTCCCTGTTGAAGATCCTGCTGACCAATAGCTGCATCTTCGATTGCCATTATTGCATCAACCGCAAGAGCTCGAACGTCCGCCGCGCCCGTTTCACCGCCGAGGAGGTCGTCCGGCTCACTCTCGCTTTCTACCGTCGTAATTATATCGAGGGCCTGTTTCTTTCGTCCGGGATCATCCGCTCGCCCAATTACACGATGGAGCAGATCGTCGAAGTGGCGCGAAGCCTTCGCGAGGATCATGATTTCCGGGGCTACATCCACTTGAAGACCATCCCCGACGCCGATCCGGAGCTGGTCCGGCTGGCCGGGGTTCATTCCGATCGGGTCTCGATCAACGTCGAGCTGCCGACCGCGGCCGGCCTCGCCCGGCTTGCGCCCGAGAAGGACGGAGGCCGGATCGAAGGCGCGATGAAGGACATGCGCGTCTCGATCGAGGACGGCGCCGACGCTAAGAAGCGCTATAAATCGGCGCCAAGCTTCGCCCCCGCCGGCCAGTCGACGCAGATGATCGTCGGCGCCGATTCCGCGTCGGACGCCGATATCGTCGGCCGGGCCAGCACGCTCTACGATCGCTTCCGCCTCCGCCGGGTCTATTATTCCGCTTTCTCGCCCATCCCCGACGCCTCCGCCGTGCTGCCGCTGCGCCGCCCGCCCTTGATGCGCGAGCACCGGCTCTACCAATCCGACTGGCTGATGCGCTTCTACGGCTTCACACCGACCGAGGTCGCGTCGGCGGCCGATCCGGCGGGAATGCTTCCGCTCGACATGGATCCCAAGCTGGCCTGGGCGCTCAAGTTCCGCGAGACCTTCCCGGTGGACGTCAATCGGGCGCCTCGCGAAGCCTTGCTCCGGGTCCCGGGGCTCGGCGTCAAGGCGGTCGACAAGCTCCTGAAGAGCCGCCGCTGGCGCCGCCTCCGGCTCGAGGACGTCGGCCGCCTGACCGTTTCGATCGCAAAGGTTCGCCCCTTCATCACGGCCGAGGGCTGGCGGCCCGGGTCGCTCACGGACAAAGCCGATCTGGGCGCCTGGCTGAAGCCTGCGGAAACGCAAATGGAATTGTTCGTTTGACCAAAATCCGTTCGGGCTGAGCTTGTCGAAGCCCTCCTCTTGCTTGCAGGAGAAGAGAAGGAACGGGCTTCGACAGGCTTAGCCCGAACGGGAATCATGCACAGCGTCCACCTTTCCAGCGAAGACGATTTCGACGGATGGCGGGACGCAGCGCGCGCCCTCGCCGGAGTCGAAATGCCGGCCGCGGAAGTGAGCTGGCATGTCGGCGGCGGCGCGGGCGATCTGTTCGCCGCCCCCGCCCCTCTTCCTTCAGGCGGCACCGCTTTCTCCGTCCCCAAGGCCTTCCTCACCCTCGCCGAGACCGCGATCTGCCATTCCGATCCGGAGCGTTTCGCCTTGCTCTACGCGCTGCTTCTACGCCTGCGCGAGCGCCCGGGCTTGATCGCCGACTCCGCCGATCCGCTCGTCCAGCGTCTCGAGCGGATGGCGAAGGCGGTTCGGCGCGACGTCCACAAGATGCGCGCCTTCCTTCGCTTCCGCGAGGTCGAGACCGCGCAAGGGTCCCGATTCGTCGCCTGGTTCGAGCCCGAACACCACATCGTGCGCCGCAACGGGGGCTTCTTCGTCCGCCGCTTTGCCAACATGGCCTGGTCGATCCTGACCCCTTCGGTGTCGCTTCACTGGGACGGCGAGACCCTGGCCGAGGGGCCCGGCGCCGGCCGGGGAGACGCTCCGGAAGGCGACCCGATCGAGTCGGTGTGGAAGACCTATTACGCCTCCATCTTCAACCCCGCCCGCCTCAAGAAAAAGGCGATGCTCAAGGAGATGCCGAAGAAATACTGGAAAAACATGCCCGAGACCGCGTTGGTGGGCGAGCTGATGGCGGGGGCGCAGGCGCGCGAGGCGGAGATGGTCGAAGCGGGTCGAGGACAGGTCGGCGGCAACCTCCGCACCGCCTGGGAAACGGTTCGCGACGAAGCGATGGGCTGCACCCGCTGCCATTTGCACAAATGCGCGACCCAGACCGTGTTCGGCGAAGGCCCCCTGGACGCCAGGATCCTCTTCGTCGGCGAGCAGCCGGGCGATCAGGAGGACCTTGCCGGCCGACCCTTCGTCGGGCCGGCCGGACAGCTCTTCGATCGGGCGCTCGGCGATGCGGGGGTCGATCGCAAGGCGGCCTACGTCACCAACGCCGTCAAGCATTTCAAGTTCGAGCAACGCGGTAAGCGCCGGATCCACTCCAAGCCCGACGCCGGCGAGATCGAGGCCTGCCGCTGGTGGATCGAGCAGGAACGCCTGCTCATCCGCCCTCCCCTCACCGTGGCGCTGGGCGCCACCGCCGCCCGCTCCGTCTTCGGCAAGGCGGTGACGATCACCTCCATGCGCGGCCGAGCCCACGCGCTGCCCGAGGGCGGCGAGGCCTGGGTGACCGTCCACCCCAGCTTTCTCCTCAGGGTTCAGGACAATAAGGAGGCGGAATATGCGCGGTTCGTCGAAGATCTCGTCCAAGTGAAGCGGCGGCTGGCCGAAATCGCGGATTGACCGGGCCGTCTACCCGCGCCCTCCCGTTTGCAATCGGAGGCAGGTAGGCTAGGCAGGGCGAAACTCCTCAGTATCGGTACCTTATGAACCTTCTAACCCCGCAACGGGCGCTGCCGTGGCAGGCCGGCGCGACCGCTTTCCCGAAGCAGATCGCTCCCGCGATCGGCAGGCCCTGCCCGAAATCGCGCTTCTCGGCCTCATCCGGCACCGAGAGGGAACGTCTCTACGCCACGATGACCCTCATTCGACGGTTCGAGGAGACCCTGCTCGATCTGTTCGACCGGGGGGAGCTGTTCGGAACGACCCATTGCTACATCGGCCAGGAAGCCAATGCGGCCGGGGTCATCTCCCATCTCGGCGCCGACGACATCATCTTCAGCAATCACCGCTGCCACGGCCACTTCCTCGCCTACCAGCCATCGCCGGAGCTGCTCATGGCGGAAATCATGGGTCGGGCGACCGGACTGGTCGGCGGACGCGGCGGCAGCCAGCACATCTGCCACGGCAATTTCTACAGCAACGGCATCCAGGGCGGGATCGTGCCCAATGCCGTTGGAATGGCGCTCGCGGAGAAAGTGAAGGGAACGGGCGGGATCGCCGTCGTCTTCATCGGCGACGGCACCTTCGGCGAGGGCGTTCTCTACGAGGCGCTCAACATGGCCTCGCTTTGGAGCGCCCCGATCCTGGTCGTCGCCGAGAACAACCGCTGGGCCCAGAGCACTCCGATCGAGCTCGAGCTCGCCGGAAGCATGGTCGATCGCGGCCGCGCCTTCGGCATCGAGTCGGGCGAGATCGATTCGACCGACGCCGATGCGCTCTACGCCCATTTCGGCCCGATCATCGAGGACGTCCGCCGTGAGGGCCGCCCCCGTCTCGAGGTGATCCACACCTATCGACTGTGCCATCACTCGAAGAGCGACGACCATCGGCCCGCCGACGAGATCGACCGCTATCGGGCCGGCGATCCGCTCGGCCTGATCCAGTCGCGTCTCGATCCGGAGATGGCGGCACAGATCGAGGCGCTCTCGGCCGAAGCGGTCGACCGCGCGGTCGAATGGGCGCGGCGGCAGCCTTTCCCCGCCCCGGAGACCGCCTTCTCGGGACACGAGGCGGCCGACAAGCCATGAGCACGATCCTCGCCGCGCTCAACGGCGCGCTTCACGAAGCCATGGCACGCGACCCCCGGATTCTCCTGCTCGGCGAGGATCTGCTGGATCCCTATGGCGGCGCCTTCAAGGTCTCCAAGGGGCTCAGCACCGCCTTTCCCGACCGGGTCCTGACCTGCCCGATCAGCGAGGCCGGCTTCACGGGCATCGCCGCCGGAATGGCGATGCGGGGGCTGAGGCCGGTTGTCGAGATCATGTTCGGCGATTTCCTCATGCTCGCCGCGGACCAGATCCTGAATCACATCAGCAAATATCCGTGGATGTATAACGGCAAGGCCCAGGTGCCGATCGTCATCCGGACCCCGATGGGCGGCCGGCGCGGCTACGGGCCGACCCACAGCCAGACGATCGAGAAGCATTTCATCGGCATGCCCGGCCTCGTGGTGGTGGCGGTCAACCCGTTCTGCGACCCGGGCGATCTCCTTCGAACCGCGATCGAGGACGATCGGGCGGTTTTGTTCATCGAGAACAAGGCGCTCTACGCGCGGGCGGTGCAGGCCGCGGACGCCGCCGGACGCCTGAAGGATCTCTACGTTCGCAAGACGCCCGATCCCTATCCCACGGTCTCGCTTTCCTACAACGACTTCACCGAGGCCGACGCGACGATCGTCGCTTACGGCGGGATGGCCGAGCTCGCCGTCGAGGCCGCGCACCGCCTGCTGATGGAGGACGAGCTTTCCTGCGAGCTGGTGATTCCGTCGAGGATCAACCCGCTCGACACCGCGCCGATCGCACACTCGCTCCGACGGTCGGGAAGACTCATCGTGTGCGAGGAAGGGACTGCCACCGGCGGCTTCGGAAGCGAGGTCGTCGCTCGGATCGTCACGGAAGAGATGGCCCTCCTCAAGGCGCCTCCTGCCCGCGTCGCCGCGCTCGATTTCCCGATCGCCAACACGAGCACGCTCGAGCAGGCGGTGCTGCCGCAGGTCGAGGACATCGTCGCCGCGGTCAGGCACGCCGCGGCCGATGGCCGCCTGCAGTCGACAGCGCCTCGCCACGCCCGTTCCGGAGACATGAGGTGACCGCCCACACGATCGCCGTCCCCATGGTCAACGCGAACGAGGACGAGGTCGTCGTTCGACAGGTGCGGGTCGAGGAAGGCCGGCGGGTACAGGCCGGCGAAATCCTCTGTTCCCTCGAGACGACCAAGGCCTCGGTCGACGTCGAGGCCCCGGTGGACGGCTATGTGCGCCGGCTCGCGGTCCGCAACGACGAGAGGGTGCCGGTCGGCGCAATCATCTGCCTGCTCACGGCGACCCTGGAAGAGCCGATCGAAGCTCCCTCCGTGGCCAAGGCTGGCGCGTCGGGGCCGGAAGCGCGCGCGACCCTGAAGGCTCAGATGCTCGCCGACGCCAACGGCATCGACATATCGGATCTGGGGCTGGACCGGATCGTCAAGGAGAGCGACGTCCGCAACCATCTCGCGCGGGAGGGACGGCGGACGGCGGCGCCCGCACCCGCCGCGACTCCGCCGGACACGGGCGGTCGCACCGGCAGGCGGATCGTCATTCTCGGCGCCGGCGGCCACGCCCGGGTCCTGATCGATCTGGTCCGGGAAGGCTATCGCGACCGGATCATCGTCGGAACGGTGGACGACGATCCCTCGGCGGATCGCGACTGCCTCGGAGTCCCGCTCCTCGGCGCCTCGGACCGGCTCGCGGAGCTTCGGTCGGAGGGAATCGAGGAAGCCCTTCTCGGAGTCGGCGCCGTCACCAACAACGCCCTTCGAGCGAAGCTCTACCGGCGGCTGCGCGATTCCGATTTCCACGTGCCCACCCTGATCCATCCCCGGGCCGCGGTGGAGCCGTCGGCCCGGATGCTTTCCGGCTGCCAGATCTTCGCCGGAGCGATCGTCGGCTCCAACGTCTCCTTGGGCGAGAACGTCATCGTCAACAGCGGCGCCGTCGTTTCGCACGATTGCGTGATCGGATCGCATGTCCATATCACGCCCGGCGCGATCCTGGCCGGAGCGGTCACCGTCGGCGAGAACAGCGTCATCGGAATGGGCGTGACCGTCTATCTGGGAGTCCGGATCGGCGCGAACGTCACGATCGGAAACGGAGTCCACATCTTCCGCGACGTTCCGGACAATAGCTCCGTCATGCCCGTCGAGACGCGCTCCTAAGGTCCCTAAAGCCGAACCAGCATCTTGCCCATGTTGGCCCCCCGGAACAGGTCCAGGAAAGCCTCGGGCATCGCCTCGATTCCGTCGCGGACGGTCTCCCGGCTGGTCACCTTGCCCGCCGAAACCCAGCCGCCCATGTCGCGGTAGAATTCGGCCATCTCCGGCAGATAGTCGGTGTAGATGAAGCCCTTCAGCATGATGCGGGCGGCGATCACCCGCATGATATATTTGAAGCCGTGCGGCGGAGCGCCGTTATAGCCTTCGATCATTCCGCAGATGGCGAAGCGGGCGTTCTGGCGGGCGGCGGCGAAGGCGGCGTCGAGATGTTCGCCTCCGACATTGTCGAAATAGACGTCGATCCCTTTCGGCGCCGCCTTCATCAGCGCCGGGACGATCGGCTCCGCTTTATAGTCGATCGCCGCGTCCGCCCCCAGCTCGCGCACCCAGGCCACCTTGTCGGCCCCTCCGGCCGAGCCGATCACGTTCATCCCCATGGCCTTGGCGATCTGGACCACCGCCGAGCCGACCGCGCCCGCGGCCGCCGAGACGAAGACGGTGTCGCCCGCTTTCGCCTGCGCCGCCCGAAGGAGGCCGAAATAAGCGGTGGCGCCGGTCAGCCCGAGATTGCCGAGCCAGTGGAAATCCTCGACCGGAAACGGCGGCACCTTGTTGAACTGCTCGGCCGGACCGGCCGCGCCCTCGCGCCAGCCCAGCATATGGAAGACGGTCTCGCCCTCGGCGAAATTCGGCGAGCGGCTCTCGACCACCTTGCCGACCGCGCCCCCCTGCATCGGCGCTCCGACCTCGAAGGGCGGGACGTAGCTCTTCACGTCGTTCATCCGCCCGCGCATGTAGGGGTCGACCGAAAGCCACACGTTCTCGACCCGGATCCAGCCGTCCTGAAGCGCGCCGAGCGGCGCATCCTTCAACTCGAAATTGTCCAGGGTCGGCATGCCCTGCGGGCGCGACTTCAAATGCCAGGCGCGGGTGGTGGTCATGGTCGCCTCCTCGTCGCCCCAGCGAAGGCTGGGGCCCCAGTGGGTGAAGAACGCCGGCGTCTTTCACCCGACGGGATCCCAGCCTTCGCTGGGATGACGTCAAGAGTCAAAAGAAAGGCCCGACCTCCTTTTCGGGAGCCGGGCCCTCTTTTGCTCCGCGTGGGCTCAATCGTCGTTCTTGCCGCCGTAGGTGCCGGAGAAGCTTCGATCGAGGGCGTGCGGTCCCTCGCTTCCCTGGTCCGGGCGCTCGAACAGGGCCCGGCCGTTATCCTCGTTGCGCCAAGAGTCCATCGCCGAGGCGGAGGTGCGGTTCAGAATGACCTTGTCCTCGACTCCGTCGACCCAGCCGCAAGGCACCGAGTGGTGCATGCCGCCGGCATTGGGATCGGATTTGGCGAGGATGATGCGGTCGCCGCGCACCTTGTCGACCTTGCCGACATGAGTGCCGTCGGAGCCGACCACCTCCATATGCTCGGTCACCTTGCCGAGCATCTGGCGCTGGGTCTGGCGCTTCTGCCGCCAGCCGCCGAACTCGGTCTCGAACTTCGACTGATGCTCGCGCCGATATTCGTCATAGTCGCGGTCGAGATCGTCGATCTGCCGCCGCCGCCATTCCGAATAATGCGGATCGTGGATATCGGCGCCGGGGCCGCCGCGGGTGATCTCGGCGCCGCCGCCATAATTGGCGAATCTCTGACCCATCGGACCCGAGGTTCCGACCCGGCCCGGATCGTCGCGGTCGAACCGGCGGCCCTGCTCGGGATAGCCGCCGAAGCCGGCACCGCCGCGGGCGACCCGGTCGTTGCCATGGCTCTCGCCGCCGCCCGAACTCGAAAACCGACCTTCGCGCTCGCTTTGACGGTCGCGGCTCCAGCCGCCGGGCTCACCCGGACGGTCGCGGTTCCAGCTTGCGCCGCGCTGGTTGCCCCAGCCGCCACCGAAGCCGCCGGAGCGTGGATCATTGTCGCGGCCGCCGCTCATCCTCTGCTCCTGCTCCCAGCGCCGCTCGTCCATTTCGCGGCGGCGCTGCGCATCGTCGTCGCCGAACCAGGAGCGGACCTCGTCGCCGGCCCGGTCGAAGAAGCCGCGGTCGTCGCCGCCGCCGCCGTAGCCCTCACGCCCGTCACCGCGCCAGCCGCCGCGATTGTCGCGGTCCCGCCATCGATTGTCGTCGCGATCGTCGCTGCCATATCCCATGATAAGCTCCTTACATTTGGGCCCGCGTGCAAACCGGCGCGGATCGTCCGCGCGCCGCGGGATGAAAGGACAACTCGAAGCCGCCCGAGGCTGTTCCATGTTAAGAGGCGACCCGAGGGACGATCCCGGCGAACGGAATCCGGCCTGAGGGCAGAGGGGATCAATTGCCGCATTGCGAAAGTGCAACGGTCTCGCTATCTGGGCGCCTTCCCAGCCCCGCTGCGCAAGCGGGGAAACCTGGCCGCCGAGAAGGCGCGGGGCTGTAGCTCAGATGGGAGAGCGCTGCAATCGCACTGCAGAGGTCAGGGGTTCGATTCCCCTCAGCTCCACCAGCCTTCGCCCCTGAAGGGGCTTCGGCTGGCAAGCCAGCCGAACGACGAGATCGCCCTCCTTCTTCCTCTCCCGTCCTTTACGGGAGAAGAGGGGCCCGCCGCAGAGCGGTGGGAGGTGAGGGTCTGTACACCGGACTCTGCAAGACCCTCACCCCCCAAGCCTCCGGCTTGGGTCCCCCTCTCCCGCGAAAAGCGGGAGAGGCGGTTAGATCTTCACCTTCGCCGGCAATGGAAACAGCGCCGTGAACCCTGCCGCGACCTCCCTGTCTCCCTCCACCTTCAATATCCCCGCCGCTTCCAGCGCGTCGAACGGCTGGCCGCCATAGACCGCCGCCGCCAGGCCGGTGGGCGTGCCCGTGAAAACCGCATCCGCCCCTTCGATTTCGGCCCTCCCACTCTCGAACCGTCCATCCTCCACCTTCGCCAGGAAGCTCTCCGCTCCCAGCCGGAAGCCGATCCGCGCGCGGAAATCCCCCGCCTTCCTCGCGTCGAACATCGTCCGGAAGGACAGCATGATCGAGGTCGCGCTGATCGGGAGGGTCGGGTCGTGGGCGGGCGAGCGCGCGGCCCATTTGCCCAGCGACTGGACGATCGGCTCGGCCTCGTAGCCCCACGGCGTGAGCTCGTAGACCTGGGTCGAGGCCGGCGGCGGCAGCCGGCGGCGGACCAACAGTCCGGACGATTCCAACCCTTCCAGCCGCTGGGTCAGAACGTTGGCGCTGATTCCCGGAAGATCGCTCCTCAAATCGCCGAACCGCTTCGGGCCGAGCATCAGCTCGCGCATCACCAGCAACGCCCAGCGCTCGCCGATCAGGTCGAGCGCGTGGGCGGTGCCGCAGGCGTCGTCGTAACGCCGCTTTCCGGCGGTCCGTCCCGAGTCGGTTACCTTTTGTAACTTCATAGTTGCTTTTTATAACTCATGCGCCCATCAGCGTCAAACAGCGATTCGCTTCCAGGAGAGAAAATATGCCCCGGATGATCTTCGTGAACCTGCCCGTCGCCGACCTCGCCCGGTCGACCGACTTCTACAAGGCGATCGGCGCCGAGCAGAATTTGCAGTTTACCGACGAGACTGCGACGATGATGAGCTTTTCCGACTCCATCAACGTCATGCTGCTCACCCACGACAAGTTCCGGCAGTTCACCACCAAGCGGATCGCCGACGCCTACGAGTCGGTGCAGGTCCTGCTCGCTTTGTCCTGCGACAGCCGCGACGGCGTCGACGAGATCACCGCCAAGGCGCTCGCCGCGGGCGGCCGCGAAGCGCGCGACAAGGAGGATCACGGCTGGATGTACGGCCGCTCCTTCGAAGATCCCGACGGCCATATCTGGGAGCCGTCGTGGATGGACCTGGAGGCCGCGATCCAGGCCACGGCGCAGCGCTCCGAGCCCGCCGACGCCTGAACGTGGCGCGCTTGCGGCGGACGGAATCGTCGCCGCGCTTAACCTAGGTTATAGGGCGCAGTCGCCCGAAGCAGGAGCATCTCATGCCCGACACCCGCAACCTTGATGGCAGCTTCATCTGGTACGAGCTGCTGACCGCCGATCCCGACTCCGCCGCCGCCTTTTACGGCGACGTGATCGGCTGGACCGCGGCAAGCGCCGGCCAGCCTGGAATCGACTATCGTATCTTCTCGGCCGGCGGCACTCCGGTAGCCGGACATATGAAGCTTCCCGATGGCGCCGAGCAGTCGGGCATGCGGCCGGGCTGGCTTGGCTATGTCGGGGTCGACGACGTCGACTCGGCGGTCGCCGACATCGAAGGTGCGGGCGGCAAGGTGCACATGCCGGCGATGGACCTGGACGGAGTCGGCCGGATGGCCCTGGTCGCCGATCCGCAGGGCGTGCCTTTCTACGTGATGCGCGGCGCCAGCGACGAGGCAAGTGGCGCGTTCGATCCGACGAAGCCCGGCCATTGCCATTGGAACGAGCTTTCGACCCCCGACCAGGACGGCGCCCTCGCCTTCTACACCGGCCGATTCGGCTGGGACAAAGGCGACGTCATGCCGATGGGCGAAATGGGCGGCTACCAGTTCGTCCACCATGGCGGCGGAATGATCGGAGCGATCATGACCAGTCCGCCGGGACGTCCGGCCGGATGGAACTTCGCCTTCGGGGTCCCCGACATCGATTCGGCCGCGGCCAAGATCGCCGGCGGCGGCGGCACCGTCCACCACGGCCCCATCCAGGTGCCGGGCGGCGATTGGGTGGTGATGGCGAGCGATCCGCAGGGCGGCGCCTTCATGGCCGTCGGCCCCCGCGCCTGAGATTTGAAACAAGGAGAGAGAAGATGGCCAATTCAGAGCATGAACTGTCGATCACCCGCTTTATCGACGCCTCGCCGGAGGCGGTCTACCGTGTCTATACCGAGCGGACCGCCGAATGGTGGGCGCCCAAGCCCTGGAAGAGCCGGGTCATCGCCCAGGAGCTCCACGCCGGCGGCCGCTCATCGATCGAGATGGAAGGGCCGGACGGCGAGAAGCATCCCGGCGAGGGCGTCTATCTGGAAGTGGTTCCGAACGAGCGGATCGTCTTCACCAACGCCTTCACCGCCGGCTGGGAGCCCAAGCTCGGGATGGACAGCGATTGCGACTTCCTGATGGTGGCGATCGTCGAGTTCGAGCGCGAGGGCGCCGGCACCCGCTATACCGCCCGGGTCCGCCACTGGAACGAGGAAGCGCGCAAGGCCCACGAGGCGATGGGCTTCGAGCAAGGCTGGGAAATCTGCGCGGCACAGCTCGCCGAGCTGGCCGAAGCCGAGGCGCACGCCGGCGTCGCCGCCTGAACCTTATGAAAAGGAGAGATACGATGAGCTACGTCGAAGGATTCGTGGTCGCGGTGCCGACCGAGAATAAGGACGAATATCGCCGCCACGCCGCGAGCGCGGTGCCGATCTTCCTCGACCTCGGAGTCACCCGCCATGTCGAGGCCTGGGGCGACGACGTCCCCGACGGCAAGGTCACCGACTTCAAGGGTGCGGTCCAGGCGAAGGAGGGCGAATCGATCGTCTTCTCCTGGTTCGAATATCCTTCGAAGGAGGCCCGCGATTCGGCCAACGAGCGGATGATGACCGACCCCAGGATGGAAAAGATGGGCGCGACCATGCCGTTCGACGGTAAGCGCATGATCTTCTCCGGATTCGCCCCGATGCTCGACGAAGGGAATGGCGGGAAAATGGGCTATACGGACGGTTTCGTGGCGCCGGCGCCCGACCGGGAGGCCTATCTCGACATGGCGGCCAAGGCGGCGCCGATTTTCCTCGAGCATGGCGCCACGCGCGTGGTCGAGGCCTGGGGCGACGACATTCGCGACGGCAAGGTCACCGACTTCAAGAAGGCCGTGAAGGCCGAGGAGGGCGAGAACGTCGTTTTCTCGTGGATCGAATGGCCGTCGAAGGAGGCCAGGGTCGCCGGCTGGGAGAAGGTGATGGCCGACGAGCGGATGAAGCCGCCGGAGCAGATGCCGTTCGACGGCAAGCGCATGTTCTGGGGCGGGTTCGACGTGCTTCTCGATTCCCAGACCGGAGTCGGCCTGGAGGCCACCGCCGAGGGCGAGAGCGCCTGAACCACGCAGTATAATATAATTCCGTCATTGCGAGCGAAGCGAAGCAATCCAGAGCGGCTTCAGAAAACCACTGGATTGCTTCGTCGCTTTCGCTCCTCGCAATGACGGCCACAGCGGAGCATCCCATGTCCGACAAGATCGTCCCGACCCTCTGGTTCAACCACGATGCCGAGGAAGCGGCGAACCTCTACGTCTCGCTCCTCCCCGACAGCCGAATCGACAAGATCGTCCGCTCGCCCGCGGACAATCCGAGCACGAAGGAGGGCGCAGTCCTGGTCGTCGACTTCACGCTCGCCGGCCGGAAATATTCGGGCCTCAACGGCGGCCCGGCCTTTCCCTTCACCGAGGCGGTCTCCTTCATGATCCTGTGCGAGGACCAGGCGGAGGTCGACCGGCTCTGGGACGCCCTCCTCGCCGGCGGCGGCAAGCCCTCCGAATGCGGCTGGCTCAAGGACCGCTTCGGGCTGAGCTGGCAGATCACCCCCAAGGCGCTGCTCGACATGATGGCGTCCGACGATCGCGACGCGGCCAAGCGGGCGATGGAATCGATGATGACGATGTCGAAGCTCGATCTGGCGACGCTCGAGAAGGCGTTCGACGGCGAAGCCGTCACCCCGGCGTAAGCCGGGGCCTCGGCGAGACCCGCCGAGACTATTCGACCCGAGGTCCCGGCTTTCGCCGGGATGACGAAAGGGGGGCGGCTGCAGCGGCGGCGGCCCCCCTTTTCCTTAAAGGATGAAGTCCGA
>DASQLT010000037.1:0-22912 GCA_035629855.1 Allosphingosinicella sp.
ACAGGTGCGTCGTCTTGTCGGAAACATCCAGTCCGAGGTAAAAAGACATGGGTCCATCCTCCTCCTTGAAGCGGTTGCAGAGCCGACTTCGTATCAGCAGGAGGGTGGGCCTACCTCAATTACGCCATGTCACTGTTTACCGAGCCCGTCAGCCGGGGAGGAGCAGGCTTCCATCCCCGTAGGAGTAAAACCGATACTCCCCCTCGATCGCGTGGCGGTAGGCCGCCCGCATCGTCTCGAGCCCCATCAGCGCCGAGACCAGCATGAACAGGGTCGAGCGGGGGAGGTGGAAGTTGGTGATCAGGCCGTCGGTGGCCCGGAAGCGATAGCCGGGCGTGATGAAGATGGCGGTGTCGCCTTCGAACGGGCGCACCCGCCTGCCCTCGTCGGCGGCGCTTTCGAGGAGGCGGAGGGAGGTGGTTCCGACCGGGATCAGGCGGCCGCCCGCGCCCCTCGCGGCGTTGAGGCGGTCGGCGACGGACGCGTCGATCCGGCCCCATTCGGAGTGCATCTTGTGGTCGGCCGTGTCCTCGGCCTTGACCGGGAGGAAGGTGCCGGCGCCGACGTGGAGGGTCAGGATCTCGTGGCCGATGCCGGCCGCGGCCAGGGCCTCCATCAGCCGGGGCGTGAAGTGGAGCGCCGCGGTGGGCGCCGCGACCGCGCCTTTCTCGGCGGCGAACAGGGTCTGGTAATCCTCGGCGTCGCGCGCGTCCGCCTCGCGCTTGCCGGCGATATAGGGCGGGAGCGGCATTCGTCCGGCCCGTTCGAGAAGCAGCTCGACCGGCTCGTCCCCCTCGAAGGCGAGCAGGATACTTCCGTCCTCCGCCTTGGCGCCCGCGATCGCCGCGACTCCGCTTCCGAAATCGATCCGGTCGCCCTCGCGCACCCTCTTGGCGTTGCGGACGAAGGCACGCCATTCGCGCACGCCCTCGCGCTTGTGGAGGGTGGCTCCGACCCTCGCCTGTCCTCGCCGCCCCTCGAGCTGGGCGGGGATGACCCGAGTGTCGTTGAAGATGAGGACATCGCCGGAGCGGAGGAGTCCGGGCAGGTCCGCGACGGCCCGGTCCTCCGGCGCCGAGTCACCGCGCTGGACGAGCAGCCGGGCCGAGTCCCTCGGGCTCGCCGGCCTCAGAGCGATCCGGTCCGAGGGGAGCGCGAAGTCGAAGTCGTCGACGCGCACTTGGCCGGCTTACCGTTGTTTCTTGGGCGGCGGCTTGGGCTTGGATTCGGGGAGCCGGATCGACATCGGCGGCGGGACGGCCGGGCCGGCCGCGTTTCCGCCTCGGGCCGGGGCGCCCGCCGAGGCCGCCGGCGCCGCGAAAATCTGGCCCGGGGCGGGCGGCGCCTTGTTGTCGGCGGCGATCGAGGCCTGGAGGATCCGGCTCGGGCTGGCCGGCGGCTCGCCTTTCTCGATTCCATCGACGAAGTTCATTCCGCCGATCACCCGGCCGAAGACGGTGTAGCGCCCGTCGAGCGAGAGCCGGGTCCCGAGCATGATGTAGAATTGGCTGTTGGCGCTGTTCTCCGCGGCGGCGACGGTGGCGGCGTCGGCATTGTCCGGAGCGCCCTGGCGGGCGGCGGCGAGCGCCCCGCGAACGTGCGGGAGGCCGTTGAACTCGGCCTTGAGGTCGGGGAGCTGGGAGCCTCCGGTGCCGTCGCCGGCGGGGTCGCCCCCCTGGGCCATGAAGCCGTCGATCACCCGGTGGAAGGTGAGGCCGTTGTAGAAGCCCTTGCGCGCAAGCTCCTTGATCCGGGCGACATGGGCGGGAGCGACGTCGGGCCTGAGCTGGATGGCCACCCGCCCGCCGCTCGAGAGGTCGAGAAGCAGAGTGTTTTCCGGGTCGGCGGCCGGAGTCGCCGGCGGGACCGCCAGGCCCTGCGCAAGCGCCGAACCGGCGAGAAACAGGCCCAGCAGCAGGGCCAGCAAGGTCGAGATACGCATGTTCAGGAATTTCCCCGGATAAATCCGTTCATTTGGAGGTGATATTGCGCGGCGCCCGGCGCGGGATCAAGTGCCTTTGCGGCCCAGCGCCTCGACCCGGCGGGCGACGTCCGCCACCACCGCGTGCGGAACGAACTTCGAAATGTCGCCGCCGTAGAGGGCGATCTCCTTGACGAGGCGCGACGCGATCGGCTGAAGCGAGACGTCGGCCATCAGAAACACCGTCTCGATCCTCGAATTCAGCTGCTGATTCATCCCCGCCATCTGATACTCATACTCGAAATCGGCGACGGCCCGGAGGCCGCGTACGATCATCGAGGCGCCTGCTCGCTCGGCGAAATCCATCAGCAGCGAATCGAAGGAGACGATTTCGATCTCCTCGCCGAGCCCGTCGAGCTCTCGGCGCACCATCGCCATCCGCTCCTCCACCGAGAACATCGGCGACTTGGACGGGTTGGTGGTCACCCCGATGACCAGCCGGTCGACCAGCTTCGCGCCTCGGCGGATGATATCCATATGGCCGAGCGTGATCGGATCGAACGTGCCCGGATAGACGCCTGTCCTCATCCTTCCCCCCTTAGACCGGTCAATGGTCCCGCTCCACCGCGAAGCGCGCGATGGCCCGTAGCAGATCGGCCTCCGCTCCGTAGCTCTTGAGATATTCGACGGCCTGGCCGACGAGCAGCTCGGCCTGCCGGCGAGCGCGCTCGCGGCCCAGCAGGGTGACGAAGGTCTCCTTGCCCCTGGCGCGGTCCTTGCCGACCTTCTTGCCGGTTTTCTCCTCCTGCCCTTCCTCGTCGAGCAGGTCGTCGGCGATCTGGAAGGCGAGGCCGACGTCGCGGGCATAGCCGCGCAGCTTGAGCCGCCCGTCGGCCGGGACCCGTCCCATGATCGCGCCCGCGTCCAGGCAGAAGCCGATCAGTGCGCCGGTCTTCAATTGCTGGAGGCGGGTGACGGCGGCGAGATCGAGACCTTCCTCGCAGGCGGCAAGGTCCATCATCTGCCCGCCGGCCATTCCGGCCGGGCCCGCGGCCCGGGCGAGCTCGGCGATCAGCTCCGCCCGGACGAACGGATCCTCGTGGGTCTCCGCGTCGGCGAGGATCTCGAAGGCCAGGGCATGGAGCGAATCGCCGGCAAGGATCGCGGTCGCCTCGTCGAAAGCCTTGTGCAGGGTCGGCTTGCCGCGGCGAAGGTCGTCGTCGTCCATCGCGGGAAGATCGTCGTGGATCAGCGAATAGACGTGGATGCACTCGACCGCGGCGCCGACCCTGACGGCCCGTTCGCGGGACGCGTGGAAGAGCGTCGCGGCGGCCACGACCAGCAGGGGACGAAGCCTCTTGCCGCCGCCGAGCGCCGCATAGCGCATCGCTTCGTAAAGCTTGGCCCGCCGGTCCGGCGGGACCGCCAGCACAGCGGAAAGGAAATCGTCGACCTCCGCCCGGACCTGGCTGAATGCGGGCGCGAGGAGCGAGCAATCCGCCACCAGCGGCGGCTCAGTCGGCGTCGAAGGGAATGGCGCCGGCCGGCTGGCCGTCGCGGCCGAGCTGGATCTTCTCGATCTTCGCCTGCGCCGACTGCAGCCGGGCCTCGCATTGCTGGCGCAGCTTGTCGCCCTCGCCGTAAAGCTCGATCGACTCGTCGAGCGACGCCTCGCCGCCTTCGAGCCGGCGCACGATCTCCTCGAGCCGCTTCAGAGCGGCTTCGAAGGAAAGCTCGGAAATGGGTTCGCTTTGCTCGGACATCGGCTCAGCTTTGGTCCGGCGCGGGCGGAGGGTCAAGCCGGGGCGGCGGACTCGAAGCCGAAGAACCGGTTGGGTGCAGAACCTTATCGTCGGTTCACATGTTACTGTGCATTCAACCCGCAAGGAGAGCGAGATGAACGATCATAGTGAGAGCAAGGGCGTGGATTCCGATCGAATCGACGGCAGCCTGAAGAAGATGGGCGGCAACCTGAAGGAGGGAGCCGGCAAAGTCCTCGGCGACGAGAAGATGAAGCGTGAAGGCCAGTCCGATCAAGCGGAAGGGAAGCTTCAAAATGCCTGGGGCGGAGCCAAGGACGCGGTTCGCGAGACCCTGAGCGGCGACAAGAAGTAGGCGACGAGAGGGAGGAGGTGCGGCGGACGCTGCGAGACGCCGCTGCTACTCGGCGCGGTACCAGTGGACGCCGCCCTCCGCCTCACGGACCGCCCGGCCTTCCACTTCGAGCCGGCGCAGGTGGGCGAGCGCCTCGCCGGTAGCGAGGCCGAGCATGCTGTCGTCGATCTTTCGCGCGAACAGCACTCCGAAGCAGTCCACCGCCCGGCGCGGCTCCTCCAGCTTCGCGTGGAGCGCGTCGAGGCGGTCGCGGTGGCCGAAGGCGAGGGCGTCGAGGCGGGCGTGGAGGCCGGTGAAGGGCTCGCCATGCGAAGGAAGGACGAGGAGGCTGTCGGGAAGCCCCTTCAATTTCTCGATCGAGGCGAGCCAGTCGCCCAGCGGGTCCGCCTCGGGCTCGCTTAGGCTCAGCGAGACGTTGGAGGTGATCCTCGGAAGCACCTGGTCGCCCGCGATCATCAGGCCGGCGTCGTCCTCGATCAGGCAGGCATGTTCCGGGCAATGGCCGTTGCCGACGAGGATTCGCCAGGTTCGAGCTCCGATCGTCAGTCGATCTCCGTCCTCCATCCGAACGAAGCCGATCGGGATGGGGCTCACCACCGAGGCGAAACGGCCCCAGCCCTTCGCCGCCTCCGCCGCGATCCGCTCCTCCTCCCAGCCGGCCGAGCGCCAATAGGCCAGAGCCTCGCGCGGCGGGGCTTCGCGAACGTCGCTGGCGAGCAGGCGCCCGTAGAGCCATTCGCCCCGAGTCATCCACAAGGGCGCTGAGAAACGCTCGGTCAGCCAGCCCGCGAGGCCGAGATGGTCGGGGTGGAAATGGGTGCAGATGACCCGGGTGACGGTCCGTCCGGCCAGCGGGCCTTCGAACAAGGCTTCCCAGGCTTCGCGGCAGGGTGCGATGTCGAGGCCGGTGTCCACGAGAGCGACGCCTTCGCCATCCTCGAGCACCCAGATATTGATGTGGCGGAGCGAGCCGGGGATCGGCAGCCTCGCCCAGCCGACCCCGTCCGCGAGCGCGATGAGCTCGCCCTGATCCGGGGCGTGTCGGCCGAGCGGGTAGGTGAGACCTCGGTGGGTATAGGCCTCGCTGTCGGCCTCGCCCGGATCCGTGAGGGAGACGTCTGGGCTTGCGGGGTCAGCTCTTGAAGAGGTCATCGGCCGTCGGCTCGCGCGGGACGGCGGATTCGCCCGCTTCCTCGGCGGCGAGCGCCGCTTCGGCCTCGCGGGCGGCGGTGTCGCGTTCGCGGCGCAGCTCCTCGATCAGGGCCTCGCGGTCACCGGCCAGGCGATGGTCCGTCGGCGCCGGCTCGATCCCCGCCGCCTTGGCGGCCTTGGCGACGATCGCGTCCAATTCGCGCTGCGAGCACAAGCCGAGCGTGACCGGATCCTTGGGCTGGATGTTGGCGATGTTCCAATGGCTGCGGTCGCGGATCGCGGCGATGGTGGTGCGGGTGGTTCCGATCAACTTGCCGATCTGGCCATCCGAGATTTCCGGATGATTGCGGATGATCCAGGCGATTCCGTCGGGCTTGTCCTGCCGCTTCGAGACCGGCGTGTAGCGCGGGCCCTTGGTGCGGCGGGTCTGGTCGGGCTCCTTGAGGAGGCGAAGCTTGTAATTGGGATCGGCCTGGCCGCGGTCGATCTCGTCCTGGTTCAATTCGCCCGCCCGGATCGGATCGCGGCCGGTGAGCTTGGTCGCGGCCGTATCGTCGGCGATCGCCTGGATCTCGAGGATGTGGAGGCCGCAGAATTCGGCGATCTGCTCGAAAGTAAGCGAAGTGTTGTCGACCAGCCAGGCGGCGGTCGCATGGGGCATGAGCGGCTGAACCACGTGAGTCTCCAAAAACAAGAAGGGCCGCCCCTTCCCGGAGCGGCCGTTACGTTGCCCAGCGATCTACTGCAGCGAGCGGCGGAGGGCAAGGCGAATGCCGTCCCGCCGACGTCCCCATCTTTTTTCGACGAGGCCACATCCAAGGCCGTGTGTCCCGGCATCCTTACCGGTGAAGCTCGATGAAATCGGCCGCCTGTCGCGCGGCCCGCAAGGGGAATATCGAATGAGAAAAATATTGATCGCCGGCCTGGTCGGGGCCGCCCAAATGCTCCCGGCCGCGCATCCGGCCGCGGCGGCGGAGCTGAATCAGGACCGCACGGTCACGGCCGGCCAAGTCTCCGCCTTTGCCGGGGCTCGCCTTCGGGTGCCGCTCGGCGGCGGCCGCGAGAAACCGCGCGCCGGTCTCGCATTCACCTCGACCTTGCGCAGCGGCGCAACCGGCGACCTTCGCTTCGCCAAGGGGGCGGAGCTCGGCTTCGGCGGCGGGGATTCGAAGCTCGGCCTGAGCCTGGCGGGCCGGCCGCTTTCCCGGCTTGCCCAGGGCCGGTCGGGGCCGGAGGGGCACAAGAAGGGCTTCTCCACCCTGGGATATGTCGCGATCGGCGCCAGCGTCGCCATCATCATCGGCGGCGTGCTGATCTTCGATTACATCGGCGACCAGAGTGAGTGAGAGGACGATTATCATGAGGAGGATAATCGCGGCGCTGGTCGCCGCTCAGCTCTCGACCGTCCCGGCGCAGGCCGCGGAGCGTCAGCCCGAGCAATCGGCGCTTCAGGGACGCGTCCCCCTGGCGCAGGAGCCTTCCCACCTTCCCGCCGGAGACGAGACGGCGATCCCGGCTCGTGCCGGCGACGCGCCGGCGGCGACGCGAGCGGAGGACGGTCGGGAGGACAGGCCCAGGAAGGGCAAGAGCACGGGCGACAAGGTGCTGACGGGCGCCGCCGTGATCCTGGGTATCGGCGCAGTCGCCGTCGGAGGGCTGTTGATCGCGATCTTCGTCGGCTGAGATTTCGTCACTCCGCCATCGGGATGTAACCGGGGTCGGCGGCGACTAGCTCCAGCCAGCGCTCGATCGCCGGGTAGCGGCCGAGATCGAAGCCGCCCTGCCCAGCGACGTGGGTATAGGCATAAAGGGCGACATCGGCGAGGCCGAGCCGGTCACCGACGAAGAAGTCGCGGCCGGCGAGATGCTTGTCCATCAGCCTGAGCGCCGCCACGCCCGCCTCGCGCTTGCCG
The DNA here is from genome assembly GCA_035629855.1 of Allosphingosinicella sp. Classification (GTDB taxonomy): domain Bacteria; phylum Pseudomonadota; class Alphaproteobacteria; order Sphingomonadales; family Sphingomonadaceae; genus Allosphingosinicella. The sequence goes on from DASQLT010000037.1 coordinate 7,102, forward strand.
GGCAGAAGGGTGCGCTGCTGCTCGTCCAGTCCCTCCAGGCCGACGAAGGCGAGCCAGAAGCGCAGGGTCGCGACGTTGGGCTCGTGATTATATTGCTCGAAGAACATCCAGCGGAGCATGTCCGCCCGGTCGAACCTGTCCTCGGGCACCAGGGCCGAGCCGTCGGCGAGATAGAAGCAGGCGGCGTTGCTCTCGGGGATGAAGCGGTCGCCGACCTGAAGAACGGGGATCCGGCCGTTCGGATTGACCTCGGCGAGAAATTCGGGAGTCCGGGTCGCGCCGCTCATGATGTCATATTCGCGCCGCTCCAGGGTCAGGCCGAGCAACGCCGCTGTCAGCCGGATCTTGTAGCAATTTCCCGATTGCGAATATTCGTGGAGAATAAGGCTGGACATGGTCTGCTCCCGGGTGACGCGTCCTATAGGGGGTCGGCGGGGCCTGTCGTCAAACCCGGCCCGGCCCTTCAGGCCCTTTTCCAGCTCATGAACCAGGTGTCCCTCCAGGTCCTGCCGCCGTCCCGGGACAGGCCCTGATACCAGCGGCACGAGTTCGGAGTGATCCGATCCCACACGCTCCGGACCTTGACCGGCACATCCCCGTCCATGTCGTCCGCGCCGAACGTTCCGACGCCGCCCCGGAACAGGCCGGTCTGGCCCGGGACCGTCATCACGCCCGATTTCGAATTGACCCAGTGATCGGACCATATCCGCTTGTCGACGTCGAGGAGCCGAAGGCCCATCCCGGAAAAATTGCGGGCGGGGATTCGCAGCTCCTCGACGCTGCCCACCCCGGCGAGGATCGACCAGCAAGTCGCCTCGCCCATGAACTCGATCCATTCGTCGGTTGTGCCCGGCTTGATCATACGATTGGCGATCCGCCATTCGCCGGTGAGGAAATCGAAGTCCCCCGGCTTGCCTCCGGGCGAATTCTCCGCCGCGCGCAGGCCTCTCGCCGCGACACCCGCAATTGCCAGCCCGGCGGCGCCGCGCAACACCGCCCGCCGCCCTATCGTCGATTTCATCGTCCCAATCCCCTCCACTGCCGAGGCTTGCACTTTACGGGGCTATAACTGACAGTTTCCGTCAGTATTTTTCGGGAGTGCAGGCTTCCGGCCTCATTAGGATCGACCCATGCGCGCAAGCCGGCTCCTCGCGATCCTCATCCTGCTCCAGCTTCGGGCCCGGTTGACCGCCAGTCAGCTCGCCGAGGAATTCGAGGTATCGGAGCGCACCATATACCGGGACATCGACCAGCTCAGCGCCGCCGGCATTCCGGTCTATGGCGATCGCGGACCCGGGGGCGGGTTCCAGTTGCTCGACGGCTACCGGACCCGGCTGACCGGCATGTCGAGCGACGAGGCGGAGGCGATGCTGATGATCGGCCTGCCCGGTCCGGCGACCGCCCTCGGGCTCGGCCAGGCGGCACAGCGGGCCAAGAACAAATTGTTCGCCGCGCTGGCCGGGCCGTCGCTCGAGGGCGCCGGGCGAATCGGCGCTCGATTCCACCTCGATCCGGTGGATTGGTATCGCTCGGAGGAAGCCGTGCCGTTCCTTCCGCGCCTGGCGCGTGCCCTGCTCGATCAGCGGGTCGTCGAGGTCCGTTACGAAAGCTGGAAGGGCGTGCGCGACTGGCGGATCGAGCCCCTCGGGTTGGTCCTCAAAGCCGGGTCCTGGTATTGCGTCGCGGCCGCCGGCGGCCGAACGTCCACGTTCAAGGTCGCGAGCATGACCGCCTGCGCGGTCGGCGATTCGAGGTTCGAGCGACCCGCGGATTTCGACCTGGCGGGCCATTGGTCGAAATCCCTGCAACGGTTCGAGGCCGAGCTGCGCCCGCGCATGGCGGCGTTGCGCGCGACGCAGACCGGGCTGGTCCGGCTCAGGGGGCTCGGCGCCTATGCCACACGAGCGGCGGCGGCGGCCGGCGATCCCGATCCGAAGGGATGGGCAGAGCTTGCCTTGCCGATCGAAGGCGACGCCCAGGCGGCATTGGCCCTGATGGCGATAGGCGAGGAGATCGAAGTCCTGAGCCCGGCCTCCCTCCGCGCCGAGCTGCGGCGGCTGGCCTCGCGCATCGCTGCCCTCCACCGCGACTGATCCGAAAGCGGTGGCGCAGGCTCCCTCCGGAGACTCCTCAGCCTATCGTCAGAACGATCTTCCCGACATGGTCGCCGGCTTCCATCCGCCGGTGGGCGTCGGCCGCCTTGTCGAGCGGAAAGGTCGCGTCGATCGCCGGGCGGATCCGGCCCGATTCCAGATGCGGCCAGACGTGGCGCCGCAATTCGTCGGCGAGGGCCGCCTTGAACCCGACGGAACGGGCCCGAAGGGTCGAGCCGGTGAGGGTCAGGCGCTTGCGCATGACGTCCCAGATCGGAATCTCGACGCTCGCTCCGCGCTGCGCGGCGATCGACACATGACGGCCGTCCTCGGCCAGACAGGCGAGGTTCCTCGGCACATAATCGCCGCCGACCATGTCGAGCACGATCGTCACTCCGGCGCCGTCGGTGATCCGCTTCACCTCCGCCACGAAATCCTGCGCCTTGTAGTCGATCGCGTGCGCGGCACCGATCTCCAGCGCCCGGGCGCATTTATCGGCCGAGCCGGCGGTGACGATGATTGTGAGGCCGAACGCCCTGCCGAGCAGGATGGCGGTGGTGCCGATGCCGCTGGTACCGCCGTGGACCAGCACCGAGTCGCCGGCCTTGGCGCCGCCGCGCTGGAAGAGGTTGGTCCAGACCGTGAAGAAGGTCTCCGGAAGCGCCGCCGCTTCGACCATCGAGAAACCCGCGGGAACGGGCAGGCATTGGCCTTCGGGCGCGACGCAATATTGCGCGTAGCCGCCGCCCGCGACCAGGGCGCAGACGCGCTCCCCATCGCGGTCGCCGCCGGCGATCGTGCCCGCGACCTCCAGCCCCGGAATCGTCGGAGCGCCCGGCGGCGGCGGATAGAAGCCGAGGCGCTGCATCACGTCGGGCCGGTTGACCCCCGCCGCCTCGACCCGGATCAGAAACTCGCTCGGCCCGGGTCTCGGCACCGGCCGCTCGACCGGCTGAAGTACCTCCGGCCCGCCGGGGGCTGCCGGGTCGATGGCGATCATCGTCTCTGGGAATGCGTCCATGCGGTTACGCCTCGCGCCGAAAGCGCCGCGGTGCAAGTCCTTCGCCTTGACGCGGCGATGCGGAAGGCGGATTCTGCAGGCCATGGACCTGGACGAGCTCTTCCCAAGCAAGCCCGACGATCCGCTGCTGCTGCTCGGGCGGCAGGATCTCGATCCGCTTTCGGTCGACGAGCTTCATGCCCGGATCGAAGCGCTCGAGGCCGAGATCGTAAGAGTGCGCTCGAAAATCGATGCCGCGGTTAACCACCGGGCAAGCGCCGAACAGTTATTCAAGAAATGAGGGAGCTGCGGGAACATTCGGCCTTTTCCCCAGCTTTTTCGGAGGTGCGCTTGATGACGGCAGTCCGACGCCCGACATTGAGTCCGTGTAGTCCGTGAATTTCTGCGGGCTTTGAGGAGTAACCGTCTTGCCTTCCTTCGCCCGCGAACTCGAACAGACCCTGCATACCGCATTGGCGGAAGCCAGCGGTCGACGGCACGAATATGCGACCCTCGAGCACCTTTTGCTCGCTCTCACCGAGGATGCCCATGCCTCCAAGGTGATGAGCGCCTGCGGAGTCGATCTGAAGGAGCTTCGCGAGGCGGTGAAGGCCTATCTCGACAGCGAGCTCGAAGCCCTGAAGGTCGATGGGCAGACCGATCCTTCGCCGACCAGCGGCTTTCAGCGGGTCGTCCAGCGCGCCATCCTCCACGTTCAGTCCTCGGGCCGCGACGAGGTGACCGGTGCCAACGTGCTCGTCGCGCTCTTCTCGGAGCGTGAGAGCTACGCCGTCTATTTCCTTCAGCAACAGGATATGAGCCGCCTCGACGCGGTCAGCTACATCAGCCACGGCGTCGGCAAGGGCGAAGCCTCGTCCGAGCCGCAGGAGGTCAAGGGCGTCGAGGAATCGAAGCCTGACGAGGGCAAGAAGAAGAGTGAATCGGCCCTCAAGCAATTCACGGTCAACCTAAACGAAAAGGCGATCAGCGGCCGCGTCGATCCCCTGATCGGGCGCGGGCCGGAGGTCGACCGGACGGTTCAGATCCTCTGCCGCCGCTCGAAGAACAACCCGCTCTACGTGGGCGATCCCGGGGTCGGCAAGACCGCCATCGCCGAGGGCCTCGCGCGCAAGATCGTCGAGGGCGACGTTCCCGAGGTTCTGAGGCCGGCCGTCATCTACTCGCTCGACATGGGCGCGCTGCTCGCCGGAACCCGCTATCGCGGCGATTTCGAGGAGCGCCTCAAGGCGGTGGTGACGGAGCTTGAGAAGCTTCCCGACGCCATCCTCTTCATCGACGAGATCCACACGGTGATCGGCGCCGGCGCCACGTCGGGCGGGGCGATGGACGCCTCGAACCTGCTGAAGCCGGCCCTTTCGGGCGGGACGATCCGCTGCATCGGCTCGACCACCTACAAGGAGTTTCGCAACCATTTCGAGAAGGACCGGGCGCTTCTCCGCCGCTTCCAGAAGATCGACGTCAACGAGCCGACGATCGAGGACACGGTGAAGATCCTCGCCGGCCTGAGGTCGGCGTTCGAGGAGCATCACAAGGTCAAATATACGAGCGACGCGATCAAGGCGGCGGTCGAGCTTTCGGCCCGCTACATCAACGACCGGAAGCTGCCCGATAAGGCGATCGACGTGATCGACGAGGTCGGGGCGATGCAGATGCTGGTTCCGCCCAACAAGCGCAAGAAGACGATCACCACCAAGGAGATCGAGCAGGTCATCTCGACCATCGCCCGGATTCCGGCGAAGAGCGTCTCGTCCGACGACAAGAAGACTCTCGAGCATCTCGACCGCGACCTGAAACGGGTCGTCTTCGGCCAGGACGAGGCGATCAACCGGCTCGCCTCGGCGATCAAGCTGTCGCGCGCCGGATTGCGCGATCCGGACAAGCCGATCGGCTCCTATCTGTTCAGCGGTCCGACCGGCGTGGGCAAGACCGAGGTGGCGCGCCAGCTCGCCTCGATCATGGGTATCCCGCTGCAGCGCTTCGACATGTCCGAATATATGGAGCGCCATTCGGTCAGCCGGCTGATCGGAGCGCCTCCGGGCTATGTCGGCTACGACCAGGGCGGCCTGCTGACCGACGCCGTGGACCAGCATCCGCACTCCGTGCTCCTCCTCGACGAAATCGAGAAGGCCCATCCGGACCTGTTCAACATCCTGCTCCAGATCATGGATAACGGACGCCTCACCGACCATCACGGCAAGACGGTCGATTTCCGCAACGTCATCCTGATCATGACCACCAATGCGGGCGCAAGCGACATGGCGCGCGAGGGGCTCGGCTTCGGCAACAACACGCGCGAAGGCGAGGATGAGGAAGCGATCAAGCGGATGTTCACTCCGGAATTCCGCAACCGCCTCGATGCGATCGTTCCGTTCAGCTACCTGCCGACCGAAGTCGTCGCTCGGGTCGTGGACAAGTTCATCCTCCAGCTCGAGCTCCAGCTGGCGGACCGCAACGTCCATATCGACCTCAACGACGAGGCTCGGAAGTGGCTGACGTCGCGCGGCTACGACAAGCTCTACGGCGCCCGCCCGATGGGCCGGCTCGTCCAGGAGAAGATCAAGCAGCCGCTCGCCGAGGAATTGCTCTTCGGCAAGCTCATCCACGGCGGCGAGGTCAAGGTCACGATCAAGGACGACGCCCCTGTCTTCGAGATCGTCGCCGCGGCGCCGAAGGCGAGCAAGAAGCGCGGTAAGAAGGTGATCGAGCCCGAAGCCGAGCCGAGCCAGCCCGAAGGCGAGCAGGGCCAGCCCGAGGAGCAGGCCTGAGGTTCGGCGGGGAGGGCCAGCCCTCCCCGCCGCTTCCTTCCCTCCGCCGTCACCCTGAACTTGTTTCAGGGTCCGCTATTCCCCCGCGAGGCGATTCGACGCTGGATGCTGAAACGAGTTCAGCATGACGGACCCGTCTGGAACTCCCGGCCTCCGGACAGTCTGCCCTTCGGCAGGCCTTCCTCCTGTCGCGCTCCGACGCTAGTGGGAAATACACAGGAGGATCGCCGCCATGTCCGACACCAGTCTCACCTTCTACACCAACCCGATGTCGCGCGGCCGGATCGTCCGCTGGATGCTGGAAGAGGTCGGCCATCCCTATGAGACGGTGGTTCTCGACTATGGCACGACGATGAAGGCGCCCGACTATCTCGCCATCAATCCGATGGGCAAGGTGCCGGCGATCAAGCATGGCGATACGATCGTGACCGAAGGCGCCGCTATCTGCGCCTATCTCGCCGACGCCTTTCCCGATACCGGGCTGGCGCCGCCTTCGGGCAACCCGAAGCGCGGGCCCTATTATCGCTGGCTGTTCTTCGCCGCCGGTCCGGTCGAGGCGGCGGTGACGGCCAAGTCGCTCGGCCTGCTGGCACCCGCCGACAAGAAGGCGATGGCCGGCTACGGCAGCTTCGAGGAGACGATCGACGCCCTCGAGCTCTGCGTCGGCTCCGGACCCTATATCTGCGGCGACCAGTTCACCGCCGCCGACGTCTATGTCGGCTCGCAAATCGGCTGGGGGATGATGTTCAACTCGATCGACAAGAGGCCAGGCTTCGTCGAGTATTTCGAGCGGATCAGCGGCCGGCCGGCCGCGATCCGGGCGCGCGAGCTCGATGACGCGCTGATGCCCCAGCAGTCCGGCCCCGAGCCCCAGGAGGCCTGACATGGGCGACATCCGCGCCGCCGCCATCGCTCTTTACGATCGCTACACCCATGAAGGCATGGACCGCCGCGCCTTCATGGCCGAGCTGACCCGCCTCGCCGGCAGCGCCGCCGCGGCCTCCGCGCTCCTCGCCGGTATCGCCGCCGATCCGGCCGCCGCGGCCGTCGTCCCTGAGACCGACCGCCGAATCCGCGCCCGGCGAATGAGCTGGCCCGTTGGGCCTGGCCGGACGATGAAAGGCTATCAGGCCGAGCCGCGCGATCCCGCGGGTCCGCTCGGCTCGGTGCTCGTCATCCACGAAAACCGTGGCCTCAACGCTTATGCCGAGGATGTCGCCCGCCGACTCGCCGTCGCCGGCTACCGTGCGGTCGCGGCGGACTTCCTGTCGCCGGTCGGCGGCACCCCTGCCGATCAGGACGCCGCGCGCGAAGCGATCGGCAAGCTCGACCTGGGCGCGACGGCGGCGGACGCCGTCGCGACCCTGCGCCTGCTCAAGTCGCTTCCCGGGAGCAACGGCAAGGCCGGCGCGGTCGGCTTCTGCTGGGGCGGGGGGATGGTCAACCGGGTGGCGCTGGCCGCCGGGGAAATGCTCGACGCGGGCGTATCATTCTACGGCCCGGCCCCCGATCCGGCGCTGGCCGGGCAGGTCCGGGCGCCGTTGCAGCTTCATTACGCCGAGCTCGATGAGCGCGTGAACAAGACCGGTTTCCCCTGGCGCGACGCCCTCGCCGCCGCCGGCAGGACGGTCGACGCCCACGTCTACCCCAAGGTCAACCACGCCTTCCACAACGACACCTCGGCCGAGCGCTTCGACGCCGCGGCGGCGGCGCTCGCCTGGCGACGGACGCTCGACTTCTTCGGGAAGCACGTCGCTTAGGATCCTCCTCAGGCCCGCATGGGGAGGATAAAGAAAAAGGCCCGGCGTTTCCGCCGGGCCTTTCCCCTTTTCAGCCTGTCGGAGCCGCTAGTCGCGGCTGCCCATGAAGCTCAGCAGGAACTGGAACATGTTGATGAAGTCCAGGTAGAGCGTCAGCGCGCCCAGGATCGCCGCCTTGCCGAGCATGTCGGAGCCGGCCACCTGGAAGTAGATGCTCTTGATCTTTTGCGTGTCGTAGGCGGTGAGGCCGGCGAACAGCAATACGCCGATGGCGCTGATGACCAGGCTCATCGTGTCAGAGCGCAGGAACAGGTTCACGACCATCGCGATGATCAGCCCGACGAGCCCCATAATCAGGAAGGTGCCCAGGCCCGACAGATCCTTCTTGGTGGTATAGCCCCACAGGCTCAGCGAGACGAAGGCCGCCGAGGTCGCAAAGAAGGTCGCGGCAATCGAGGTGCCGCTGTAAAGGAGCGGGATGATCGACATCGACAGGCCCATCATCGCGGCGAACGACCAGTAGAAGGCCTGGAGACCCCCGGTGGTCATACGGCCCAGGCGGGCGGCGAGGACGAAGACCATGATCAGCGGCGCGAACAGGACGACATATTTGAGAAGGCCGCCCCCGTAGAAAATCTGCTGGGCGATGCCGGTCGCCGCGGCGCCATAGGCGATGAGGCCGGTGAGCAGCACCGCCGACGCCATGTAATTGTAGACGGACAGCATATGGGAGCGCAGGCCCGCGTCGAAAGCGACGCCTTCGCGGCCGGCCGCGGTGGCCGTATGCGGCGCGGCGGTCGCGCGCGGGTCAAATCCATTAGCCATTTCGAACTCTCTCCTTTCGCAGCGAATGCGTCGCCGCGTCGCCCCAATATCGTGGGATTGCGGGCTATATTCAAGGAAAACCGGTACGCACGGCGACCGCAGGTCGTTAAGGCACGGGGCCATGCACCGCCTGTTCGTCGCGATCCGCCCGCCGGCGGGCGTCCGCGCCCGTCTCCTCGATCTGATGGGCGGGATTGCCGGAGCGCGCTGGCAGGACGAGGAGCAGCTTCATCTGACCTTGCGCTTCATCGGCGCGGTCGACCGGAATTTGGCTCGGGACGTCGATGCCGCCTTGGGCAGCGTCCATCATCCGGCTTTCGCGATCGCCCTCGACGGCCTCGGAGCGTTCGACCGGCGCGGCGAGCCGGTGACCTTGTGGGTGGGGGCCACCCCGCATGCGCCGCTCCGGGCGCTTCACAAGAAGGTGGACCAGGCACTGGCCCGGATCGGGGTGGAGCCGGACCGGCGCGCCTACATGCCGCACATCACCCTCGCCCGTCTCCCCCGCGGTGCCGGGCCGGTGCAGGGACTGGTCGAGCGGGGGGGCGGAATCACGAGCCCGCCTTTCGAGGTCGACCGTTTCTGCCTCTACGAGAGCCGCCTCACCCCCGACGGCCCGCATTACGAGGTGGTTGAGCGGTATCGGCTGGGATGAGTTGAATCCGTCATTCGCAGGAATGAAGGAACCTCACGCCCCGAGCCGCGACAGCAACCGGTCCACCATCCCCGCATAGGTATCGCCGAACAGCCGCATGTGGAGAAGCCCCGGGAACAGCTGGTAAAGCGCCCGCCTTTCCTCCCAGCCCGGCTCGAGCGGCCCGTAAGCCTCCCAAAAGCTCTCCCCCGGCGTGTCGAACAGGGTCAGCATGGCGAGATCGACCTCGGGGTCGCCATGATAGCAGGCCGGGTCGATGAGGGCGGCGAGGCGGCCGTCGGCGACGAGGATGTTGCCGGTCCACAAGTCGCCGTGCAGCAAGGACGCGGGCGGCGCGGGGGGAGCGATCTCGCCGGCCCGCCTCGCCAGGGCTCCGACCCGCTCCCGCCAGGGCCGGTCGAGCACGCCCGCCGTTGCGACCAGCCTTTGCTCGGTCCAGAAACCCGGCCAGTCGCGCCGCTCCCGATTGTCGATCGCGACCGTGCCGATCTGGTAATCGACCGGCCAGCCATATTGCCCGCCCTCGCGATCGTGAAGGCGCCGAAGCGCCGCTCCGACGTCGCTCCAGGCGGCCGGGCTGAACACCCGGTCGTTCGGGACATGCTCGAGCAGAAGAACGCCCTCATGCTCGCCCTCGACCAGGGGCGCGGGGATTCCGGCCGCGGCGATTCCTCGAAGCATCGCGGCCTCGGCGCCGGCGGAGTGGGCGCGCTTGGCGACCGAGCAGCGCCCGTCCGTCCGCCGAACGAGCAAGGCCTCGGAAAGATCGCCGCCGGCGAGCCGCTCGAGCCGCTCCTCGGGCAGACCGACCAGCGCCGCGACCCGCCGGGCGAAGGCCGTCATCCGCCCGCGGCGATCCGGCCCGCCAGCCCCTCGGCGCCGGCGACGACATCGTCCCAGGCGGCGTCGAAATGGCTGTCGTCGCCATGATAGGGATCGGCCACCGCCTGCCCCTCCCGGCCTTCGACATGGTCGAGCAGAAGCGACAGCCGCGCCTTGGCGCCGGCCGGGCGAAGCGACTGGAGGTCCGCGAGGTTCTGGGAATCGAGGGCGACGATATGGTCGAACCTGCGGAAATCGTCCGCCGTCACCAATCGCGCCCTGAGTTGGGAAATGTCGGCTCCGTTGCGCGCCGCTGCTGCCGCCGCCCGCGGGTCCGGGGGATAGCCGATATGCCAGTCGCCGGTGCCGGCGGAGTCGATCTCCACCTCGAGCCCGAGCCGCTCGGCCTCGTGCCGGAAGGCGGCCTCGGCGAGCGGCGAGCGGCAGATGTTGCCGAGGCAGACGAACAGGACCGAGCTCTTCATGGGCGATGCCTTGTTGCCAAAGCGGCCCGCTCTGCTAGCCACATGGAACCAAAAGTACAATGAGAGGGGCCCATGGCGTCCGATCCCGCTGCATCTGCGCCCGCTCCTCCGGTCCGTATCGGCGCCTACGCCTGGTACGCCTTGTTCGTTCTCGTCCTGGTCTACATGATCAACTTCATCGATCGGCAGATTCTGTCGATCCTCGCGCAGGACATCAAGCACGACCTCGGCCTGGAGGACGCCCAGATCGGCTTCCTCTACGGCACCGCCTTCGCCGTTTTCTACGCGCTCTTCGGAATACCTCTCGGGCGGCTGGCGGACAGCTGGTACCGCGGACGGCTGATGGCGATCGGCCTCGCCTTATGGTCGTCGATGACCGCGCTATCGGGCTTCGCCAACAGCTTCGCGATGCTCGCCGTCGCCCGAATCGGCGTCGGCATCGGCGAGGCGAGCGCGTCTCCCGCCGCTTATTCGATGATCTCCGACTGGTTTCCAAAAGAGAAGCGCGCGACCGCTTTGTCGATCTACTCGAGCGGTCTCTATATCGGCGGCGCGCTCAGCCTGCCGATCGGCGGGTTCGTGCTCAGCCGCTGGAACATGGCCTATCCCAACCCGGCCGAGGCGCCGCTGGGGCTGGTCGGATGGCAGGCGGCTTTCCTGGCCGTCGGCATACCCGGGCTGCTGATCGCCTTATGGGTGCTGTCGCTGAAGGAGCCGCAGAGAGGGGCCTCGGACGGCCTGCCGCAGCCGATCGTCCGTCCCAACGCCTGGCGCGATTTCGGCCGCGAGCTGGCGGCGATCCTGCCTCCGCTGACCCTGCTCACTGTCTCGCGCATTCCGGGAGCGCTCAAGCTCAACCTGATCGTGCTCACGATCGTCACGATCTGCGCCTGCGGGTTGGTCGTCCTGACCGGGGACCTGCCGCAATGGGCCGCCTACGGGCTCGGAATCTACGCGGTCTTTTCCTGGGTGCAGTCGCTCAAGCAGCGCGATCCGCCGACCTACCGGCTGATCTGGGGAACGCCCGCAACGATCGTCCTCGCCCTGGCGTTCGGGAGCATCGCCTTCGTCAACTACGCGGTCAGCTTCTGGGGACCGCCCTATGTGCTCCGCACCTTCTATCCGGAACCGCTCGGTCCCGGCACCTTCATCGGCGGCATGACCGCGGCGGAAGAGGTTGCCTTCATCATGGGCTGGGGCGCCGCAATTTCGGCGGCGGTCGGGGTGATCCTGGGCGGAGTCGTTTCCGACCTGTGGAGGCGAAGCGATCCCCGTGGGCGGATCTTCGTCAACATGCTCTCGGTCGTTTCGGCCGCGCCGCTCACCTGGTTTCTGTTCACCACCGATTCGCTGACGACATTCTACTGGGTGTTCCCGATCGCCCATATGTGCGGCGCGGCTTGGGTCGGAGCAGCGGTCGCGACCCTACAGGACCTGGTCCTGCCCCGAATGCGGGGCACGGCCGGGGCGACCTATGTCCTGGGCACCACTATGGTTGGCCTGGCGCTCGGGCCCTATTTCGCCGGCAAGGTCGCCGACCTCGCGGACAGCCTTCGCGTCGGCATTTTCGCGCTCTACCTGATCGTGCCACTGACCCTCATCGGGCTTTGGCTGGGCAGCCGCCGGATCGCCGAGCTCGAGGCGACCCGGGTCGAGCGGGCGCGCGCCGCCGGGGAGCCGATCTAGCCTAGGACCCCACAGGCGATCCGCGCCCCGCTGTTGCCGGACGGGTCAGTTCGGAAGTCGTCCGGCGAAGCGTGGATCACCACCGCCGCGCCGTCGCCGTCGATGAGCGAGTTGGGCATCATTCCCGACAGCCCGGCATTGGGGATCGTATATTCGAAGCTGCCGCGGCCGTCGGTCCCGACCGTGAGGTTGGGCAGGTCGCCCTTGTGCATTCCCTTGGGATTGTCCTTGCCGTGCATCTGGCCGGTAGGATTCCAGTGCGGGCCGGCCGATTCGAAGCCGGGCGGGTCGCAGCGGCCGGTGGTATGGATATGAGCGCCATAGGCGCCCGGGCTCATCCCCACCGCCTCGATCCTTACCCTGAGACTGTCGCCGGAAGTCTCCGCGGTGGCGCGGGCCCGGGTCCGTCCCTCGGCGTCGCGCACGTCCGCGCTAAGGCGGGGCGGTCCGATGGTCGAGACCGCGGCCGGCGGTCCGGGATCGCCGGCACTGTCGGCAGCCATTCCGTCATCGGCGCCGCCGTCCGTGGCGCAGGCGGCAAGGGCAAGGGCCGAAAAACCCGGTATCAACCATGTGGCGAGCCTCATTCTCTTCTCCTCTTCGCGGAATGAACGAACCGGAATGCCGAGGGTTGCCGCTCGCCGTTTCCGCGAAAGCCGGGGTCCGGCGGTTCAGGCGGGCGCCCGGCCCCGGCCTTCGCCGGGGATCATTGAAACGCGCTGTCCCGCGGCGGCCGTCCGATTCCGAACCAGCGCAGGCCCGCTTCCTCGACATCTTCGGGAGGATAGACGCTTCGAAGATCGACGAAGACCGGCTGCGCCATCTCGCGGGCGAGGCGCCTCAGGTCGAGTGCGCGCAGGACGTCCCATTCGGTGACCAGGACCACCGCATCCGCTCCGGCCGCCGCACGATAGGGATTGTCGAAGAATTCGACGCCGGGCATCATCGGACGGGCCTGCTCGATACCCTCGGGATCGTAGCCGCGAACGGCGGCGCCGGCATCCTGAAGCGCCTGGACGATGCTGAGCGAAGGCGCGTCGCGCATGTCGTCGGTATTCGGCTTGAAGGTGAGGCCGAGCAGAGCGACCGTCCGCCCGCGGGCCTCGCCGCCAAGCGCCTGCACGACCCTTCGCCCCATCGCGCGCTTGCGGGCGTCGTTCACCTTCACAACCGATTCGACGATTCGAAGCGGCGCCTGATAGTCCTCGGCCGTCTTCAGCAATGCGAGCGTGTCCTTGGGGAAGCAGGAGCCCCCATAGCCCGGGCCCGCGTGGAGGAATTTGGAGCCGATCCGATTGTCCAGGCCGATCCCCCGGGCCACCTCCTGGATGTCCCCGCCGACGGCTTCGCACAGATCGGCGAGTTCGTTGATGAAGGTGATCTTGGTCGCCAGGAAGGCGTTGGCAGCATATTTGATCAGCTCCGCGGTGCGGCGGCCGGTGAACATCAACGGCGCCTTGTTGAGATAGAGCGGCCGGTAGATTTCGCGCATCAGTTCCGCCGCTTCCTCTACGTCGGTGCCGACGACGATCCGGTCCGGCCGCTTGAAATCCTCGATCGCCGCGCCCTCGCGAAGGAATTCGGGGTTGGAGACCACCCAGGCCTGGGCGCCGGGCGCCGTCTCGCAGATGATGCGCTCGACTTCGTCGCCGGTGCCGACGGGAACGGTCGATTTGGTCACCACGACGGCGGGGCCGCGCAGGGCTCGGGCGATCTCCTCGGCGGCGCCGAAGACGTAGCTGAGATCGGCATGGCCATCGCCGCGCCGGGAGGGCGTGCCGACGGCGATGAACACCGCTTCGGACTGCCCCACGGCCTCGTCGAGATCGGTCGTGAAGGAGAGGCGTCCGCCCCGGACGTTGCGCCCGACCAGATCCTCGAGCCCGGGCTCGAAGATCGGCATCTCGCCCCGGTTCAGGGCGTCGATCTTGCTGACGTCCTTGTCGACGCAGACGACGTCATGTCCGAAGTCGGAAAAGCAGGCGCCGGAGACCAGGCCCACATAGCCGGTACCGACCATCGCGATACGCATCGGGGATCCTTGGCTGGGGAACGGGAGCGCTTAGCCCGCGCGGGTTCGGCGCGACAAGCGCTTTTACGTGGCACCGCTCCGGCTGCCGCGAGCCTTCGAAGTCCCGCAAGTCAGAAAATGCGACGCAACGAGGCAACGAGTCCGCGAATGCGGACACTCATCGGATAATGCCGTCCTTTCGGAATATCTGCGCCGCCATCGCGCACTCGGCATCGTGGCGTCGTCGCATTCAAATCTGAAATGCGATCAGCCGGACGGGCGGGACCCGGTCGCCTGCAGCGACAGGCGCTTCGCGCCGAGGTTCGTTTCCAGACCTGGGACCTGCACCGCCCCCGTCATCTCCCGCGCCAGGTGCAAAAAGAAAGGAGCCGGCCCGAAAGCCGACTCCCTTCTTAAGTCTTGGCGTTGCGCCGCCGGAGCGGCGAACCCCCTTCTTACCAGCCGGAGCCGGGTCCGAAGGTGATCTCCACGCGCCGGTTCTGCGGCTCGCGGACACCGTCGGCGGTCTCGACCAGCGGCCGGCTCTCGCCGAACGCTTCCGTGGTCATGACGCCGTCGGGGATGCCCCTGCCGGCCAGGTACGAACGGGCGTTCGCGGCACGACGCTGCGAGAGACCGACGTTGTACTGGTCCGAACCGGAACGATCGGCGTGGCCCGCGATCATCACCTGGGCCTGGCCGCAGGTCTGATAAGCGGAAGCCGCGTTGTCGAGGATCGCCGAAGCCTGCGGAGTGATCTCGTCGCGATCCCAGTCGAAGAAGACCATGAACGGACCGGCGACGCACGGCGGCGGCGGCGGCGGCGGGACCGGATCGGCCGGCGGAGGCGGAACCGGGACCGGATCCGGGACCGGCACCGGATCTGGGATCGGCGGCTCGGCGCCACCGAAGTTGAAGGTCAGGCCGCCGAGAAGGCTGTGCGACCGGAAACGAAGCTCGCTCTCGGCACCGTTGAAGGCGAGCAGCTCGACCTTGTCGGCGTTGAAGAAGCGATACTTCACCGTCACGTCGATATTGTCGCTGATCGCCTGGCGGACGCCGGCGAAGACCTGCCAAGCCAGCTTCGTGTCCGAGCCGTCGAGGAAGGGCGTGGCATTGGCGAAGTTGCGATAGTTGTTCGCCTTCACCCGCGCCATGCCGACGCCGCCGCCGACGAAGCCGGAAATTCCGTCGTCGTCGCCGAAGTCCAGCATGCCGTTGATCATAAAGCTGAGCGCGCTCGAGCTGCCGCGGGCATCGCGGCCCGCCGCGAAGAGAGCGCCTTCCAGAGGAAGCCTGATCGTCGTCTGGTAATCGTCGAGGTCGGCCTTCTTGTAGGCGGCCTCGGCCTCGAGCCGGAACGCACCGAAGTCGTAACCCACGAAGATGCCACCGTCATAACCATAATCATGGTTGATCGTGATGGCGTCGTTCGTCGCGCCGACATCGACATTCATATCTTCGACGATCATCGCCCCGAATTCGCCGCCAATATACATCGCGCCGTCGCGTGCAAAGGCTGGAGTGGCGAGCAGGGTGGATGAAAGCGCCATAGCGATGGCGAGCTTCCGCATAAACTTTCCCCTTTCTTCTTGCGTCCCTACGGGAACGACCATGAACTCAATACGGTAAGCGGAGTTTTCGCGCAAGCACGCTTATCCCCACAAATGTTGCCGAAATGCCTCAGT
>DASQLT010000038.1:0-148521 GCA_035629855.1 Allosphingosinicella sp.
TCGGACTTCATCCTTTAAGGAAAAGGGGGGCCGCCGCCGCTGCAGCCGCCCCCCTTTCGTCATCCCGGCGAAAGCCGGGACCTCGGGTCGAATAGTCTCGGCGGGTCTCGCCGAGGCCCCGGCTTACGCCGGGGTGACGGCCCGGCCGTCAAACGCCTCTCGCCCGCTCGGCTCGAGAAAAAGGGCGCGGCCGACGGCCGCGCCCTTTTTCGATCCCGATTCGGCCCGGCGCCGCCAACTTCAGCGGACGCGAAAAAGCCGCCGCGGGTCGTGCGGCGGCTTTCTAAGACCGGCGATTCGTTAAGAGGGGTTGGTGATCGCGTCGGTCGCGGGACCGGACGAATCTTCCGCGCTGCCGGCCGCAAGCTGCTGAACGGCAGGGCGAATCCACTCACGACGAACGGCTTCTTCGAGGCCGATTTCCATGTTTTCACGCGTTACGGTCATTGTCTCACCCTGTCACTAATTCGGTCTTTGCATCGGTACCGGTAACCAGAAGGGCTGTCAAACCCTTCGGCTACCACCTCTTTCAAGCGTCGGTGAAGCGTGCGATTCCCGCCTCCGGGCGCCATCCGCCCGTCGCGGACGTTGTCAGCATCGAGCGCGGCCCCTAAGTGGACGACGAAATGCGAAAGGAGACGGTGGTGGGCCAGGATATGCGGGTGGAGCGGCGCGGCGAGATGATCGAGACCGAGGTCGACGGCGAATTGGTCGCCCTCCATATCGACAACGGCACCTGCTACGGCTTCAACGGCACCGCGACCCGCATCTGGTCGATGATCGAGCAGCCCAGGCTCCTGTCCGAGCTGACCCAGGAGCTGGTGGGCGAATATGACGTCGACGACGCGACGTGCGAAGCTGAGCTTCGAGAGCTTCTGGACGAGCTTGCCGCCGACGGTCTGGTTGAAATCCGGCCTGCATGACCGCCATCGCGGGCTATTGGAGCCTCGACCATCGACCCGATGCCGCCGCGCGATGCGAGCGGATGCTCAAGTCCCAGCAGATCTACGGCCCGCAGGTTCCCGCGATGGCGAGCGACGGAGCGATCACGCTCGGCCAGCGATTGTTCGGAATCGCCCCGGAAGACCGGCGCCGGCAACGGGTGGCGTCCGGCTCGGGCGGCACGACCCTGCTCGTCGCCGACGCCCGGCTCGACAATCGCGAGGAATTGTACGAGGCGCTCGCAATCCCGGCCGGCCCCGGGTCGGCGCTGACCGACTCGGAGATGATCCTGCGGGCGCTCGAGCGCTGGGGCGACGATGCGCCCGAGCGGCTGCACGGCGATTTCGCCTTCGCCTTCTGGGACTCGCGGCGCCAGCGCCTGCTCCTGGGCCGCGACTATATGGGCCAGCAACCGCTCCATTACGCGCGCCGCGGCGGCTTCTTCGCTTTCGCTTCGATGCCCAAGGGCCTGCACGCTCTGCCCGAGCTGCCGCCGTCCCCGGACCGGGAGGCGGTGGCGGGCTTTCTCGCCTTGATGCCGGAGGACGGGTCGGAGACCTTCTTCCACGGCATCGAGAAAGTGCGGGCGGGCGAGATCGTCGCGGTGACCCGCGAGGGGCTCCAGGCCAGCCGGTGGTGGCGGCCCGCCTTGGCGCCGCTCGGGCTCAAGCGGCCCGAGGATTATGCCGAGGCTCTGCGCGAGCAGATGGAGCGCGCCGTCGCGGTCAGGCTTCGAGGAACCGGATCGGCCGTTGCGGCCCATCTGAGCGGCGGGCTCGACAGCGGCGCGGTGGCGGCGACCGCGGCCCGGCTGATGGCCGAGCGGGGCGGACGGGTCACCGCCTATACCGGAGTTCCGCGCGAGGGCTATGATTCGAGCGGGGTCCTCAACGCCTTCGCCGACGAAGGACCCTATGCCGAAAGCGTGGCGGCCCTGTATCCCAACATGGACCATGTCCTCGTCCATAACGGCGGCTCGCCCCTCGCCGACCTCGACCGCTATTTCTTCGTCTACGAGCGGCCCGTCCTCAACCTGTGCAATTCGGTCTGGATGCACCGGATCCTCGACCGGGCCCGCGAGCGGGGGCATCGAGTGCTGCTGAGCGGCAATCGCGGCAATACGAGCTTTAGCTATGACGGGATGCCCTATCTGACCCAGCTCCTCTCGAGCGGCCGGCTGATCAGGCTGGCTCGGGAATCGCTCGCTCTGGTCCGCAACGGCACCCGGTTCGGAAGCGTCGCGGCGCAGATCGTGGGGCCGTTCCTGCCGGTGCCGCTCTGGCAGGCGATCAGCCGGCTTCGGGGCAAGGGCCGCAAGGTTACCGATTATACGGCGCTCGGCCCCGAGGCCGCTCTCGAGCTGAGGATCGCGGAGCGGGCGGCGGAGCGCGGCCTCGATCTCAGCTACAGGCCGCGCCGAGATCCGCTGGAGACCCGCCTGTGGTCGCTTCGGCGGGTGGATCCCGGCAATTACAACAAGGGGGTGCTCGCGGGCTGGGGGGTCGACGTCCGCGACCCGACCGCCGATCGCCGGCTCGTCGAATTCTGCCTCGCCGTGCCGTCGGACCAATATCTGCAGGGCGGCGTCCGCCGCTCGCTCGCCCGCAGGGCCTTCGCCGACCGGCTGCCGGCCGCGGTCGTCAACGAGACCCGCAAGGGCTATCAGGCCGCCGACTGGCACGAGGGCCTGGCCGCCGCCGGCGACATTCTCGGCGAAGAGCTGACGAGGATCGAAGCCAATGACGAAGCCGGCCGGACGGTGAGCCCGGCGATGATGCGCGCGCTCGCCGAAGCGATGCCGTCGGACCAGTGGCACAAGGCCGCGACGACGGAGAAATACCGGCTCGCCCTGCTCCGGGGCATATCGGCCGGCCATTTCATCCGGAAGGCGGCCGGCTCGAACCAATAGCGGGCACACGCGTCATCCCGGCGAAAGCCGGGACCTCGGGACGGGAAGCCTCGGTGGGTCTCCCCGAGGTCCCGGCTTTCGCCGGAATGACGCCCCCCCGCCCGGTTGCCAAGCGGGAAGGGACGGTTCATGACGCGCTTATGCTTTCTCAACGAACGCGCTATACAATCCGCGCGCTCCTCCATCTCGCCGACCGCTATGGCGAGGGGCCGGTCCAGTTGAGCGAGATCGCCGCCCGGCAGAATATCCCGCCCAAGTTCCTGACGGTGATGCTTTCCCAGATGATCCGGGAGAATTTGGTGGCGAGCCGGCGCGGCCGCGACGGCGGCTATTGGCTGGCGAAGCCGCCGGGCGAGATCAGCTACGGCTCGATCGTCCGGCTTACCCGCGGCTCGCTCGGCCTGCTTCCGTGCGCCAGCCGATACCGCTACGAGACCTGCAAGAATTGCATCACCGAGGACCAGTGCCGGCTTCACCGGGTGATGCTGATGGTGCGCGACGAGACCGCTCGGATCCTCGACGGCCTCAGCCTGGCGGATTCGATCCCGGAGGAGCAGCTCTGGGAAGATCCGCGCTGACGCCGGGACGACGGATCAGAGCAATATCCTGAACAGCGCTCCGCCGCTGTCGCTCGTCCCGAGGCCGATCGAGCCGCGGTGGGCGAGGACGACCTGGCGGGCGAGGCTGAGGCCGACTCCGGTCCCCTCCGCCTTGGTCGTGAAGAAGGGAAGGAAGACGTCCTGGCGGAGTGCCTCGGGTACGCCGGCGCCGTTGTCCGCAACCTCGATCTGGACCCTGGCCCCCGCCACCGCGGCGAAGGACAGGGAGACGGCCGGCGTCTCGCCATGGTCGCGGGCGGCTTCGGCGGCGTTGCGCAGAAGGTTGATCAGGACCTGGCACATCAGGTCCGGATCGGCGTCGAGGGTCAGCCGGTCCGGAGCGACGTCGAGCGACAGCGTGACACCCGCGGCCCCGTCGCCGGCCCGGAACAGGGATTCGAGCTCCCGCGCCCACGGCAGCACCTCGAAATGGCGGCGGCGGACCACCGGCGTTCGGCTGATCTGACGGTAGCTATCGACGAAATGCATGACTCCGTCGGCTCGGCGGGCGAGCGTCTCGACCGCCGCCCGGGCGTCGGAAACCAGCGGATCGTCGCCGCGATCGGCCTCGGCCATCAATCCGGCCGCGCTTTGGGCGAGCGAGGTCACCGGAGTCATGCTGTTCATGATCTCGTGGGTGAGGACCCGGATGAGGTCGCTCTGGGCGGCGATCTCGATCGCGTTCAATTCGCCCTGGATCGGCTGAACGGCGACGACCCGAACCATTCCGCCGAGACGGTGGACCGAAGCGGCGCTGACCATCGCCGATTGCGGCAGCTCGTCCAGCATCAAAGGCACCAGGCGCGGCTTGCCGATCGCGTCGTCGCTCAAGGCCGTGGCGAAGGTCTCGCCATAGATACGGTAATCCTCGATCCTGACGCCATGGTGGCGCACGAACAGGCGCCGGGCCGCCTTGTTGGCGAGCTCGACCCGGCCGTCCGAGTCGACGGTCAGGAGCGGCGCCGGGGCGTCGTCGAGGACGGCCTCGCAGAAACGGTTCGCTTCGGTGAGCCGAAGCCGCTCGTCGCGCAGGTTGCGGATCCCCTGGTCGAGCGCCTGGCCGATATCGGTGAAGCCGCTGCCGTCCGCCCGGTGAGCAAAGCTCTGCGAAAGGTCGCCCAGCCGCACCGCTTCGAGGAACCGGGCGAGCTCCGTGTTGGTACGCTGGATATAACGCCACAGCTCGTAGAGGGCCCACAGGCACAGGCCGGCGGCGAGCAGCCGGGCGACTCCGAGCCCGTCGATGCCGAGAGTCGCGACGAACAGATAGACCGTGCCGACCAGTATCGCCGCACGCCAGCCGAGGCCGGCGACGAAGCGGCTTCTAAAGCCCATGCTTGTCCATTCGCCGGTAGAGCGAGGCGCGGGTCAGGCCGAGCTCCTGGGCGGCGAGCGAGATGTTGTAGGCGTGGCGCTTGAGCGCCTGCTCGACCATCTGCTTCTCGGCGCGTTCGAGATTGAGGTCCGCGCTCAAGGCAGGCGGAGTGCTGGTCGCCTGGCGCGGAACGGTCGAGCGCGAGAGCGAGAAATCCTCGAAGGTGAAGACGTCGTTGCCGGCAAGGATGACGGCACGCTCGGCGGCGTGGCGGAGCGCCCGGACGTTGCCGGGCCAGTCGTAGGCGACGAGGGCGGCCATCACCTCTGAGGGGAGCCGGCGGGCGGCCTTGGCGTATTTCTTCGCGTAGAGGGCGACATAATGCTCGACGAGGACGGGAATGTCCTCACGACGCTCGCGGAGCGGCGGTAGCTCGATCTCGACGGTGTTGAGCCGGAACAGCAGATCGGGGCGGAACAGGCTCTCGTCGGCGAGCCGATTGGGCGGAAGGTTGGTCGCCGCGACGACCCGGACGTCGATCGACACCGGCTTGTTGGCGCCGACCGGAGTGACCTGGCGCTGCTCGAGCGCGGTCAGCAACTTGGGCTGGAGGTGAAGCGGGAGGTTGCCGACCTCGTCGAGGAAGAGGGTGCCGCCGTCCGCCGCCTGAAGCCGCCCGATGCGGTCGCCGCGGGCGTCGGTGAAGGCGCCTTTGACATGCCCGAACAGCTCGGATTCGAAGAGGTTCTCGGCCACCGCGCCAAGATCGACGGAGACGAAGACGTTGCCGGAGCGGCGCGACTTCGAGTGCAGCTCCCGGGCGACCAATTCCTTGCCGGTGCCGTTCTCGCCTAGGATGAGGACGTTGGCCTCGGTCGGGCCGGCGCGTTCGATCAGAGAATAGATGAGGCGCATCGGCGCGGACTGGCCGAGCAATGGGGTCTCGCCCCCGGCCGCCGGAGCGGAGATGGCGACGGCGCGCTTGCGCTCGGTGGCCGCAGCCTGACGCGAGGTCCGAAGCGAGGCGGCGGTTCGGACGGTGGCGAGCAGGCGTTCGTTCGACCAGGGCTTGGAGACGAAGTCGGTGGCGCCGCGCTTCATCGCCTCGACCGCGATGTTGACGCCGCCATGGGCGGTGATCATCACCACCACGGTCTGCGGGTCTTTCGCCAATATCTCGCCGAGCCAATGGAAGCCCTCGGCGGCGTTGGTCGCGCCCCGGCCGAAATTCGCGTCGAGAAGGACGACGTCGGCGCCATCCTTTTCGATCGCGGCCATGGCGTCCTCGGGGGCCTGGAAGGTCGCGACGTCTTCGAAAAGGTCGCGGAGCAGGAGGCGCGCGGACAGCAAAATGTCCTGATCGTCGTCGATGACGATGCAGCGCCAGAACGGCTTACCCTCCCCAGCCACGTCGATCCTCCTACAGGCCTGTCCGGGAACGGACAAACAATAATCGTGCCAATGGTGGCCAGGAGCGTCCGGGGGCGGACTCCGCGGCGTTCGGAAGCGGACGGGAGGACGGTCGAACACTCGCCGATAATCGCCGATAATCGCCGATAATCGCGCTTTTCCGCGATTGGCACGGCTCATGCTGGGGACAAGCCGACGCGGAATGGGGAGTTTGGCGATGCGCAAGTTCGAAACCTGGCTGACCGGCCTGCTGCTGGCGGCGGCCGGCCTGCTTGCGCCGATGGCCGCTCTGGAACCGACCGGCCTCGCGAGCGCCCGGGCCGCCGCGGGCGGGCTGGCGGCGGCCGCCTGCGGCGACGGCAGCGCGCATCTGGCGATGGGCTGCGCGAGCGTCCTTCTGTGATCCTGTCCGCCGGCGTACAAAGAGGTGTCCAGAATCGGACGGCATGAGGTTGGGATGAGCGTGATCAGGATGAAATCCACGGACAGCGAGCCGCGCGCGGAAAGCGGCACGGGCATGGACAAGATGGTGGCCTCCACCGGCCTGTCGAAGCGTTCCAAGATCGCCATCGGCGCCGGCGGTCTGCTTCTGGCCGCCTTGCTCTTCTGGTGGTTCGCGCCGAGCGCGGGCAGCCAGACGGTGGCGGCCGAAAGGCTGACGGTGTCGTCGGTGAGCAAGGGGACGTTCGACGATTTCCTGCCGCTGAGGGCCCGGGTCGAGCCCCTGGTCACCGTCTTCCTCGACGCGGTCGAGGGCGGCCGGGTCGAGCGGATCATGGTCGAGGACGGAGCGATGGTCCAGCAGGGTCAGCTGCTCGCGGTGCTGTCCAATTCGGATCTCGCCCTTAACCTGCTCGCGCGCCAGTCGGACGTGTCGCGCGAGGTCAATTCGATGCGCAGCCAAGAGCTCGCGCTGGCCCAGACCAGCATCGGCGACGAGCGCGCCGTCATCGACGCCCAGCTCGCCGCCGACAAGGCCAGGCGCCAGTATGAGATGCAGAAGCCGCTGATGGAAAAGGGCTATGTGCCCGCGAAAGTCTATAACGACAGCCGCGACGAATATCTCTCCAGCCAGCGCCGAGCGGAGGTTCTCAAGCGTGCCCGGGCGGTCAACCAGAGGCTTCAGACCAGCCAGCTCGCCCAGCTCCGCGCCTCCAACGCCTCGCTGAGCGGAAGCCTCGACATCGCCCGCTCGACGCTCGACGCGCTCAACCTGCGCGCGCCCGTGGCCGGGCAGCTCACCGCCTTCTCGATCCAGGTCGGCCAGTCCCTGACCCGCGGCCAGCGGCTCGGGCAAGTCGACAGCGCCGGCCGCAACAAGCTGGTCGCCTCGGTCGACGAATATTATCTCGGCCGGGTCCAGCCGGGACAGAATGCCACCGTCGACGCCGGCGGCAAGACCTATCGGGCCAAGGTCGCCAAAATCTATCCGCAGGTGCGCAACGGCGTATTCGAGGTCGACCTCAATTTCGTCGGCGCCGAGCCGCCCGCGCTCAACCGCGGCCAGACCCTTCAGACCAAGCTGACGCTCGGCGATCCGGCCCCGGCCCTGCTCATCCCGAACGGCGCCTTCTACAACGAGACCGGCGGCGCCTGGGTGTTCGTGGTCGAGCCCGACGGCGGCGGAGCGGTCAAGCGCAACGTCCGCCTCGGCCGACGCAACGCCGATTATGTCGAAGTGCTCGAGGGGCTGGAGCCCGGCGAGCGCGTGATCACCTCACCCTACACCGGTTTCGCCGACAAGGATCGGCTGGACCTCGAAACCTGACGGAGGAGCCGAATCCATGCTGACCATGCGTGAATTGTCGAGGGTCTATCGCGCCGACACCGTCGAGACGACGGCGCTCGACCGGATCGACCTCGACATTGCCGACGGCGAGTTCGTCGCCATCATGGGCCCGTCGGGCTGCGGCAAATCCACTTTGCTCAACGTGATCGGAATGCTCGATTCGCCGAGCAGCGGCTCCTACGTCTTCGACGGAGTCGAGGTCGGCAATCTCCCCGAAGCGAAGCTCGCCAACGTCCGCAAGAAGAACATCGGCTTCATCTTCCAGAGCTTCAACCTGGTCGACGAATTGAGCGTCCGCGAGAATATCGAGCTCGCCTTGCTCTATCACGACGTCGCCGCGTCCGAGCGGCGCTCGCGGGTGGAGGCGGTGATGGACAAGGTCGGGGTCGCCCACCGCGCCAAGCACCGGCCGAGCCAGCTGTCGGGCGGCCAGCAGCAGCGAGTCGCCGTCGCCCGGGCCCTCGTCGGCAACCCCAAGCTGATCCTCGCCGACGAGCCGACCGGCAATCTCGACACCCAGCATGGCGAGGAAGTGATGAAGATGCTCCAGGCCCTCAATCGCGAGGGCTCGACCATCGTCATGGTCACCCACTCGCCCGCCCATGCCGATTATGCCGGCCGGGTGGTCAACATGCTCGACGGGCGGATCCTGATCGAGCGGCGCCGGGCGGCGTGAGGGGAGGAAGCGCCTCGGGATATTCCTCTCCCGCTTTTCGCGGGAGAGGGGGGACCCAAGCCGAAGGCTTGGGGGGTGAGGGTCTTGCCGAGTCCGGAGTACAGACCCTCACCTCCCACCGCTTCGCGGCGGGCCCCTCCTCTCCCGTAAGGACGGGAGAGGGGCATAAAGGGGACTGCTGACCATGTGGGGCAATTACCTCACCGTCGCCTGGCGAGCGCTTTCGCGGCACAAAGTCTACGCGGCGATCAACCTGGTCGGGCTCGCCATCGGGCTCGCGGCGTGCCTGCTCATCTTTCTCTACGTGCGGTACGAGACGCGCTACGATCGCTGGCTGCCCGGCAGCGATCGAATCTATCAGGTGCAGACGCTCTACACCGACCCGGAGACCGGTGAGCGCCGCCTCCAGCAGGGGACCGAAGGCGTCGTCGCCGACACGCTCGCCAAGGATTTCCCGCAGATCGAGGCCATCGTCCGGGCGGAGAGCGACCGCCAAGTCCTTTTCGACCGGCAGGGCGAGGCGGCCAATGCCGAGACGATCTCGGCCGATCCCAATTTCTTCCGTATCCTTCCCGTCCCGTTTTTGCGCGGAGATCCGGCGAGCGCCCTTTCCGCCGCGGGCAGCCTGGTGCTCAGCCGCTCGGAGGCGATCAAGCGATTCGGTTCGCTCGACGTCGTCGGCCAAGCCGTCACCGGCATCCGGCGCGGCGAGAAATATGCGCTCCAGGTCACCGGCGTGTTCGAGGATTTGCCGCGCAACAGCCACATGGACTTCACCCTCGTCAAACGGATTACCGAGGAGGAGAAAGCGGAGTGCGGCTGGGGCTGCATCAACGGCTTCGTCTATCTGAAGCTCAGGCCGGGATTCTCGGCGGATGCGATCAATCTCGGCCTTCCCGCGTGGGAAAAGCGCAACATTCCCCGAGCCAATGTCGACGGCAAGATGGTCAGCGAGGGCGACGCGTTCGACTGGAAGCTGGTCAATCTGAGCGACGTCCACCTCAGCGGCGCCGAAGGCTCGGACGACCGGCCCGGCAACGACCGCCGGACTCTGGCGACCTTCAGCATCGTCGCCCTGCTCATCCTGGCCATGGCCTGCGTCAACTTCGTCAACCTCTCCACCGCGCGCGCCGGACAGAGGGCTCGGGAAGTGGCCCTGCGCAAGGTGCTCGGAGCCCGGCGGGGCCAGCTCGTCGCCCAATTCCTCGGCGAATCGCTGCTTCTGGCGGGGCTCGCTTTGCTCATCGCGATCGCGCTTGCGGAGGTGAGCCTGCCCTGGCTCGCGAGCTTCCTCAAATCGGACCTTCGGATCGCCTATCTGGGCCCCGACGGGATATTGATCCCGGCCCTCGCGCTTCTCCTGACCGTCGGCCTCGTCGGCGGAGTCTATCCGGCTTTCTACCTCTCGCGCTATCAGCCCGGCGCGGTGCTGAGGGCGAACCAGTCCGCCGCCGAGCCGGCCGGAAGCGGCCGGATCCGAAGCGCCCTGGTGATCGCCCAATTCTCGGTATCGATCGGACTCATCGTCTGCACCGCCATCGTCTACTCCCAGACCCGCTTCGCCCAGAGCGTGGACCCCGGATACCGGCGTGACGGCCTCATCCAGGCGACCGGCTTCAACCGGGCGATCATCGCCAACCAGACCGACTCGGTGCTGCTCGAAATGGCGAAGGTGCCGGGGGTGCGCTCGGTCGCCGCCGCCAACATAAGGGTGGCGAGCGGCCAGACGCTGACCGCCGAGGTCTCGGTCCCCGGACGCCCGAGCCCGGTGACGATGGGCTGGTACGGCGCCCACCCCGACTTCGTCGACACGATGGGGATCAGGCTGCTCGCGGGCCGCAACCTGTCCAGGCAATTCGCCAACGACAATGGCGAGGCGAGCGGCGAGACCCGCGAAGAGGTGGACGCGCAGCTGAAGGCGCTCACCGCGCGCGGGCTCAACGTCATGGTCAACCAGCTCGGCGCCCGGCGCCTCGGCTTCCGCACCCCCGCCGAGGCGATCGGAAAGCAGCTCAAGGCCAGCGCCTTCGGTACCGGCTACGGCCTTCTGCCCATGACCATCGTCGGGGTGACGGCGGACAGCCGCTTCCGGTCGGCGCGCCAGACGCTCGAGCCGATGATCTTCTACGATTCGGGCACCTATTCCAATTTGCTCGTCCGCTACGTCTCGAACGATCCGGCGGCGGCGCTGGCGGGCGTGGAGCGGGTCTGGAAGCGAATGGCCCCGGAAGTGCCGTTCGACGGCAATTTCGCCGATGCCCACCTTGCCGAGCTCTACGCCGCCGACGAAGCGCGAGGCACCACCTTCGCCGGTTTCGCGCTTCTCGCGATCGTCGTCGCCTGCCTGGGCCTGTTCGGGCTCGCCGCCTTCACCGCGGAGCGGCGGACCCGGGAGATCGGCATCCGCAAGGTGTTCGGAGCCCGGATAAGCGACATCGTCCGGCTGCTCGCCTGGCAATTCTCGAAGCCGGTGGTGCTCGCCAACCTCATCGCCTGGCCGGTCGCCTGGTGGGCGATGCGGGACTGGCTGAACGGCTTCGACGCGCGCATCGACCTCGGGCCCGGGCCGTTCCTGATGGCCGGAATCCTCGCGCTCGCCATCGCGCTCGGAACCATCGCCGGCCACGCCGTCAAGGTGGCCCGGCTCAACCCCATCCACGCTCTGCGCTACGAATAGGACCCGCCTGCCATGTGGCGCAATTACCTGACCGTCGCCTACCGAGCCCTTTCGCGGCGTAAGGTCTACGCCTTCATCAACATCTTCGGCCTGGCGCTCGGGCTTGCCGCCTGCCTCCTCATCCTCCTCTACGTTCGGCACGAGCTCAGCTACGACCGCTGGATCGAGGGCTCGGACCGGATCTTCCAGCTCCAGAGCATCGTCGAGAGCCCGACCGGCGAAGAGCGGCACATCCAGCTGGCCAATTATCCGGTCGGGGGCGCGCTGAAGAAGGACTTTCCGCAGATCGAGAGGCTGGTCCATTTCCAGTCCGGCGCCTCGGTCCTCCTCCACCGGGGAGAGGCGCGCTATCCGGACGGCCTCTACTTCGTGGACGGGCCGGTCTTCGACGTCCTTCCGATGCCCCTGGCTCGGGGAGACGCCGCAACGGCGCTCTCCCTGCCGGGCTCGATCGTTCTCACCGAGACGGCGGCCGAGAGCTTTTTCGGCCGGGACGATCCGATCGGCCAAACCATCACCATCAAATCCGCCGCTCCGGGCGGGGACACGGCCATCGATTACCGAGTGACCGGGATCCTCAGGGATCTGCCGACCAACTCGCATCTCGACTTCAAGATGCTCGCGCGCTTCGATGCCGTCAGCCCGCCGCCGAACGTCGCCTTCGGCGTCGACGCCGGCGCTTGGGACATGATCAGCGGCTTCACCTATCTGACCCTTCGCCCGGGCTCGGATCCCGCGCCGATCCACGCCGCTCTGCCGGAGTGGCGGAAGAAGGCCGTCCCCCGCCCGCCAGGCGACCAGCAGCCGACGCTGGGGCGGCAGGACTGGCGCCTCGTCAACATCGAGGACGTGCATCTTAGCGGAGCCGACAGCCCCCTGAAGCCGGGAATCCAGCGGGGAACGCTCGTCACCTTCACGATCATCGCGGCCATGGTGCTTGGAATGGCCTGCATCAACTTCACCAATCTCGCGACGGCCGGGGCAAGCCGGCGCGCGCGCGAGGTCGCGCTCAGGAAGCTGGTTGGAGCCAGCCGCCGGCAGCTGATCGTTCAGTTCATGGGGGAGACCCTGCTGCTCGTGGCGGTTGCGACCGTCCTGGCGCTTGCCGCGGTCGAGCTTGTTCTTCCTGTCCTTTCCGGCTTCCTCGAAGCGGACCTGGCCCTGAGCTATCTGGGCGCCGACAGCCTGATTCCGCCGGCGCTCGGCCTGATGCTGCTCGTGGCTCTGATCGGCGGCCTCTATCCCGCTTTCTACCTTTCACGATTCCAGCCGGCCCGGGTGCTGAAGGCGAACGCTTCGACCTCCGAGGCGCCCGGCTCGGGGCGGCTCCGGACCGCCCTGGTCGTCGGTCAGTTCGCCGTTTCGATCGGCCTCATCGTCTGCACGGCAATCGTCTACAGCCAGACCGTCCATGCCCGGACCGTCGACCCCGGCTTCGATCGGTCGGGGCTGCTTCAGGTCGACGGAGTCCACCAGTTCGAGAAGGAGGGGGAGGCGTTCCGGCGCGAGGTGGAGCGGGTCGGGGGCGTGACCTCCGCCAGCCGCACTTCGATCGGAGTGTCGACCGGCATGGTCAATTTCAGCACCTTCACTCTGCCCGGATTCGATAAGCCCCTGGAGCTCGGCGTCTATCCCGTGGAGGCCGGTTTCTTCGAGACGATGAGGATTGAGCTGCTCGCCGGACGGCTGTTCGACGAAAGCCGGGCCGCGGACGAAACGCCGCCCTCGCCCGATTTCCGGGCCGCGCCCGGGCCGGCGCCGCGGTCCGAACGGCCTATTCATGTGGTCGCCAATCAAAGCGCCGTCCGGGCGCTCGGCTATCGAAGCCCCCAGGCCGCCGTCGGCAAGCAGTTCCGCGACATGGGCGCGTCGGAGCCGGGGCCGCCCTACGTCATCATCGGGGTCGTCCGCGATTCCCGCTTCCGCTCCGTGCGCGACAAGGTCGAGCCGATCCTCCACAGCTTCGAGCGCGGTCCTCTGCCCTATCTCGTCGCCCGCTACGAGGGCGCCGACCCGGCCGCGGTCCGCAAGCAGGTCGGGTCGATCTGGAAGCGCTTCGCCGCCGACGTGCCGTTCGAGGCCGGCTTCAGCGAGGAAGTGATCGGCGCGCTTTATTCCGACGAGGAGAAACGGGGGCTGCTCTTCGCCGCTTTCGCTCTGGTCTCGGTCCTGATCGCGTGCCTGGGCCTGTTCGGGCTGGCGACCTTCACCGCGGATCGGCGGACCAAGGAGATCGGCATCCGCAAGGTGTTCGGAGCCCGGATAAGCGACATCGTCCGGCTGCTCGCCTGGCAATTCTCGAAGCCGGTGGTGCTCGCCAACCTCATCGCCTGGCCGGTCGCCTGGTGGGCGATGCGCGACTGGCTGAACGGCTTCGACGCGCGCATCGACCTCGGGCCCGGCCCGTTCCTGATGGCCGGAATCCTCGCGCTCGCCATCGCGCTCGGAACCATCGCCGGCCACGCCGTCAAGGTCGCCCGGCTCAACCCCATCCGGGCTCTCCGCTACGAGTAGGATTTGAAGAGATGTGGCAGAATTATCTGACGGTCGGATTCCGGGCCCTCGCCAAGAACCGGACCTATGCCTTCATCAATATCTGCGGCCTCGCCATCGGGATGGCCGCGTGCCTGATGATCCTGCTCTTCGTCCGCTATGAGATGGGCTACGACAAGTGGCTGCCCAATTCCGAGCGCGTCTTCCAGGTTCAGCAATGGTTCCGGGATCCCGGAACGGGCGAGGAAGCCAAGCTGCAGATGGCGCCCTTCGCCACCAAGGCCGCGCTGATCAAGGATTTCCCGCAGATCGAGAAGGCGGTCTACGCCCTTCGAAGCGTCCCGGTCTTCCTCAAGGACGGCCAGGCTTCGGCGACCGAAGACTATCTCTACGTCGACGACAATCTGCTGGAGGTGATGGATCTTCCGCTCCTCCACGGCAGCCGGAGCGCGCTCGACCGGGTCAATACCGCCTTGCTGAGCCGGACCGAGGCGGTCGCCCGGTTCGGAACCGACCAGGCCGTCGGCCGGACGATGACCGTGATCAGCAAGGGCCAGCGCTTCGACTATCAGGTCGGCGGGATTTTCGAGGACGTCCCGAGGAATTCGCACTTTCGGGCAAACGCCCTCGTCCGGGTCGATTTCCCGACCTACATGGCGCAGGAGGCGCAATTCCTGACCTGCTGGGGCTGCCAGGGCGGCTACGTCTATGCGAAGCTGAGGCCCGGCGCCGACGCCGGTGCGATCGCGGCGGCGATGCCGGCCTGGGAAAAGCGCAATATCCCCGACGAGAATGCCGGCGAGGCCCGGTTCAACGCCGGCGAGGCGGGCGACCTGCATTTCGTCAACGTCGCCGACGTCCATCTCGGCGAGGGCCAGGAAGCGCCGATGGCGCCCGGCAACGACCGCGGGACCATCGTCACCTTCGCGATCGTCGCTTTTCTCATTCTCGCCATGGCGATGGTGAACTTCACCAACCTCGCCACCGCAAGGGCCAGCCAGCGCGCCCGCGAGGTCGCGTTGCGCAAGGTGCTCGGCGCCAATCGCCGCCAGCTCATCGTCCAGTTCATCGGCGAATCGATCCTCGTCGCGGCGCTGGCGATGCTGATCGCCCTGGCCCTGGTCGAGCTGCTTCTGCCCAGCTTCTCCGCCTTCCTCGACGCCGATATCGCGCTCGATTATCTCGGCGCCAGCGGGATCGCGCTGCCGATGCTCGGCCTGGTCCTGCTCGTCGGCGGGATGGGCGGCCTCTATCCCGCTTTCTTCCTGTCGCGCTTCCAACCGGCGACGGTGCTCAAGGCCAATAAATCGGCGTCCGAGGGCAACGGCACCGGCCGGCTTCGAGCGGCGCTCGTCGTCGGCCAGTTCGCGGTCTCGATCGGCCTCATCATCTGCACCGCCATCGTCTATCTGCAGACCAGCTTTGCGCGAAGCGCCGATCCAGGCTTCGACCGCTCGCATCTCGTCCAGATCGACGGCCTCAACCGCTATCAATTGATCAATTCGGGCCGGGCGATCGCCGAGCGGATCAAGCGGGTCGAGGGCGTCGAGGCGGTCGGGCGAAGCACGATCGCGGTCGCGACCGACGGCCAGAACAACACCAACGTCATGGTGCCGGGCAATCCGAAGCCGGTGCTGATCGGCTCCTACGCGGTCGATCCGGGCTTTCGGGAAGCGATGGGCATCAAGCTGATCGCCGGACGCTGGTTCGACGAAAACCGTCCGCTCGACGACATGACGATCGCCTTCCCGCCGCCTCCGGACCAGCAAAGGGCGCTGGTGGCGCGCGGCGGAAACGTCGTCGTCAACGAAGCGGGCGCCCGGAGACTCGGCTTCACCGATCCGGCCGACGCGGTCGGCAAGCAGGTCAAGGCCGGCCTGGTCCAGCAGGAACATGGGCTGGTGCCGGTGACGATCGTCGGGGTGGTCTCCGACGCCCGATTCCGCTCGGTACGCCAGCCGCTCGACGACATCTTGTTCACCAATGCCGATTCCGGCCATCAATGGCTGGTCGTCCGCTACAAAGGCGATCCGCGGGCGATGCGCGCCAAGCTCGAAGCGGCGTGGCGGACCCTCACCAGCGAAGTGCCGTTCGAGGCCGATTTCAGCGAGGACGTGGTCGCCGAGCTCTATGACTCGGAGGAGGCGCGGGCGAAGACCTTCGCCGGCTTCGCCTTGCTGTCGGTGGTCGTCGGCTGCCTCGGCCTGTTCGGGCTCGCCGCCTTCACCGCCGAGCGGCGGACCAAGGAGATCGGGATCCGAAAGGTGCTCGGCGCCCGAAGCCGGGACATCGTCCGGCTGCTCGTCTGGCAATTCTCCAAGCCGGTGATCGTCGCCAACCTCATCGCCTGGCCGATCGCGTGGTGGGTGATGCGGGACTGGCTGAACGGATTCGACGCGCGAATCCCGCTCGGGCCCACGCCCTTCCTTCTCGCCGCCCTGCTCGCCCTGGCCGTCGCCGTCGGGACGATCGGCGGCCACGCCCTCCGGGTCGCCCGCCTCAACCCCATCCACGCCCTTCGCTACGAATAGGATCCGAACCATGTGGCGCAATTATCTGACGGTCGGCCTGAGGGCCCTGGCGAAGAACAAGACCTACGCCTTCATCAACATCTTCGGCCTCGCCATCGGCATGGCCGCCTGCCTGATGATCCTGCTCTACGTCCGCTACGAATCGCGCTACGACGGCTGGATCCCCGGCGCCGAGCGCGCCCACCAGTTCCAGAATTTCTACCGGGCGACCGACAATGGCGGGGAGGAGATGTCCCTGCAGATGTCGAGCTACGTCTCGGGCAAGGCGCTGGTGAAGGATTTCCCGCAGATCGAGAAGGCGGTCTACGTCGCGTCCTCGGGCGCGGTGATCATGCAGAACGGCCAACCCAGCCTCGCCGACGATTTCAATTTCGTCGACGGCAATTTGTTCGATGTGCTCGAAATGCCGTTCGTGCGCGGCGACCGCGCCACCGCCCTCACCAATCCCAATTCGCTCGTTCTGACCGAGACGGAAGCGAGCAAGCGCTTTCCGGGGCAGGACGCGCTCGGCAAGACCCTGACCCTGATCGTCCAGGGCAAGAGCGCCGATTATGTCGTCACCGGAGTGCTCAAGGATCTGCCGAAGAACAGCCACATGGAGCTGGGCGTCGTCGCCCGCTTCCATCCGGAGACCTTCTTCGCCGACCAGCCGAGCTTCCTGACCAGCTGGGGCAATCAAGGCGGCTGGTGGTATTTCAAGCTTCGCGAAGGGGCCAAGGCCGAGGACGTCAACCGGCAGCTCCCCGCCTGGGAGAAGCGCAACATCCCCGACGATACGGGCGGCCGCGAGAAGACCAATCCCGGCGACGACCAGGACTGGCGCCTGACCAACATCCGCGACGTCCACCTGGGCGAGGCCCAGCAGGCGTCGATGACTCCGGGCAACGACCGGCGCACCATCCTCACCTTCGCCGTCGTCGCCCTCCTGATCCTCGGCATGGCGGTGGTGAACTTCACCAACCTCGCCACCGCGCGCGCCTCTCAGCGGGCTCGGGAGGTGGCCTTGCGCAAGGTGCTGGGCGCGAGCCGAAAGCAGCTCATCACGCAGTTCCTCGGCGAATCCCTGCTGGTGACGGCGCTGGCCATGCTGCTCGCACTGGCCTTGGTCGAATTGCTGTTGCCGTCCTTCAACACGTTCCTCGATGCCGACATCGGCCTCGTCTACTGGGGTTCGGACGGAGTGCTTCTCCCGATCGTCGTCCTGCTCCTGGTCGTCGGCGCCGCGGGCGGCCTCTACCCCGCTTTCTATCTGTCGCGCTTCCAGCCCGCGCGGGTGCTCAAGGCGAACAAATCGTCGGCCGAGGCGCAAGGCTCCGGGAGCCTTCGCAACGTCCTCGTCGTCGCCCAGTTCGCCGTCTCGATCGGGCTCATCATCTGCACGGCCGTGATCTACGCCCAGACCGTCTACGCACGGACGGCCGACGCCGGCTATGATCGCCACGGCCTGCTCCAGCTGCAGGGCCTGGCCGCCCGCCAGGCGCAGCCGGTCGGGGAGACGCTGAGGCGCGAGATCGCCAAGCTCGACGGGGTGAGGGGGGCGTCGCTGACCGGGATCGGAGTCTCGCCGGGCAACAATTCGGTGACCTCGGTCTATCTGGCCGGCAATCCCAAGGCGATCGACCTCGGGGTCTACACGATCGATCACGATTTCCTGCCGACCATGGGGATGAAGATCCTTGCGGGCCGCAATTTCTCGGACTCGGTCGCGATGGACGATTCGACGACTCCCTTCCCGACCGACCAGGCCGCCGAGCAGGCCTTCGCGAGGCGCGGAGCCAACATCCTGATCAGCGAGGCGGCGGCCCAGCGCCTGGGCTATCGCGATCCCCGGCAGGCGATCGGCAAGACGATCAGCGCCGGCCTGACCCTTCCCGAACTCGGTCTCGTCAATCTGAACATCGTCGGGGTCTTCAAGGACGCCCGCTTCCGTTCGGTTCGCGATCCGCTTCAGCCGATCATGTTCCTGATGGCGCGCAACGGCTTCAACACGATGGTGATCCGCTACGAGGGCAAGGACCCCAAGCGGGTCATGGCCGATGTCGAGCGGGTCTGGAAAAGGCTGCTCCCCGATCTGCCCTATCGCGCCGAGCTCGCCGACGACCGGGTCGCCCGCCTCTACGAGCGCGATGAGGCCCGGGGCCAGCTGTTCGGCGCCTTCGCCGGCCTCGCGGTGGTGATCGGCTGCCTCGGCCTGTTCGGCCTCGCCGCCTTCACCGCGGAGCGGCGGACCAAGGAGATCGGGATCAGGAAGGTGCTCGGCGCCCGCAGCCGTGACATCGTCCGGCTGCTCGCCTGGCAATTCTCGAAGCCGGTGATCATCGCCAACCTCATCGCCTGGCCGGCGGCCTGGTGGGTGATGCGCGACTGGCTGAACGGCTTCGACAGCCGGATCGCGCTCGGGCCGGCGCCGTTCGTCCTGGCCGGCGGCCTCGCTTTGGCCATCGCGCTGGGGACGATCGCCAGCCACGCGATCCGGGTTGCCCGGGCCAATCCGATCCAGGCGTTGCGGTACGAATAGCCTTGCCTCCCCGTCGAAGATGAGGAGGGGGACCCCGCGTAGCGGGGTGGAGGGGTAGCTGCGCAGGCCAGTTCCAGTTACCCCTCCACCAGGCTTCGCCTGGTCCCCCTCCCCACCGCTTCGCGGCAGGGAGGCAAAGAAAGGTGCTCCGCGTGAAGGACGACGACACACTCAAGCTCACCAGCCGGCTTCTGATCGGCGGCATCGCCGGCTTCGTGGGCACGATGGCGATGACGGCGGCGATGCGGCGGCTCCATCGCCGGCTGCCGGCGGAGGAGCGCTATCCGCTGACTCCGCGCGAGATCGTCGATTCCGGGTCGAAGCAGCTCGGCGTGCCGCTGGCGAGCGAAGCCGCCAAGGACGTCACCACGGCCGCCCATTTCGTGTACGGCGCGGCGATGGGGGCGATGATCGCGGCGATGAATCCCGATCCGACCAAGCGGACCGGCGCCGCGGCCGGAGTCGCGGTGTGGCTGGCGAGCTATATGGGTTGGATCCCGATGGTCGGGACGCTCGAGCCGGCGACGAAGCACCCGGCGCGTCGCAACCTCCTGATGATCGCGGTTCATCTCGTCTGGGGATCGGCGACGGCCGGGGCGATCCGGGAGCTCAGGGTTGCAAGGGAGACGATCTTCCGGGACGGGCCGGACAGGGACGCGCCGCGGTAGAGCATGATCATTTTAGACTGAAGCGCTGTCTCATCCCGTCATGCTGAACTTGTTTCAGCATCCAGCTTTCCGCTTCCCGGGCGAGCGGCCAGCTGGACCCTGAAACAAGTTCAGGGTGACGCCGATGTCGGGAAAAAATCCGCGATTCATTCTCAAGCGATCACGCTCTAAATTCCGTTATCCCGGCGAAAGCCGGGACCTCGGGCCGTCGAGTCTCGGCGGGTCTCCCCGAGGCCCCGGCTTTCGCCGGGGCCTCGGTTTAGTCAGGCCTCGCTCCCGCCATCAGTCGATATGCTTGACCGCCGGCGGGTCGCTGGCTGGGAAGCTTTCGTCCGAGGCCTGGTCGGCCTCGTCCCAATCCTTGGGCGGATCGCGCATCGCTTCCGGCCCGGCCGATCGCGCCGCTCCGGACTCGCCGACCGCGCCATAGCCGCCCGAGCCGCGGATCGCGGGCCGGGCGCCGGGGCCGCCACCCGACGAGCGGCGGCGCAAGAGTGACGAAACGGCATAGCCGAGACCCGCTGCGCAGGCGGCGGCGATGCCGATGACGGTGGCCCCCTTTTTCATTCAGGCCTCCGTGCCCATGGTCGCCGGCTGGGCCGGGGGCAAACCCTCCGCGTCGTGAAACTTCATCAGCTCCTCCTTGCGCTCCGCCATCTGCCGGCCGAGCGCCTCGAGGTCGACGTCCGTGGCGCGGGCCTGCTGGAAGAGATTGTCGCGGCTCTTCTCCTCCTCTTCGACATGATGCTCGATCTGCTCCATCAGCACATGGACCTTGGCCTCGTAGAAGTGATCGTCCGGACCGCCGGCCTCGATCTCGTTGATCAGGACCTTGGCGCCGTCATGCTCGACATAGGCCTCGTCGAGATCGTCGTCGTCGATCTTGCCGCGCAGAGCCGGATAGAAAATCTCCTCCTCGAGCATCGTGTGCACCTTGAGCTCGACGCAGATCTGGCGGGCGATCTTCTCCTTGCGGCCGTCGCCGCTCGCTTTCTCGAACTGCTCGAACAGATCCTCGACCTTGCGATGATCCTCCATCAAAAGGTGGGTGGCGTCCATGTCGCGTGCGGTAACCATCGTCTCGCTCTCCTCGTTTGGCCGCTGGAACAACTGGCGCTAGGGACCGGTTCCTTGGGTCCCGGCGGCAGAGGTGCTACGCGGGTCGAATGCAGAAGGTCGCCGTTGAAATGAAGACGGAGAAACTGTGATGGCCCGAGGCACGCCGGCGCAAGCGCCGTTCGAGGCGGTCCATCGCCACGGCTTCGTCCGGGTTTCCGCCGCGAGCCCGACCGGCTCGTCCGGCGACGTCGGCTTCAACGTCGACCAGGCCGTCGCTCTGGCCGAGGAGGCCGACAAGGGCGGCTGCGACCTCGTCGTCTTTCCCGAGCTGAACATTTCCTCCTACGCGGTCGACGACCTGTTCCTTCAGGAGGCCTTCCTCGACGCGGTCGAAGACGGGATCGCCCGTTTCCGCGATTCCACCGCGAAGCTGGCGCCGGCCTTCGCCCTCGGCGCCCCGCTCCGGCGCAACGGCCGTCTCTACAATTGCGCCGTCGTCGTCTCGAAGGGCCGGATCCTCGGCGTGGTTCCGAAGAGCTTCCTTCCCAATTACCGCGAATATTACGAAAAACGCTGGTTCGTCTCGGGCATCGGACTGAACGGAATCGACATCGCCGTCGCCGGCGAGACGGTGCCGTTCGGGACCGACCTCGTCTTTGCCGCCGAGGATCTCGACGACTTCATCTTCCACGTCGAGATTTGCGAGGATTATTGGGCGCCGCAGCCGCCTTCCACCGTCGGCGCTCTGGCGGGGGCGCTGATCCTTTGCAACCTTTCCGCGTCGAACATCACCATCGGCAAGGCGGACGAGCGCAAATTGCTCTGCGCCTCGCAGTCGAACCGCTGCTGCGCCGCCTATGTCTACGCCGCTTCCGGGCCGGGGGAGAGCACCACCGATCTCGCCTGGGACGGCCAGGCCTCGATCTACGAGCTCGGCGAACTGATCTGCGATTCGAAACGCTTCGATTTCGAGCCCGAGCTTTGCGTCGCCGATATCGACGCCCAGCGCCTCCGGCTCGAGCGGATGCGGATGCCGACGTTCAACGACAATGCCGTCGCCGCCGGGCATCCGGAGAAGACGGCCCGGCGGATCCACTTCAAGCACGAGCCGAGTCTCTCCGACATGGGCTTCAAGCGCCGCTACCGCCGCTTTCCCTACGTGCCGAACCGGCCGGAGCAACTCGATTCCGACTGCTACGAAGCGTTCAACATCCAGGTCCAGGGGCTCGCCCGCCGCTTCCAGGCGACTCGCGCAAGCCATCTCGTCATCGGCGTTTCGGGCGGGCTCGATTCGACCCATGCGCTCGTCGTCGCCGCCAAGATGTGCGATTTCCTCGGCCTGCCGCGCTCGACGATCCTCGGCTTCACCATGCCCGGCTTCGCGACCGGCGACACGACCAAGGGCAATGCCTGGGCGCTGATGAAGGCGCTTGGAATCGTCGGCGAGGAAATCGACATCCGCCCCGCGGCGATGCAGATGCTGAAGGACATGGGCCACCCCTATGCCGAGGGGAAGCCGGTCTACGACATCGCCTTCGAGAATGTGCAGGCCGGGCTTCGGACCGACTATCTCTTCCGGCTCGCCAACCAGCGCGGCGGCTTCGTCGTCGGCACCGGCAATCTCTCGGAGCTGGCCCTGGGCTGGTCGACCTACGGGGTCGGCGACCATATGAGCCATTACGCGGTCAATGGCGGCGTTCCCAAGACCCTCATCCAATATCTGGTCCGCTGGGCGGTGAAGACCGGGAAGTTCGATGACGAGACCAACCGGATCCTCGACGCGATCCTCGCCACCAGGATTTCGCCCGAATTGATCCCGGCCGACGACGAAGGCGAAATGCAGTCGACCGAGGGCACGATCGGCCCCTACGAGCTCCACGATTTCTTCCTGTTCCACATCCTCCGCTCGGGCCAGCCGCCGTCCAAGGTCGCCTTCCTCGCCTGGCAGGCCTGGCGCGATTCGGGCGAGGGACATTGGCCGCTCGGCTATCCCGAGGCGCTTAAGCGGACCTACGATTTGCCGACGATCCGCAAGTGGCTGGAGGTCTTCCTCTACCGCTTCTTCCAGATCAGCCAGTTCAAGCGCTCAGCCATCCCCAATTCGCCCAAGGTTTCGGCGGGGGGCGCGCTCAGCCCGCGCGGCGACTGGCGGGCGCCGTCCGACGGCAATGCGAAGCCGTGGCTGGACGAATTGAAGGCGGCGTTCGGCGACTAGCCGCAATCCGGCGAAAGCCGGGACCTCGGGGAGACCCGCCGGGACTTATTGTCCTGGGGTCCCGGCTTTCGCCGGGATGACGGGTTGCAATAATCAGACAAATCGGATCGGACACGGTATGTCCCGGCAGCGAAACAAGCGGCCTCAATCCTTAACTGGATCAATAAGAATCATGCTGCACTGCGGGAACTTCGCATAGCGATGGACGTTCTTCGCAAGTCCTTCAAAATCATAAGGTATAAGTGCGTTGATCACGTTATCGACCGCCTCGACGCTGGGGAAAAACCACTTCGCGCCCCAGCCGGCCACCGGCCATACGCTCGTCTGCTTTTCGCACCTTCGCTGGAATTTCGTGTTCCAGCGGCCGCAGCATCTGATGAGCCGGTTCGCCGAGACGGGTCGAGTGATCTTCTGGGAGGAACCGGAGGTGGCGCTGGCCGGGATGGAGCCGGCGCTGGGCGTTCGCACCTGCGCCGAAACGGGCGTGATCGTCGTGACTCCCTCGCTGCCCGAGGCGCTCGCGGCCGACGAGCGCGAAGCGACGCTCAAGAGCCTGCTCGATTCCTATCTCGCCGGCGAGCAGGGGCCGTTCGTTCGCTGGTATTATACGCCGATGATGCTGCCTTTCTCGAGGCACATCGAATCGGCCTGCACCGTCTACGATTGCATGGACGAGCTCGCCAATTTCCGCTTCGCCCCGGCCGAGCTTCTCGGCCTTGAGCGCGAGCTGCTGGCCGGCGCCGACGTCGTCTTCACCGGCGGCTACAGCCTCTACGAGGCCAAGAAGGGCCTTCACCCCAACATCCATCCGTTCCCGTCCAGCGTCGACCGCGATCATTTCGGC
The DNA here is from genome assembly GCA_035629855.1 of Allosphingosinicella sp. GTDB lineage: Bacteria > Pseudomonadota > Alphaproteobacteria > Sphingomonadales > Sphingomonadaceae > Allosphingosinicella. The sequence continues at coordinate 23,646 of DASQLT010000038.1, forward strand.
CGGGCCCGGGCGATGGATGCGGTGCCGGACGACCAGGGCTCGCTGCCGAGGCCGCGCTTCGGCTTCTACGGAGTGATTGACGAGCGGATGGATCTGGAGATGATCGCGGCCGTGGCCGACGCGCATCCGGAATGGTCGATCGTGATGGTCGGGCCGGTGGTCAAGATCGACCCTGCCGATCTTCCGCATCGGCCCAATATCCATTATCTCGGCGGCAAGACCTATGACGAGCTGCCGGCCTATCTCGGCGGCTGGGACGTCGCCCTGATGCCCTTCGCGATCAACGATTCGACCAAGTTCATCTCGCCGACCAAGACCCCCGAATATCTCGCGGGGGGACGGCCGGTGGTGTCGACTCCGATCACCGACGTCATCCGCCATTACGGCGACCTCGAGTCGGTCTTCATCGCCGACGGCGCCGAGGCCTTCATCAAGGCCTGCGAGCGGGCGCTCGAGCTCGTGGGCGGCGGCGACGAATGGCTGAACGCGGTCGACCTCAAGCTCGCCAATCTGAGCTGGGACATCACCCACGCCCGAATGGCCGGCCTGGTCCACGAGTCGATCTCGGTCCCGAGCGCCGGGCCGAACATCGTCAAGTCGGCGGCCAAGAAACCCTACGATTATCTCGTCGTCGGAGCGGGCTTCGCCGGCTCGGTGATCGCCGAGCGGCTGGCCAGCCAGCACGACGCGCGCGTGCTCGTCGTCGACCGGCGCCCGCATGTGGGCGGCAATGCCTACGACCATCTCGACGATGCCGGAGTGCTGATCCACCAATATGGGCCGCATATCTTCCACACCAATTCGGACGAGATCGTCGACTATCTGTCGAAGTTCACCGAGTGGCGCCCCTATGAGCATAAGGTGCTCGCCGAGGTCCGCGGCCAGCTGGTGCCGATCCCGATCAATCGGACGACTCTCAACCTGCTGTTCGGGCTGGACCTGAAGACGGACGAGGACGCGGCGGCCTATCTCGCCTCGCGGGCGGAGCCGGTCGTCGAGATCAAGACGTCGGAGGACGTCGTCATCTCCGCCGTCGGGCGCGAGCTCTACGAGCTCTTCTTCCAGGGCTATACGCGCAAGCAGTGGGGCATCGACCCGAGCGGCCTCGACAAGGCGGTGACGGCGCGGATCCCGACCCGGACCAATACCGACGACCGCTATTTCGGCGACAAGCACCAGATCATGCCGAAGCATGGCTATACGGCGATGTTCAACAAGATGCTCGAGCATCCGAACATCGATGTTCTGCTCTCGACCGATTATAAGGACATCGTCGACGAGATCGACGCCGGACATCTCGTCTTCACCGGTCCGATCGACGAATATTTCGGCTTCCGTTTCGGCAAGCTGCCTTATCGCAGCCTGCGGTTCGAGCATAAGATCGTCGATCAGGGTGAGTATCAGCCGGTCGCGGTGGTGAACTACCCGGACCCGCAAGTGCCCTATACCCGGATCACCGAGTATAAGCATTTGACCGGGCAGAGCCACGCCAAGACCAGCATCACCTACGAATATCCGTCGGCGGAGGGCGATCCATATTACCCGATCCCGAGGCCGGAGAACCAGGCGCTGTTCAAGAAGTACGAGGCGTTGGCGGATTCGACCCCAGGCGTGACCTTCGTCGGCCGGCTGGCGACCTATCGCTACTACAATATGGACCAGGTCGTCGGCCAGGCGCTCACCGCCTTTCGCCGCCTCGACGCCGCCCGCCAGATCGAAGCCGGCGGCAGTCGCGGCTCGCTGTGGACCGAAGCCGCGGAATAGTCTTCCTGTCCTCCCTGCCGGCGGAGCCGGCGGGGAGGGGGACCATGCGAAGCATGGTGGAGGGGTATTTGGCGCAGACCTGAGCTATCCGGCTCGAAATCCTCCAACGATAGGGCAATTACCCCTCCACCACGCTTCGCGTGGTCCCCCTCCCCATGCTCCGCATGGGGAGGATTTATTCCGCCGCTACCGCCGTCTCTTCCTCGACCGTCACCTGCCTCAGGAAATCGTCCAGCGCCGAGTCGAAGCTCCTGAGCATCATCCCGCGCTTGCTCCACAGTGCCGTGCTCGTCTCCTCCGGCCCGTCCTCCGCCACGATGAGCGCCGAATCGTAGCCCGAACGCTCGGCCACCCGCCGGGCGAAATCGAACCAGCTCAGCTCGCCCTCGTTGACGAGGTGCCAAAGCCCGGTCTCGCCGTCGATGAGCAGGTCGAGCGTGGCATGGACGAGATCGGGCACGTAGGTCGGCGAGACCCGGGTGCGCGAACAGGCTCGGACGGTCTCGCCCCGGGCGAGTCGGGTCAGCACCTGCCAGGCGAAATTGTAGCGGTCCCAAGGTCCGAAGAATGCGCTGGTCCGGACGACCAGGGGCTTGCCGCCGGCGGCGAGCACACGCCTTTCGGCCTCCGCCTTGCTTCGCCCGTAGACATTCGTCGGGCAGGTCTCGTCCTCCTCGTCGTAGCGGCGGCCCAGCCGGCCGTCGAAGACGAGATCGGACGAGAAGGTGACGAGCGGAATCCCGCCGGCCGCGCACGCTTGGGCGAGCGCCGCCGCGCCCTCGGCATTGGCCGCCATGCAGGCTTCGATCTCTCGCTCGGCGTCGGCGACCCGGACGAAGCCGGCGGTGTTGATCACCGCCCAGGGCGCGTGGCGCTCGAGCGCCCGGGCGATCGAGCGCGGATCGCACAGGTCCATCTCGTCCCGCGACGTCAGGCAGAAGGGCAGGGCCCGCTCCTCGCACAGCCGGGCGAAGGCATTGCCGAGCGTTCCGGTGGCGCCGGTGATCAGCAGCTTGCGGCCGCCGAAGGGCGGCTTGTTGCAGCGGCCGCTCCACGGGTAGAGGCGCTGCGCCCGCCTCCACCAGCCCGGGGCGTCGAGCGCCGGATGGTCGAAGGCCTCGCCTTTGGCATAGGCCTTGGCGGCCACGGCGATCGCGGTCGGGCGAGGCGTTCCGCTGCGGACGTCGAAGGCGCCGGTGTCGTAGAAATGGTTGCGCTCGGTCAGGAGGAAGCGCCAGTCGACATTGCCGAACATCGACCAGATCGTCACCGCCCGAAGATCGATGCCTTCGCCGCGAGCCTCGGTCGCCGTCTGCCACACTTCGGCGAGCCAGCGCAGCTGCTCGTCGCGGTGGCAGCCGTGATGGACCTCGGTGACGGCGATCGGAAGTCCGTAGCGGTCCCACGTCTCGCGCAGGCGCGGGGCCAGGCCGGTTTCCGGCTCCAGCCTCTTCACCCGCACCGCCTCGGCGTCGACATAGGTGTCGCGGCCGTTTCCGCCGGGCCGGAGCCAGGGGTATAAGTGGATTCGGTGATCGAGAAACCGCTCGCTGGTCAGATAATGGTTGATCCCGATCATGTCCGGCCGGGCGTCGCCCCCGGCGAACAGCTCGATCTCTTCGATCTCGATTCCGGCGCGAAGCAACCTCGAATGCCAGGCGTGGCCCGAATCGACTCGGCCGTCGAGCAGGTCGAGGCTTAGCCAGCGCCGTTCGTTCTCATGCGCGGCCTGGTGCGACAGGGGCGTGGTGGCGAAGGTCTTGCCGAGGTCCTCGGTCTGAAGAAGCCTGGCGCCCGGGACCGCCTTTCGAATGGCCCGCATGGCTTCCAATATTCCCTTGCACTCGTTGACGAGCGCCCGAAGGAAGGTCGGATAGTCACGGCCGTGCGGAAACCAATGGCCGTAGAGCCCGGAGAAGCGAGCGGTGGTGAGCGGCTCGTTGACCGGGGTCCACATCTCGATCCACGGATAGCGTGCCGCGACCCGCGCGGCGTAATCGGCCAGCTTGGCCGGAAAATCGGGGTCGAGCAGGTCGGTATATTTCGGCCCGGAACCGTGGTGGACGAGGCCGGCGACGACGTTGATCCCGCGCTCGCGCAGCATCGCGAGCCGGTCGTCCGTCCAGGCGAAGTCGAGCCGGTCGGGGCGCTCGGGAGCGATCGCCTCCCACAATATCGGGAAGCGCACCGTCGTCAGGCCGAGATCCGCCATCAGGTCGATATCGCCCCGCCGGTGCCGGTGACCGGTTTCCTCGGACTGATCGCGATAGTCTTCGTTCAGACGAACGATGGTGCATTCGGCGCCCCCCCATAGCTCTGGGGACGCCGAGCGGCGGTCTTCGGTCATTGCTATGGCTATCCGATGGTGGCGGTCGACCAACGAACCCCTCCCCTCGGTCCGAGGTTCCCTCCAAGGGGTTCGCTCCTTATCGCAGGTTAGGCAGAATCCTTGTTCTAAAGGAGGTTAGCCGAGTCCGGAGTGCTTAGGAGTTCATTAACGCTTTTCGGTCATCGTCCTCCGGTCCGGGGGAGAATGCGATGCGCGTCCAGCACCAGGAGCTGAGTTTCGAAGACCGCCGCTGCGAACCCCGTCACGAAGATCTGATCGACAGCGCGGTCATTCATTTCCGGGGCGAGCTCCATTCGGTGCCGGTACTCAATATCTCGACCCGAGGAACGATGATCGAAAGCGGCCTCGAGCCCCGCCTGGGCGAGACGGTGCTCATCGAGTTTCCCCGATGCAGCCGGATCCACGCCTTCGTACGCTGGGCCCGCGACGGTCGCATCGGCCTCAACTTCGGCCACGAGATGGTTCTGGGATAAAGCGCGAGCCAGGCCGCTTATCGTCATGCTGAACTAGTTTCAGCATCCAGTCCGGAGACCGCCTCGCGGGCGGAGACCTGGACCCTGAAACAAGTTCAGGGTGACGGAGTGGGTCGACCTACCGGCCGAGTGCCCCCAACACCGTCGGCCCTATCCCGCTCACCATCTTCCTGATGCCCTGGAAGTTGGGGTGGATCCTGTCGGGCAGCGCCAACGCCGGATTTCCGGCCACGCCCGCGAGGAAGAAGGGGTAGAGCGCGGCGCCGTGCGTTCGGGCGAGATCGGGGAAGATCCGGTTATATTCCGCCCTGTAGCGGCCGCCGAGATTGGGCGCGGCGAGCATGCCCGCGATCAGCACCGGGATGCCGCGGCGCTTCAGCTCGGCGACGATCGCGTCGAGATCGGCCCGGGTCCGGCCGGGCGGCAGTCCGCGAAGCATGTCGTTCGCTCCGAGCGCGACGATCGCCAGGTCCGGCTTCGACTTGAGCCCGTCGAGGGTCCATCCGAGCCTCGCCCGACCCTGCGCGGCCGTGTTGCCGGAAACTCCGGCGTTGGTGACGAAGGCGCGGATGCCGTTGCGCCGGAGCATGTCCTCGAGCTGGGGCGCGAAGCCCTGGCCGGGCGGAAGGCCGTAGCCGGCGGTCAGGCTGTCGCCGAAGGCGAGGACGTGAACGTCCCGGGCGGCGGCGGGCGTTGCGGCGGCAATCATCAGCAGAAGCGCGTAGAAAAGCCGCCGAAGCGCCCCATATGGGCAAAATAACGCCATCGGATTTCACTCTCCTTCATGACCGGCTCCTACGTTATCGACGCTTCGAATGTCACCCTCGCCCTCGGCTCCGCCGCGGGCCGGGTCGAGATTCTGCGCGGTGTCGCGCTACAAGTCGCGAGCGGCGAAAGCGTTGCCTTGCTCGGGCCGTCGGGCAGCGGCAAATCGTCCCTGATGGCCGTGCTGTCGGGGCTCGAGCGGGCGACCGGCGGCGCGATTCATATCGCCGGCGCCGATTTCACCGCGCTCGGCGAGGACGATCTGGCCCGGGCCCGGCAGGGGCGGATCGGGATCGTCCTCCAGGCCTTTCATTTGCTCCCGACGATGACGGCGCTCGAGAACGTGGCGGTTCCGCTCGAGCTCGCGGGTCGGGAAGAGGCGTTCGATCTCGCCCGGGCCGAGCTGGAGGCGGTCGGCCTCGGCCACCGGCTCACTCATTATCCCGCCCAATTGTCGGGCGGCGAGCAGCAACGGGTCGCCATCGCCCGGGCGACGGCGCCGCGTCCGGCGCTGATCTTCGCCGACGAGCCGACCGGCAATCTCGACGCCGCCACCGGCAATGCGATCCTCGACCTCCTGTTCGAGCGCCAGAAGGATACGGGGGCCACTTTGCTGGTTATCACCCACGATCCGGCGCTGGCCGCCCGCTGCGGCCGGGTGCTTGAGATGCAGGACGGGCGGATCGCGAGGGATTCGGGGGCGTGAGGGGAGCCCTGCTTATCCTCCCTGCCGGCGAAGCCGGTGGGGAGGGGAACCATGCGAAGCATGGTGGAGGGGTAGCTGACGAGGCCTCGCCAAATACCCCTCCACCACCCTTCGGGTGGTCCCCCTCCCCATGCTGCGCATGGGGAGGATAAAGGTGATTCCCCTCCGCTTCGCCCTGCGCGACCTTCGCGGCGGTCTCGCCGGGCTTCGCCTCCTTGCCATCTGCCTGTTCCTCGGAGTGCTCGCCCTGGCCGGGGTCGGCTCGCTGTCCTCGGCCATCGTCGCTTCGCTGGCCGAGCGCGGGCAGGAGATATTGGGCGGCGACGTCCAGCTCACCGTCTCCCAGCGCGAAGCCAGCCCTCCGGAACTCGCCGCTTTCGCCCGCGAGGGCCGGGTCGGCCAGGTCACCCGGATGCGCGCCATGGCGGCGCGGCTCGACGGCGCGGAGAGCGTGCTGGTCGAGCTGAAGGGCGTGGACGATGCCTGGCCGCTTTATGGGACCTTTCGCCTGCAGCCGGGCGCCCGGACGGCTCGGCCCCGGGGCGGGGAGGTCGCGGTAGGGCCGGAGCTGGCGGAGCGGCTTGGCGTTCGGGTCGGCGAAAGCGTCCGGATCGGCGCCGCCGAGCTTCGGATCGTCGGGCTCATCGGCCGGGAGCCGGACCGGGTGGGGCAAGGCTTCACGCTCGGCTCGACCGCATTGGTCGACCGGGCCGGTCTCGCCGCCACCGGCCTTGTCCAGCCCGGCAGCCTCTATACCAGCGCCTACCGGTTGAAGCTCCCGGCCGGCGCCGATCCCGAGGCGGTGGCGGAAAGGCTCAAGAGAGGCTTCGGAGCGGCCGGCTGGCAGGTCCAGGACCGAACCGACGGAGCGCCCGGCACCCGCCGCTTCATCGAGCGGCTCGGCCAGTTCCTGACCCTCGTCGGCCTCACCGCCCTGATCGTCGCCGGGATCGGGGTCGGCAACGGGGTCGCCTCCTATCTCGACGGCAAGCGTAGCGCGATCGCCACCCTCAAGCTGCTCGGGGCCACCAGCCGGACCCTGTTCCTGTCCTATCTCTTCCAGGTCGGGCTGGTGGCCGCGGCCGCGACCCTGGCCGGTCTCGCGGCGGGCGCCCTGGTGCCGGCGGCCGTCGTCGCTTTGGCCGGCGATTCGCTTCCGGTCCCGCCGCGCCTCGCGCTCTACTGGCAGCCGTTGCTCGCAAGCGCCGCCTACGGGCTGCTCATCGCCGCCGTCTTCGCTTTGGTGCCGATCGCCCGGGCCCGAACCGTCCCGGCGGCGACCCTCTTCCGGGGCGACCTCGAGCCGCCGCGCAGGCCGGGATGGGCGGTGGCCCTGATCGTTCTCGCCGCCGCGGCCGCGATCGCCGGCCTCGCCATCGGAACCGCGCGCGAGCCCGCCTTCGCCGCCGGCTTCATCGGCGCGGCGCTCGGCCTCGTCCTGCTCCTCACCCTGCTCGGCGGAGCGATCCGCTGGACCGCCTCGCGGCTGCCGCGGCCCAGGCATCCCGTCTTCAGGATCGCGCTGGCCAACCTCCACCGCCCCGGCGCCCAGACCGGCAGGCTGGTCGTGGCGCTGGGCCTCGGCCTCACCTTGTTCACGACCCTGGCGGTGATCGAGAGCAATCTCGCCGGCCAGATCCGGACCAATATCCCCGCCAGGGCGCCGAGCTTCTTCATGCTCGACATTCCGGTGGAAGAGATCGGCCGCTTCCGTGACCTGGCCCGGCGCGCCGCGCCGCAGGGCGCGCTCGTCACCATCCCCTCGCTTCGAGGCTCGGTCGTCGCCCTCGGCAACCGGCGGGTGGCCGACATGGCCGAAATTCCCGCCGAGGCCTGGTTCCTTCGCGGCGACCGCGGGCTGACCTATTCGGCCGTCTTGCCGGAAGGGAGCCGGATCGTCGAAGGGCGCTGGTGGCCGGCCGATTATTCCGGTCCGCCCCTCGTCTCGCTCGATGTCGCCGCGGCTCGGGCGGCGGGGGTCGAGGTCGGGGACGGCCTCACCGTCTCGATCCTCGGCCGCGAGATCGAGGCCCGGATCGCCTCGCTTCGCGAGATCAATTGGGACACGATGGGCTTCAACTTCGTCATCGTCTTCGCGCCCGGAACGCTCGAGAGCGCCCCGCACAGCTTCATGGCGACGATCTCGATGCCGGAGTCGCAGGAGCGTTCCTTCTCCCGCGCGGTATCGAGCGCGTTCCCGAGCGTCTCCGCAATCCGGGTCAAGGAGGTGGTGGAAACGGTGAGCGGCATGCTTGCGCAGCTGGCCGTCGCGGTGCGCGCCGCCGCCTCGGTCGCGATCCTCGCCGGGATCGCGGTCCTGGTCGGAGCGCTCGCCGCCAGCCGCCGAGCCCGCACCTACGACAGCGTCGTCCTCAAGATGCTTGGCGCCACCCGGCCCCGGATCCTGGCCGCCCAGGCCGCCGAATTCGCCGCGCTGGCGCTGGTCGTAAGCCTCGTCGCGCTCGCCTTGGGCTCGGCGGCGGGCTGGTGGGTGGTGGTGCAGATTTTCGAGCTCGACTGGGCGCCCGACTGGGGAACGGTCGCGGCGACGTTGGCGGTGGGAGCCACGGTGACGCTGGTGCTGGGGCTGCTCGGCTCGCTGCCGGCGCTGGCGGCTCGGCCGGCGCGGGCGCTTCGAACGCTCTGACCGTCACCCCGGACTTGATCCGGGGTCCATGAACGCCGACCTCGCAGGTACGGACACATCCGTGTTCATGGGTCCCGGCTTTCGCCGGGATGACGAGGAGGAATGAATGATCGACCTCTACACCGCCGCCACGCCCAACGGCTGGAAGGTCTCTATCCTGCTCGAGGAGCTGGGGCTGCCCTATGAGGTCCACGTCCTCGATCTTCGCTCGGGCGCCCAGAAGGAGCCGTGGTTCACGGCGATCAATCCCAACGGCCGGATCCCCGCGATCGTCGACCGCGAGGAAGGCGATTTCGCCGTCTTCGAATCGGGCGCGATCATGGTCTACCTCGCCGAGAAGACGGGGCAGCTGCTTCCGTCGGATCCGAAGGGGCGGAGCCTGGTCATGCAGTGGCTGATGTTCCAGATGGGCGGCCTGGGCCCGATGATGGGGCAGGCCAACGTCTTCACCCGCTATTTCCCCGAACAGCTCCCCAGCGTCATCGAACGCTACCGCCGCGAGAGCCGGCGATTGCTCGAGGTGATCGACGGACACCTGGTCCACAACGAGTGGCTGGCCGGCGACTATTCGATCGCGGACATCGCCAATTTCGCCTGGGTCCGGACCCATGAATGGCCCGGCGTTCCGGTCGACGGCCTCGACCATCTCCAGCGCTGGATGGCCGCGATCGCGGATCGGCCGGCGGTCCGGCTGGGAGTGACGATCCCGCCTCGGGCCGACCCGGACAAGACGGTCGAGGCGGCGAGATCGATGCTGGCCTAGGGCGTGATCGCTTGAGAATGAATCGCGGACTTTTTCCCGACATCGGCGTCACCCTGAACTTGTTTCAGGGTCCAGCTGGTCGCTCGCCCGGGACGCGGAAAGCTGGATGCTGAAACAAGTTCAGCATGACGGGATGAGACAGCGCTTCAGTCTAAAATGATCATGCTCTAGCTTCATTCCCCCCGGATTTTTCGGGGGGAGGATTTAAAGCGCGCGCGGCACTCCGGGCCGGCCCGGCGCGCAATCGAGGGCCGGCCGGTCCCACCGCGCGAGATCGGCGGCGGCGGCGTAGGTGCCTTCCAGGAAGGCGAGCAGCGCCGAGTCCGGATCGCCGGCCGAGCGCACCGCTTCATAGGGCAGGACGAACTCGCCAAGTCCCTCGTCGAACCGTGCCGCTTCCGGCTCCACCTTCGCTTTGCCGAAACCCGTGGGAGACGGATAAGCGTAGGAATAGAAAAAGGGATCGCCGCCGCCGCCGGCCCCGCCGGGCCAGAAGCCGGCGCTGGAGACTTCGTGGCTATAGGCCTCGCGGGTGATTTCGTCGGGAAGGTGCGGGATCCCGCCGGGATGGAGCGGCGCCGGGCGGCCGGAGAATCGGGTGACGGCGAGGTCGAAGCTGCCCCAGAAGAAATGGACCGGGCTCGCCTTGCCGAGAAAGCCCGAACGGAACATCCGGAACACGCGATCGGCGTTCAGAAGCGCTCCGAGCAGCCGCGAGGCGCTGTCGGGGTCGTAGGCGCGGCTCTCGCGATCCTCGGCGAAGGGCAGGGCCGGATCGATCTCGTTGGGCCGGTCGTGGATTCGGACGGAGTGCCCGGCGGCGCCGAGCTGGGCCGCGACGTCGGCGTGGAATTGCGCCACCGACATCGGCCGAAGCGGCAGGCGCCGGACACCGCCTGCGTCGGATAAGGTGAATTCATGGGCGACCAGGTCGAGCCCGAGCTCGAACGGGCCGGCCGGGCCGTAGAGCGGCTCGGTGCGGAGGCCGCGCGGATGGAGTCGAAGGGTGACGTGCCAGCCATGGTTGCGCCACGGCAGGAGCGCGACCGCCGCCTTGCCCAATATCTGGCTGTAGAGATGAAGCGCGGCGACGGTCGGCCCGTCGCGGGCTTCGCTGAGCTGGGGCCAGATCATAGCAATTACGGGGACACAATACCTAATTCGGGAGACAAATAGGTATTGTGTCCCCGCAAAAAATGTAAGCCCCGTCACCCTTGACCTCGCCAGGGCCCGTCGGCCGTTGTCAGGGCGGATGTCGGATAGAGGCTTTGGCGGCTTCCCATCGCCGCGGGCGCCAATTTCAAAGAGAAGGCACGAAGGCGCAAAGGCACGACGTAGAGCGGCCCCTTTCTACGTCGTGCCTTTGCGCCTTCGTGCCTTCTCTCAAAATTCCAGGAATTACGGGGACACAATACCTAATTCGGCCGGCAAATAGGTATTGTGTCCCCGCAAAAGATGACGGCGCCGTGGGGTCCGTCGGCGCTGTCGGGTTGGATGGGGGTCGAACCGCTCCGCCTGTTACCCGGCGCCTCGGCGCCATTTTTTGAAGAGAAGACACGAAGGTACAAGAAAAGGATCGGCGCCGACGCCTGCGACTTTTTCTTGTACCTTCGTGCCTTCCCTCCAAAAAATTCCAGGAAACGCACTCGATGCCAAGGTGGCGGACCACAGCCGGGAATTACGGGGACACAATACCCAATTCGGTCGACAAATAGGTATTGTGTCCCCGCAAAAGAGTGTCCCCGCAAAAGATGGCGCCGCGCCCGTGACTTCGCCTCGGGGCCCATCGCGGGGGACAATTTCGAAGAGAAACCCGGGGCCTGTCGGTCCGGGAGGATAAGCCCGCGATGGGCGTGGGGCGCTACCGGGCCTTTGCGGCCAGCCATTCTTCCATGGCTCGGTAGGCGGAGCGGCCGAGCGGGGGGTCGTCGCCCAGGGCGGTGGCGAAATAGGCTATGCCTCGGCCGGTCGAGCGGTCGATCCACAGGCCGGAGCGAAGGCCGTAGGCGTCGCCGGCATGGCCGGTCCGCGGCCTGCCGTCGCCGAAGGGGTCGTCGCCCGGCGCGCAGCGGGCGAGGATCTGGACGGCGAGGCCGTAGCCGCAATAGAAATTCTTCTCGCTGGCGCCGTTGCCGCCGTCGAAGCGCCAGTGGAGCCGCTCCATCTCGGCCAGGCTTTGCTCGGCGAGAAATGGGGTGCCGTCGGCGAGCCGGCCCTTGCGAAGGAGCAGCCCGCCGACCTTGGCGAGGTCGCGGACGGAGATCCGAAGCCCGCCCTGCGGCGAGAAGAGGGCGCCGTTGGTGCCGAGGCGGTAGGCGGCCAGGTCGCAGCCGCCGTCCGCGGCCGGAACCACCGGGCAGGCCGGCCTGGCCCCCTTCAGATCGTCGCGGAGCACGGCGCCGCCGGGCGCGTAGAGCACCGCCGCCCGGAGAATCGCGCTGTCCGGGCAGGTCGTCCAGTTGAAGCAGGCGTCGAGGGCCAGCGGCTTCAGCACCAGGCGATCCATCAGGCGATCGAACCTTTCCCCCGTCGCCCGCTCCAGGACGGAGGCGACGACCGGAAAGCCGAGGTTGGAATAGCGAAAGAAGGTGCCGGGCGGATTCACCTTGTCCCAGGCCTCCGGAACGGCGACCGCCTCCTGAACGGTCGTTCCGAGCGGAAGGGCGTAACCGGCGTCGTCGCGAAGGCTAGACCGGTGGGAAAGCAGAAGTCGAAGCGTGATCGGCCGGTCGGGAAAGCCGGGATTGCGAAGCTTCCAGCCGAGATGCGCCGAGACGTCCTCGTCCAGGTCGAGCCTGCCCTGCTCGACCAGCCGAATCACTGCGAGCGCCACATGGAGCTTGGTGATCGAGGCGATCCGGACCGGATCGTCGATGGTGAGCGCCCGCCCGGCCGCCCGGTCGGCGAATCCGGAGGCTCCCGAGCGGGCGATCCCGCGCGAGTCGAACGTCGCCCAGGCGTAGCTCGATCCAGGCGCCGGAGGCGGCTCGGCCGGGACCGTCGCGCAAGCGCCCGCCAAAGCCGCCAGCGACAGGCACAGGGCGCGCCCGAGCGGGCTCACCGATCCCGTCCACCGCGGCGCCGGTTCCTGCCACTTTCCTCGCCGGCTTCCTCGGTTTCCTCGGCGGCCTCCTCGCGCGCCTCCGCCGCCTCCTCGGCCTGCTCCTCCCGGGCCTCCCGCTCGGCGATGCTGGTCGGGCCCAGCTTCGCGGTGACCGCCCAGATGGCGAGGGCGACGATCAGGGCCGCCGCGGCCAGCGACAGGAGGAGCTGGCGGCCCGTCCCGCCCGGTTTCGCCTTGTCCTTCACCTCGTCCTCCACGCGCGCCTCCTTCAGAACAGATGCTCCGCCGCCGCCGACAGCCAGGTCGCCCAGAACAGGAGGAAGACCGTGATCCCGAGCGCCGGCAGCCAGTGACCGAGCCGGTGAAGCCGGCGAACGACCAGGATCTTGAAGCCGAGCACGGCCATCAGCGCGCAGGCGAGCAGGATATGGACCGCCTTATCGTCCTCGAACCCGAAATAGCCGATGCACATGATTGCCACGGTGACCGTCACAGCGACGATCGAGTCGCCGATCGCCCGGTGCGCCTTCGAGGCCGGCAGCGGCTTGAGGAAAGGCAGCCGGACCTTGCCGTAGCCGACCGCCATCAGGGCGACCTGATAGGCGGCGAGCAAGGCGACGACCGTGGCCAGCACGATCTTCACCTCCGACACATTGCCGCGGGTCAGGCTCAGCACGAAATCTTCCATCGCGGGTAAGCCTAGAGACTCCGCGCCGAACCGTCACCCCGAACGCGTTCGGGGGCCCCGGCCTGCCGTCCGTTCCGATGTCGGATGTGGGACGAGCGACTGTGCGGGTCGCCGGCGCCTCGGGCGCCAATTTCAAGAGAAGGCACGAAGGCACGAAGGCACGACGTCGGGACCACCTTGTTTCTACGTCCTGCCTTCGTGCCTTCTCTCAAAAAATCCAGGGCCTGCCGGCCCGGGAGCAAACGCGCTCGATTCGACGACGGCAGACGGAGGAGCGGCTCGGCCTGGGGTTCTGAAACAAGTTCAGCATGACGCTGGCGGCATGGGCCGCTAACGACACGATGCTGTCGATTCTGGAAGATCGGAGAATGATGTGAGGCTTTCCCTGGCGTCCTTCGGGTTGCTCCCGGCCATCCTCTTCGTGTCGGCCGCCGCCGCCCAGGCGCCCGCCGCGCCGCGCGAATGGGCGCCGGCGCAGGTTCGGGCGATCCTCGACAAGACTCAGACGATCCGCCTCGCGCCGTCGCTCGCCCATCTTTCGCCGGGCGAGCGGGTCGCGGTGGCGAAGCTGCTCGAGGTCGGGCGGATCTTCCAGGACGTCTACGAGCAGCAGCGGCATCGGAATGCGCTCTCCGTCCGCGCCGCTCTGTCGCGGCGCACCGACCCGCAGGGCCGGGCCCTCTACACCCTCTACCGGCTCAACCAGGGGCCGATCGCGACGACTCTGGAGAACAAGCGCGAGCCCGCGCTCGCCGTCGCCGACGCGCCTCCGGGCAAGAACGTCTATCCCTGGGACCTCGGCAAGGCGGAGCTCGACTCGTATCTGGCCGCCCATCCGGACGAGCGCGCCCGGCTGGCCGACCCTCGTTCGGTCGTTCGGCGGGCGGAAGCTGCAATTCTCAAGCGCGACCTCGCCAAGCTCCGCCAATATCCGGTCATCGACACGCTTCACCCGGGGCTTCGCGGCCGCCTCGAGGCGCTCGCGAAGCGGCCCAACCGGAGAATCCTCTACGCAATCCCCTATTCGCTCGCCTTCGCCGACGAGATGGTCCGGAGCCACGGCCTGCTGGGCGAGGCGGCCGACGCGGTCGAGGGCTCGGACCCGCAATTCGCCCGCTATCTTCGCAACCGAGCCCGCGATCTCCTCAGCGACGATTACGAATCGGGCGACGCCGCCTGGCTGAAGGGGCGGTTCAAGAATCTCAACGCCCAGATCGGCGCCTACGAAACCTATGACGACGAGCTTCTCGGCACCCGCGCCTTTTACGGGCTCAGCCTGCTCGCCACCCGGACCCGGGAATCGGCCGAGCTTCGCGAGGCGATGAAGGGCATTCAGGAGCTCGAGAACAGCCTGCCCTACGAGCGTCGGCGGCGGGTGATGGAGGACATCCCGGTGGGGGTCTACGACGTCGTCGCCGATTTCGGCCAGACCCGCGGCGGCAACACCGCGACCAACCTGCCCAACGAAGCCTATCTGGTCGAGCGCTACGGAAGCATCATCCTGCTTCGCGCCAACATCATGCGCAATCCGGACCTGTTCCGGGGCTCGGGCGACATTTACGGCGCGGCGGTCGCCCCCGGCCAGGCGACCCACCTCACCCCCGACGGCAATTTCTACCGGACGCTCTGGCACGAGGTCGGCCATTATCTCGGCCCCGACGTCACCGCGTCGGGCCGGACCCTCGACGCGATCGGCGCCGACTCCAATCTGCTCGAGGAGCTGAAGGCGGACCTTGTCTCCCTGTTCGTCGCCAAGGAGCTTCGCCGCCGTTCCTATTATAGCGAGGACCAGCTTCGCTCGCTCTACGCCAGCGGGATCCTGCGGACCCTCCAGAACAACCGGCCGCGCCGCGAGCAGCCCTACAACATGATGCAGCTGATTCAGTGGAACTGGTTCCTGGACCGGAAGGTGCTGAGCTTCGACCGCTCGAGCGCGAAGCTCGGCATCGACTACGACCGCTATCACGAGGCGGTGCGGGAGCTTCTGAAGCAGGTGATCGCTATCCAGGAAGGGGGCGATTCGGAGGCCTCGAAGGCCTTCATCGAACGGTGGGGCGTTTGGGACGAGGCCCTTCACGGCAAGGTCGCCGCCAACATACGGGCCCAGCAGCGCTATCGCTTCCGATTGTTCGAATATGAGGCGCTGGGAGCGGTGCAGCGATGAGGCCGGCCCTGCTCGCCGCCCTCGCCCTGGCCGCGTCGGGCTGCGCCCACCGGCCGCCCGCCGTCCCGTGCGCGGCGGCCAATTTGCCCTTCGTCGCCCGGGCGATGCCCGACATACTCGCTTTGGCGGACCCACCGCCCGCGACCCTGGAGGCCGGCTTCGTGCTTTGCAGCCGCGAGGAGGCCCGCCTTCTGGTGGCCTCGGCGGCCTTGGGAGAGAAAGGCTATTCGAGCTATATCGGCGCCGGGGACGGGAGGGGAAAGTGCCTGCGCGTCGTCCGGACCCACGAAGCGAGCGTGGCGGCCCTGGAACGGGAAGTGGCGACGATGTGCGAAATCGCCGAGGTTCACGGGATCGCCTATCGCCACTGGCAGACGGAGGTGGGGGACAAGTCCGTCCGGCTGGCCGGCGAGCGGCTGACGATAGCCGGCAAGGCACGGCGCCTCGACTGAAATCCTTCCCCCGGATTTCCGGGGGAGAAATTCAGGGGGTGCCCCGTCCCAGCCACCTGACGATCTCGTCCGCCGCCTGCTCCGGAGTCAGCGCCGCCGCGTCGACCCGAATGTCCGGCGCCTCCGGCGGCTCGTAGGGCGAGCCGATGCCGGTGAAATTGGGGATGAGGCCGTCGCGGGCCTTGGCGTAGAGGCCCTTGGCGTCGCGTTCCTCGGCCAAAGCGAGCGGAACGTCGACGAAGATCTCGACATATTCCCCCTCGCCCAGCATCTCGCGGACCATCCGCCGCTCGGCCCGGAACGGGCTGATGAAGGCGGCGAGGACGATCAGCCCGGCGTCGAGCATCAGCCGGGCGGTCTCGCCCACGCGGCGGATATTCTCCGCCCGGTCGGCGTCGGAGAAGCCGAGGTCGCGGTTGAGGCCCAGCCGGACGTTGTCGCCGTCGAGAAGAAAGGTGTGCCGACCGGCGAGATGAAGCTTCTTCTCGACCAGATTGGCGATAGTCGACTTGCCGGCGCCGGAAAGCCCGGTGAACCAGAGCAGCCGGGGCTTCTGCCCCTTCATCGCCGCCCGCGACTCCCGGGTCACGTCGAGGGTCTGGAGATGGAGGTTCTGCGAGCGGCGAAGCGAATGGCGGATGAGACCGGCGCCGACCGTCTCGTTGGTCACCCGGTCGATGAGGATGAAGCCGCCGAGGTCGCGATTGTCGTCATAGGCCTCGAACACCAGAGGCCGGTCGGTCCACAGATTGGCGACCCCGATGCCGTTCAGCCGGAGCCCGTGCGCCGGCACCTGCTCGAGCGTGTTGACGTCGATCTCATATTTGGGCGTGTGGATCGTCGCCAGGGCAAATTGGGTCGCCAGCTTGAGCCCATATTGCCTTCCGGCGACCAGCTCCTCCTCCGCCATCCAGATCAGGGTCGCCTCGAACTGGTCGGCGGCCTCGGGCGGACGGTCGGCCGACGCTATGACGTCGCCGCGGGAGCAATCCACCTCCTCGGCGAAGGACAGCATCAGCGACTGGCCGCGCCCGGCTTTCTCCAGCTCCGTCCCGCCGAGCGCGATCCGTTCGACCGTCGCCCGAACGCCCGACGGCATCACCCGGACCTGGTCGCCGCGCCGAACCGAGCCCCGGACCGCCATCCCGGCGAAGCCGCGCCTGCCGTGGCGGCTCACCCACTGGACCGGCATCTCGAACGGGCCCGAGTCCGACTCCTCGCCGGGCGTCACCGTCTCCAGATGCTCGAGCAGGGTCGGCCCCTCGTACCAGGGCATCGCCGGCGAGCGCGTGGCCACGTTGTCGCCGGTGAGCGCCGAGACCGGGATGGCGGTGAAGCGCTCGCCCAGCGCCGAATAATCGGCGACGATCTCGTCGAAGGCGGCCCGGGCGAACCCGACCGAGTCCATCTTGTTCACGAGCAGCGCGAAATGCCTGACGCCCAGCAGCCGGCACAGGAAGCTATGCCGCCGGGTCTGGGTGAGCACGCCCTTGCGTGCGTCGACCAGAACGAGGGCCAGCTCGGCGGTCGAGGCGCCGGTGACGAGGTTGCGCGTATATTGCTCGTGGCCGGGAGCGTCGGCGACGATATATTTGCGCCTTGCCGTCGCGAAGAAGCGATAGGCGACGTCGATCGTGATGCCCTGCTCGCGTTCGGCCTCGAGCCCGTCGACGAGTCGCGAAAGATCGTCGCCGCACAAAGCGAGCTCGTCGTCGAAGGCCGAGCCGGTCTCGAAGAGCAGCCGCCCGAGCAGGGTCGACTTGCCGTCGTCGACCGAGCCGCAGGTGATGAGGCGAAGGAGGGTCTTCTCTCCCGTCGCCCCAGCGACGTTCCCGTCTCCGCCCATCTAAAAATACCCCTCGCGCTTCTTGCGCTCCATCGACGCGGTCCCGTCGCGGTCGATCAGCCGGCCCTGCCGTTCCGACTGGCGGCCGGTCCGCATCTCCTCGATCAGCTCGGGGACGGTCGCGGCCCTACTCTCGATGGCGCCGGAAAGCGGATAGCAGCCCAAGGTGCGGAAGCGGACCCAGCGCTCCTCCACCGTCTCGCCCGGTCCCGGCTTCAGCCGCTCGTCGTCCACCATGAGCAGATTGCCGTCGCGCTCCAGCGTGGGCCGCGGCTCGGCGAAATAGAGGGAGGAGACCTCGATCCCCTGCGTCTCGACATATTGCCAGACGTCGAGCTCGGTCCAGTTGGAGAGCGGGAAGATGCGGAAGCTCTCCCCCTTCGCCTTGCGGCCGTTGAAGAGCCGCCACAGCTCGGGCCGCTGGCGCTTCGGATCCCAGCGATGGCCGGCCGAGCGGAAGGAGAAGATTCGCTCCTTCGCCCTGACCCGCTCCTCGTCGCGGCGGGCCCCGCCGAGGGCGGCGTCGAAGCCGTGGCGGTCGAGCGCCTGCTTAAGCCCGTCGGTCTTCCACATCTGGGTGTGGAGCGAGGAGCCGTGGTCGAGCGGGTTAATGCCGAGCGCCTCGGCCTCCGGATTGCGGTGGACGATCAGCTCCATCCCCGCCTCGGCCGCGGCGCGGTCGCGAAGCGCGTACATCGCCTTGAACTTCCACATCGTGTCGACGTGGAGGAGGGGAAAGGGCGGAATTCCGGGCGCGAAGGCGAGCCTGGCCAGATGGAGAAGGACCGAGCTGTCCTTGCCCGCCGAATAGAGCATCACCGGCCGCTCGAACTCGGCCGCCGCCTCGCGCATGATATGGATCGCCTCGGCCTCGAGCCGCTGGAGATGGGTGAGAGTCATTGGCTGTGCCTTAGCGTGAAGTCGGCGGGATCGGAATCGCTTCTGTCGTCACCCTGAACTCGTTTCAGGGTCCAGTCCTTCGCCCGCGAGGCGGCTCGTCGCTGGATGCTGAAACAAGTTCAGCATGACGGCGGGGTGAATGCCGGCCCCAGTTGCACTTTCCCCCCGCCCGCGCCATCTCCGCCGGCATGACCGAACCCCCGATGAAAGCCGCGATCATCCCGGTGACTCCGCTTCAGCAGAATTGCTGCCTCCTGTGGTGCACCAAGACGATGCTCGGCGCCTTCACCGATCCCGGCGGCGATCTCGACCGCTTGAAGGCGGCGGCGAAGCAGCATGGGGTGAAGATCGAGAAGATCCTTCTTACCCACGGCCATATCGACCATTGCGGATCGGCCAAGATCCTCGCCGACGAGCTCGGGGTGGAGATCGAAGGCCCGCATGTCGCCGACAAATTCTGGATCGACCGGCTCGCCGAGGACGGCGCCCGCTACGGAGTCCCCGGCTATCCGTTCGAATCGGACCGCTGGCTCGAGGACGGCGACACCGCGACCGTCGGCGAGCTGGTCTTCGACGTCTATCATTGCCCCGGCCACACGCCCGGCCACGTCGTCTTCCACCATGCGCCCTCGAAGCTCGCCATCGTCGGCGACGTCCTGTTCCAGGGCTCGATCGGCCGGACCGACTTCCCGATGGGCAATCACCAGGACCTGCTCGACGCCATCACGACGAAGCTGTGGCCCTTGGGCGGCGACACCGCCTTCGTTCCCGGCCACGGCCCGATGAGCACCTTCGCCCGGGAGCGCGCGAGCAATCCCTTCGTGGGAGACAAGGTGCTGGGGATGGCGGCGCCCCGGACCTGACGCTACGCTGACGCCCGTAACGAAACGAGGGGGACCGCAATGGACCGAGCTTTCACGGCCATCGCCTCGCGAATTGCGATGGCGGCAGGGCAGCCGCTGACCTTTGTCATCGCCCTCGTCCTGATCGCGGCCTGGGGCCTGACGGGCCCTCTGTTCGGATATAGCGACACCTGGCAGCTGGTCGTCAACACCGCCACGACCATCGTCACCTTCCTCATGGTCTTCCTGATTCAGAACAGCCAGAACCGGGACGCGGCGGCGATGCAGGCCAAGCTGGACGAGCTGATCCGGGCCGTCTCGAAGGCGCGGGGCCAGTTCATCGGCATCGAGCATCTCACCGATCGGCAGATCGAGGAGATTCGCGACGCACTCGAGCGGGAGGCGGAGGAGGCCGGCGACGGCCACTCCCGGAGCGCGGGCAAGACCGTGGCGGAGATGCTGCGTCGCCGTTGACCCGGTCAGCCGCTCGGCGAGTCCGCGATCGCGGCCGCGGCATAGGTGATCCGCGCCGGCTCGCGGTGGAGATAGGGCAGGACGATCGCGTAGACGGCGAGGCCGAACAGGATGAGGGCGGTCACGACGATCCCCACCGTCCTCAGCTTCAGCGGGTCGGTACGGGACCTGTCCATTCCGAAGCCGTGGGCGATCCGGCCGATTATGTAGACAATCCCGACGATCCACAGCCACAGCTGCGAGCCCTCCGCCAGCTCGATGAGGCCGAGGAGGATGAGCACGAACGGCGTATATTCGATGAAATTGGCCTGCGCGCGCATCCGGGCGATCAGCGCCTCGTTGCCGCCGTCGCCGATCGACACCTTGTGGGCGAGGCGCATCTGGCCGACCCGCCGCGCCAGCCAGATGTTGAGCAAAGCCGCGGCTCCGGCGATGGTCAGCGTGATCGGCAGAATCATGGCCTTCTCCCCGTGTCTCGACCGGGAAGTCGCACGCGGCGGGCGCGCTTGCAACCGCAGCGAAATCCGCTATAGGCGACACCGCTCACGCGGGCACCCCGGCCGCACGGCCAGCGGCCTTCATACGCCGTTGACCCTCGGCAACGTGCTCGCCAAATCACGAACCCTAGTTGAGAACAGGTGCCAGGATGGCCGTCCCCAAAAGAAAAACTTCGCCGTCGAAGCGCAATATGCGCCGCAGCCATCATGCGCTGAAGCCGGCCAATTACCAGGAATGCAAGCATTGCGGAGAGCTTCACCTGCCGCACAATCTGTGCGCCGCGTGCGGCCATTACAACGGACGTGAAATCCGGCCGGTCGAGGCTTAAGCTGGCGCCTCACGGTTTTCGGGAGACGGCATAGGTGGGCAGCGGGCCGCGGATCGCAGTCGACGCGATGGGCGGCGATGTCGGGCCCGAGGTGATGCTGGCCGGCGCCGCGCGCGCTCATCGCCGCCGTCAGGACCTTTCCTTCATCCTCTTCGGCGACGAGCCGGCGCTCAAGGCCGAGCTCGCCAAGCATGACGGCCTGAGGGCGGTGTGCGACATCGTCCACGCGCCCGACGTCATTACCGCCGAGGACAAGCCGAGCCAGGCGATCCGGCGCGCCAAGACCACTTCGATGGGCCTCGCCATCGCCTCGGTGAAGTCGGGCGACGCCAATGCCGCCGTCTCGGCCGGCAATACCGGCGCCCTGATGGCGATGTCGAAGCTGGCGCTTCGGACCATGCCCGGGATCGACCGGCCCGCTCTGGCGGCCCTTCTGCCGACGCTCGGCGACAACGACCTCGTCATGCTCGATCTCGGCGCCAACACCGAATGCGACGTTCAGAACCTCGTCCAGTTCGCCGTCATGGGCGCGGCCTATGCGCGGGTGGTGCTGGAGCTTCCCAAGCCCCGGGTCCAGCTCCTCAACATCGGCACCGAGGAGCTCAAGGGCACCGACGATCTCAAGGCGGCGGCGGCCATATTGCGCGACGCCGATTATCTGGGAATGCGCTTCGACGGCTTCATCGAGGGCGACAAGCTTTCGAGGGGCGACGTCGACGTCGTCGTGACCGACGGCTTCTCCGGGAATATCGCCCTGAAGTCGCTCGAGGGGACGGCGCGCTTCGTCACCGATCTTCTCCGCCGCGCCTTCACCAGCTCGATCCGCTCGAAGATCGGCTTCCTCATCTCGCGCCCGGCGACGGAGCTGCTCAAGCACCATCTCGATCCCAACAACCATAACGGCGCCGTCTTCCTCGGCTTGAACGGCCTCGTCGTGAAGAGCCACGGCAGCGCCACCGAGAAAGGCGTCGCCAACGCCATCCGGGTCGCCGCCCGAATGGTTCGGGAGGACCTTACCCGCAAGATCATCGAGGATCTCGACAACATCTCCCGCCACCGCGCGGAGATGGCCGCCAAATGAGCCGCCGCTCGATCATCCTGGGCACCGGCTCGGCGCTTCCGCCGCGCCGGGTCACCAACGCCGAGCTCGCCGAGCGGGTCGAGACCAGTCACGAATGGATCGTCGAGCGCACCGGAATCCACGCCCGCCATATCGCCGCCGACGGCGAGACGACCTCCACTCTGGCGACCGAGGCGGCGCGCAAGGCGCTCGCGGCGGCCGGGGTGCCGGCGGACGAGGTCGGCCTGATCGTTCTCGCCACGGCCACTCCGGACCAGACTTTCCCGGCGAGCGCGACCAAGGTGCAGACCGCGCTCGGGATCGACGACTGCATCGCTTTCGACGTCGCCGCCGTCTGCACCGGCTTCCTCTACGCCCTCTCGGTCGCCGACAACATGCTCAAGGGCGGAATGGCCGAATATGCCCTGGTGATCGGCTCGGAGACGTTCAGCCGGATCCTCGACTGGGAGGACCGGACGACCTGCGTCCTTTTCGGCGACGGCGCCGGAGCGATCCTGCTCCGTTCGGTCGACGCTCAGGACAAGGGCGTGCTGGCGACGAAGCTGCACGCCGACGGCCGCCACAACGACCTCCTCTTCGTCGACGGCGGCGCCTCCACGACGGGGACGGTCGGCAAGCTGAGGATGAAGGGCAAGGAGGTGTTTCGCCACGCCGTGGTGAACCTCGCCGCCGTCCTCAAGGAGACCCTTGAGGCCTCGGGCCATATCATCGACGAGGTCGACTGGGTGGTGCCGCACCAGGCCAACAAGCGCATCCTCGACGCCACCGCGAAGAAGCTCGGCCTCGATCCGTCGCGGGTCGTCGTCACCGTCGACCAGCATGCCAATACCTCAGCGGCCTCGGTGCCGCTGGCGCTCGACACGGCGGTCAGGGACGGGCGGATCAAGCCGGGCGACCTCATCGTCCTCGAAGCCATGGGCGGGGGTTTCACCTGGGGGGCAGCGGTGGTCCGTTACTGATTGCGGCTTTTCCCAGGTCGCGCGAAGGGTAAGGAACGTCGCAATGTCGATTTGCAACTAAGTCCAAGCTGGACTATGCTTTTTCATTACCTCGGGGGGAGGAAGAACAAATGGCCGACGCGGGAACCATCAGGCGCACGGACGCCGGAACCTTGACTCGCGCCGACCTTGCGGACGTCATTCATCGCGAGATCGGCCTCTCACGGGCCGAATCGGCCGGAATCGTCGAACGGATCCTTCATCACATGTGCCACGCTCTGTCCGAAGGGAAGAATGTGAAGATCTCCGGCTTCGGAAGCTTCATTCTTCGCGACAAGGGCGAGCGGGTCGGCCGCAATCCCAAGACGGGCGTCGAGGTTCCGATCGCGCCGCGCCGAGTGCTCACCTTCCGCGCCAGTCAGATCATGCGCGAGCGGATCGCCAAGGGCGGCTGAGGCCGCGCTCTATGGCGGACACCACAGGCAAGAGCGAACAGGCTTTCCGGACGATCGGCGAGCTCGCGTCCGAGCTGGACGTTCCGCAGCATATCCTGCGCTATTGGGAGAGCCGCTTCCCGCAATTGAAGCCGCTGCAGCGCGCGGGCAACCGCCGCTATTACCGGCCGGCCGACGTCGCGCTTGCCCGCCGGATCCACCGCCTCCTCAATAGCGACGGCTATACGATCCGCGGAGTCCAGCAATTGCTGGCGAGCGGGGACGGCGATGAGGCCGAGGCGGCGACTCGGACCGAGCCGGCCCCCGCGGCGGACCCGAGCCCCTTTCCGCTGGACAATCTCAAGGCGATCCGCCGGGCCCTGGCCGAGGCGCTGGACTATTAGGCCAGCGCGAGGAGACCCCTCCGTTCGCCCTGAGCCTGTCGAAGGGCCTTCCTTCTTTCTGCGGCTTTCAGGCAGGAGTGGGCTTCGACGAGCTCAGCCCGAACGGAAATCGGGTGCCGACTTTCGTGTCTGATTGCCCGACTATTCCGAATCCGGCCCCAGCCCGGGATCGAGATCGCGAGGCCGGATGAAGCGCTCGATCCGCCCAGCCCCCTCCTTCACCTCCGACCAATGCTCCACGGGCATTCCGATCTGAGCCACCGTCCCGGTCGGATATTTCACCTCGACCTCGCACCGCAGGCCGATGCCGTCGCGGCTGGAGAGATGAAGCGCAATTTCCTCCAGCCCGGGATTGTGCCCCACCAGAAGCAGGCGTTCCGCCTCGTCGGGGGCTGAGCGCACGATCTCGAGCAGCGTTGCGGCCGAGGCGAGGTAGAGCCGCTCGTCGAATCGCGGGCTGAGCGGCCCATAGACGGCCGCAACCTCCTCCAGGGTCTCGATCACCCGCCGCGCCGGCGACGCGAGCACCAGGTCGAAGGCCAGGCCCCGGGCCTTCATCTCGAGGCCCACCGTCCGCGCCGCCTTGCGGCCGCGCGGGTTGAGCGGCCGGTCGAAATCGCGGCTGACGTTATCGTCCCAGCCCGACTTCGCATGGCGCAGCAGTGTCAGTGTCTTCATTCGGCTTCTTCGGCCTGCCTCTCGTCGAGGGCCTGATGCCCGAAAGCCGGGCCGGTTGAAAGCCGCGAGCGCACCCGATCCACCGCCTCGGCCAGGCTGAGCCGGCGGATCGGAGTCCCGGGCGGGAAGGCGCAAAGCAATCGAGTCGGGGTCGCCGCGGAGAGGAGGACGAAGACCCCGCGATCCTCCTTCCGGCGGATCAGCCGGCCGAACGCCTGGGCGAGCCGCGCCCGAACCACCCGGTCGTCATAGGCGGTGCCTCCGCCCGCCGCCTTGCGCGCGGCGTGGAGCACGGTCGGCCTCGGCCAGGGCACTCCCTCCATCACCACCAGCCGGAGCGAGTGGCCGGGGACGTCGACCCCGTCCCTGAGCGCGTCCGTGCCGAGCAGCGACGCATGCGGATCGTCTCGGAAGATGTCGACCAGGGTGCCGGTGTCGATCGGATCGACATGCTGGGCGTAGAGCGGAAGGCCGGCCCGGGCGAGGCGGTCGGCGATCCGGGCGTGGACCGCCTTCAGCCGCTGGATGGCGGTGAACAGGCCGAGCGTCCCGCCTGCCGCCGCCTCGATCAGCCGCGAATAGGCGCCGGCGAGCTGGCCGACGTCGCCGCGCTTGACGTCGGTGACGATCAGGACCTCGCTGTTCGAGGCGTAGTCGAACGGGCTCGGGGCGCCGAACCGGCGCACCGGCCCGGCGACGTGGGCGGCGCCGGTCCGCGCCTCGGCGCTCTCCCAGCCTTCCGAGCCGCGCAGGGTCGCCGAGGTGACGATCACGCTGTGCGCCGGCTTGAGGACGATGTCGGCGAGCGGCCGGGTCGGATCGAGCCAACGGCGGTGCATACCGATGTCATATTCGCGGCCGTCGATCCGATCGACCGCGAACCAGTCGACATAATCGGGATCGGCCGGCCCGCCGAGCCGAGCCGCCAGCGCCACCCAGGCCGCGATCGTCTGGGTCCGCCAGGCGAGGCCGCCGATCGCGCCTTCGATCCGGGCCCGCGCCTGCGAATCGAGCCAGTCGGGCGAATCCTCGAGCACCGCTTCCAACCGCCGGGCGAGCGCCATCAGCGGCCGAACCAATTGCTCGAGCGCCTCCACCGCCGGAGCGGCGGCGGCGACGACGTCGCCGTCCAGCTCGGCCATCTCGGTCTCGATTCCATAGCCGGCGTCCTGGGCGGTCGCCCGGGCGTAGACGGTGCCTCGAACCGCCGCGAGCAGCTTCTCGACCGGACCGAACGGCATGCCCTCGGCAATGCGTTGAAGCCAGCCGTCGCTCGGCAGGAGCCCCGCCGCCTGAAGCGCCATCTCGACCGCCAGGGCGCCCGCCTCGTCATAGGAAGCGACGTCCATCAGCCGGGCGGCGAGCCCGCGCCGGCGCCCGCGCGACTTGCTCTCCGGACCGACGATCCAGCGCCTGAGCTCGATCGCCTCCTGCCCGGTCAGGGCCGCGGCGAAGGTCGAATCGGCGGCCTCGAACAGATGATGGCCCTCGTCGAAGACGATCCGGGTCGGCGGGTTCGCGCCGTCGCGTCCTCGCGCGGCATTGACCATCACCAAGGCGTGGTTGGCGATGACGATGTCGGCGTCCTGGCTCGCCCGCGCCGAGCGCTCGATGAAGCATTTGCGGTAATGCGGGCAGCCGGCATAGACGCATTCGCCGCGCCGATCGGTGAGCGCGGTCGCCCCGGCCCTGCGGAACAGGGTCGGAAGCCAGCCCGGAAGGTCGCCGCCGACCATGTCGCCGTCCTTCGAGAAAGCGGCCCAGCGGGCGACGAGCTGGGCGAGGATCGCGGCCCGGCCGGCGAATCCGCCCTGGAGCGCGTCCTCCAGGTTGAGCAGGCACAGATAATTTTCCCGCCCCTTGCGGACGACGACCTTTCGCCGCCGCGCCTCCGCGTCCGGGAACAGTCGAAGGCCCTCGCGGTCGAGCTGGCGCTGGAGCGCCTTGGTGAAGGTCGAGACCCAGACCGCCCCGTCCGCGCTCTCCGCCCATAGCGAGGCGGGGGCGAGATAGCCCAGAGTCTTGCCGATCCCGGTGCCCGCTTCGGCGAGCAGCATGTTGGGCTGGCCCTCGGCGACCCTCGGATCGAAGGCGCCCGCCGCCGCCGCGGCATAGTCGCGCTGCCCTTCGCGAACCTCGGCTCCGGGCCCGGCGAGTCCGGTCAGCCGTTCGACGGCCCGAGCCTCCGACACCCGAACCGTCCGCGGCGCCGGGCGGGCGGACTTCTCCTCCCATTCCGGAAGCTTCGAGAACAGCCAGCGCTCGTCCCGCTCCGGCCGCCCCAGGCGCTGGGCGATCGCGGGAGTCCACGACCAGCGCAGCCGCCCGAGCGCCTGCGCCGAAGCCCAGGCGCCCTCGCGCTCGGGCCAGTCCCGCTTAAGGGTGGCGAGAAGGGCGCTTGCGGCGCGAAGCAGGAACGGCGCGGCCTCCGAATCGCTCGCCGGCGCCTCCAGTCCGAGCGCCTGGGCCAGCCCTTTCGGAGTCGGCACCGCGAAGCGTGCCGGATGGACGAAGGCGAACAGCTCGAGCAGGTCGAGCCCCGAAAGGTCCGGATAGCCGAGCCGCTGCCCCACCAGGGGCGCGTTGAGCATGACGAGCGGAGTCTCCGCCGCCCGCGCGATCGCCTCGCCCCGGCCGAGCCCGCGAACCTCGCCGTCGGGCGCGGCGATCCAGATGCCGCCATGGGTGGCGTGAAGGGCGGGATAGGGGAGCGGAGCGGCCATCGACTGAGCTTGCCGGAACTGGAACGAACCGGCAACGACTAGTTAGATTAAACCGTCGCTTTCCACAGCTAAGCCCGGAATGGCGAGACTTTCGATGCGCTCGCCGATGGGTATGGACCGGCTATCGCGATAATGGCGGTCTGCCGGGTTCCAGAATTGATGAAACGTCGCGGCCGGAATCTCCAATACCCAATATTCCGGTACACCCTTGGATGCATAAAGCGCAGCCTTGTCCTTCAAATCGAAGGCCGCGGTGGAATCCGAAATCTCGACGGCTAAGGCGACTGAGTCGAGCGGGATATACCCTTCCCCCCGCGGAGCTGCCGTAAGGCAGATGTCCGGTTCCGGCGCACTGAGCGGCGGCATGGCGACCGAGCCTTCGACAATTGGCATCAGTGGCGAGTCGATCGCGTTGAGCGCCAGCCGCAACCGAAAGTGGAGTTCGCTCTTGGCGAAGGAATGCGGACGGAATTGCCCCTGCATCGCGTAGATCGACCCCTCGATCAGCTCGGTCTTTGCGTAACGGTCGAACGCACCCGATCTGTCGAGCAGCTCGAACTGCTCGATTGTAAGTTTTACCCGTTGGGGTACGTTAATCGGCTGGATGACGGTCACGAGAGCCTCTTACCACCTTGCACGGCATCCACGAAATCCCGATTAGGCGGTTCATGCCCCAGTCCGAAGTTCCCGAAGCCCTTCGCTCCGCCGCGCTCGTTTCGAAGGCCTGGCCCTATGAGGAAGCGCGCAAGCTCCTGAAGCGCTATCCGGACGGGCCGCCGAGGGGCGAGATAGTGTTCCAGACCGGCTACGGCCCGAGCGGGCTTCCCCATCTCGGCACCTTCCAGGAGGTGGCCCGGACCCTGATGGTCCGCCACGCTTTGTCGGAGATGACCGACTGGCCGAGCCGGCTGATCGCCTTCTCCGACGACATGGACGGGATGCGCAAGGTGCCGCCGGGCGTTCCCCATCAGGACATGATGCACGCGCATCTCGACCGGCCGCTCAGCCGGGTTCCGGACCCCTATGGCTGCGGCCACGAAAGCTATGCGGCGCACAACAACAATCTGCTCCGGCAATTCCTCGACCGCTTCGGCTTCGACTATGAGTTCATGGCTTCGTCGGACTGCTACGGCTCCGGCCGCTTCGACGAGGCGCTTCGGCAGGTGCTGCGCAAGTTTCAGGACATTCTCGACATCATGCTTCCGACCCTGCGCGAGGAGCGGCGGCTGACCTATTCGCCCGTTCTTCCGATCGCTCCGGACAGCGGCAAGGTGCTCCAGGTCCCGGTCGCGGTGGTCGACTCCGAGGCGGGCCTCATTCGCTACACCGATCCGGACAGCGGCCGCGAGGTCGAACAGTCGATCCTCTCCGGCGGCGCCAAGCTTCAGTGGAAGGTCGACTGGGCGGCGCGCTGGGTCGCGCTCGGAATCGACTATGAGATGTCGGGCAAGGACCATATCGACGGAGTCGTCCAAAGCGGCAGGATCGCCCGGGTGCTCGGCGCGAAGCCGCCCGAGGGCTTCAATTACGAGCTCTTCCTCGACGAAAATGGCGAAAAGATCTCGAAGACCAAGGGCAACGGAGTCACGATCGACGACTGGCTGGCCTACGCGCCCGAGGAGAGCCTCGCTTTCTACCTTTACCGGGAGCCGAAGCGGGCGAAGCAGCTCAGCGTCGGGATCATTCCCCGGGCCGTCGACGAATATTACCAGTCCCTCGCCGCTTATCCGGAGCAGGCGCTGGACAAGCGTCTCGGCAACCCGGTCCACCACATCCATGCCGGCAAGGTGCCCGAGACCCGGCTTCCGATCAGCTTCGCCTTGCTCCTCAACGTCGCCAGCCTGCCGGGCGTCGGGAATCGCGAAACGGTCTGGAGCTTCCTCAACCGCTACGATTCCGCTTTGACTCCGGAGGCGAGCCCGGAGCTCGACCGGCTCGTCGCCTATGCGGTCGAATATGGCAGCCGGTTCGTCGCGCCCGCACTCAGGCGGCGGCCGCCTACCGCGGAGGAGGTGCCGGCGCTCCGGGAACTCGACGCCCTGCTCGCCTCGGATAACGGAACCGGGTCCGAGGGCGAGGACCCGGCCGCCGTCCTCCAGAACCACGTCTACGAGATCGGCAAGAAACATTACGGCAAGGAGCGCCTCCGCGACTGGTTCAAAGCGCTCTACGAGACCCTGCTCGGAAGCGACCAGGGCCCCCGAATGGGCAGCTTCATCGCCCTCTACGGAGTGGAGAACAGCCGGCGCCTGATCGCCGAGGCGCTGGCGGCGGCCTGATCCCGTCGCCCCAGCGAAGGCTGGGGCCCCGGCGGGTGAAGGCCGCAGCGCTTTTCACCCGCCGCCCATTTGCGGGGACACAATACTCATTGACGGTCAAAATAGGTATTGTGTCCCCGCATTTGGGCCGACACGAATTTCGGGGACACAATACCTAATTCGCCGACGAATAGGTATCGTGTCCCCGCTTTTTCAGGTCAGGCTGCGGGACGGACGGCCGCGCCTGTCCCCCGGCGCCTCGGGCGCCAATCTCAAAGAGTAGGCGCGACGTAGAGAACGCCCTTTCCGACGTCGCGCCTTCGCGCCTTTGCGGCTTCCTCCCCGGAATTGGGGACCTGCCGGCCGGCGGAACGCTAACCCCCGGATGTAGTGGCGGCACTTTGCCGGGCGTGACGATCTCGGCGATCGCGGAGCCGTCTCAGCCGGCCTTCTTCGCCGCGATCCAATCGTCCACTTTCTTCTCGAGCACCGCGAGCGGAAGCGCTCCGGTCATCAGCACCTGGGCATGGAACTCGCTTATGTCGAAGCGCGGCCCAAGCGCCTTTTCCGCCCGGGCCCGCAATTCGCTGATCTTGAGCTGGCCGATCTTGTAGGCGAGCGCCTGGCCCGGAATGGCGATGTAGCGCTCGGTCTCCGCGGTGGCGTTGCTCCGCCCCCGCGAGCTGTTGTCGAGTATGTATTGGATCGTCCGGTCGCGGGTCCAGCCCTTGGAATGGATGCCGGTGTCGACGACCAGCCTTATCGCCCGGAACAGCTGCGAATCGAGATAGCCGAAATATTGATAGGGGTCGGTATAGACCCCGAGCTCGCGCCCGAGCGTCTCGGCGTAGAGGCCCCAGCCCTCGACATAAGCGGTGTTGCCGCCGAAGCGCATGAAGCTGGGAAGCGCCTCATTTTCCTGCGCCAGGCTGATCTGGAAATGGTGGCCGGGGGCGCCTTCGTGGAGATAGAGCGTCTCCATCGTCGGGATCGTCCGCGACGGCAGATCGTAGGCGTTGAAATAGAAGACTCCGGGCCTCGAGCCGTCCGTGGTTCCGCTCTGGTAGGAGCCGCGCGCCGCGCCTTTCTCGGTCAAGGCGGGAACGGGCCGGATTTCGAGCGCGGTCCTGGGGATGGTCGAGAACAGCTTGGGAAGGGTCGAATCCAGCCTTTTGCCGATGGCGACATAGCCCTGCTGAAGCTGCTCGCGCGATTTCGGCTTGAACTTCGGATCGGTCCTGATGTGCTCGAAGAATTGCTGGAGAGTCCCGGTGAAGCCGACCTCGGCCTTGACCGCCTCCATCTCCTTGTGGAGCCGGGCGACTTCGGCGAGCCCGATCCGATGGATTTCGTCCGGGCTCATGTCGGTCGTCGTGCTCAGCGCGACCAGATGGCGGTAGAGGGCCGGGCCGCCTTCCATGTCCTGCAACCCGACGGTCGGGCGCGCCTTCGGCAGATAGCGGTCGCGGACGAAGTCGCGAAGCCGGGTCACAGCCGGCCGGATCCGGGTCGCGATCGACTCGGTATAAGCGGCCCTCAGCCGAGCCCGGTCCGATTCCGGCACCTCCGCCGGAAAGTTCGCGACCGGCCGGTAGAAGCTGCTGCCCTCGACGCCTTCGGCGAGCATCGCGTCGAGCTGCTCGACGACGTTCGCCATGACCAGGCGGGGCTGGACCACGCCCGCCGCCAAGCCCTGCTCCATCCGGGCGATCGCTCCGTCGGCGAGCGCCGCGAAATCCTCGGCCCGGGACAGGCCGTTCTCATAATCCTCGACGGTCTTGTAGGGCGCGATGCCCTGGCCCGAGCTCAGCTCCGCGAAGAAGGTGTGGAAACCGTTGAAATGGTCGACCGGCCGGACCGCCGTGGCGGCGAAGAGCTCGCCCTCGAGGCCCTTGAGGTCCATTCCCCTTTGCCATTCGAACACGTCGTAGGCGACACGCTCGTCGGCGCTCAGCCCGTCGCGGTCGATGGCCGCAAGCGCCGCCAGGTCCGCCCGCGCCGCCGAGCGCTCCGACTGGTAATATTCGTCGCTGAAAAAGTCGCCGAGCCGATCCGCATAGCGCAGGTCGCCGCGCGCGGTCGCCTGCAGCGGGTTGCGGCGCAGGCTGGCCTCGTCGCTGTCGCGGAAGAGTGCGGCGAGGGCCTGGGAAGCGGTGGCTTGCGGGGCTTCGGCCGGGCTGGAGGCGATGGGTTCCGGGGCGGACGAAGCGGCACATCCTGCGAGCAGGCCGGTCGTCAGGCACGCGATCAGGGTCGGTCGTTTCATTCCATGATCCTTCCTGGCAGGTTCGTCAGCATCGATAGTCCCCGCCGCTCGTCTGGCCCACCCCCGTCATGCTGAACTTGTTTCAGCATCCAGGGTCGAGCCGCCTCGCGGGCGGAGAACTGGACCCTGAAACAAGTTCAGGGTGACGGCTCGGACGGAAGCCTGACCTTTTCGAATCACCCCCGGCTGGCCGCGATCCAGTCGTCGATCTTCTTCTCGAGCACCGCCATCGGCAGCGATCCGGTCATCAGCACCTGGGCGTGGAAGGCGCGCGGGTCGAATCGCCGCCCGAGCGCCGACTCGGCCTTCGCCCGAAGGCGCTGGATCGTGAGCGCTCCGACCTTGTAGGCGAGCGCCTGGCCTGGGATGGCGATGTAGCGCTCGACCTCGGCGACGATTTCGGTCCGGCTCATTCCGCTGTTGGCCAGCATGTAGTCGATCCCCTGCTCGCGGCTCCAGCCCTTCGAATGGATCCCGGTGTCGACGACCAGGCGCATGGCGCGGAGCATCTCGTCGTTGAGGCCGCCGAAGCGCTGATAGGGGTCGGTCTCGACTCCGAGCTCGTCCCACAAGGTCTCGGCATAGAGGGCCCAGCCTTCGACGAAGGCGGTGTTGCCGCCGAAGCGCATGAAGGCGGGAAGCGCCTCATTCTCCTGGGCCAGGCTGATCTGGAAATGGTGGCCGGGGCTGCCTTCGTGGAGGTACAGGGTCTCCATTCCCCAGACCCGGCGCGAGGGCAGGTCGTAGGCGTTGTAGTAGAAGATGCCCGGCCGCGACCCGTCCGGCGTCCCCTGCTGGTAGGAGCCGCCAGCCTCGGTCTTCTCGCGGAAGGGCTCGACGGCTCTGATTTCGAGCGGGCTTTTCGGGAGCGTCGAGAATTGCTCGCCGATTCGCGAATCGACCCGGCGCGCGATCGCCTCATAGCCTGAGCGAAGCGAGTCCCGGGAGGTCGCGGCGAATTTGGGGTCGGTGCGCAGATGGTCGAAAAACTGGGGAAGGGTCCCCGCGAAGCCGGCACGGGCCTTGACCGCCTCCATCTCCGACTTGATCCGGGCGACTTCGCGAAGGCCGGTTTCGTGGATCTCGTCGGCGGTGAGCGGGAGTGTGGTCGTGCTCTCGATCTGCCGCCGGTAGACCTTGGCGCCGCCCTTCATGTGGACGAGCCCGGCCCCTTCGCGCGCCTTGGGCAGATATTCCGAGCGAAGGAAGTCCCGGAGCCGGCGGTGGACCGGATTGATCTCGGTCTCGATCGAATTCCGGTAGGCCGCCGTCAACCGCGCCTTGTCTGCATCCGAAAATGTGGATGGGAAGTTGCGGATCGGCCCGTAAAATGGCGATTCCTCAACATTTTGGGCGAGCAGCAAATCGAGCTGTTCGATCACGTTGCGGGTGGTGAGCTTGCTCTCGAACACCCCGGCGGCGATGCCCTGCCTGAAGCGGCCGATCGCCCTGTCGTTGAAAACGGCATAATCCTTGTTGCGTCTCAGGCTGTTCTCATAGTCGGCGACGGTCTTGAACGGTGCCGCGCCCTCGGCCGAAGCGAAGGCCGGGTAGAAAGTGTGGAAGCCGGAGAAGTGATTGATCGGCCGAACCGCATTGAGCGCCAGCATGTCGGGCTCCAGATTCTTGAGCGAATCCAGCGTCTGCCACTCGAACACGTCGTAGGCGATCCGGTCGGTGGCGCCGAGCATCGAACGGTCGATGGCGCGAAGCGCGGCGAGATCGGCCTTCGACGCGGCGCGCTCCGTCTCGAAATATTCGTCGGTGATGAAATCGCCGAGCCGGTCGGCATAGCGCAGGTCGCCGCGGAAAATGGCGCCGATCGGATTGCGCCTGAGCCCGGCCTCGTCGCTCTCGTGGAACAGCCGCTTCAGCCGTTCGGCTTCGTTCGTGGCGGGAGGGGAATCGGCCGTCTCGGCCGAAGGCGGCTCAGGCCGGGTGGTCGCACAGGCGGACAGGCCCGCGAGCGACGCGGCGGCGAGCAGGAGCTTCGTCTTGATCATTGGATCCTTGCTTGGCGGAGGGCATGGAGAGAAGGAACCTGGATCGTCAGGCCCCCGCCGGCTTCACCCCATGCTGGGCATACCAGCCCCAGGGGCGCTCGCGATACCATTTGGTGATGATATATTTGATCCCCTCGTCGACCGGACAGCCGGTGTGGAGCGAGAAAGTGTTGGGCTCGCCATATTGGTCGAGATTGTTCCACAGCAGGAGATTGCCCGTACGCGGAGTTACCCGGACATTGGCGTTCGGGAAGGCGGTCTGGCCGCCCCCTTCGGGGGTGTTGAGGAAGATCATCGCCGTCCAGGTGCGCTGGCCGCCCTGGCGTTCCATCTCCGGCCAATAGGGCTGGCTGGTGTAGAAGAAATCGTGGTGCGGCTTGAACTGCTGGCCGACCGCGTAACGCTGGCCCTGGATGGTCTCGCCATGGGTCGGATCGATTCCGGTCAGCCGGTTGATCTTCGCCTCGACCATCTGGTTGGCGCGATCCTCCAGTCGCAGATTGCAGCTCTCGCTGGTCCGGAAATCGGGATCGTCCGACGGTGCGAGCAGGCCCGAAGGCACCCGATCCTTGTCGATCAGGGCGATGACGTCGGCGCACTCCTTGTGCGACAGGAAATCGCGGACCACGAAGATGTCGAGACCCTGGGCCGGAAGCTTGAAGGCGTTGGGCGTCTTCATCAGCCGGTCGCGGACGATGGTGCCGATCTGCATCCGGTACAGCGCGCCCGGATCCCCCATCGTCCGACTCTGCGTGCTCATCGGATCGCCTTTCCCCGAACCATCACATAATCCACCTTCTCCAACGCGCGCACGTCGCGCAAGGGATCGCCGTCGACCGCGATGAGGTCTCCGGAATAACCGGGTGCGATCCGGCCGACTTCCCTTTCCAGGCCGAGCAGCTTCGCAGCGCCGGTGGTCGCCGACGCGATCGCCTCGGCCGGGCTCATCCCGGCCAGCTCGACCAGCAAGGCGAGCTCCTGAGCGTTGCGGCCATGCTCGAAGACGGCCGCGTCGGTCCCGAACACCACCGGCACGCCCGCCGCCCGGGCGGCGCGGGCCGCCTTGCCGACCTCGTTCAGGGTCTCGCGGACCTTTGCCTCGACGACCGGGGTGTAGATGCCCTTGCCGAGCCGCTCGCGAATCCCCGTGAAAGCCATCAGGGTCGGGACCAGCGACGAGCCGGAAGCCTTCATCGCGGCGATCGCTCTGGAATCGGCGAAGGTGCCGTGCTCGATCGAATCGACGCCCGCACGCGCCGCCGCCTCGATTCCGCGGGCGCTGTGGGCGTGGGCGGCGACCTTGAGTCCGAGCGAATGGGCGGTGTCGACGATCGATTTCATCTCGGCGTCGGTGAAATGCTGGCCGAGGCCGCGCGCCTGCTGCGAGAGCACGCCTCCGGTCGCGGTGATCTTGATCAAATCGGCGCCGGCGCGTGAGAATTCGCGGACCCGGGCGGCGCATTGCTCCGGCCCCGTGCAGGTGTTGTCGACGCCCAGTGCCTTGGTCACCTCGGGGCGGAAGCCGGAAACGTCGCCATGGCCGCCGATGACCGAGATAGCCGGCCCGGAGGAGATGATCCGAGGGCCCGGAATGAAGCCTTCGGCGGTGGCACGGCGAAGCGCGAAGCCGACCAGCGGCGGCGAGCCGAGATCCCGGACCGTCGTGAAGCCGGCCAGGGCCGTGATCCGCGCATTCTTGGCGCCGACCAGGGTCGCCCATTCGTTCGGGTCGACCGCCTCGTCCCGGAAATCGCCGCCCGGATCGCCGGCCAGGTGGACGTGCATGTCGATGAGGCCGGGAAGGACGGTCTTGCCGGAAAGGTCGACGAGCCGAGTGCCGGCGGGGGCCGGGGCAAGACCGGCGGCGACGGCGGTGATCCGGCCGTCCGTGATGGTGATGGTCGACGGGCCCGAAGCCGGCTTCGACGCGTCCGTGATGAGGCGCCCGGCATGGACGATCAAGGTTTCGGCGGCGGCAGGAGCGGCGGCGAGTAGGGTCAGGCAGGCCAGGAATCGGAAGCGCATCGAAGACCCCTCGTTGGAAGGCGTCTTACTGCTGCGCCGCCCCCGCGTTGACAAGCAAAAAGCCCGGAGCGCCTTCGCGCCCCGGGCTGCTGTCGTCACCCCGGCGAAAGCCGGGGCCTCGCGGAGTGAGGAACGCGGCGCCCTTCACCCCCTCGGGTCCCGGCTGTCGCCGGGATGAAGTTCGCTACCAGAAGAAGTTCTCGATCACGTCGATCACTTCGCCGGTGTAGGTGTCGACCAGGACCACGTCGTTGTAATAACGCACCCACTGGGTTCCGTAGGGCGCCGCCGGCAGGCGGTACTGATAGGGATCGTTCAGCCAGTAGCGGTTCGAATAGAACAGCGAATCGAGGACGATACCGATCGAGAGCCGGTTGTACCGGTAGTTGCGATAGGGCGAGTAATAAGCGCCCGAACGGAACAGGTTGCGGTTGGAATAGCGGTAGCGCTGCCAATCGTAGCGATTGTCGTTGCGCCAGCTGCGGTTCCAATTGCCGCGGCGGTCGTCGCGGCGGTCGCTGTAACGATCGCCACGGCTGTTCCGGTCGCGATTCCAGTCGCCGTCGCGGCGGCCGTCACGCTGGCGGACGCCGTAATCCTCGCGCAGGTTCTGCTCGACGCGCGCCTGGTTGCGCTGGCCCTGGCGGGCGTAATTGCCGCCGATCGACTGGTCGATGCTCGAACGATTGGCCGCCCTGGTCTCTTCGACGCGCTGGCGATAGGCCTCGCGATTGGCGGTGTTGCCGCCTTGCCAGCGCTGGCCTTCGGCGGCGCCGCGGCGTCCGCCGTAGCTCTGCGCCTGCTGCTGCTGCTGCTGCTGCTGCTGGACCTGCGCGGGGGCGGCGCGCTCCTGGCGCTGAGCCCGCACTTCCTGGCGCGCCTCCTGGCGGACTTCCTGCCGCTGTTCCTGGCGCTCCGAACGCGCCTGGTTGCGCTCGCCCAGCGCACGATAACGCTCCGCGTTCCGCTCGGCCCGCGGGGAACGATTATCCTGGGCCTGAGCCGCGATCGGCATCGCCGCCGTGGCCGCCATCAAAATTCCGAATAGGGCTTTACGCATTTGACACTCCATCTTGCCCGGCCGCGCTTTTTCGGCCTGATCGACAGGGCGGTATGTGCCCCACGCCGGATGAGCCGTTGCTGAACCGTGCCGACGCCTGCCGTTAATCTAGGCTCCACGCCCTGGACGGCGAGAGGCTTTATCGGCGGTCGCGGCCTCGGTCGCGAAGCGCCGGAACCTGCCGCGCCGCGTCGGCGGGATCGATGTCGGGCGGGGGCGCGGCCGCGATCTGGCCCTCGCCGCTTCGCATCCGGCCGGCGCGGCGCACGGCTTCGCGGATCCGCGGGTATATCCCGCAGCGGCAGATATTGGTGATCGCGGAGTCGATCTCGGAGTCGGTGGGCGCCGGGTTCCGGTCGATGAGGGCGGCGGCCGCCATGATCATTCCCGGTATGCAGTAGCCGCATTGAGGGACGTTGTCCGCCACCCAGGCCTGCTGCACCGGATGCGAGCGATCATTCGACAGCGCTTCGATGGTGGTGACGAAGCTGCCTTCGAGGTCGGCGATCCTGATCCGACAGCTCCTCACCGCCTGGCCGTCGACATGGACGGTGCAGGCGCCGCAATGGCCGGTGCCGCAGCCATATTTGGTGCCGGTGAGGTTGGACGCATCCCTGAGCGCCCAAAGCAGCGGCGTTTCCGGATCCATGCGGTAGTGGACGGGCTGCCCGTTCACGGTAAAGCGACTCATATCGCACCGTGTCTAGGGGAGCCGGACGGAAGATGGGAAGCGAAAGGATCAGCATCAGCCGCGACGGCGGGATCGCCCATGTCGAGCTTGCCCGCGAAGGCAAGTTCAACGCCATGGACAAGGAGATGTTCGAGGCGATCGGCGAGGCCTTCCGCACGCTCGGCGCCGACGCGTCCGTGCGCGCGATCCTGCTTTCCGGCCGGGGCCGCCATTTCACGGCCGGCCTCGACCTCCAATATGCCGCCAGCCAGTTCCCGCCGACCGACGATCCGGGACGGGCGGCCGAATCGCGGCTCCGGCACATCAAATGGCTCCAGGACGCCTTCACCGCGGCCGAGGAAGCTCGCCCGCCGGTCGTCGCCGCGATCCACGGCGGCTGCATCGGCGCCGGCGTGGACCTCGCCACCGCCTGCGACATCCGCCTGGTGTCCGCCGACGCTTTCTTCCAGGTGGCCGAGGTCGACGTCGCGATCACCGCCGACCTCGGCACTCTGCAGCGGCTCACCCACCTCATCCCGGAGGGAATCGTCCGCGAGCTGGCCTATACCGGCCGGCGGATGGAGGCGCAGGAGGCGGCCCGCCTGGGCCTCGCCAACCGAGTCCTGCCGGACCGCGACACTCTGGTTGCCGCCGGGTTGGAGCTCGCCCGAGCCATCGCTGCGAAGTCGCCGCTCGCGGTGGCCGGCGCCAAGATGAGCCTCAACTACAGCCGCGGACGGACGGTGGAGGAGGGGCTTCGCCATGTCGCCCTGTGGAATGCCGGGGCGCTGGTGAGCGCCGATCTCACCGCCGCGGTGAAGGGCCGGCTGAGCAAGACCATCCCGGAGTTCAAGGATCTGGACCCCTGATCGTCATCCCGGCGAAAGCCGGGATGACGGAGGGTGTCCCGCGTTAAGTCGTTGCTAACATGGGTTAAGTGGAACATCGGACGAGCGAAACCGTTGATCGGCTAACCCCCTCCCTTAAAGGCATTACCTTGGCCACCTCCTTTATCGCCGGCGCCGCTCCTGGCCGCGTCGACCGTTTTTCCAACGACGAATTTCAGCGCGGCCTCGCCCGCTGGAACCGCGCGCGCCTGGCGCCGGCCTTTCCCGACGAGGACTGGCCGGGCGCCGAAGAGCGCGACGGTAGGATGCGCGTTCTCGAAGGCCGGTTCCTCGATTCGCTGCGCGCTCGAATCGTGGCCGAGGCCGCCGAAGCGCCGACGGATCCCGACGGCTTCCTCGCCTGGTTCGAGGCCTTGCGCGATCATGGGCCCGGCCAGCACGATCCGCTCTTTCCCTGGCTAGCGGAAGAAGCGAGCCGAGAGCAGATTCGCTGGTTCCTGGGCCAGGAAGCGGCCGGCGAAGCGGGTTTCGACGACCTGCTCGCCTATACGCAGGTGCGCATGCCGGCCCAGGCCAAGCTTGAGTTCGCCCGCAATTACTGGGACGAAATGGGCCGCGGCAATCCCAAGGGCATGCACGGACCGATGCTGGAGGTTCTGATCGAACGCCTCGAGCTCAAGGCCGACATCGACGCCACCGTCTGGGAAAGCCTTGCCCTCGCCAACGCGATGACCGGAATGGCGACGGTCCGCCGCTACGCCTGGCATTCGGTC
This sequence comes from Allosphingosinicella sp., assembly GCA_035629855.1. Classification (GTDB taxonomy): domain Bacteria; phylum Pseudomonadota; class Alphaproteobacteria; order Sphingomonadales; family Sphingomonadaceae; genus Allosphingosinicella. The sequence continues at coordinate 62,531 of DASQLT010000038.1, forward strand.
GGGGCGCTCGGAGTCATCGAGCTGACCGCTCCGGACCGCTCCGCCGCGACCGCCGCCGGGCTTCGCCGGCTCGGCTTCACGCCGGAAGAGCGCCGTTATTTCGATCTCCACGCCGTGCTCGACGTCAAGCATAGCGAAGCCTGGAACCGGGAAGCGCTTCGGCCGCTCGTCGAGGAGGATCCGCGCCGAGCCACCGCCATCGCCGAGGGCGCTCTCATTCGGCTCCAATGCGGCGCCCGCTGCTTCGAGCGGTATCGCTCGGAGCTCTGGTGATGCTGCTGGGCTCGGCCGCCGCGCAGACCGGCGCGACCGAACGACCGATCGAGCGCCCGAATCCCCGGGGCTGGGGCGTCGATTCCGAAACCGGCCGGCTGACCCGCCTACTGCTCAGCCCGCCAACGCACCTGGCCATGGTGCCGTGCAACGCCGTCACCCGCGACAGCCTGGCGCGAGGCCTCTCCTCCTGCGCCGCGAGCGCCGGGGCCCAGCATCGCGCCTTGGTGGCGAGGCTGGAGGCCGCGGGGGTGGAGTGCCATATCGTCCCACCGAAACCTGGCCTGGCCGACCTCGCCTTCACACGCGACAGCGTTCTCATGACGCCCTGGGGCCTCGTCGAGCTGCGTCCGTCGGAGCCGCATCGCCGCGGCGAGCCGGCCCATCTGGCCGGCGCCTTGCGCGCCTTCGGGATCGAGTCGATCGGCGCGGTCGACGAGGGCAGGGTCGAGGGCGGCGACGTCTGCCTGCTTCGGCCGGGGCTGGTGATGATCGGCATTTCGGGCGAGCGCACGGACGAAGCCGGAGCCCGGGCGCTCGGCCGGATCTTCGAACGCCGCGGCTGGAAGGCGCTCTACACTCGGATCGACCCGCGCTACCTGCACCTCGACACCCAATTCACCTTGGTCTCGGACCATAGGGGCGTGGCGTGCCTGGAGACTCTCGATCCGGGCTTCGCCGGGACGATGGCCGGCCTCGGCATCGATCTGCTCCCGGCCAGCCCGGGGGAGGTCGATCGCCTCGAAGCCAATCTGCTGAGCCTCGGCGGGGGCCGGGTCGTGGCGCCGGCGGGCGAGACCCGGATCAACCGGATGCTGCGGCGGCTGGGCCTCGAGGTGATCGAGGCCGAGATCGACCAGTTCGTCCGTTGCGGCGGCGGCGTCCATTGCCTGACCATGCCTTTGGGCCGAAGCGCGCCTCCGTCGTGAGCGCCGCCGACGAAGGGCTGACCGATCTTCTCCGGGCGCTGGGCGACTCGGAATACCGATTCGCCACCGTCACGCCCGAAACCCACCGCCGGGTGCTGGAGCGCGGTGACGGCCGAATCGCCGGCGATCTGCGCGAAGTCTTCGGCTGGAACCTGCCGTTCGAGGAAGGCCTGTTGCCGGCGGCGGTCCGGGAGGCGCTCGAGCGAAGCGGGGCGGTTTCGCGTGAAGGCCCCCTGCTCAGGAGCCGGGTGCGGGTCGCGTCGCTTGAGAAAAGCCTGTTCCTCCACTCCGCTTACCCGACGGACCAGGCCGACGCCGTCTTCTTCGGTCCCGACAGCTATCGCTACGTCCGCTTCCTCCAGGCCGAGCTTCCCGGCCTCCCGGCCGTCCGCCGACTCGTCGACATCGGCGCCGGAAGCGGAGTCGGGGCGATCATGGCGGCCGGCCTGGCTCCGGGCGCCGCCGCCACCGCGACCGACATCAATCCGCTCGCCCTTCGCTTCGCCCGAATCAACGCCCGCCACGCGAACGTGGCGCTGGAGACGGTCGAGACGAGCGGCCTCGACGGAGTCGCGGGCCCGGTGGACCTGGTCATCGCCAATCCGCCCTTCGTCGCCGACCCGGCCAGGCGTCTCTATCGCGACGGCGGCGACATGCACGGCGCCCGGATCTCGCTGGACTGGGCGCTTGCCGCGGCGCGCCGGATCGAGCCCGGAGGAACGGTCCTGCTTTATACGGGAAGCGCGATCGTCGGGGGCCGCGACGGATTGCGCGAGGCGCTGGCCGAGCAGCTGCCGGCGCTCGGTTGCTCGCTTGAATATGGGGAAATCGATCCGGACATTTTCGGCGAGCTGCTGGGCGGGGCGGGGTATGAGGCGGTCGAGCGGGTGGCCGCCGTAGGTGCCGTCATCCGCAAGGCGTGACTTGAAACCCGGCGCCGGCCCTGCTAACGGCCCCGGCGTGACGGCGCGGGAGGAGTCTCGCGACGAACCGATTTTTATGCTATCCGCATTTCCGCAATGGGCGATCCCGAAGGATTGCCGGGAACTGCATTTCGACGGAGAGTGACGGCTTTTTATGCAAATCATCGTTCGCGACAACAATGTCGACCAGGCGCTGCGGGCGCTCAAGAAGAAGCTGCAGCGTGAGGGCGTCTATCGCGAGATGAAGCTTCGCCGTCATTACGAGAAGCCGTCGGAGAAGCGCGCCCGCGAGCGCGCCGCCGCGATCCGCCGCGCCCGCAAGCTCGAGCGCAAGCGCGCCGAGCGCGACGGCGGCGCTACTCGCTAAGGACTGCGGCCGCCAGGGAGTGCGGCCGCTAAACCGGCGCTTGCTTCACGCGAGGGCGGCGATGTATCGCCGCCCTTCGTCATTTCGGGGATAAAGAATGTCCGTCACCGCCGTACCTTTGCAGCCCCTGAAGAAGGGCTCGGTCGCCAAGCTCTGGATCGCCTTGGCCGTGCTCGTCGCCCTCGCCGCCGCCTTCGCGTGGTGGGGTACGAGCGTCTTCCAGCCGGCGAAGACCGCGACGGGCGTGGTGATCAGGACGATCGTCGCCGGATCGGGGCCGAAGATCACCGATCAGGACGTGATCGCGCTCCAGTACAAGCTCCACGCCAACAGCGTGGACGCGCCCGTCCTCGAGGATAGCCGCACGTCCGAACGGGGCGTGTTCGCCACAACGACCGAAGGCGTTTATCCAGGTTTCGGCGAAGGCCTCAAGCACATGCGCCCCGGCGGCGCCTATATCCTCACCCTCCCCCCCGGCACCCACGCTCCCGAGCCGCTCCCGCCTAATGCTCCGTTCACAGGCAAGGACAGCCTCGTCTTCGAGATCGAGATCCTCCAGGTTGGCGTGGGCGAGGGTCCGCGTTTCATGGAGATGCAGCGCATGCAGCAGATGCAGCAAATGCAGATGCAGATGCAGGGCGGCGCCCCCGGCGGCGCTCCGCCCGAGGGCGCTCCGCCGGCCGGCGCTCGCTAGAGGCACGCCGCCTTCCCCAGGATGACGGGTCAGTCCCGAAGCAGCTCGTTGATGCTGGTCTTGGAGCGGGTGCGGGCGTCGACCCGCTTGACGATGACGGCGCAGGCGAGGCCCGGGCCGCCGTCCTTGCCGGGGAGGGTGCCGGGGACGACCACCGAATAAGCGGGAACCCGGCCGATATGGATCTCACCGCTGGACCGGTCGACGATCTTGGTCGAGGCGCCGAGGAAGACGCCCATCGAGAGCACCGCGCCCTGCTCGACGATCACGCCCTCGGCGACCTCGGAGCGGGCGCCGATGAAGCAATCGTCCTCGACGATGACCGGTCCGGCCTGGAGCGGCTCGAGCACTCCGCCGATTCCGGTGCCGCCCGAGATGTGGACGTTCCTCCCGATCTGGGCGCAGCTCCCCACCGTCGCCCAGGTGTCGACCATGGTGCCTTCGCCGACGAAGGCGCCGATGTTGACGAAGCTCGGCATCAGCACGGCGCCCTTGCCGATGAAGGCGCCGCGGCGGACGATCGCTCCGGGTACGGCTCGGAAGCCGGCGGCGGCGAACCGGTCGGGGCTCCATGAAGCGAATTTGGACGGCACCTTGTCCCACCAATGGGCGCCGCCCGGGCCGCCGGCGATCGCCTCCATCGGGGTCAGCCGGAAGGAGAGGAGGACGGCCTTCTTGAGCCACTGGTTGACGGTCCAGCCCCCCTCGCCCGGCTCGGCGACCCGCGCTTCGCCCGAATCGAGCAGGGCGATCGCCGAATCGACGGCCTCCTTCACCTCGACCTCGTCGCCGCCGAGCGATTCGCGCCTTTCCCAGGCCGCCTCGATCACGGCCCTCAACGCGTCGGTCATCCCGCCTCTCCTCCCGTGATCTCGCTCAGCCAGTCGCCGATATCGGTAATGCGATAGTCGATAAAGGCAGGATCGGCATCGTGGCTGGCCTGCTCCGAGCCGTTATCGACCCAGACGGTGGTCATTCCGAGCTGCTTGGCCGGCACCAGGTTCCTCGCCATATCCTCGGCGAAGAGAGCGTTCGAAGGAACGATGGCGTGGCGCTCGCACAGGACCGCGTAGGCGCGCGGATCGGGCTTGGGGACATAGTCCATGGCGTGGATGTCGTGGACCGTGTCGAAGGCGTTGGCGAGGCCGAGCCGGTCGAGCACGCGCCGGGCATAGGCCTCGTCGCCATTGGTGAAGACGAGCTTTCGGCCCGGTAGCCGATCCAGCGCGGCCACGACCCTCGGGTCGGCGGCCAGCCGGGCGAAGTCGATGTCGTGGACGTAATCGAGGAAGCCGCGGGGCTCGACTCCATGCTCCTTCATCAGGCCGGCGAGGGTAGTGCCGTGGTCCCGGAAGAAGCCCTTCTGGACGATCCGCGCCTCGGCCATGGTGCAGCCGAGGCGATTGGCGATATACTCGCCCATGCGGATGTCGATCAGCTCGAACAAATTGCACGACGCGGGATAAAGGCTGTTGTCGAGGTCGAAGATCCAGCAGTCTATCGAGGCGAGCGGTGAAGGGAGCATGGCCGCCTCATAGGGTGCAACGCGCCTTCAGCAAATTGAAAGCATCGGCAATGTAAGCTAAGAGTGAAAAATTCCTAAAATTGAACCAGTTAGCCGGAGGCCGGGGGGACATGAACGTCAGGCTCGCACGACATGCCCTGCTGATGACCGCCTGCGCGGCCGCGCTCGTCCTTTCGGGCTGTGGCGGCGGTGGCGGCGGCGGCGGTCCCGCCCCGATCTCCGCGCCTCCGCCCGCTCCTGCGCCACCCCCACCGCCTCCGCCTCCGCCGCCGCCGCCCCCTCCGCCGGCGGCCACGGGGTTCAATGATGCCGAATACGGCCGCTCGAACGGCGCCGGCGCCCACTCCGCCCTCTCCGCCTACAACAGCGGCGCCACCGGGCTGGGCGTGAAGATCGGGATCGTCGATTCCGGGATCAATCCGAACCTTCCGGAATTCGCCGGCAAGATCGATCCCGCCAGCCGCGACGTCGCCGCCAATCGCGGGATCACCGACACGGAAGGCCATGGCACCGCGGTCTCCGCCGTGGCCGCCGCCGCGCGCGACGGCCTGGGGACCATGGGGGTCGCGTTCGGCGCCACCATCCTTTCGTTTAATACGTCCGATCCGACCGACTGCGATCCCGACGACGGCTGCAACCACAGCGATCCCGACATCGTCGAGGCGATCGACCTCGCCCGTTCGAACGGCGCGAAGATCATCAACATCTCGCTCGGCGGCGACGAGGCGAGCCCGATCGTCAACGCGGCGATCGCTCGCGCCGCGTCGGCGGGAATCCTCGTCGTCCTCTCCGCCGGCAACTCGGGCAAGGCGGCCAACGGCGCGAATCCCGAAGCCTTTCCTTTGTCCGCCTCGGCGGCGGGCAATGTCATCATCGCGGGCGCGATGAACTCCTCGCGGCAGATGGCGGATTTCTCGAACCGGGCCGGCACCGGCGCCGCCGCCTACCTCACCGCGCTCGGAGTCGGAGTAAGGGCCCCCGACCAGACGGGCATCCTGTTCTCGTGGTCCGGAACCTCCTTCTCGGCCCCGGTGATCAGCGGCGCGGCGGCCCTGCTGGCGAGCGCTTTCCCCAATCTGACCGGCCAGCAGATCATGCAGATCCTGCTGGGCAGCGCCGACGACGCCGGAGCCCCGGGAACGGACGCCGTCTTCGGCCGCGGGATCCTCAACATCGAGCGCGCCTTCCAGCCGCAAGGCAGCCTGAGCCTGCCCGGGGGCCAAGCGGTCGACGTCACGGCGGGCTCCGGCCAGGGATCGACCGCGATGGGCGACGCCAAGACCTCCCTGGGCGGAATAATCGTGCTCGACGGCTTCTCGCGCGCCTACACGATGACCCTGGCCGCCGCGCTTCATCGCGCGGAGCAGGACCGGCCGCTCGGCCGGGCGCTTCAGCCGGGCCTGAGCACCGCTACGACAGGCGCTCGGGGTATCGCCGTCTCGATCACCGTCGACCGCAAGTTGACCGGCCAGCCCCAGGTCGGCCTCGCCCAGCTCGGCCTTACCTACGACGACGCCCGCAAGGCGCGGGTGGTTTCCGGAATCGCCTTGACCCGAGTGGGCCCGCGCCTGTCGATGGCTTTCGGGCTCGCCGAGAGCGGCAAGACCCTGGAGCGGCGTCTCTCCGGATATCGTCGGGACTCGTTCCTCGTCGCCCGCGATCCGATGAGCCGGATGGGCTTCCAGGGCGATTCGGAGGAGGCGCTTGGCGTTCGCCATCGGCTCGGACGCCTCGGCCTCACCGTCACCGCCGAACGCGGCGAAGTGCTTCAGCCGGGCTTCGATCGATCGATCGTCCAGCCACGCTACGGCCTCTTCTCGATCGCGGCCGACCGCCGGCTCGGCGGAGCGAGGCTCAGCCTCGGCGCCAGCCGCCTCGACGAAGAGTCGACCGTGTTCGGCGCCCGATTCTCCCCGCTGATCGGGGTCGGCGGCGCAACCAGCTGGTTCGCCGATGCCGGAGCCGCCGTCGCCCTGGGCCGCGGCTGGGACGCCACTTTTTCCTACCGGATGGGCAGGACCCAGGTCCCGGCCGCCGCGGGCCTCGCCCAGGGCGGCCGGCTCGCCACCGACGCCTGGTCGGTCGACCTCTCCAGAACCGCTTTGCTGAGCGCCGGAGACCGATTCGCGCTTCGGCTGATGCAGCCGCTGCGAGTCCGTTCCGGCGGCTTGGACCTCAACGTTCCGATCTCCTACAGCTACGACAGCTTGAGCGCGGGCTACGAGAGCCGCTTCCTCAACCTCGCCCCCACCGGGCGGGAAATCGACCTCGAGGCCAGCTACGGCATCGGCCTCTTTGCCGGCGCCGGGCATGTCGGAGCCAATGCCTTCGCCCGCCGCCACCCCGGCAACCAAGCCGAATTGGATCCGGATCTGGGGGCGGCTATCAGGTTCACCCTGGGCTTTTGAGCCGGTTCACCGCGACTCCGCCTCGCCCGGCGCGCCTCGGCGGCGCCAGGGCCAGCGGCCTTCGATCTCGGTCTCGAGCGAGAAGCTGAGGAAGGTTCGGATGAGGATTATCAGGCCGAGCAGGCCGACGCTTCGGAAGGTCAAGGGCGCGGTGACGGTGGCGACGATGTCGGCACCGACCAATATCTCGAGCCCGAGCAATATGCCTCGGCCGAGATTGGCGCGATAGCGTTCATAGGCTTTGACCGCGTCCCCCGAGCGAAGGTCGCGAAGCAGGAACCGGCCCGTCGCCCAGACGATGCCGGCGACGATGACGAAGACCCCGAATATTTCGAGCGCGGTCGCCACCGGCTCCATCAGGCGGGTCAGGGCGTCGGGGTCAGCGGCGGATCCGACCATATTCATTCTCCCGGGGGCAGGGCCTGGACGATCAGGATCCTGAGGTCGGAATCCGGACGCCAGTTCTTCCTTCGAATCTCGAAGCGGGTCGGGGAGATCTTGCGGACGCCCTCGCCGCAGAAGCTGACCAGATTGGCCGGAGCGCCCTTGTCGACCACCAGCCGGAAATCGCCGATCGGGGACCGCCAGTGGCCGCCGGTGGTGAGGATATAGCCGATCCTTTGCTCCGGGGTCGCCGGGCTCCGGCGCCGCAACCGGTCGAGCCCGGCGAGGAACGAGGGCTCGACGCAATATTCCCGGATCATCGCCCGGCCTTCCGGGGCCGATCGAAACTCGGGAAAGCCGAGCGGGGCGTCGACGGTGCCGCCGGTGCCCGGGACGTAGCGATGCTCGACGGCGAGGTCGCGGCCGGCCGGGAACACCTGCTCCCAATACCAGCGCTCCCTCACCGTCCAGATCGGGATCAGGCGGGTCACCGGATCCCGGCCGGAGCCATATTGGTCGAGCGCGGCCAGGCCGAGCCTGATCAGCCTGCCTTTGTCGGCGGGGGCAAGCCGGCCCAGCGCCTCGCTATCCGAATCGGGGGCGAGGCCGAGCGAGCTCAGCAGCGCATCATGGTCGACTCCGCCGAGCACGGCCTTGCGCTCCACCTTCATCGTCACCCTCCGCCCGTCCACCTTCGTCTCGAAGCCCGAGGGGTAGGCGACGTCCATTTCCTGTTCCTGGTCCAGGTCCCGGTCGGGCATCGGGAAAGCGACCAGGGTGCGGACGGCGCTCGGCGATCGGTTGCGGAAGACGTAGCGCACCCGGACCTCGGTGGCGGAGACGAACAGATCCTCCGAGACCATGTCGATGTCGGCGCTTCGGGTGAGGACCAGGCCGCCGGCGGCATGCTCGGCGGTGCTGTCGTTGGCGGCGGCGGACGAGGCGAGCGCCAAGGCGGCGAGAAAGATCCAGCTTCGATGCATCGCGGCCCTCCTTCTGCCTCTCCATGCGGAGCATGGGGAGGGGGACCACCCGAAGGGTGGTGGAGGGGTAATGGGCAGAAGCCTGCGCCAGCTACCCCTCCACCATGCTTCGCATGGTCCCCCTCCCCATCGCAAGCGATGGGGAGGCGAACGCGTCAGACGGTAAAGCTTTCGCCGCAGCCGCACTGGCCCTTGGCATTGGGGTTTTCGAAGACGAAGCCGGCGGTGAAATCGTCCTCGCGCCAGTCCATGACACTGCCGATGAGATAGAGGACCGAGGCGCCGTCGACGAAGAAGGGGCCGGCCGGGGTTTCGATACGCTCGTCCACGGGATCGGCCTCGCGAACGTAGTCGACGCTGTAGGCGAGGCCGGAGCAGCCGCGTCTCGGAGTCGACAGCTTGACTCCGACGGTGCCTTCCGGCGCCCGCGCCATCAGTGCGGCAATCCGCGCCTGTGCGGCGGGCGTGAGGTCAAGCGCGGCGCGGCGGGCGCGGCGGGGGGCGGTTGCGGTCTCGCTCATAGCATTCCCAGTTCGAGCTTGGCTTCGTCGCTCATCCTCTGTGGATCCCAGGGCGGATCCCAGACCAGTTCGACCTCGGCATGGCCGACGCCCGGCACCGAGCCGACCCGGAGCTCGACCTCGCCGGGCATGGACTCGGCGACCGGGCAGTGCGGCGTGGTCAGGGTCATCTTGACCATCGCGTGATTCTCCGGAGTGATCTCGACGTCGTAGATGAGCCCCAGATCGTAGATGTTGACCGGGATTTCCGGGTCGTAAATGTCCTTGAGCGCCTCGATCACGGCTTCATAGAGGTCGCCGCCCGACTCGACCGGCTCCGCCGCCGTCTGCTGCTGGGCGAGGAAGCCTTCGAGATAGTCTCGCCTGCGCTCGAAAGTTTCAGCGGCGTCGCCGACGCGCGCCCTGGGCGGCGGAGCGACGCCCGCCACCTCCTCGACCTCGATCCTGCGCTCCTCGTTCACCCGAAAATCCTTCTCACCCGTTCCAGCCCGCGCACCAAGGCGGCGATGTCGCCCGGGCCGTTATAGACCCCGAAACTGGCCCGGGCGGTGGAATCCACTCCGAGATGGGCCATCAGCGGTTGGGCGCAATGATGGCCGGCGCGGATCGCCACCCGGCTCTCGTCCAATATGGTGCCGATGTCGTGCGGATGCACCCCCTCGACCGCGAAGCTGACGATTCCGGCGGCATCGTCCGGCCCGAACAGGCGGACGCTGTTCAGCGACCCCAGCGCCTCCCGGGTCTCGCGCACCAGGGCCGTTTCGTGGGCGTGGATCGCGTCGAGGCCGATCGCCTCGACATAGCCGACCGCCGCCTCGAGCCCGAGCACTCCGACGACGTGCGGAGTGCCGGCTTCGAATCGAGCCGGCGGCGGGGCGAAGGTCGTCTTCTCGAAACTGACCTTGTCGATCATCGCTCCGCCGCCCTGCCAGGGCAGCATCGCTTCCAGAAGCGCGGCGCGGCCCCACAGCACGCCGATCCCGGTCGGCCCGTAGAGCTTGTGGCCGGAAAAGACGTAGAAGTCGCAGCCGAGCGCCGCGACGTCGACCGGCATTCGCGGCACCGCCTGGCAGCCGTCGAGCAAAAGCAAAGCGCCGACGGAGTGGGCGAGGTCCGCGGCGCGCCGCGCGTCGAGGATCGAGCCGAGCACGTTGGAAACGTGGGCCAAAGCGACGATCCGGTGCCGCCCGGTGAGCATTGCCGCCATGCCGTCGAGGTCGACCCGGCCGTCTTCGGTCAGCGGGGCGACGTCGATCTCGGCACCCGTCCGCTCGGCGATGAGCTGCCAGGGGACGATGTTCGAATGATGCTCGAGCATGGAAAGCATGATCCGGTCGCCCGGCTTCAAATTCGCTCTGCCCCAGCTGTGCGCGACGAGGTTGATCGCTTCCGTCGCGCCCCGGACGAACACCATCTCGTTCGGCGAGGGCGCGCCGATGAAGGCCGCGACCCGCCGGCGCGCCGCTTCGAAGGCCAAGGTCATGTCCGACGAGCGCTGGTAGACGCCGCGGTGGACCGTCGCATAGGTTTCCGAATAGCCGCGGGCGATCGCGTCGATCACCGCCTGCGGCTTCTGCGCCGTGGCGGCGGTGTCGAGATAGGACCAGCCCTCCGGGATCGCCGGGAAGTCGGCGACATGGTCGAGGGGGCAGAGGGAGGTGGCGACGTCCATCAGCACGCTCCTCGCCCGGGCCCAACACCGTTCGGGCTGAGCTTGTCGAAGCCCTGCTTCTTGTTGTCGAGCGCCGAAGAACAAGGGAAGGCCTTCGACAAACTCAGGCCGAACGGGGTGGGGAATGGCCAAGCGCTCATGCTCGGCCTCCGAACCATCGCTCGACGTCCCGCTCCACCGCCTCGCGCACCACCTCGTCGCCGATCCGCCCGAGCGCGTCGGCGACGAAGGCGCGGGTCAGGAGCGCCTTGGCTTCCACCTCGGGCACGCCGCGGCTGGCCATGTAGAAGAGGGCGTCGCGGTTGAGCTCGCCGACCGTCGCGCCATGGGCGCATTTGACGTCGTCGGCGAATATCTCGAGCTCGGGCTTGGCGTTGATCGTGGCGGAGCGCGAGAGGAGCAGGCCCTTGAGCGATTGCTCGCCGTCCGTCTTCTGGGCATCGCGGGCGACCTCGACCCGGGCGGCCACCGAGCAGGTCGACTGGCCGTCGGCGACCGAGCGCCAGAGCTGGCGGCTGGTGCCCGAGGGCCGGTCGTGGCGGACGACGAAATTGGCGTCATGACGCTGCCGGCCGCGGGCGAGCAGGGCGCCGCCCGCCTCGCCATAGGCGCCCTCGCCGGCAAGTCGGATCTCGCCGTCTATCCGGGTCCCGCCGTCGCCGGCGGCGAGGAAGGTGGAGACCAGGCTCGCCCCCTCGCCCACCTCCGCCTCGTCGCGGATCGAGACGAAGCCCTCGTCCTGGAGAATCCGCACCGAGCGCATCAGCCGGGCGCCTCGGCCCAATTCCAGCCTGAGCGAACGATTGGCCCAGCCCGAACCGACGAAAGTCTCGACCAGCGAGGCGGGGATGTCCTCGTCCAGCCGTAGAAAAGCCGGCAGATGGCTCTCGCCGCCCGAGCCGGCATGCACGATCTGAATGCAAAGGCCTTCATGCCCGTGCCCCAGGGCCGCGACCCAGCCAGATCCTCGACCCGCCGCCGCCGCCGCCAGCGGATGACCGCTTCGATGCTCGCCCGGCGACTGCCGGACCGGGCCGACCCGGCTTCGCTCGGCATCAAGCTCGCCGTCGACGAACAAAAGCCGAGGCCCCTCGATGTCGAGGAACAAGTCCTCGGGATCCCTCGCCAGCGGGCGGGGCGGAGACTGAGCGGCCGCCTGCAGCGCGGCCATGTCCGACCACCGCCAGGCTTCATCCTTGTTCGACGGAAGGGGCGGAATCAGAATCATGCGCACATGTCCTGCTCCGCGCCTCCGCGCCTCCGCGCGAACCCACTTTTCTCACGCGGAGGCGCGGAGGCGCGGAGGTGAAGGGGGGCGCCTTCGGCGCGGGCGCTTCTCACGCCGCGACCTCCGCATAGCCGTCGCGCTCGAGCTGATGCGCGAGCTCCGGGCCGCCGGAGCGGACGATCCGGCCTTCCGCCAGCACATGGACGAAATCCGGAACGACGAGATCGAGCAGGCGCTGATAGTGGGTGATCAAGAGCACCGCTTTGTCAGGGCGGCGCATGATCCGGTTGATGCCGTCGGCGACGACCCGGAGCGCGTCGATGTCGAGGCCGGAATCGGTCTCGTCGAGCACCGCCAGCCGCGGGTCGATGATTCCCATCTGGACCATCTCGCCCCGCTTCTTCTCGCCGCCCGAGAAGCCGACGTTCACTTCGCGCTTCATCATGTCCATCGACACGCCGAGCGCATCGCCCTGCTCTCGGGTCAGGCGCAGGAAATCCCCCGCCGAAATCTCCGCCTCCCCGCGCGCCCGGCGCTGGGCGTTGAGCGCGGTCCGGAGGAACTGGACGTTGGACACGCCCGGGATCTCGACCGGATATTGAAAGCCCAGAAACAGGCCGGCGGCGGCGCGCGCGTCCGGCGCCATGTCGAACAGGTCGCGGCCGTCGAGGGTCGCGGAGCCGTCGGTCACCTCATAGCCCGGCCGCCCGCCGAGCACATAGGCGAGCGTCGACTTGCCGGCGCCGTTCGGCCCCATGATGGCGTGAACCTCGCCGGCGTTCACGGCGAGCGTGAGGCCCTTCAGGATCGGCTTGTCGGCGACGGTGGCGTGGAGGTTTTCAATTCTCAGCATCAGGCATCCTGTTTCCGTCGCCGGCAATGACGAGACGCGTTTCGCACCCCGGGAAATTGGTCGCCATGCGGTCGATCCAACCAAAAGGCGCGGCCGCGGCGCGCTCGGCCGCGCCCGGATTGCGCCGATAGCGCGACTTGCCGGCCAACGCCGCTCGCGCCGAAGCGAGACTGCGCGCGCGCACGGGTGCGCATCGTTCAAGGCGCTCGGCGAGGCCGCTCTCGATCGGCAGATGGGGTAAAGTCATGCAACGGATGTAATCGCGCGTGTGCGGGGCTATCGTGGACGGCTGGCCCTTCAGCACCAGTGAGAAGGGACAGGGATCCTCGAAAGCTTGCGCATAGGCCGCCGCGAGCAAGATTAGCATCGTCACTCCCCGCTCCTTCCACCGAGACCGGGCTCGCCGAGCCAGTCGAAGGTCCAGGCCTCCGGCTTGCAGTCGAACGTCCCGAGCGGCCTCACCGACGCCATATCGTCGCCGGCCTCGATCAGAAGGAACGAAGGAATATAGGGAATGCCGGGCGCCCAGACCGGCCTCGAATCGAGGAGGTGGAGGGTCCGTCCGGCCTGTTCGCAGACCGCGACGAAATCATATTGCTCGCGCTGATCTTCGGTCAAAGGCAGAAGCTCGAGCGTGCCGTCCGGGGCGATCTCCCAGCGCAGCGCCCTGGCCAGTAGGCTGTCGAATTCGGGGTCGAGCGCCTTCGGTCTCGAAGCGTCCCGCAGGAAGTCCACGTACGCGGCGCTATCCCGATCGGTGAGCGACTCGTCCAACGGACTCGAAAAAAGGCGGGAAAAGAGGCTCATCCGGCGCTCACTTCGAGGCTGATGCATTGCGGGATGTTCGCCTCGGCGCCATACCAAGATACGTCACCCTGAACTTGTTTCAGGGTCCAGCTGGTCGCCCGCCCAAGAGGCGGAGGACTGGATGCTGAAACAAGTTCAGCATGACAGCTAAGGGCAAGGCTCATCCGACCGAACCCTCGAGACTGATCCCCAGCAGCTTCTGGGCCTCGACCGCGAATTCCATCGGCAATTGCTTCAGCACCTCGCGGGCGAAGCCGTTGACGATGAGGGCGACGGCATCCTCCTGGGAAAGGCCGCGCTGCATGGCGTAGAAGAGCTGGTCGTCGCTGATCTTCGAGGTGGTCGCCTCATGCTCGATCTGGGCGGTGGGGTTGCGGACCTCGATATAGGGAACGGTGTGGGCGCCGCACTGGTCGCCGAGCAGGAGCGAATCGCACTGGGTGAAGTTGCGGACGTTCTCGGCGTTGGCGAGCACCCGGACGAGGCCCCGGTAGGTGTTGTTCGAGCGGCCGGCGCTGATGCCCTTGGACACGATGGTCGAGCGGCTGTTCTTGCCGATGTGGATCATCTTGGTGCCGGTGTCCGCCTGCTGGCGGTTGTTGGTGACCGCGACCGAATAGAATTCGCCGACGCTGCTCTCGCCCTGGAGGATGCAGGACGGGTATTTCCAGGTGATGGCGGAGCCGGTCTCGACCTGGGTCCAGCTGATCTTCGACCGGGCGCCCCGGCAGGCGCCGCGCTTGGTGACGAAATTGTAGATCCCGCCAAGGCCGTTGGCGTCGCCCGGATACCAATTCTGGACGGTCGAATATTTGATCTCGGCGTCGTCGAGCGCGACCAATTCGACGACCGCCGCATGGAGCTGGTTCTCGTCGCGCATCGGCGCGGTGCAGCCTTCGAGATAGGAGACGTAGCTGCCCTTGTCGGCGACGATCAGGGTGCGCTCGAACTGGCCCGTGTTGGCGGCGTTGATCCGGAAATAGGTGGAGAGCTCCATCGGGCAGCGCACCCCTTCCGGGATGTAGACGAAGGTGCCGTCGGAGAAGACCGCCGCGTTGAGGCAGGCGAAATAATTGTCGCGCTGGGGCACCACCGAGCCGAGATATTTGCGGACGAGGTCGGGGAATTCGCGGATCGCCTCGGAGATGGAGCGGAAGATGACTCCGGCGCGCTCGAGCTCGGCCCGGAAGGTGGTGGCGACCGAGACGCTGTCGAACACGGCGTCGACCGCAACCTTGCGAGCGCCCTCGACCCCGGCGAGCACTTTCTGCTCCTCGATGGGAATGCCGAGCTTCTCATAAACCCGAAGAATCTCCGGATCGACCTCGTCGAGCGAGCCGAGCGTCGGCTTGGCCTTGGGCTCGGCGTAATAATAAGCGTCCTGGAAATCGATCGGGGGGATGTCGAGCTTGGCCCAGCTCACCTCCTCCATGGTCAGCCAGGCGCGATAGGCCTTGAGCCGCCACTCGAGCATCCACTCGGGCTCGTTCTTCTTCGCCGAGATGAATCGGACGGTGTCCTCGTTGAGGCCCTTGGGGGCGAAATCCTGCTCGATGTCGGAGGTGAAGCCCCATTCGTAGGTCGAGGCGCGGTCGACCGCCTCCTGGGCTTCCTGGTTGCGTAGGTCGGTCATCGTGAAAATTCCTCGGCGCCAACACCGTTCGGGCTGAGCTTGTCGAAGCCCTCTATTTCGGGCGCGCCGGCCGAAGAAAAGGGAAGGCCTTCGACAAGCTCAGGCCGAACGGGGGCTTGGGAAAGGTGCAGCAGCGAAACCGCCGCCAACGCCCCGCGCACCGCGTCGTTGGCCGCATTGAGATGGGGCTTGACCCGGCAGCTCCCCTCGAGCGCGCAATCGTGGATCGAGCCTTCGATGCAATTGGTCATCGCGATCGGCCCCTCGACCGCCTCGATGATGTCGGCGAGGCTGATCCCACCGGCCGGCCGGGCGAGCCTGAAGCCGCCGCCGGCGCCGCGCGCGGAAACGAGGAGCCCGGCCGAGGCGAGCCTCCCCATGACCTTCTGAGTCGTCGGCAAAGGAACGCCCGTCTCCCGGGCGAGCAGGCCCGCGGACAGCGACGCCCCCGCCGGATAGCGGGCCGCCGTCGCCATCACGACCACGGCATAATCGGCAAGGGAGGTAAGGCGCACGCGTTAATCCGACCAAATCGTTCCGATTTGCATGTGGCGCCGGACAGGCTGGAAATCAAGCGCTGTCCTCGGCACGCCACGTCGTCACCCTGAACCGGTTTCAGGGTCCAGCCGGTCACACGCTCGGGAGGCGAAGGACTGGATCCTGAAACAAGTTCAGGATGACGGCGGTAGCCTCGGCCATTGTCTCCCGGGACCGTCTCTGGGAAAGAGCGGGAATGCAGATATTGCTCGTCGAGGACGACCCGCGCGTCGCCGCCTTCGTTCGCAAGGGGCTGGAGGAAGAGGGCCATATCGTCGACCTGCGCACCGACGGCCGGTCCGGGCTCCTCCAGGCGTCGACCGAGCGCTACGACCTCATCCTGCTCGACCGGATGCTTCCGCACGTCGACGGCCTCAAGATTCTCCAGACCTTGCGCGCGACCGGCGATTCGACGCCGGTGCTGATCCTCAGCGCGCTCGGCGACGTCGACGAGCGCGTCAAGGGCCTTCGCGCCGGCGGCGACGATTATCTGGCCAAGCCGGTGGCGATGTCGGAGCTTCTCGCCCGGGTCGACGCCCTGAGCCGCCGCGGAGCGCTGGCCGAGGAGCCTCAGGAAGTCCGGGTCGGGCCGCTGGCGATCGACCGGCTCGGCCACCGGGTGGAGCTTGAAGGACGGCCGGTCGATCTCACCGCCCGGGAATACCGGATTCTCGAGCTGCTCGCCCGCCATGCCGGGCGCGTGGTCACGCGCTCGATGCTGCTCGAGCATGTCTGGAATTATCATTTCGATCCGCAGACCAACGTCATCGACCAGCATCTGAGCCGCCTCCGCCAGAAGCTCGCCGCCATTTCCCCGGTGCCGCTCGTCCACACGGTTCGGGGCGCGGGCTATATGCTGAGGGCCGGCGAATGAAGCTTCTGAGGAGCTTCTCGTTCCGGCTGGCGGCGATCTACGCCTTGCTCTTCTCCACGTCGCTCGCGCTCCTGCTCGGGACCTATCAGCTGGTCAGCATCACCTGGCCCCGAAACGCGGTGCGCGAGGCGCTTCAGTCGGAATCGGACGGCTTCGCGGCCGCCTTTCGCGGCGACCGGCACGCGTTGGCACTGCAGCTCGAAGCGCGCGCCGGGGCGCCGGCCGCTCGGGCGGGGTTCCACCTGCTGGCCGACCCGGAGGGCCGGACGGTATCGACCAACCTGCCGAGCTGGCCGGCTTTCGCGGGGCCGCGCTGGCGCTCGATCGAAGCCGACATCTATCGCGACGGCGACGAGGACGACCATGAGGCGCTGGTCCTCGACCGCCGGCTGAGCGACGGATCCCGGCTGATGATCGGGCGCGACGTCGAGGAGCTGGACGATCTGGAAGAGGCGATCGCCGCGGCGGCCCTTTATCTCGTCGGAGCCACCCTGATCCTCGCCACGCTGGGCGCGTTGCTGATGAACTGGGCGATCGGACGCCGGCTCGGAGCGGTCAGCGGCGCCGCCCGCCGGGTCATGGCCGGCGACCTTGCCGGACGCGTGCCGCTGAGCGGGAGCGGCGACGAGTTCGACCGGCTGGCGGCGACCCTCAACCTGATGCTCGACCGGGTCGAAGCGGGAATCGAGGCGGTGAGGACGGCTTCGGACAGCGTCGCGCACGAGCTTCGGACGCCTCTGACCCGGCTTCAGGCGAGCCTGCGCCGGGCGGCCTCGGGCGGCGGCGGCGCGGAAGCGATGGCCGAAGCGCTCGACGAGGCGGATCGCCTGCAATCCCTGTTCGACGCTGTGCTTCGAATCTCCAGGATCGAAAGCGGGCGGCATGAGGCGCAATTCGGCCCTGTCGACATTTCGGAGCTGGTCCGGGATGCCGCCGAGCTCTACGCGCCGGCCGCGGAAGAGAATGGCCTCCGGCTGAGCCAGGAGGTCGAGGCGGGATTGACGGTCGCCGGCGATCGGGACCTGTTGTTCCAGGCGGTGGCGAACCTGGTCGACAATGCGATCAAATTCACGCCCGCCGGCGGCGAGGTCCGGGTCGGCCTGGTCCGGGACGGCTCGGGCGTTCGGCTCGAAGTGGGGGATACGGGCCCCGGGGTTCCCGAGGGTTCGATGGGCCGGATGGCCGAGCGCTTCTTCCGAACGCCGGCCGCCGCCGGAGTCGCGGGCTTCGGCCTCGGGCTGTCGCTGGTCACCGCGATCGCCCGGCTCCACGGCGCGACCCTGGAATTCCGCTCCGGCGCGCCGGGGCTGGAGGCCCGGATCGCGTTCCCGGCCAAGGCATGACGCAGGACCGCCGGACCTCCAGGAAGCGAGGCTTCGCTGGAAGGCCCGGCGGCGTCCGGCGTTGACCGGGCTCAATCGTCGCGGGTGCGGCGGGTGATTCGCAGAGTCTCGGGCGCGAGCTTGAGGTCGTAGGCCCGGCCGTTGGCGAGGCGGGCATCGTCCACTTCCCAGCGGCGGCCGTCGTCATACTCGATGTCGTCCCAGCTGACGAAACCGTTGGCCTTGAGCACCTGCTCGATCGCCGCGCGCTCCGAGTCGGTCGGAAGGCGATCGGGAACGTTGACGGCGGCGAAAGCGGCGACGGGGACGATTCCGATCGAAGCCGCGAGGAGGATCTTGGTAGAGATGTTCATGGCGTTTCTCATTTCCTGTCTGGGGTTGCGGCCGCGGTGACGGCCGATGGGGCGATGTCCTGCCGGCCGGGGCTCGACGCGTTGTTGCGCGTGGCCCAGACCAGGAACCGGACGACGGCGGCGGCGAACGGGCAGTCCCGTTCGAGGTGCCGACGATCGCGAGGGTCCGGTGTCCTTTCCATTTCGCCGGTCTACAGGCCGCACCTGACGGGCCGATGGCGGAAACATTTGAAATTCGTCAGGTAGGAAAGGCTGTGCCATAGGCCCCCCCCATGGCGCTCTATCCCCTGGTCCGGCCGCTCTTCTTCGCGCTCGACGCGGAGAGGGCGCATCGGTTGACGATTCGGGGGCTCAAGGCCGTTCCAGCGGGAATTCCGCCGCCGACGGACCCCAGGCTCGCGATCCGGGTCGCCGGGATCGACTTCCCCAACCCGGTCGGTCTCGCCGCGGGCTTCGACAAGGACGGCGAAGTCTTCCGCCAGATGCTCGGCTTCGGCTTCGGCTTCGTCGAGATCGGGACGGTGACTCCGCGGCCCCAGGCGGGGAATGCGCGGCCGCGGCTGTTCCGGCTCGCCGAGGACCGGGCGGTGATCAACCGGATGGGGTTCAACAACGCCGGCTTCGAGGTGGCCCGGGCGCGGCTGGCGGGGCGACGGCGGGGGATCGTCGGGGTCAATGTCGGAGCGAACAAGGAGAGCGGCGACCGGATCGCCGACTATGTCGCGGGGGTGGCCGAGATGGCGCCTCTCGCCGCCTATCTGACGATCAATATTTCTTCGCCCAACACGCCCGGGCTCAGGACCCTTCAGGACAAGGGTGCGCTGTCCGAGCTTCTTGCCGCGATCGCGGGGGCGCGAAGCGGCCAAGCCCCCGTCTTTCTGAAGATCGCGCCCGATCTGGAGATGAGCGAAATGGACGATATCGCCCGAGCCGCGATCGATTCCAAAATGGACGCTCTGATCGTCGCTAACACCACCTTGTCGCGGCCGCCTTTGCACTCGAGGCATAAAGGGGAAGCGGGAGGCCTGTCGGGAGCGCCGCTCAAGGACCTCGCCCTGCAGCGGCTGAAGGATTTCCGCTCCGCCACCGGCGGCGTCCTGCCCCTGATCGCGGTGGGAGGGATCGAGAACGGGGTCGACGCTTATGCCCGGATCCGGGGCGGAGCGAGCCTCGTCCAGCTCTACACGGCCTTGGTCTACCAGGGGCCGGGAGTCGCCCGGGCGATCGTCGGGGAGCTTCGGAACCTGCTCGCCCGCGACGGCTTCGCGACTCTCGGCGAGGCGGTCGGCGCCGACTCGCCTTAGCCCTTGCGGCGCGGGAGCATCCGGCTAGTGTCCCCGGCCATGCTGACCCGCTTGTCCCGCCTCGCGCCCTTCGCCCTCCTCCTGGTCCTCGCGGCCACCCCCGCCGAAGCGCGCAAACCGGGGCGCCCCGAAGCTCCGACCGCGTCCGGGATGGTCTCGGCGGCGGATCCGCGGGCGGCCGCGGCGGGCGTCGAAACCCTCCGCAAGGGCGGCAGCGCCACCGACGCGGCGATCGCGACCATGCTGGCGTTGAACGTCGTCGAGCCTCAGAGCGCCGGGATCGGCGGCGGCGCCTTCTTCGTTCGGCACGACGCCCGAACCGGGGCGACCACCACGATCGACGGGCGCGAAGCGGCGCCCAAGGCCGCGGATACGCATTGGTTCTACGGCCCGGACGGCACGCCGCTGAGCCACCAGAACGCCGTTCCGGGCGGGCGAAGCGTCGGCGTGCCCGGCACTCTGCGGGCGATGGCGATGGCGCACCGGGACGGCGGGCGCCTTCCTTGGGCCGCCCTGTTCCAGCCCGCGATCCGGCTGGCGCGAGACGGCTGGGTCCTGAGCCCGCGGTTCGCAAGCATGCTGTCGCGCTATTCCGGCTTCATCGACGCCGGTGCGGGCAAGGTCTTCCTCGACTCCAACGGAAAGGCGTTGCCGGCCGGAACGCGGGTCCGAAATCCGGAGCAGGCGGCCCTGTTCGATCGGATCGCGAAGGCGGGTCCCGATGCCTTTTATGGGGGCGCGCAAGGCCGCAAGCTGGTGGCGACGGTCAACAATGCGGCGCGCAACCCGTCGAAGATGACGCTCGCCGATCTCACCGCCTATCGCGCCAGGCCGAGGCCACCGGTCTGCGGTCGCTACCGCATCTATAAGGTGTGCAGCATGGGTCCGCCGTCTTCGGGCGGGATCACGGTGCTCATGATCCTCAAGCAGCTCGAGCGGTTCGACATGGCCGCGCTCGGACCCGATTCGCCGGTCGCCTGGCACCTGTTCGCCGAATCCTCACGCCTCGCCTGGGCCGATCGGGACCTTTACATCGGCGATCCGGATTTCGTTCACGTTCCCACCGCCGGCCTGCTCGATCCCGGCTATCTCGCCTCGCGCTCGGCGCTGATCTCGCCCGACCGGACCATGGCGCGGGTGACGGCGGGGGCGCCGCGGGGCGCGCCGGCGCGTCTGCGCGCGCCGCCGGGCGAGCGGGCGGGGACGACCTCCCTCTCCGTCGCCGACCGCTACGGCAATATCGCCCAGGTGACGACGACCATCGAGAGCGTGTTCGGCTCCGGCCTGTCGGTCGACGGAACCCTGCTCAACAACGAGCTTACGGATTTCGACACAATCCCGGAGAAGGACGGCTTCCTCGTCGCCAATCGGGTGGAGGGCGGCAAGCGGCCGCGCAGCTCGATGGCGCCGACCATCGTCTACGGCCCCGACGGAAAGGTCAGGATCGCGCTCGGCGCGGCGGGAGGCCCGACGATCATCTCGCAGATCGCCAAGGCGCTGGTCGCGGTTCTCGACTGGAAGATGAGCGCCCAGGATTCGATCGCCCTCGGGCTGGTCTTCTCCCCCGGCGACACGGCCATTCTGGAGAAGGGGACTTCGCTCGAAACGCTCGCGCCGGCGCTTCGGGCGCTTGGCCACGATGTGCGGGTGGCGCCGCTCGGCCTCAAGGCGAATGCGGTGGAGCGGGTCAACGGCCGATGGGTCGGCGCCGCCGATCCGCGCAGCGAAGGCGTCGGGATGAGCGAGACGGGAGCGGTCACGCAGATCGTCCGCGCCGGGGCCGCAGAGCGTCCGCCGGAATGAGCGCGGCGTCGGCGGAGGGAGGGACGAGGACCATGCGCGAGCTCGAACATTTCCCCAATCTGGTCGCCATGTTCTTCGCCCGCGCCGCGCAGAAGGGCGACGCGCCCTTCCTCTGGGCGAAGAAGGACGGGGCCTGGCGCTCGATCAGCTGGCGCGAGGCCGCCGAGCGGGTCTGCTCGCTCGCCGCCGGGCTCAAGGCGATCGGGCTGAGGCCGGGCGACATGATCATGCTGGTGTCGGAGAACCGCCCGGAATGGTGCATCGCCGATCTCGCCATCATGACCGCGGGCTGCGTCACCGTCCCCGCCTACACGACCAACACCGAACGCGATCACCAGCATATCCTCGACGACAGCGGCGCCCGGGCCGTGATCGTCTCGACCCAGAAGCTGGCCCGGCCATTGCTCCCGGCGGCGATCCGATCGAGCAATTGCGAGCATGTCATCGGCATCGAGGCCCTGCCCGGCGGCCAGTCCGGCAATGTCGGGTTCCACGACTGGAACGCGCTGATCGCCGCCCACGCGCCCGACGTCGCCGCCTGCGCCGAAGCGGCGGCCTCGGTGACGCGCGACGATCTCGCCTGCCTGATCTACACGTCGGGGACCGGCGGAGCGCCGCGCGGGGTGATGCAGCATCACGGCGCCATCCTCCACAACGTCGCGGGCTGCGTGGAAGTCATCTCAGAGGACTTCGGCGTGGGCGAGGAGGTGTTCCTCTCCTTCCTCCCGCCGAGCCACGCCTACGAGCATAGCGGCGGCCAGTTCTTCCCGATCGGGATCGGCGGGCAGATCTATTATTCGGAAGGATTGGAAAAGCTCGCCTCGAACATCGAGGAGACGAAGCCGACCCTGATGATCGTGGTGCCGAGGCTGTTCGAGGTGCTCAGGCAGCGCATCCTCAAGAATGTCGAGAAGCAGGGCAAGGTCGCCAACTATCTGATGAAACGGGCGCTCGAGATCGGCGCCAGGGATTATGCCGGCACCAAGAGCCTGTGGGACCGGCCGATGGACCTCATCCTTGACCGGCTGTTCCGCCCCAAGATCAGCGCCCGCTTCGGCGGCCGGGTGAAGGCGATGGTGTCGGGCGGAGCGCCGCTCAATCCCGACGTCGGCATATTCTTCCATTCGATCGGACTCACCGTCCTCCAGGGATATGGCCAGACCGAATCGGGGCCGGTGATCAGTTGCAACCGGCCGAAGGCGGGCGTGAAGATGGACACGGTCGGGCCGCCGCTCAAGAACACCGAGGTCAGGATCGCCGAGGACGGCGAGATATTGGTCCGGGGCGAGCTGGTCATGAAGGGCTATTGGCGCAACCCGGCTCAGACCGAGAAGTCGCTCATCGACGGCTGGCTCCACACCGGCGACGTCGGCCATATCGACGAAGCGGGGCGGATCGTCATCACCGACCGCAAGAAGGACCTCATCGTCAACGACAAGGGCGACAACGTCTCCCCGCAGAAAGTGGAGGGGATGCTGACCCTCCAGCCGGAAATATTGCAGGCGATGGTGGTAGGCGACCGCCGGCCCTATCTGGTCGGCCTTCTGGTTCCCGATCCCGAGTGGACCGCCGAATGGTCGAGTGCGAACGGCAAGGCGCGCGATCCGGCCGCGCTTCGGGGCGATCCGGACTATTACCGGGCGCTTTCGGCGTCGGTCGACCGGGTCAATGCCGACCTGTCGGTGATCGAGAAGGTGCGGCGCTTCATCCTCGCCGACGCGCCTTTCTCGACCGAAAACGAGCAGCTCACCCCCTCGATCAAGATCCGCCGCCACGTCATCCGCGCCGCCTACGGCGGACGGCTGGACGGATTGTACAAGAAGTGATTTGCCTCCCCATCGAAGATGGGGAGGGGGACCATGCGAAGCATGGCGGAGGGGTAGCTGGCACCGACGCATGAGGGACCGATCCCGACCTCGCAGGCCGAGTCAATTACCCCTCCACCACCTTCGGTGGTCCCCCTCCCCATCGCTTCGCGATGGGGAGGCAGAAACTAGCTCTTCACCCGCCGATAGGGTTCGAAGTCGCCGAGACCGCAGCCGCCATAATCGATCCGGGAAACCGGGTCGAACACGGTGGCGATATCGCCGCGGCAGAGGCGGGTGCCTGGGGTGCGGGTCTTGAGCGCCCGGCTGAAGCCGAGATCGGGACATCCCGCGGCGGGCCGGTTGACCCATTTGCGGCCGCCCACGCCCGAGAAGACGATCGCCGTCTCGCCGGCGGAGCGATTGCCCTTGAGGTCGCGCGAGTTGACGCACTGGACCGGCGGTCCGTCCGGCTCGAAACCGTTCAGCTGAGCGGCGAGCGAGGCTTCGTCATCGGCCCGCATTTCGACCCGGTCGCCGGGTTCGTCCGTGGTGCATCCTGCGGCGAGGCAGGCTGAAGCGATCAGTAGAAAATGTTTCATCCCTGGGCTCCTCGGGGCTGTAACGTCCGGCGTGCCGGGAAGGCCCCTCAGCTACGAAAATTATCCTTGGCCCGGCGAAGATCAGCAAGCTCCGCCGCCGATGAAGCGCGCATGAACGGGTTGGTGGCGAGTTCGAGCGCGATCGTCGTCGGCACCGTCGGGTCGCCCGAGGCCCGCGCCGCCTCGACGTCCGCCAAGCGGGCCGCCAGCGCCTCATTATCCGGCTCCACCGTCACGGCGAAGCGGCCGTTGGCGAGCGTATATTCATGCGCGCAATAAGCGAGAGTCGCCGGCGGGAGCTCGGCCAGGCGCTGGAGGTTGGAATGCATCTGCTCGGCCGTGCCCTCGAACAGCCGGCCGCAACCCATGGCGAACAAGGTGTCGCCGACGAACACGACCTCCTCCGAAGGCAGATGGTAAGCGATGTGGCCGGCCGTGTGGGCTGGGACCTCGAGCACTTCGGCCTCGACCGGGCCGAGCGCGACCCGGTCGCCTTCGCGCACCTGGCGGTCGAGCGTCGGGATCCGGCCGGCTTCCGCGGCGGGACCGGTGACGAAGGCGCCGGTCGCCGCCTTGATCGCCTCGTTGCCGCCGGTGTGGTCGGGATGCCAGTGGGTGTTCCAGATCTGGGTGATCCGCCAGCCCCGCGCCTGCGCCTCGGCGAGCACCGGCCCGGCGACGGCGGGATCGATCACGGCCGTCTCGCCGGAGCCCGGCTCGTGGACCAGCCACACGTAATTGTCGGAAAGGACGGGGATCCGGGCGATGTCGAGCATGGCCGCCGATCTAGCCCCTCGCGCCGATCCGCGCCAGAGCGTCGGCGGCCAGGAGCTCGGTCAGCGCGCGGGCCGGCAGCGGCCGGCCGAGCCGCGCGGCCTGCCCGGCCCACATCGGCCGGAAGCCGGTCTCGCCGCGCCGTGCGGCCGCCGCGGCGAGCGGCGACAACGCCGCCGTCGCAAGCGGGAATGGTGGCGCCTCGGACCGGATCGGGCCGAGTTCCTCCATCGGCGGGGTCCACAGCCCGCGGGCGAGACCGCCGCTGAACAGGTTGGTGAAGACGGTGCGCTCCGCCGTCGCCGATGCCAAGGCGGCTCGGTGGGCCGGCCCAATCAGGCTTTCCGGGCAATGGAGATAGGCGGTGCCGATCTGCACCGCCGCAGCGCCCAGCATCATCGCGGCGGCGATCCCGCGTCCGTCGGCGATTCCTCCGGCAGCGATGACAGGCAAGGGGACGGCGTCGACGATCTGGGGAAGCAGTGCGAACAGGCCCATCTGCTCGTCGGGGCCGCTATCGAGGAAGCGACCGGAATGGCCGCCCGCCTCCCAGCCCTGGGCAACGATCGCGTCGATCCCGCGCTCGGCCAGCCAGCGCGCTTCCTCGATCGTCGTGGCGGTTGCGATCACCTTCGAGCCCGCGGCTCGAACCCGGTCGAGCAGGGCCGTTTCGGGCAGTCCGAAATGGAAGCTGACCAGCTCGGGCCTTACCGCTTCGACGGCCGCGCACATCTCGGAGCCGAACGGGCGACGGACAGGGCCGGCTGCGCCCGCGGCCTCGACACCGAAGCGTTCGTAGAAGGGCGCGAGCAGTGAGCGCCAGGCGCTCTCGTCGCCCCCGGCGGGCACGTCGTGGCAGAAAAAATTGAGGTTGATCGGACCGGGCGCGCGGGCCCGCAACGCCGCAACCTGAGACCGCATCTCTTCGGGCGCAAGCAGGGCACAGGGAAGCGAACCCACGCCGCCGCCCGCGATCGCTCCAGCGGCAAGGTCCACCGCGCCGGCGCCGGCCATGGGCGCAAGCAGGATCGGGTGGCGGCTGCCGAGCAAGGCGGCGAAGCCTCGGCCGGGCCAGCGCGCGTCAGGTGGCGACGGCGTCATAGCCCGCCGCGTTGAACTCGATCAGGCAGAAGCCGTGGCCGAAGGGGTCGGCGAACATTGCGAGCTTCCCGTAAGGAGCCTCGCAGGTATCGCCTTCCCGGACCGCGCCCGCGGCCTCGGCGCGGGCGGTCGCGCTCTCGATGTCGTCGACGACGAAGTCGGCATGGACCGGGCTCCAGTGGCGCTCGTAGCGGCGGCGGTCGCCGCCGGCCGGGCCGATCGGGGTGCCGGCCTCCTTGCAAAGAAGGTAGATTGGGACGTCGCGGCCGACCAGCTCGACGAATCCCGAATCGAAGCGGCGCCCGACCTCCAGCCCGAGCGCGGCGGTGTAGAAGGCGATGCCCCGCTCCATGTCCGGCACGTCGATGTTGAGGAGCAGGTCGGCCATGATTCTACCAGTGGCCGGTGTTCGCCATCGACGCCCAGGGCTCGGCGGTCGGCAGCGCTTCGCCGGCCTGGAGCAATTCGATCGAGACGTTGTCGGGGCTCCGTACGAAGGCCATTCGGCCGTCGCGGGGCGGCCGGTTGATGGTGATTCCGCCCTCCATCAGCTTTCGGCAGCTTTCGTAGATATCGTCGACGCGGTAGGCGAGATGGCCGAAATTGCGGCCTTCGCCATAGCCTTTCTCGTCCCAATTGTGGGTGAGCTCGACCTGGGCCTCCTCGTCGCCGGGCGCGGCGAGGAAGATGAGGGTGAAGCGGCCCGCCTCGTTGTCGAAGCGCCTGAGCTCCGTCAGCCCGAGCAGCTCGAAGAAGCGGACGGTTTCCTCAGGGTCGGAAACCCGGATCATGGTGTGGAGATATTTCATGGCCCCGCCCTACAGCGCGCAGCCTGAGTCGTGAAGGTCTTGGCCGCCCGCCGGCGCCGTCATAGAAGGCTCGGGTGAAGCCCTTCCCGTTCCTCGCAATGGCCCTGGCCATCGCCGCCGCGGTGGAGCCGGCCCCGGACTGGGGCGACACCAAGGACGAATGGGCCGGCTCGGCCGGGTTCGAGACGTCGAAGGCGGTCTGCCGAAAGCTTCGCGGCCGGGAGCCGCCGGCGTCGGACCGGCCCGACGCCGCCACCGCCGCTTCGCTCAGGGGCTGCGATTCCGAAGCGCTCTATTACGGGATCGGCATGCCCTCGGATCCGGTTCGGGCGCGGCAATGCGCCTTCCTCGAGGCGGACGGCGGCAACGGCGAAGTCTTCGCCGGACGAACGATGCTGATGACGATCTACGCCAACGGCTACGGCGCGAAGCGGGACCTGGACGTCGCCACCCACCTCGCCTGCGGGCTCGATGGCGCGGCCATGGAATCGCACGGGCGGGTGAGCCACCTGGCGGAGCTCAAGGCGAAGGGCTGGACGCGCCAGGATTTCCACTATTGCGACGACATCACCAGCGGCCTCGCCATGGGCTGGTGCGCAAGCCACCAGGCCAATATCGACGGCGCCACGCGCGAGTCCGAGCTGAAGGCGCGAACGCGCGGCTGGAGCGCGGCGGAAAGACGGGCTTTCGACCGCGCCCGCCAGGCGCACGAAGCTTATGTCGAAGCCCATGGCTCGGGCGAGGTCGATCTGTCGGGGACGGCGCGCGGAGCGATGGTGGTGGAGGCTGAAGAAGCGGTGCGCGATCAATTCACGATGCGTCTGGGAAGCCTGTCCGGCCGCTACAGGCCGTCCGGCGGCGCGGCCGCCTACGAAGCGGCGGATTCGAAGCTCAACGCCGCTTACCGGCAGCTGATGCGCGATACATTGCCGTCCGAGTCGCCGGGCGCGGTGACGCGCGAGGGCATTCGCGACGCCCAGCGCGCCTGGCTTCGCTATCGCGACGCCTTCCTGGCCTTCGCCGCCGTCAAGTTTCCAAAGATCGACCGCCGGGGGCTGGCGGCGCGGCTGACCGAGCAAAGGACGGAAACGCTCGCGCCGGCGGAATGAGGCCGCGGTTCGAGTGCGTTTCCCCGGTCTTCCTGCGAACCCATTTTTTGGAAGGAAGACACGAAGGTACAAGGAATATCTCCGCGCGTAGCGCCATTTCCCCCTTGTACCTTCGCGCCTTCCCAAAAAATAATCTTGGTCCGTCGGACTGGGATAAACGCCTCGGATTCTCAGAACGAAAATTCTTGTTATCTTCAGTTCACCGCTATAAATGCACGGTTCATCGGCAACGTAACAGGATGCTCCGATAGCAGGAGGATGGCATGGCCGGGCGCTGGATCGACGATCGCAACAACATGCTTCTTTTCGGGGCCGTCATTCTGGCGCTGGCGATCATCGTCGGCGGCTATCTGCTCGGCGACGGACTGAGGCGGGCTCGGATGGCCGATCGGGCGGTGACGGTGCGCGGGCTGGCCGAGCGTAACGTCACCGCCGACCTCTCGACCTGGACGATCGCTTATTCGGAGCAGGGGACCGAGCTCGGCCCGGTGCAGGCGGCGGTCGACGAGAAGAGCCGGGCGGTCCGCGCCTTCTTCAAGCGCCACGGCTTCACCGACAAGGACCTCAGCGACACCGGCGCCTCGGTAAACCAATTTTACGACAACAATCGGGGCCAGAACAGCGTCACCGTCCGCCAGCGCATCCAGCTGCGCACCGGCGACGTGATGCGCGCGCGCTCCGCTTTCGCCCGCCAGGCCGACCTGATCCGCGGCGGAGTGGCGCTCGAGGACGGGAGCGGGATGGTCTACAGCTTCACCCGGCTGAACCAGATCAAGCCCGAGATGATCGCCGAGGCGACCCGCAACGCCCGCGACAGTGCGCTTCAATTCGCCCGCGACAGCGGCACCGGGGTCGGCGGGATCCGATCGGCCACCCAGGGCTATTTCTCGATCGGAGCGCGCGACGGCGACGTCGACGGCGAAGGCGGCTCGTCGGCCGGGGACTCGCCCTTCCAGAAGGTGCGGGTGGTGACGACGGTGGATTTCTATCTGGATTGACGTCTCTTTGCCTCCCCACCGTCAGATGGGGAGGGGGACCACCGAAGGTGGTGGAGGGGTAGAAGGCGCGGAAGCAGGAGGTTGGCACCGGGAAACGTTTAATCCGAGCCGGTTACCCCTCCACCATGCTACGCATGGTCCCCCTCCCCACCGCTTTGCGGCAGGGAGGCAGAAATTATTTCCCCTCGTTGGCGGCGATTGCGGCCTGCGCGGCCTTGCCGGCCTCCGTGCCCGGGGCGGCCCGAGCCGCCCGGGCGTAGAGACCGAGCGCGGCGTCCTTCTCGCCCGACAGGCCGGCTATGTTGCCCGCTTCGAGCAATATCTGGGCATCGTCGGGCGCGAGTGCGACCGCCTTGGCGATATGGTCTTTGGCGATCGAGAGATCGTTCTGCTTCCTCGCCAGCGCCGCGGACAGATACCATCCGAACGGGTCCTTCGGCACCAGGACGAGCCCCTTGTCGATCTGGACCCGGGCGGCCGCCGGGTCGCCGAGCGCGACCGCGGCCCGGCCGAGATCGAGGTGAACCTCGCCTTCGAGCTGCGGGATGAGCGTCCCGGTCGCCAGCGCCGAATCGAACGCCCTGCGCGCGCCGGCGGCGTCGCCGGCGGCGAGGCGGGCATTGCCGGCCTCGACCCACAGATCGCCGCGGCGGCGGTCCTGCTTCGACTCCGCGTCCTTCGCCGCGGCCTCGAACGCGGCGGCGGCCTCGGCCCATTTCTCCTGCGCCGACAAGGCGAGGCCCAGGCATTGCGCCGCCATCAGTCCACCGCCCGAGCCGAGCCAGGCCTGGGCCTGGCCGGCAGCGCGGGCCGGAGCGGAACGGGCGAGGGCGAGGCAGTCGCGGTAGCGGTTGGCGGGCGTGTCGACGGGGCCGGCGGCCTGGGCGGCGGCGGCGAGCGCCAGGAGGGTCGAAATCATGGGCTCTCCACGGATCGAAAGCGCGGCCTTAGCACCGGCGGCTGCACGGCAGGTGAACGGGCTCCTGCTCCCCGGAAGGCCGGGGCCATGCCCGTTTTTCGTCATTCCGGCGAAGGCCGGAATCCATGAACTCGGTCAGCGCAAGCCTGCATGGAGCCGTGGTCATGGATCCCGGGTCAAGCCCGGGATGACGAGATATTCACGCCTCTCCTGCTTCGGTAGTGACGCCTAAGCAGGCTCCACCGCCAGGTTGTCGATCAGCCGGGTCCGCCCGAGCTTCGCCGCCGCCAGCAGCCGCGCCGGCCTTTCGAGCGACGTGACCGGCGCCAGGGTCTCCGAATCGCACAGCTCGACATAGTCGATCGGATCGAAGCCGGCCTTTGACAGACGTTCCCGGGCGGTGGCGAGGGCTTCGGCGACGTCGCCGCCGCGCTGGATCGCCGCCGCCGCCTCGCCGAGCGCCCGGGGCAGAGCCCGCGCCGACTGGCGCTCCTCGTCGGTCAGATAGGTGTTGCGCGAGGACAGTGCGAGGCCGTCGGCGTCGCGCTGGGTGGGAACGCCGATTATCTCGACGGCGAGGCCGAGATCCCGGACCATCTGCCGGATGACGGCAAGCTGCTGATAATCCTTCTCGCCGAACAGGGCGATGTCGGGGCCGACCTGTTCGAACAATCGCGACACGACCGTCGCGACCCCGTCGAAATGGCCCGGCCTGGCGGCGCCGTCGAGGCCCTCGCCCAGATGGCCGGCGCGAACGCCGATCCCGGCCCCGCCCGGATACATGGTCTCGACGTCGGGCGACCAGAGGATGGCGCAGCCTTCCTCCTCCAGCATCTTGGCGTCGGTCGCCTCACGGCGGGGATAGGTGGAGAGGTCCTCATGGGCGGCGAACTGGGTCGGGTTGACGAAGATCGAGGCGACCACATGGCTCGCCCGCCGCCGCCCCTCCGCGACCAGGGCCATATGGCCGGCATGGAGCGCGCCCATGGTCGGAACGAAGGCGATAAGGCCCCCTTCCGCCCGCAATTGGGCCATTGCGGCCTTCAGCGTTTCGATGTCACGGACCGTTTGCACGCTGTTGAAGCCTCCGATATCAGCTTGGGCGACGCCCTTGCGGGGGACGCAGGGCATAATCAAGGCCAAGAAATTCAAGGCCGGAAATCCAAGGGTAGCAGATGGCGTCGCCGCATTTCATCGTTTTCGCCAATGAGAAAGGCGGCACCGGGAAGTCGACCACGGCGGTTCACAGCGCCGTCGCTCTCGCCGCTGCCGGACGGCGGGTCGCCGCGCTCGATCTCGACACCCGCCAGCGCACGCTCGGCCGCTATCTCGACAACCGCTCGGAGACGGTGAAACGGCTCGGAATCGACCTCGTCATGCCCGCCTACGAGACATTCGACCCGGACAAAGGCGAGACGATCGAAGCCCAGCTCGAGCGGATATCCGAGGGCGTCGAGATCGTCGTCGTCGACACTCCGGGCCGCGACGATCCCCACGCCCGGGCCGCCATGATCCGAGCCGACACCCTGGTCACTCCGATCAACGACAGCTTCGTCGACCTCGACCTGATCGGCCAGGTCGACGCCGAGACCTACCGGGTCCGCCGCCCCAGCTTCTATGCGGAGCTGGTCTGGAACAGCCGCACCCAGCGCGCCAAGACTCACGGGGCCAGCGTCGACTGGGTCGTGCTGAGGAACCGAATGCAGCATATCGAGGCCCGCAACATGCGCCGGGTCGGCGAGGCGCTGGGCGAGCTCTCCCGACGGGTCGGCTTCCGGGTGATCCCAGGCCTCGGCGAGCGGGTCATCTACCGCGAGCTCTTTCCCAAGGGCCTGACCCTTCTCGATCTTCCCCATCTCGGCGAGGTCGGAATCGCCCATATCGCGGCCCGCCAGGAATTGCGCGAGATGATCGCCGGCTTCGCCCTGCCCCAGCCGGGAGAGGTGGCCGCTCCCGAGGCGACCGCGCTCGCCGGTTAGTCGCCATGGGGATAATCATCCTGCTCGCCGCCGGCGGACTGCTCTGGGCGTTCGCCACCGGCCGGCTCAAGGGCTTCACCTATGAGGACGGGATCGCCGCCGCCCTCTTCCTGCTCGGAATCAGCCTGTTCACCAAGGGCAGGCTCGTCTTGGGCTCCGCCTTGATGGCGAGCGCCCTGCTCTGGGCTGCCTGGCGCCGCTCGCGCCCGTCGACGAAGCCGATGCCGGCCGCGGACGCCCGCCGCCTGCTCGGGGTGAGCGAGGGGGCGACGCTCGACGAGATCCGCGACGCCCACCGGCGGCTGATCGCCAGGGTCCACCCCGATACGGGCGGCTCGGCCGAGCTCGCCCACCGGGTCAACGCCGCCCGCGATACGCTGATGGCCGAAACAATGAACCGCAAGCCGCCTCGCGCGTCTTGATCGCATCCCCTTCCCGGAGTTTTAAATGAGCCATCGTCTCCACCCGACGTGCCTGCGCGAATATGACATCAGGGGGATCTATGGTGAGACCTTGGCCGAGGACGACGCGAGGGCCGTCGGCCGGACCCTCGGCACCGTGGTTCGCCGCGACGGCGGATCCGTCGTCGCCGTCGGCCGCGACGGCCGCGAAAGCTCGCCGGGCCTGGAGACGGCGCTGATCGAGGGGCTTACCGCGAGCGGGGTCGACGTCGTCCGGATCGGCCTCGGGCCCACCCCGATGCTCTATTATGCCGAGGCCGAGCTTCCCGTCGACGGCGGGATCATGATCACCGGAAGTCACAATCCCGGCAATTACAACGGCTTCAAGATGGTGTTGAAGCACGGCGCCTTCTTCGGCGAGCGCATCCAGGAGCTCGGCCGGTCGGCTTTGGCGGCCGACTGGGAGGAAGGCTCGGGCTCCGTTCGCGACGAAGACGTGATGGAGCGCTATGTCGACCGCCTGCTCGAGGGCTTCGACGGCGGCCCGTTCCGGATCGGCTGGGATTGCGGCAACGGCGCCGCCGGGCCGGTCGTCGAGCGGCTGGTCAAGCGCCTGCCCGGCGAGCACTTCATCCTCTTCCCCGAAGTGGACGGACGCTTTCCCAACCACCATCCCGATCCCACCGTCGAATCCAACCTCGAGGATCTGAAGCGGCTGGTGCTCGAGAAGGGCCTCGATTTCGGGGTCGCCTTCGACGGCGACGCCGACCGGCTCGGAGCGGTCGACGGCGAGGGCCGGGTGGTCTGGGGCGACCAGCTCCTTTCGATCCTGGCCGAGCCGGTGCTCCGCGAAATTCCGGGCGCGACCATCATTGCCGACGTCAAGGCGAGCCAGGCCCTGTTCGACCGGGTCGCCGAGCTCGGCGGAACGCCCTTGATGTGGAAGACCGGTCACAGCCTGATCAAGTCGAAGATGAAGGAGACGGGCGCTCCGCTGGCGGGGGAGATGAGCGGCCACATCTTCTTCAAGCATGAATGGTATGGCTTCGACGACGCCATCTACGCCGCGCTCCGGCTGATCCGCGCCGTCGCCCAGCTCGGCGGCTCGCTGACCGCCCTTCGCTCGGCGATGCCGCCGATGATCAACACGCCCGAGATGCGCTTCCAGGTCGACGAAAGCCGCAAGTTCTCGGTCGTCGAGGAAGTGCTGGAGCGGCTGGCGTCGAGCGGCGCCGAGGTCGACCGGACCGACGGCGCCCGGGTCAGCACCGCCGACGGCTGGTGGCTGCTCCGGGCCTCCAACACCCAGGACGTCCTCGTCGCCCGAGCCGAGGCCAAGGACGAAGCCGGACTGACCCGACTGGTCGCCCAGATCGACGCGCAGCTCGCCCTCTCAGGCCTCGAACGCGGCGAGCAGGTCGCGCATTGATGCCGAAGCTCTACCCGGAAGCGCTGCTCTTCTGCGTGCTCTGGGCCGCGCTCGCCATTTGGGGCGGGCTCGAGCTGGGCTGGAAAGGGGGCGCGGCGCTGACCCTCGGCCTCTTCATCCTGATCATGCCGACGAGCGCGGCGGTCCTGTCGCGGACCGGGAGCTTCCAGTTGGAGCGTTGGGTGAGGTGGGGGATATTGGCCGTGGCTGGGATCGTGGTCGTGTCGATGGTCGACCTGCAGAGCTGAACCCCTCTCCCTTCAGGGGAGAGGGAGGGGCCCGCCGCGAAGCGGTGGGAGGGTGAGGGCCTTTGCCCATCGACTTCAGGCCCTCACCCTTGGCGCTTCGCGCCTGTCCCTCTCCCCTGCAGGGAGAGGGAAACATCAATCGTCCTCGTCCTCGCGCCCGACCAGGTTGAGCTCCCGCGCCTTGATCTGGCGGGTCATGCACCAATGCTTGAGAGCGTCCTCGCGGCCGTGGGTGATCCAGACTTCGCGGGGCCGAAGCTCCTGGATGGTGGCGGTCAATTCGTCCCAATCGGCATGGTCGGAGACGATGAGCGGAAGCTCGACGTTGCGCTGGCGGGCGCGCTGGCGGACCCGCATCCAGCCCGAGGCCATGGCGGTGATCGGATCGGGCAGTCGGCGCGACCAGCGGTCGTTGAGGCAGCCCGGCGGGGCGACGACGATCCTTCCGCGCAGCTCGTCCTTGGAGGCGCCGGTGGCCGGCCGGAGGTCGCCCAGCTCGACCCCCCATTCGCGGTAGAGGTCGCACAATCGCTCGAGCGCGCCGTGTATGTAGATCGGCTCGTGATAGCCGCGGCCCCGGATTTCCATCATCAGCCGCTGCGCCTTGCCGAGCGCATAGGCGCCGACGAGAACGCAGCGCTCCGGATTCTCGTGAAGCCGGACGAGCAGCCGGTCGATCTCGCTGGACGTGTCGGGATGGCGGAAGACCGGCAGCCCGAAGGTCGCCTCGGTGATGAAGATGTCGCAGGGCACCGGCTCGAAGGGCGGGCAGCTGGGGTCCGGACGGCGCTTGTAGTCGCCCGAGACGACCACCCGCTCGCCTCTATAGTCGAGAACGATCTGCGCCGAGCCGAGCACATGGCCGGCGGGGACGAAGCTGACCTCCACCTCGCCGAGCCGGACGACCTCGCCATAAGGCGTCGCCCTTCCCCCCGGCTGCGGCCCGTAACGGCATTCCATGATTGCCAGAGTCTCGGGGGTGGCGAACACCTCCTCATGGCCGCCGCGGGCATGGTCGGCATGGCCGTGGGTGACGAGCACTCGCGCCTTGGGAACGTTCGGATCGACCCAGGCGTCGGCCGGCCTGATGTAAATGCCTTCGGGAAAAGGCTCGATCCAGGAACCGAGACGGGCCATGGGGAGCTATATAAGGTGAAGAAGGGCATCGCCAAGCGCGTGCCCGCATTTGAGCGCTAGCCAAGGGAGCGAAAGCATGGACGCAGGCGGAGGTAGTTGGGGGATCGTCACCATCGTCGGGCCGCTGCTGCTCGCGGTCGTCCTGCTCTGGGTGCTGCTCCGCAACCGCAAGTCCGGCAAGCGCGACGACGACCGCACCGAGCAGGGCACCCGCGACCTCTATCGCGAGGAAGAGGAGAAACGGCGCAGCGGGGACGATGCGACGTCGTGAAGTCATCCCGGCGGAAGCCGGGACCCATGAACATCGCGCTTGAGGATCCGTCGATGACGGCGTCCATG
The DNA here is from genome assembly GCA_035629855.1 of Allosphingosinicella sp. Taxonomy (GTDB): domain Bacteria; phylum Pseudomonadota; class Alphaproteobacteria; order Sphingomonadales; family Sphingomonadaceae; genus Allosphingosinicella. The sequence goes on from DASQLT010000038.1 coordinate 97,595, forward strand.
GGTTCCGGATCACGTCCGGAATGACGGAACTCCCCCCCGTCGTCGCTTCCTGGTTCGCCGCCAAGGGCTGGACGCCGCGCCGCCACCAGCTCGAGATGCTCGCCGCCGCCCGGGCCGGCCGGAGCGCCCTGCTCGTCGCGCCCACCGGCGCCGGCAAGACCCTGGCCGGTTTCCTCGCTTCGATCGTCGAGCTGATCGAAGCGCCGAGCGAGGGCCTCCACACCCTCTACATCTCGCCGCTGAAGGCGCTCGCCGTCGACGTCCAGCGCAATTTGCTGACCCCGATCGGCGAGATGGATCTCCCGATCCGGGTCGAGGCCCGCACCGGCGACACTCCGGCCGACCGCAAGGCCCGCCAGCGCGCCCGGCCGCCCCAGATGCTCCTGACCACGCCGGAATCGCTAAGCCTCCTGCTCAGCCACCAGGACAGCCTCACCCTCTTCGCCGGCCTCAGGACGGTGGTGGTCGACGAAGTCCACGCCTTCGCCAGCGGCAAGCGCGGCGACCTGCTCTCCCTCACCCTCGCCCGGCTTCAGCGCCTCGCGCCGGCGATGCGCCGGGTCGCTCTCTCCGCCACCGTCTCCGATCCGGAAGCCTATCAGGGCTGGCTCGCCCCGCACGGCGACATCGAGATGGTCGACATCGTCCAGGGCGAGCCGGGCGCCGAGCCGGATCTCAAGATCATGCTTCCCGAGGACGAGCGAATCCCCTGGTCGGGCCATTCGGGCCGCTGGGCGACGGCGAACGTCATGCGCGAGATCGAGCGGCACAGGACGACCTTGGTCTTCTGCAACACGCGAAGCCTCGCCGAGCTCATCTTCCAGGATCTGTGGACGGCGAACGACACGCATCTGCCGATCGGGATCCACCACGGCTCGCTTTCGGTCGAGGCCCGGCGCAAGGTCGAATCGGCGATGGCCGACGGGCGGTTGCGCGGCCTCGTCTGCACCGCCAGCCTCGATCTCGGAGTCGATTGGGGGGACGTCGATCTCGTCATCCAGATGGGGGCGCCCAAGGGCTCGTCGCGCCTGCTCCAGCGCATCGGCCGCGCCAATCACCGGCTCGACGAGCCTTCGGAAGCGCTCGTCGTCCCGGGCAATCGCTTCGAATATCTCGAGGCCCGGGCCGCCCTGGACGCGATCGAGAACAAGGAGCTCGATCCCGAGATATTCCGCCCGGGAGCGATCGACGTCCTTGCCCAGCACGTCATGGCCGCCGCCTGCGCCGCGCCCTTCCGCGAAGAGGAGATGCTCGACGAGGTCCGCTCCGCCGCGCCTTATTCCGGCCTGTCGGTGGAATTGTTCGCCCAGATCCTCGCCTATATCGAGAACGGCGGCTATTCGCTCCGCGCCTACGATCGCTTCCGCCGCCTGACCCGCGATCCGGACGGCACCTGGCGGGTATCGCATCCCCGATTCATCCAGCAGCATCGGATGAACGCCGGGATCATCGTCGACGCGCCCTTGCTCGACGTCCGCTTCCGGCGCGGCCGAAAGCTCGGCACGGTCGAGGAATATTTCGGCTCGACCCTCTCGCCCGGGGACACCTTCTACTTCGCCGGCCTGGTGCTCGAGGTCGAGAAGATCGACGGCACCGACCTGTTCGTCCGGGCCACCACCAGGCCGGCGCGGATCCCCACCTATGTCGGAACGCGGATGGCGATGACCACCAACCTCGCCGACCGGGTCCGCGCCTTCCTCTGGGACCGCGAACAATGGCCGCGCTTTCCCGACGACGTCCGCGACTGGCTTCGGGTCCAGGGCGAGCGCTCGATCCTTCCGCGCCCGGACCAGCTCCTGGTCGAGACCTTCCCCCACGAGCATCGCCACTACATGGTCGTCTACAGCTTCGAGGGCTGGAACGCCCACCAGTCGCTCGGGATGCTGATCACCCGGCGGATGGAGAGCGCGGGCCTGAACCCTTTGGGCTTCGTCTCGAACGATTACGCCTTGGCCTGCTACGCGCTCGAGCCGATCGCCGATCCCGCCGCCTTGCTCTCGCCCGATCTCCTCGAGAACGAGTTCGTCGAATGGGTGCAGGGCTCGAACCTCCTGAAGCGGGCCTTCCGCGAGGTCGCCGTGATCGGAGGCCTCGTCGAGCGGCATCATCCCGGAAAGCGCAAGTCGGGCCGCCAGGTGACCTTCTCGACCGACCTCATCTACGACGTGCTCCGCCGCTACGAGCCCGACCATCTCCTGCTCAAGGCCGCCTGGAACGACGCCCGCGGCAATATGACCGAAGTCGGCCGCCTGGTCCGGCTTCTCGACCGGGCCCAGCAGACGATGGTCCATGTCGAATTGGACCGGGTCTCGCCGATGGCGGTGCCGGTGCTGGTCATCGTCGGACGGGAAAAGACCGCGACCGCCGGGGCCGAGGATGCGATCCTGATCGAGGCGGAGAGCCTTGCGGCGACGGCGATGCGGCTGGATTGAGCAAGGGATGGGGCCGCTCCCTGCACCGTCATGCTGAACTTGTTTCAGCATCCAGGATGGAGCCGCCCAGCGGGTGGATATCTGGACCCTGAAACAAGTCCAGGGTGACGATCTGAGCAACGGCTAGCGCCTGCCCGTGCGCGACAGCGCCAGCCCCACTGCCGCCATGGGCCAGCTTATTCGCTCCGGATCGGCTTTCGGCGTCCCCCCGGAATTTACCGCCTCGGCCGCCGCCGCCGGATGCGGCGGAAGCCCCGCCGCCTTCGCCTGCTGGCGCTCGAGCTCGGAGTTCATCTCGCCGCCCATCAGCACGATGTAGGCGCTCAGATAGAGCCAGGTGAGGAAGACGACGACCCCGCCCAGCGAGCCGTAGGTGGCGTTGTAATTGCCGAATGAGGAAACGTAGAGGCCGAAGCCGAGGCTTCCGGCGAGCCAGAGCAGGGTGGCGGCGGCCGAGCCGGGGCTGACCCAGACCCAGGGCGCGTCCGGCCGGTTGGGAGCGTAGCGATAAAGTGCGGCGAGGCCGAAGCCCACCGCGGCCACGGCGACCGCCCAGAACAGGATCTGGAACGCGTCGTGCGCCCAGGCCGGGAAGCCCGGGAACAGGGCCTCGACCCAGGCCATCATCGAGATTCCGGCCGCCGCGATCACCATCACGACGAGCGCGCCCACCGTCATCAGCAGCGACAGGAAGGTCGACTTGATGAAGCCCCGGCTCTCCTTCACTTCGTAGGCGATGTTGAGCGCGGTCACGATCGCGCCCGAGCCCTTGCTGGCGCCGTAGACGGCGAGCGCGAGGGCGACGACCAGGCTCCAGCCCTTGGCCGAATCGGGGGAGTCGGTCATGCTCTTGAGCTGGTCGCCGATCAGTGCCGCGGCGTCCTCCGGAAGCACTCCGAACAGCTGGCGGATGTGATTGGCGACCGTCTCCGGCTCGGCGGCGAGGCCGTAGACCAGGACCGTCGCCGCCAGCAAAGGAACGAACGCCAGGAAGGCGTAGAAGGCGACCCCGGCCGCGAGCAGCCCGACATTGTCGTCGCCCGCCTCCTTCCAGGTGCGAACCAGCACGGCCCACCATTCACGGGGCGCGGGCCAGCGGACGGGTTGGATTGTCATGGGCGCGAGAACCGGGGGCGGGCGCGGCGGTTCCGCGGAAACGTCACCCCAGCGAAGGCTGGGGTCCCGGCGGGTGAAAAGCGCCGGCGTTCATCACCCGCTGGGGCCCGAGCCTGCGCTGGGGCGACGGGCGTTAAACCATCGCCCTGGGGTTCGAGAAGACCCTCGTCACCTCCGGCTCGAAGCTCTCCAGCGGGTCGACCTCGAACCCCGGATCGAAGGCCGGAGCGTCCCAATCGTCGACCAGCTTCTCGGCGAAGGCGTACCAGCTTTCCGTCCTGAACCGCTCGCGCCCCTCCGGATCCTTGCCGAGATGCTCGAAATAATAGCGGCCCTGGAATTCCTGGTGCCAGTAGATGGCGTGGTAGATCTCCTCACGCACATAGGGCTTGAGCATCTCGGCCGCGATCGGGCCGTGATTGGGGATCGAGAAGAGCTTGCCGAGATCGTGGCAAAGCGCTGCGACGACTTCCTCGTCGCTGGCGCCGGAGCGGCGGGCGAGAGTTCCGGCCATGAGCGAGTGGGTGAGCTGGTTGGCGGCGAAGCCCACTTCGATCGCCTCGAGCCGGGCCAGGCCGTCCATGATCTGCCGGGCGGCGTCGGTCCTGATATGCTTGCCGTGCTCGGCGGCGATATGCGCCCAATCTTCGGCGGTGCCCTTCCTCATGTCGGTGAACATCGGCCCATCTCCTCGTCGCTCTGCAAAATAGACCTTTGCGGGGGACTTCCACAAGTCGCGCGCCGCCGCTAGTTTTGCGCCTCGCGGCCGGGGGGCGAGCGTGGAGTTTCGATGTCGCCGATTGAGTCCGAAGTTCCGGCCGGTCCCGAAAGCCATTCCTTTCTCGCCGACGGCGGCGAGATGGGCGAACGCATGCGCGGCTTCGACTGGTCGACGTCGCCGCTCGGGCCGCCGGACGGCTGGCCGCAGGCGCTGAAGACCGCCGCCGGGATCCTGCTTTCCTCCAAATTCCCGATGTTCCTCGCCTGGGGCCCGGCGCTGCACTTCCTCTACAACGATGCCTATGCCGAGGTGCTCGGCGACAAGCATCCGGCCGCGCTCGGCCAGGCCTTCGAGGATATCTGGGCGGAAATCTGGGAGGATGTCGGGCCGCTCGCCCGCCGGGCGCTCGCCGGCGAGGCCACCTATTTCGAGAATTTGCCGCTGACCATCGCCCGCAACGGCTTCGAGGAGCAAACCTGGTTCACCTTCTCCTACAGCCCGCTGCGCGGCGACGACGGCGAGCCCGCGGGAATGTTCTGCGTCTGCACCGAGACCACGGCGACGGTGGCGGCGGAGCGGGAACGGCTGGGCGAGACCGACCGCCTCCGGCAATTGTTCCACCGCGCGCCGGGCTTCATGGCGGTGGTGCGCGGCCCCGACCACGTTTTCGAGATGGCCAACGCCTCCTACCAGACGCTGGTCGGGCGCCAGGATCTCATCGGCAAGCCGGTCCGGGAGGCCGTCCCCGAGGTCGAGGGCCAGGGCCTCTTCGAATTGCTCGACAAAGTCTATCGGAGCGGCGAGCCTTATTCGGGGCGGTCGGTGGCGGTCCGGCTCCAGCGGCGGCCGGGCGGTCCGCGCGAGGAACGGCTGCTCGACTTCGTCTTCCAGCCGATCCTGGATCCAGGCGGGGCGGTCAGCGGAATCTTTGCCGACGGCTACGACGTCACCGAGCGGATCGTCGCCGAGACCGCGCTCCGGGAGAGCGAGGAGCGCTTCCGGCTCATCGCCGATTCGGCGCCGGTGCCGATGTGGGTGACCAAGCTCGACCGCAAGCGCAGCTTCGTCAATCGCGCTTATGTCGAGTTCCTCGGCATCCGCTACGACGAAGCGGTCGAGTTCGACTGGCGGACGGTCATCCATCCCGACGATGCCGGGCGCCTGCTCGCCGAATCGGTGGCGGGCGAAGCTTCGCTCCAGAAGTTCGAGCTGGTCGCCCGCTATCGCAGCGGCGGCCAGTGGCGCTGGATCCGATCCGTCTCGCAGCCGCGCTGGGGCCCGCAGGGCGAGCATGCCGGCTTCATCGGAGTCGCCCACGACATCACCGAGCTCAAGCTCGCCGAGGCCGCGCTTCGCGAGGTCAACGAGACGCTCGAACGGCGGGTGGCGGAGCGTACCGGCGACCTCAGCGCCGCGCTCGACCGGCTTCAGGCCGAAGTCGGCGAGCGGCTGAAGGCCGAGGACGCGCTCCGCCAGGCCCAGAAGATGGAGGCGGTCGGGCAGCTCACCGGCGGCATTGCGCACGACTTCAACAATCTGCTCACTCCGATCATGGGCGGGCTGGAGCTGATCGCGTCCCGGGTCGACGATCCGCGCCTGAAGCGGATCGCGGAGACCGCGCTGGAATCGACCCGCCGCGGCGCCAAGCTCACCGGGCAATTGCTCGCTTTCTCCCGGATCCAGCGCATCAGCATGGGGCCGGTCGCGGTCAACGAGGTCATTTCCGCGATGCAGCGCCTGCTTCGCCACACGCTCGGCGGCGCGGTCCGAATCGAGACCCGGCTCGACCCTCGGGCGGGCCATGGCGTCTGCGACGCCAACCAGCTCGAGAACGCGATCCTCAACCTCGCCATCAATGCCCGCGACGCGATGCCGGAAGGCGGAACGCTCACCATCTTCACCGATCGGATACGGTTGGACGATGAGCCGGACCACCCGGCGGGCGAATTCGTCCGGATCACCGTCGCCGACACCGGCCAGGGCATGCCCGCCGACGTTCTGGGTCGGGCCGCCGAACCTTTCTATTCGACCAAGCCGCTCGGCAAGGGGACCGGCCTCGGCCTTGCCCAGGTCTATGGCATCGCCCAGCAGGCCGGCGGGACCTTGCGGATCGACAGCGAGGTCGGGAAGGGCACGTCGGTGGATATCCTGCTGCCGGCCGCGCGCGCGGCCGAGGCGGCGGTTGGCGAGGCGGGCCGATCCAGCGCGATTTCGTCCGGAGCGGCCGCGGGCGCCCAGGTGCTGATCGTTGACGACGATGACGACGTCCGCGCCTTCCTCGCCGAATCGCTGGAGGGTCTGGGCTGCACCGTCGTGTCGGCCGCGTCGGGTGCCCAGGGCCTCGAAGCGCTGCGCGAGAGCCGGCCCGGTCTCGCACTGATCGACTACGCCATGCCGGGCATGAACGGCGCCGAGGTCGCACGGGCGGCCCGCGATCTTTACCCGGACCTGCCGATCGTCTTCGTCACCGGCTATGCGGAAACCGAGCAGCTGGAAGCGGCCCTTGGAGGCAACGTGCCGGTCCTCCGCAAGCCCTTCACCCTCGCCGAGCTCGCCTCGGCGGTCGAGGAGAATGTTTTGCCTCCCCATGCGCGGCATGGGGAGGGGGACCACCCGTAGGGTGGTGGCGGGGTAGAAGGCGCAGCCCTCGGCAATTACCCCTCCACCAGGCTTCGCCTGGTCCCCCTCCCCGTCGCTTCGCGACAGGGAGGCAAAGGGGTCTTGAACCCGTAAAATCCAAACCTAAATCGCCGCCGTCGGACGACCCGTTCATGGTGTCCGGCCTGTATCCGCGAGGGGCGCCGGCTCTTTGCCGCCGCACCTCACGATGTTGCTCACACGGAGGACATTGACATGAGAAGCACCGATTTCACCCCCTATCGCCGCAACACGGTCGGCTTCGACCGCCTCTTCGACTTCCTCGAAAGCGCGCGGGCCGAGCAGGCCGACAATTACCCGCCCTACGACATCGAGAAGCTGAGCGACGACCGCTACCGGATCACGCTCGCCGTTGCCGGATTCTCGTCCGGCGACATCGACATCACCGCCCGCCAGAATATGCTGATCGTGGTCGGCCGCAAGTCGGAGAGCCGGGGCAAGGACGGTAATTTCCTGCACATGGGAATCGCCACCCGAGCCTTCGAGCGCCGCTTCGAACTGGCCGACTTCGTCCGCGTGGAGGTTGCCGACATGAAGGACGGCCTGCTCTCGATCGAGCTGGTCCGCGAGATTCCCGACGCCATGAAGCCGCGCAAGATCGAGATCGGCACGGGCCAGATGCGGACGGTCGAGGCCGACAAGGCGCCCCGCAAGGAGCCCGAGGTCGCGTAACCTTCGTCATGCCAGCGCAGGCTGGCATCCCAGGGGGTGAGGAGCTCCGAGCCTTTCACTCCCTGGGGCCCCAGCCTGCGCTGGGGCGACGTGCCGGTCCCGCCCCGAGCGCATCCCAACGACCAATTCATCTCCCGTTTACCCGCGCGGGCGCATGCCCCTCGAATGCGTTTCCTGAAGAAGCTCACCAATCCGTTCGCGCTCGTCGCCGAAGGCTTTCTCGTCGGCGCAATCCTGTTCGCGACCGCGACCCCGGAGCTCATCGACTCGCGCCCGGCGGCGCCCCCCGCGCTCGATTCCTCGGTCATCCCCAACTCCGCGCGCTGAAGCCTTGAACCTGGCCGCGCCCGGTCTATAGGCTGGGCGTCATGGTTCGCTTTTCGTTCTGTAGCCACGAGCTGATGGCCCTGCCGCAGGGGGCCCTGTTCTGGCCGTCGCGCCGGGCCCTGCTGGTCGCCGATCTCCATCTCGAGAAAGCGAGCTGGTTCGCCCGCTTCGGGCAGATGCTGCCCCCTTACGATTCGATCGCCACCCTCGCCGACCTGACCGCGCTCGCCGTCTCGACCGGCGCCGGGGAGGTTTGGTGCCTGGGCGACAGCTTCCACGACCGCCACGGCTGCGACCGCCTGCCGGCCCGGGCCCGCGAGATGCTGACCGCTTTGACCGGCTCGACCCGCTGGACCTGGATCACCGGCAATCACGATCCCGGAATCGCCGATCATTGCGGCGGCTCGGTCGTGGAGGAGGCGGAAGTCGAAGGTCTGCTGCTTCGCCACGAGGCCGATCCCGCCGAATCGCGGCCCGAGCTGTCCGGTCATTTCCACCCCAAGCTTCGGATCCACCATCGTGGCCGCAAGGTCTCCCGTCGCTGTTTCGTCGCGACGGAGCGCAAGCTGATCCTCCCGGCCTTCGGCTCGCTGACCGGGGGGCTGGACGCGGGCCACCCGGAGATCGTCCGGGCGGTCGGGCCGAAGGCGGAGGCCCTGATCCCGGTGGCGGATCGGCTGTTGAGGTTTCCGCTGGCGGCGTGACTGAATTCGTCATCCTGAACTTGTTTCAGGATTCAGGGTGGATGCGTCGCGCGGGTGGAGATCTGGACCCTGAAACAAGTTCAGGGTGACGGCTGGATGAGCCTCGCCGCGATCAATCCCCGAACCGCATTCCCGACAAAGAACCCGCTTTCCAGATCCTCCTCCCGCAGGTCCGCCTCCTCGGCCCGCCCCTCCTCGACCAACACCTCGCGAAGGACGCCCGGAAGCAGCCCACGCGCCAGCGGGGGAGTGAGCAGCCGGCCGCCGCGCTCGACAAACAGGTTCGTGAAGCTTCCCTCGGTGAGAAACCCTTCCCGGTCGACAAACGCCACCTCATACGTCCCCGCTTCCTCCCGAGGCGCATCGTAGAAGCGGCGGTCGCTGGTCTTGTGCCTCAGGCGAAAATCCTCCGGCTCGACCGGAAGCCTCGCCAGCGCCACCTCGACCGTGCCTTCGGGCGGCGCCGCCAGCGTGCGCGACTCGATCGCCAGCGCCCCGCTGCTCGACAACAAAAGCCTCAGCTTGCGCGCCTCCCTCAGGAAGAAGGTCGCCGCCTGGAGCTCGTTGCGGGCATGGTGGCGGTCGAAGGCGAAGCCGAAGGCGTCGGCGCTTCGCTTCATCCGCGCGAGATGGCGATCGAGCGCGTACAGGCCTTCGCGCGGATCGAAGCGCATCGTCTCGATGAGGTCGAACCGTGCAGACGTCGCCACAAACTCTCCCTTCGCCAGGCATTCGCGCCACTCGTCCGCCGCCACGCTGTCGGCGACGATCCCGGACCCCAGGCCGAGCCGCGCGCACGTCTCGCCGTCACGAAGGACGAGGGTCCGGATCGCGACATTGAACTCGGCCTCGCCGTCCGGCGCAAGCCTTCCGATACTGCCGGTATAGGGACCCCGCCTTTCCCCCTCCAGGGAAGCGATGATCTCCATCGCCCTGATCTTGGGCGCTCCGGTCACCGATCCGCAGGGGAAGATGGTTTCAACGAGGTCGACCCCGGTGAGTCCCTCCTCGAGCTCGCCGACCACGGTCGAGGTCATCTGGAGCACGGTCGGATAGGTCTCGACCTCGAACAGGGCCGGAACCTTCACCGTCCCCGGCTTCGACAGCCGCGAGAGATCGTTGCGCAGAAGGTCCACGATCATCAGATTCTCGGACCTCTGCTTGGGGTCGCTCCTTAGCGCCTCCGGATCGCTTCCGGCCGGAGCGGTCCCCTTCATCGGCCGGGCCGTCACCCGCCCCGCCTCGAGCGTGAAGAAGAGCTCGGGAGAGAAAGAGAGCAGCCAATGCTCGCCCGTGAAGACCACACCGCCCCATCCCGCCCGCGCCCGCGGCCGGATCGCGGCGTAGAGGGCGAGCGGATGGCCGGCCGTCGCCACCTCGGCCCGGAAAGTGAGGTTGGCCTGATAGATGTCGCCGGCCAGGATATGCTCCAGCGCCTGCCGCACCGCCGCTTCGTGCGCCTCGCGCTCGACGAGCGGCCGTGGCCGGGCCGCCCAGGCGCCGGCGGGATCCGGTAATAAGGATCTGGGATCGACCGCCTCCCAGCCATCGAACAGCCCGAACCAGAGCAAGGGCGGGCCGCCCGCCTCGGCCACGCTCGCCAAGGGCGCCAGCTTCGGCTCGAGGCCGTGGCCGGCCTCATAGGCGATGAACCCGGCCGAGTGGCGCCCGCGCAGCCGGTCCAGCGCCGGCCGGACCTCCTCGGGCCGCCTCGCTTCCACGACCCCGGACGGCCCCCGATACAGCCGTGCGCGCCCTTCGAATTCGAGCAGGACGAACGGCTCCCCGGCTTGCCAGAAGCGCGTGGGAAGCCCATCTGCCGGGGCGTCAGGAGAGACTTGCTTGGTCACCAGCGTCTTCGACCTCTTCAAGATCGGGGTCGGCCCCTCGAGCTCACATACGATGGGGCCGATGACGGCCGCGTGCCGCTTTGTCGAGGCGCTCTCGCAAAAGGCGATGCAGGAGCGCACCGAGCGGGTGCTCGCCGAGCTCTACGGATCGCTGGCCCTGACCGGCAAGGGCCACGCCACCGACCGCGCCGTCCTTCTCGGCCTTTCGGGCGAACGGCCCGACCGGATGGACCCCGACTCGGCCGACGAAGTCGTCGCCACGGTCCGCGCCACCGGCCGCCTGCGCCTCGGCGGGGCGAGGGAAATCGGCTTCGACGAGCCCCGGGACCTCAGGTTCCTGCAGCGCGAACGCCTTCCCCACCATTCGAACGGGATGCGATTTACCGCCTTCGACGGCGCCGGCGAGCCGATCGAATCGTCAATCTATTATTCGACCGGCGGCGGCGCCGTGGTCGACGAAGCGGCGATTGCCGGCAACGCCCCGCCCGAGGGCCTCTGGGACATTCCCTACAATTATCGCTGCGCCGACGAGCTTCTCGCCATCGCCGAGCGCGAGGGCCTGACCATCGCCGAGATCGCCCGCGCCAACGAGCGCGCCCTGCGCTCGGACGACGAGATCGACGCGCGTCTCGATTCGATCGTCGAAGCCATGCACGGCTGCGTCGACCGGGGCATCGGCCGAGCGGGGATCCTTCCCGGCGGCCTCAACGTCAAGCGCCGCGCCCCGGGCCTCCACAAGCTCCTCCTCGACCGCGCCGAGCGCACCTTGCAGGATCCGCTCACCGTTCTCGACTGGGTCAATCTCTGGGCGCTCGCGGTCAACGAGGAGAATGCCGCCGGCGGCCGGGTGGTCACCGCTCCCACCAACGGCGCCGCCGGGATCGTCCCCGCCATCCTTCGCTACTATCAGCGCTTCACCCCCCATTCGACGGCCGAAGGCGTTCGGACCTTCCTCCTCACCGCGGCCGCGGTCGGCTCCCTCTTCAAGGAGAATGCCTCCATCTCCGGCGCCGAGGTCGGCTGCCAGGGCGAGGTCGGAGTGGCCTGCTCGATGGCCGCGGCCGGCCTCACCGCGGCGCTCGGCGGAACCAACTGGCAGATCGAGAATGCCGCCGAGATCGGAATGGAGCATAATCTCGGCCTCACCTGCGATCCGGTCGGAGGCCTCGTCCAGGTCCCCTGCATCGAGCGCAACGCGGTCGGCGCGATCAAGGCGATCGAAGCCTCCCGACTCGCCCTCGTCGGCACCGGCGACCACCTCGTCAGCCTCGACCAGGTGATCGAGACGATGCGCAAGACCGGCCTCGACATGAACGTCCGCTACAAGGAGACGTCGCTGGGCGGGCTGGCGGTCAACGTGGTGGAATGCTGACTCCCGTCGCTCCAGCGAAGGCTGGGGCTCCGGCGGATGAAGAGCGCGGTGTCTTTCACCCCTTGCGATCCCAGCCTTCGCTGGGATGACGGTCGAGCTTGCCCCGCCGTTCGCGCCCTCCTAGCGTCCCGGCGCGTTCTGCCCGAGGAGTATTCATGCGCCTTCGTCTTTCCCTGCTCGCCGCCTCCGCCTTCCTCGCCGCCCCGGCCCTCGCCGAAGTGGAGAAGCCCGCCGCCATCGTCGCCGACGGGATCCCGGCCGTGCCCGACGATCTCGCCGAGCGCACCCGTCCCTACATGGAGTTTCGGACCGCGGGCCTCCAAGGCTGGAACCCGGCCAGGCGCTCGCTCGCCATCACCACCCGCTTCGGCAATACCGGCCAGGTCCACGAGGTCGCCCGCCCGCTCGGAATGCGGCGCCAGATCACCTTCGAATCCGACGCCATCGCCTCCGCTTCCTATGCGCGCAAATTGGGCGACGTGCTCGTCATCCAGAAGGACGTCGGCGGAAGCGAGTTCTGGCAGCTTTACGTGCTCGAGAACGGCCGGCTCAGGATGATCACCGACGGCAAGAGCCGCAATTCGATCAACGCCTGGAGCCATGACGGCCGCTGGCTCGCCTACACCTCGACCCGCCGCAACGGCTCCGACAACGACCTCTACATCGTCGATCCGCGCAATCCCGCAAGCAACCGCCTGCTCGCCCAGGTCAAAGGCGGCGGCTGGGCCCTCGCCGATTTCGCGCCCGACGGCCGGAGCGCGATCGTCGCCGAATATCTTTCGGTCAACAAGTCCAACCTCCACCGGGTCGAAATCGCCACCGGCCGGATGACGCCGATCGGCGACCACGATGCGCCCGTCTCCTACGGAAGCGCCCAATATGCGCCCAACGGCACCTTGTGGGTCACCTCCGACGAAGGGTCCGACTTCCAGCGCCTCGGAATCCTCAACCCCGCCACGGGCCGCTTCGCGGCGGCGGCGCCCGAGACCCGCTGGGACGTCGAGAATTTCGACATCTCCGACGACGGCCGGTTCATCGCCTATACCGTCAACGAGGCCGGAATCAGCCGCCTCAAATTGCTCGACACCCGCACCCGCCGGAGCCGGACCGTGGCCGGCCTGCCCGTCGGAACGATGGGCGGTCTCGAGATCGCACCCTGGGGCGATATCGCGGTGACCGTCTCCTCGGCCCGATCGCCGGCCGACGTCTACGTCGTCAATTCCAAGACCCTCGCCGTCACCCGCTGGACCGAGAGCGAGACCGGCGGCCTCGATCCGCGCCGAAACGTCGAGCCGGTCCTGGTCGAGACGACCAGCTTCGACGGCGAGAAGGTGTCGGGCTTCCTCTACCGCCCCGATCCCGCCCGCTTCCCCGGCCGCCGGCCGATGATCATGAGCATCCACGGCGGCCCCGAAGGCCAGTCGCGGCCGGGCTTCCTCGGGCGCAACAACTACCTCGTGAACGAGCTCGGGATCGCGCTCTTCTACCCCAACGTCCGCGGCTCGACGGGCTTCGGCAAGCGCTTCGTCGCCCTCGACAACGGCGCGGACCTGCGTGAGAATTCGGTGAAGGACGTCGGCGCCTTCCTCGACACCCTCGCCCGCGACCCGGCCCTGGATCCGCAGCGCTTCGCCGAGACCGGCGGAAGCTATGGCGGCTACATGTGCTACGCGAGCGCGATCCGCTACGGCGACCGCTTCAAGGCGGCGAATTGCATCGTCGCCATCTCCAACTTCGTCACCTTTCTCGAGAACACCCAATCCTATCGCCGCGACCTGAGGCGGGTCGAATATGGCGACGAGCGCGATCCCGTGCAGAGAAGGAAGCTGCTCGCCATCTCGCCGCTGACCCGGATCAAGGAGCTTCGGCTGCCCCTGATGGTGCAGACCGGCGGCAACGATCCGCGCGTTCCCGCCTCCGAAGCGGAGCAGGCGGTCAAGGCCGTTCGCCGCAACGGCGGCACCGCCTGGCACCTGCTCGCCCAGGACGAGGGCCACGGCTTCGCCAAGAAGGCCAATCAGGATTACGCTTTCTGGGCCAGCCTGATGTTCTGGCAGCGCCACCTGCTGGACGAGCGGCCCCGGCGCGGATCGGAATAAGCGAGGCGCCTTCCCGCAGTCTCCCTGAACCTGTTTCGGAAATCCACCGATCCGCTATTACCAAAAGTCGGATGTGGGCCGAACGTCCTACGAGCCTCCCGGCGCCCCGGCGCCAATTTCAAAGAGATTCCAGGGCCCGCCGGCTCGGGAGGATAAGCGCGTGATGCGCTACCAGAATTACGGGGACACAATACCTAATTCGACCGGCAAATAGGTATTGTGTCCCCGCAAAAGATGACGGCGCCGCGGGGTCCGTCGGCGCTGTCAGGTTGGATGGGGGTCGAACCGCTTCGCCTGTTACCCGGCGCCTCGGCGCCATTTTTTGAAGAGAAGACACGAAGGTACAAGAAAAGGATCGGCCTAAATTACGGGGACACAATACCTAATTCGGCCGACAAATAGGTATTGTGTCCCCGCAAAAGATGACGGCGCCGCGGGGTCCATCGGCGCTGTCGGGTTGGATGGGGGTCGAACCGCTCCGCCTGTTACCCGGAACCTCGGCACCCTTTTTTGAAGAGAAGACACGAAGGTACAAGAAAAGGATCGGCGCCGACGTGCGATTTTTTCTTGTACCGTCGTGCCTTCCCTCAAAAAAATTCCAGGGCCTGCCGGCTCATTGGAAAACGCTCTCGATGCCGAGGTGGCGGACCACAACCGGCTCTGCACTGAATGAGAAGAACCTGTTCAGGATTACGGGGACACAATACCTAATTCGGTCGACAAATAGGTATTGTGTCCCCGCAAAAAATGCCCGGGCGTGCTCGTCCGGATGTCAGGCTGTGGGACTGGCCTCAGCGCCCGTCCCCGGCGCCTCGGCGCCAATTTTTCGGAAGGGAAGGCACGAAGGTACAAGATACGGGCGAGGCGCCTCAGCCTGGTTCTTTTGCTTGTACCTTCGTGTCTCCCGTCAAAAAATCATGGCCTGCCGGCCGGCGAAGAAATGCGCTCGACGCGATGACGCCGATCCCGGCGCGACGCGGTATCGCCTCCTGAAGTTCGAAGATGACGGCCCTGGGTGGGTTCAAAGGGCGGGAAAATTTCTCTAGAGCCGCGGCCATGGCCGATCTCGACCCATTGTCCGGCGATCTTCTCGCCCGAATCTGCGCCGCTCCCGACCTCGCCGCGATCGAGGCCGAGCGGGTTTCGGCGCTCGGCAAGCAGGGCCGGATAACCCAGCTCCTCAAGACTCTCGGCGGCATGACGCCGGAGCAGAGGCAGGTCGAAGGACCACGGATCCACGCCTTGCGCGAGTCGGTCACCGAGGCGATCGCCGCCCGCAAGGCCGACCTGGAGGCGGAGGCGCTCGATCGGCGGCTGGCGACCGAAGGGCTCGACATGACCCTGCCGGCAGCGCCGGTGGCGCAGGGCAGCGTCCATCCGGTCAGCCAGGTGATGGACGAGCTCGCCGAGATCTTCGCCGACATGGGCTTCTCGGTGGCGACGGGGCCCGAGATCGAGGACGATTGGCACAATTTCACCGCGCTCAATTTCCCGCCGGACCATCCGGCGCGGGCGATGCACGACACTTTCTACCTGCGGCCCGAGCCGGGCGTCGACGAGAGGATGCTCCTTCGCACCCACACCTCGCCGGTCCAGATCCGGGCGATGATGTCGCAAAAGCCACCGCTCTACATCATCGCTCCGGGCCGCACCTACCGCTCCGACAACGACTCGACGCACACGCCGATGTTCCACCAGGTGGAGGGGCTGGTCATCGACCGCGGGATCCATCTCGGCCATCTGAAATGGACGCTCGAGACCTTCCTCAAGGCCTTTTTCGAGCGCGACGATATCGTGCTCAGGCTCCGCCCCTCCTACTTCCCGTTCACCGAGCCTTCGGCCGAGGTCGACGTCGGCTTCACCCGGGTGAAGGGCCGGCGGGTCCTCGGCGGCAGCGAGGGCTGGATGGAGCTGCTCGGCTCGGGGATGGTTCACCCCCGGGTGATCGCCAATTGCGGCCTCGATCCGGACGAGTGGCAGGGATTCGCCTTCGGCGCCGGAATCGACCGGCTCGCCATGCTCAAATACGGAATGGACGACCTCCGCGCCTTCTTCGACGGCGACTTGAGGTGGCTCAAACATTACGGCTTCGCCGCGCTGGACGTTCCGACCCTGAGCGGGGGGGTGGGAGCATGAGCGCCTCCGTCATCCCGGCGAAAGCCGGGATCTCAGGCCGGAAAGGCATGGTGGGTCTTCACGAGTTCCCGGCTTTCGCCGGGATGACGGGGAGGGCGGCATGAAATTCACCTTGTCCTGGCTGAAGGAGCATCTGGAGACGGATGCCGACCTCCGGACGATCACCGACACGCTCACCGCCATCGGCCTTGAGATCGAGAGCGTGACCAACGCCGGCGACGCTCTGGCGCCGTTCACGATCGCGAAGATCCTGACGGCGGAGCGCCATCCGCAGGCCGACAAGCTCCAGGTCCTTACCGTCGACGCCGGGACCGGCGAGGACATCCAGGTGGTGTGCGGCGCGCCCAACGCCCGGGCCGGGATGCTCGGCGTGTTCGGGGCGCCGGGCGCCTATGTGCCGGGCAGCGACCTGACCTTGAAGGTGGCGGCGATCCGCGGCGTCGAGAGCCGGGGAATGATGTGCTCGGTCCGCGAGCTCGAGCTCGGCGACGCGCATGACGGGATCATCGAGCTTCCCGCCGAGGCTCCGGTCGGAGCGTCCTACGCTTCATGGGCCGGCCTCGACGATCCGGTGATCGAGGTCGCCGTCACGCCCAACCGGCAGGATTGCATGGGCGTCCACGGGATCGCCCGCGACCTCGCCGCCGCCGGGCTCGGTTCCCTTAGGCCGGTCGAGGCGAAGGACGTCGCCGGAAGCTTCGCCTGCCCCGTGGAGATCCGGACCGACGATCCGGACGGCTGCCCCGCTTTCTTCGGCCGGGTCGTCCGCGGCGTTCGCAACGGGCCGTCACCGGACTGGCTCCAGCAGAGGCTGAAAGCGGTCGGGCAGAGGCCGATCAGCGCGCTGGTCGACATGACCAACTACGTCATGCTGAGCTACGGCCGGCCGCTCCACGTCTACGATCTGGCGAAGCTGAACGGCGCGATCGTGGCCCGGCGGGCGAAGGAGGGCGAGGCGGTGCTCGCGCTCAACGGCAAGAGCTACAGGCTCGACGGCGAGATGATCGTCATCGCCGACGACGTCATGGTGCACGACATCGGCGGGATCATGGGCGGCGAGCATTCGGGAGTCACCGAGGAGACGACCGACATATTGATCGAATGCGCCTATTTCGATCCGAAGCGAATCTCTCGCACCGGCCAGAAGCTGGCTTTGGCCTCCGACGCCCGCACCCGATTCGAGCGCGGCGTCGATCCCGCCTTTCTCGAGACCGGGATCGCCCTGGCGACCGAGCTTGCGATCGGGCTCGCCGGGGGCGAGGCTTCGCATATCGTGCGCGCCGGCGAGCCGCCGCTCGAGACCAGGACGGTCGAATACCGGCCGGCGCGCGCGCTTGATCTCGGCGGGGTCGATATTTCGGAGGCGCGGCAGCGGGACATCCTGACGAGACTCGGCTTCGACGTGGAAACTGTCGTCATCCCAGCGAGTACAGGCACGGCGGGTCTCCCCGAGGTCCCGGCGTGCGCCGGGATGACGGGCGAGACCTGGCGAATCGCGGTCCCGACCTGGCGGCGCGATATCGACGGTTCGGCCGACATCGTCGAGGAGGTCGCCCGGATCGAGGGCTATGACAAGGTCGCCGCCACGCCACTGCCCAGGGCGCCCGGAGTCGCCCGGCCGACGGCGACTCCGCAGCAGCTGTCCGAGCGCCGGGTCCGCCGCGCCGCCGCCGCTCGCGGGTTGAACGAGGCGGTGACCTGGAGCTTCGTCGCGGAAGGCGAAGCGGCGCCGTTCGGAGGCGCATCCTGGATCCTGGACAATCCGATCAGCGAGGAGCTGAAGGCGATGCGGCCCTCGCTCCTCCCCGGCCTGCTTTCGGCCGCCCGGCGCAATATCGCCCGGGGCGCGGAGAGCGTCAGGCTGTTCGAGATCGGCCGCCGCTATCTCGCCGACGGCGAGCGGCAGACGCTCGGCCTCGTCCTCGCCGGCCTGGCCGCCCCGCGCCACTGGCGGACCGGCAAGGCGCGGGGATTCGACGCGTTCGACGCCAAGGCCGAAGTCATGGCCCTGCTCGCCGCGGCGGGGGCGCCGGTCGACAATCTGCAGTCGCTGGGCGGTGCCTCGGGAGTCTATCATCCCGGCCGGTCGGGGCGGCTCGCGCTCGGCCCGAAGAACGTCCTCGCTGAATTTGGCGAGCTCCACCCGGCGACCCTTCGCGCCTTCGACCTGGACGGGCCATTGGTCGCCGCCGAGATCTTCCTCGACTCCGTCCCTCAGAGGAAAGGCGGTCGGATGCGAGAGGCTTACGCCCCGCCCGCGTTGCAGGCGGTGAAGCGCGACTTCGCTTTCCTGATGGCGGCGGACGCGCCGGCCGACGCTTTGCTTCGGGCCGTGCGCGGCGCCGACCGGCAGGCGATCGCAGGCGTTTCGCTGTTCGACGTCTTCACCGGCGCCGGAGTTCCGGAGGGCTTGAAGTCAATCGCCGTCGAAATCGTCCTCCAACCGGGCGAGAAGAGCTTCACCGAGGAGGAATTGAAGGCGATTTCGGCCCGGATCGTGGCCGGCGCCGCCAAGGCCGGTGCCCGGCTCCGCGACTGAGACCGCGGTCCGCGCCGCCTTCGCCCGTCAGGCGGAGTGGGCGGCCAGGCTCGACTCGCCGTTCATGGAATTGCTCTGCCGGCTGCTCGGCGAGCGTCTCGAACGTTCCACCGAGCTTGGCCGGCGGGTGCTCGAATGGCCCGGAAAGGCAGACGCCTTCAGCGACGCCCTGCCGCTTCGGCTGACCGGCGGCCTTCACGCGCTCGTCCGCCGCGGCGATACGCCGGAGCTCGCCGCCTTATATCCGCCGAACCCGCTTCCCGACGAGGATAGCTTGTGGGCAGCGCTTCGGCCGGTACTGGCCCGGCCGGATTTGCTACCTTGGCTCGACACTGCACCGCAGACCAACGAGGTAGGACGCTCGGCGGTGCTGATGAGCGGACTTCTGGTCGTCGCGGACCGGTTCCCGAAGCCGGTCGAATTGCTCGAGCTCGGCGCCAGCGCCGGCCTCAACCTGCTGCTCGACCGTTATGGCTACGATCTCGGCGGGATGCGCGCCGGCGATCCGGACTCGGCGCTTCGGCTCGGCCCGATATGGAAGGGCGCTCCGCCGCCCGACGCTCCGGTCGTGGTGAAACGTCGCCGAGGGGTCGACCTCCACCCGCTCGACCCGCGCCGCGACGGCGACCGGCTGCTCGCTTACGTCTGGCCCGACCAGGCGCGGCGGCTCGCCCAGCTCGAGGCAGCGCTGGCGATCGCGGCCGAGAACCCGCCGGAAGTGGAGCCGGGGGATGCCGCGGACTGGATCGAGGCTCGGCTCGCCGAGCCGTCGGAAGCGGGGGTAACCCGCGTGGTCCTCCACTCGATCGCTTTTCAATATTTCCCCGAGGAGACGAAGGCCCGGATCGAGGCCGCGGCGGCGGAGGCGGGCGCGGCGGCGACGCTCGCGGCGCCGCTGGCATGGCTGCGCTACGAATTCGACGCGCGGGACGATCGGATCACCCTTCGGCTGAAGGTCTGGCCGAGCGGCGAAGAGCGGCTGCTGGCCTATTGCCACCCGCACGGAAGCGAAGTGGAGTGGCTTGGGCGCTCACTGGCCGACGGAGAGAACGCAGCCTAACCCGCCCCGTCATCCCAGCGAAGGCTGGGATCCCGGGGGATGAAGAACGCCGCGCTTGTCACCCCCCCGGGGCCAGCCTTCGCTGGGGCGACGTCATTTCTCCAGCGCATTGATCGCGGCATGGACCCTGGCCTCCGCTTCCTTGCGGGGAAGTCCGGGCGGGATCGGGTCGCCAAAGCGCATCGTCACGATTCCGGGCCGCTTGACGAAGCCATTGCGGGGCCAGATCCGGCCGCTGTCGAGGGCGACGGGGACCACGGGCAGGTCGAGGGCGCGATAGAGGCCGGCGAAGCCGGGCTCGAGCGGCGGCCGCTCGCCGGGCGCCACCCGCGTTCCTTCGGGGAAGATGACGATCGGCCGGCCTTCGGCAACGGCCTCGCCGGCGGCTCGAAGCAGCTTGCGAAGCGCCGCTCCGCCGCCGTCGCGGTCGACCGGGATGATTCCGTAGGCACGGGTCAGGCGGCCCCAGAGCGGGATCCGGCCGAGCTCGCTCTTCATCACCGTCGCCGGGGTATCGAGGATGCGCTGCATCTCGGTCGTCTCGAACATCGACTGATGCTTGCTCGCGACGATCACGGCCCCGCTGGGCACTTGGCCCTCGATCCGGGTGCGGATGCCGAGCAGGAAGCGGGCGCAGAAGCGGTTGAAGTCGGTCCAGGCGTCGGCGACCCGGCGCACGGGGCCGCGGCCGAGCGGCAGGACCGCGATCCCGGAAAGCACGTAGAGGACGCTGCCGGGGTAGAAGATCGCGGCGTAGAGAAGCGAGCGGACGAGGTTCATCAGATGCCGACGAAGACCGCCGAGCGGCGCAGGAGATATTTGTTATATTCGGTGAAGAGCTGGGCGAAGCTCGGATTGCTCTCCACCGCGTCGCCGAGGACCGTGATCCCGGCGCCGAGCCGGCGAGAGAGCTCGAAGCGGGCGCGCGGCATATGCCAGTCGGTGGTGACCAGGCGCATCGACTTGAACTTGTGCTTGTCCATCCAGCGCGCGACCTCTTCCGCGTTGGACCGGGTATCGACCGCCATCCGGCCCAGGTCGACGCAGCAGGCGAACAGCGAATCGTCGGCGCGATATTGCGCGGCGAGCTCCCCCGGGCGAACGGTTCGGGCGACCCCGGAGACGAGCATCCGCTTGGCCTTGTTCCGGGCCATCAGGTCGAGCCCCCGCTCGATCCTCTTGGCGCCGCCGGTGAGGACGACGATGGCGTCGGTTTGCCGCTCGTCGGCCGGCCTCGGCAGGGCCACCGCGAAGACCGCGTAGCCGAGCAGATAAAGGAGAATGATGGCTGAGACGATACGGCGGATCACAGCATCCTCCCAAGAGCCCTGAGGATCGTGCCGCGGGCGACCAGCATGGCGAGGCCGACGCCGAGGACCGGAAGCAGAGCGAGGGCGAGCCAGCTCGTCGCCGGCAAATTGGCCGAGCCGAGCAGGTCCGAGCCGAGTGCGCCTATGCGCTGGCCGATCAGGACCAAGGCGAGCGCCGCAGCGCCGAAGCCGACCAGACCGCCGAACAAGGCGTCGAGGGCGATCCGGCGCTGGAACAGCCGGGCGACCTGGACGTCGGTGGCACCCATCAGATGGAGCACCTCGATCGTCCCGCGATGGGTATCGAGCGCGGCCCGGGCGGCGAGGACGACGGTCGCGGCGGTGGCGCCTATCATCAGCGCGACGAGCCCGAGCGCCAAATATTTCAGGGCGGAGATGAGGCGCCCGAGCGGCGCCAGCCACTGGCCGTTATCGTCGATCCGGGCCGAGGGAGCGGCCGCCGTCACCGATGGACTCAGGTTATCGGCGCGGGCGCCGGGAATGAGCTGGGCGTCGATCATCGCCGGGATCGGCAGGTCGCCCTCCATTCCGCCGGCGCCAAGCCAGGGCTCGAGCAGCGCCGCCATCTCGTCGGGCGGAAGACGGCGGACGCTTTCGACCTCGGGCAGAGCCCGAAGCCGGTCAAGCGCGCGCGCCGCCTCGACCTCGCGCCGGTCCGGATTGGGCTCGAGTATCTGCACCGTCACCCGGTTGCCAAGTCCGGCGCCGAGGCTCGAGGCGGCGCCGCCGAGGCCCAGTCCGGCCGCCGCGGCGAGGACGGTCAGGAACATCATGATCGCGATCACCCAGGGCATCGGCCCGGCGAGGCGGCCCTCGGGCAGGAGGCGGCGATCGGCCGCGCCCATCGTGGAGAGCAGGGCGCTCAAGCCTCGGCCCGCCGCGGGGGATGACGAAGCGCTCCGGTCGGATCGAGCAGGGTGCCGCGATCGAGGCGAAGCATCTCGAAGCTGCCGATGCTCGAAATGAGGTGGAGATCGTGGGTGGCGACGACCACGGTGGTACCGAGCTTGTTCAGCGAATCGAACAGATGGAGGAGGCGCTTGGCCATTTCCGGGTCGACGTTTCCGGTCGGCTCGTCGGCGACGAGCAATTCGGGGCGGGCGATCACCGCCCGGGCGATGGCGACTCGCTGCTGCTCGCCGCCCGACAAGGTGGCGGGCCTGGCGCTGGCGCGATGGCCCAGGCCGACCCAGGCGAGCATCTCGCTGACCGGCCCCTGCAGGTCTTTCTCGTCCACCCCCCCGACGCGCAGCGGCAAAGCGACATTGTCGAAGGCGGAGAGATGGGTGACGAGGCGAAAATCCTGGAAGACCACGCCGATCCGGCGCCGGAAGCCGGGCAGGCGCTTCCTCGGCATCGTGACGATGTCCTCGCCGAACAATTTGATAAGGCCGCGGCTCGGCCTCTGGGCGAGATAGAGCAATTTGAGGAGCGAGGTCTTGCCCGCGCCCGACGGGCCGGTGAGGAAGTAGAAGCCGCCGTGCCTGAGCGAAAAGCTCAGGTCCGAAAGCGTCTCCGCCCCCGTCCCATAGCGCAGCCCGACATTGTCGAACTGAACGATGGTGCCGCTAGTGCTCAGAACCCGCCTCCGCTCGGGGCCGCGCCCCCCGGCCTCAATGGCATGCGCCGCGCGGGGCCGTAAACCACTCAATAAGGGCGCAATGGCTTGCATGGAGCGGCTCACCGTGCTTGGAATCGGACAAGCACCAGCCTTTGGGGCCTCGCATACCGATGATCCTGAGCTGTCCCGCCTGCAAGACGCGCTACGTGGTGCCCGACAGTGCGGTCGGCCCGTCCGGGCGGCAGGTGCGTTGCGCCTCCTGCCGCCACTCCTGGCTTCAGGCGCCGCCCTCGCCCCGAACCTCCGCCGAATGGCGGGACTCGCCGGCTCCGCCGCCACCGCCGCCGCCGCCGCCGCTTCGTGAACCCGCGGCGGCACGGCCTTCGGCCTCCGTCCTCGGCCCGGCCCCTCAGCAGGAACCCGAGAATTACGACGCCTTCGCCCACGAGCCGCCCTTCCGCCCGAGGCGCAACCCGGCGAAGCTGTGGACGATCCTCGCCGTCGCCGCCGGCGTTCTCATGCTGGCCGCGACGGCAGCGGTCTATTCCTTCGGCCTGCCCGAGCTGGGGGTCGACATCGCCCTGCCGGGGCGGAACGCCACTCCCCTCAAGCTGACCGACATCCGGGCCAGGAAGGAGGCTCTGGCAAGCGGCAACGCGTTGCTCAGCGTAACCGGTAGGATCACCAACCCGACCGGGTCGGTCCAACGCGTTCCGCAGCTCCGCGCAGAAGTCCGCGATTCTTCGGGCAAGGCCGTCTACAGCTGGTCGATCTCGCCGCCTGTCTCCGAGCTTCAGCCGGGCCAAAGCGCGATCTTCAACAGCGCGGAGATGGACGTGCCCACCGGCGAGGGCGGCAAGGTGAACGTCGCTTTCCCCTCCGCGGCCTGAGCCCATGCGCATCGGCCTTCTGACCGGCGGCGGCGACGTTCCGGGGCTCAACCCCTGCATCCGTTCGATCACTCTTTCCGCCGACGCCCTGGGCTGGGAGGTGACCGGCTTTCGCCGCGGCTGGGAAGGGGTGCTCGCGATCGACCCGGCCGACCCGGCCAGCGTCGCCGCCAACAGCCTGGAGCTGACCCGCGAGGGCGTTCGCGGAATCGACCGGATGGGCGGCACCATCCTCCACACCTCGCGCGCCGATCCGCGGACCCTGGCGGAAGGGGACCAGACCCGGCGCGTGCTCGACACGCTTTCCAGGCTCGGCATCGACGCCATGATCACCCTGGGCGGCGACGGCACCTTGCGCTTCTCGGCGCATCTGTCGGCGCAGGGCATGCCCGTGATCTCCGTCCCCAAGACGATGGACAACGACGTCTTCGGAACCGATTATTGCATCGGCTTCTCGACCGCGGTCAGCCGCTCGGTCGAGGCGATCAACGCTTTGAGGACCACGGTCGAGAGCCACGAGCGCGTGGGGGTCGTCGAATTGTTCGGCCGGCGCAGCGGCGAGACCGCGTTGCTCGCAGGCTTCCTCGCCCAGGTCGACCGGACGATCATCGCCGAGGTCCCGGCGGACCTCGACATCCTCTTCCCGCTCCTCGCCGAGGACAAGGCGTCCAACCCGGCGGGCTATGCGATGTGCGTGATCTCGGAAGGGGCAATGATCAAGGGCTCGACCGACGATGGCGAGGCGCTTTCGAGGCCGGCCAGCGAGCGCGGCGAGATCGGCGTCGGCCAGCAGCTCGGCCGGGCGATCAAGGCCCGGCTCGGCTTCGGCACCGTCATCCAGGAGCTCGCCTATCTGATGCGGGCGGGCGAGCCCGACGCGATGGACCGGATGGTCGGCTTCGCCTTCGGAGGTCTCGCGATCCAGCTTCTCCAGCGCGGCGAGACGGCGCGGATGGTGACCCTCGCCGACGGCAATTACGGCCACGTCCCGATCGCCACCCTGCTCAGCGGGAGCAAGTCGGTGGACGTCGACGGCCTCTACGATCCGTTGACCTATCGTGCGCGTTTGATGCGGATCGAAGGGATGCCGATGTTCCTCTACTGATTCTTTGATATGCTGGAGGCGCGGGGAAACGGGATCCGGGGGGACTTTACATGCGAAAATATCTGCTTCTGGCGGCGGGGGCCGCGCTGGCTTCGGCGTCGCCGGCTTCGGCGGACACCGTCTGCGAATGGATCGAATATGCCCAGTCGGTCGGAACCGCGGCGGCGCCGCCGCCCGACGCGCCTCGCACGGGCGAGCACGATCGCGCGCAGACCCAGGTCGCGATCGCCATGTTCGAGGCTCTGAACGCGATCGACCGGCGCTTCGAATCCTATCTCGGAATGCCGGCGGCGGCACCCGGCGCCTCGGCGGACGCCGCTGCCGCGACCGCCGCCTATCAGGTCATGATCGCCCATTATCCGGGCCAGAAGGCCGGGCTCGACGACAGCTACGACGTCGCGATGCTGGCGGTGGCCGACGCTGCCGCCCGCGAGCGCGGCAAGGCGATCGGCGAAGCGGCGGCGAAGCTCGCGCTGGCCGCCGGCGGCTTCGACCCGGCGCGGATCGCCGTCCCTTACCGGCCACGGACCAGCGCCGGCGTGTGGACCGCGACCCAATTGCCGGTCTTCGCGCCGTACGTCACTACCTTCAAGCCGTGGATCCTGCCGAGCTACGAATCGGTTCGGCCGGCCCCGCCGCCCGCGCTCGGCAGCGAGCGCTGGGCGCGCGACTATGAGGAGATCAAGCGGCTCGGCGCCAAGGCCGGGAGCAGCCGGACCCCACAGCAGACCCTCATGGCGCGCTATCGGATCACGCCCAACATGACTCCGACCCTGCGATTGATAGCCGATGCCAGGGGCCGCTCGCCGGTCGAGAACGCCCGAATGTTCGCCTTGCTCGCGATGGTCGCGGACGACGCCGGGATCGCCAACGCCGAGGCCAAGCTGCATTACAATTTCTGGCGCCCGATCACCGCCGTGCGCAACGCTTCCGACGACGGCAACGACTCCACTGGCGAAGATCCGTCCTGGGAGCCGCTGATCGCCACTCCGAACCACCCCGAATATCCCTGCGCCCATTGCACCTACGCCGCCGCGACCGCGGCCGTGCTCAAGAGCGAGGTCGGCGATTCTCCGCCGGGCGGGGTCCGGGTCCATTCGCGCTCGATTCCCAACAGCATCGTTCAGGTCGTTCCGAGCCTCGACGAGTGGGTGAAGGAGGTCTCGATCTCGCGCACCTATGGCGGGGTCCATTACCGCTTCTCCAACGAGGCGGGCGAGGCGCTGGGCCGCAAGGTGGCCGCAATGGCGCTGGCGAAGGTGATGCGTCCCTTGCCGGCGAAAGGGAAGGCCCGGAAGAAGGGGTAGGCTTCACGTTCCTCCCCCGGTTTTCTGGGGGAGGGGGACCGCACGAAGTGCGGTGGAGGGGTTCCTGGAAGTCCGAGAAGAACCCCTCCACCAGGCTTCGCCTGGTCCCCCTCCCCGGCAAATGCCGGGGAGGGTATCCGGCGTAAGCGCCATTGCGCCCCTCCTTCCCCTTTGCTAGAGGCCCCGCTCCTACCGGCCCCGGACCCGTCCGGGAGCAATGACGTGCGGTCGTGGCGGAACTGGTAGACGCGCAGCGTTGAGGTCGCTGTGGCCGAAAGGCCGTGGAAGTTCGAGTCTTCTCGACCGCACCATAACATCCCGGTAAGGGCCGTCCGGGGGGACGGCGTCGGCAAGATGTCCCTTCGAAGGGGGGGAATGGCAGCGACACCGGACATCGGCCCCAAGCGCGCCCTCGGCTTCTGGATCTGCCTTGCCCTCGTCATGGGCAACACCATCGGCACCGGGATATTCCTTCTGCCCGCCGCGCTCGCGCCTTACGGTGCGAACGCCGTCGCGGGATGGCTGGTGACGATCGCCGGTTGCCTGTGCCTCGCCCAGGTCTTCGCGGCCCTCGCCCGCGCACTGCCGGAAGCCAACGGGCCGTACGACTATATCCGCCCCGCGCTCGGCGCTCCCGCCGCCTTCTTCGTCATGTGGAGCTACTGGATCTCGACCTGGGTCACCAACGCGGCGGTGGCGATCGGGGCGGTCAGCTACCTGTCGTCGCTTGCGCCCGGGTTCTTCGCGCCTTTCTACGCCGGTCCGCTGACGGCGGCAGCCTTCGTCATTCTCTTCACCTGGATCGCGACCCGCGGTGCCAAAGCGTCGGGGGAGGTCCAGGTGGCGACGACGATCCTGAAGCTGCTTCCCCTTATCGCCGTCGTCGCGCTCGCAATTATCGTCTGGGGGGGACAGGGCGAGGCGGCGGGCGGGCTCGCGCCGGCGCCGCTCCAGCCCTCCTCGATCGCCGCCGCCGCGACCCTCACCTTGTGGGCGATGCTCGGTTTCGAATCGGCGACGGTGCCGTCGGAGCGGGTCCGCGATCCGCAGCGGACAGTGCCGCGCGCCATATTGGTGGGCACCTTCCTGGTCGGGATCGTCTACCTGCTGACCACCTGGGCGGTGTTCCTTCTGCTTCCGGCGGACGAAGCGGCCCGTTCCTCGGCGCCGCTCGCCGACCTGATCGGCCGCTATTGGGGATCGGGCTTCGCCCATCTCATCGCCCTGTTCGCGGCGGTCAGCGCCCTGGGCGCCCTCAACGGCTGGGTGTTCATCCAGGGGGAGATACCGCTGGCGCTGGCCCGTAGAGGCCTGTTTCCGGCCGCGTTCGCCAGGCTGAACCGCGCCGGCACGCCCTTCGTCGGCCATGTCCTGGGCTGCGCTCTGAGCTGCGCCCTGATCGCCAGCAACTTGAGCCGGGGAATGGCCGGGCTGTTCGAGTTCATGATCCTCCTGGCGACGGCGGCGACCCTCGTCCTCTACCTGTTCGCCGCGATCTCGGCCCTGGTGCTTCGGCGCCGCGGCGCGCTCGGCGGGATCCTGGTGGTCGCGACCGCGATCGGCGGGACGCTGTTCGCTTTGTGGACCTTCTACGGAGCCGGACTTGAGGCGAGCCTGTGGGGCCTCGCGCTGCTTGCGAGCGGCATTCCCGTCTATCTTCTGATGCAGCGAAACCTGTTGCAGTCCCGGACCGTTGACGGGGCTTCATCGACAGTCGAGGGATGAGGCCGCAATGGCGGACGAAGTAGAGGATCGCGGGCAAATGTCGGAGCGGGAGTGGCGCGAGAAGCTGAATGCGGAGCAATATCGCGTGCTGCGCGAGGCCGGCACGGAGCCCGCCTTCAGCGGCCGCTACGTCGACAATCACGAGGAGGGCGAATATCGCTGCGCCGGCTGCGGCGAATTGCTGTTCGCCAGCGAGTCCAAATATGACAGCGGCAGCGGCTGGCCGAGCTTCACCGAGCCCGCCGCGCCGACGGTCAGCGAGCATGCCGACATGAGCCACGGCATGCGCCGGGTCGAAGTGCGCTGCGCCAAATGCGACGGCCATCTCGGCCATCTCTTCCCGGACGGGCCCGCCCCGTCCGGCCTGCGCTATTGCATCAACAGCGCCTCGCTGGATTTCAAGGCTAAGAAATGACGGCGTGAGGGGCGGGCGCATCCGCAGTCGAATCATTCGAGCGCCACAGTCCGTCATGCTGAACTTGTTTCAGCATCCAGGGTCGAGCCGCCTCGCGGGTGGAGAACTGGACCCTGAAACAAGTTCAGGGTGACGGCAGGGGCGGCGAATCGCGCGTATCTCCTCCGCTTCTCCCTCGTCCCTCCCTTGTCGCCCGACCCGTCCGGCCCTAGGTTGCCGTCTCGATGGCCAGTGATGCTTCTCCTCCGCCGTCCCGCCTTCGCCGGACGCTGATCAATACGCTCAAGATCGGGTTGTACACAGGCCTCATCGCCCTCGTCGCCTTGGTCGTGGCGGTCGGAGTCGCGATGAGCTCGCTCCCGAGCTACAAGGAGCTGGTCCGCCGCGACGACCTCGGCCAGATGATCCGGGTCCGCGCCGCCGACGGCTCGGAGCTGATCGCGCTCGGCCCGAGCTTCGGCGAATGGCTGAGCTACGACCAGATCCCCGCCATCATGAAGGACGCGATGGTCGCGGTGGAGGACAAGCGGTTCCGGTCGCACATCGGGGTCGACCCGATCGGCCTCGCCCGGGCCTTCAAGGTCCGCTTCAGCAAAGGTCGCTGGACCCAGGGCGGGTCGACCATCACCCAGCAGCTCGCCCGCAACATCTTCCTCACCAACAGCCGAACCTTCGGCCGCAAGGGCCGCGAGGCCGTGCTCGCGCTCGCGCTCGAGCGGCGCTTCTCCAAGAACCAGATCCTCGAGCTCTACCTCAACCGTGTCTATTTCGGCGGCGGCGCCTACGGGATCGACGCGGCCTCGCGGCGGTTCTTCGGCCATTCGGCGAAGTCGCTCAGCCTTCCCGAGGCGGCGATCATCGCCGGGCTGGTCAAGGCGCCTTCGAACTATTCGCCGACCGCCGACGTCGAGGCGGCGCGAGGCCGGGCCGCCGTCGTCATCCGCCTCATGCAGGAGAATGGCGACATCAGCCCGGCCGTGGCGGCCGCGGCGGAGCCGGCGGAAGTGCAGACGGTGCCGACGGCCAAGCAGAACAGCGTCCGCTATTTCACCGATTGGGTGCTGCCCCAGCTCGACACCCTGATCGACGAGACCGTGGAACCGATCGACGTGTGGACGACGCTCGATCCCAACATGCAGCGGCTCGGCGACCAGGTCATCAATTCGACCACCCCGGCCGGCGCCCAGGGCGCCCTGATCGCGCTCGACCGCGACGGTTCGATCCGGGCGATGATCGGCGGCCGCGACTATGTCCGATCGCTCTACAATCGCGGGACGCAGGCGACCCGGCAGCCGGGCTCCTCCTTCAAATTGTTCGTCTACCTCGCGGCGATCGAGGCCGGCTACAAACCGGACGACATCGTCCTGGACGCGCCGCTCACCATCAACGGCTGGAGCCCCCGCAACAACAGCCGCGGCTTCGCCGGCCAGGTGCCGTTGCGCCAGGCCTTCGCCCAGTCGATCAACACCGTCTCGGTCCGGCTCGCGCAGGAGGTCGGCTTCCGGACCGTCGCCGACATGGCGCAACGCTTCGGGATCACCTCGCCGGTCGTCACCCATCCCTCGATGGCACTCGGCAGCTCCGAGGTGCGGCTGATCGACATGACCCGCGCTTTCGCCTCGGTGGCGGCGAAAGGGAATGCGGTCACGCCCTACGGCATCCGCCGGGTCACCACCGCCAGCGGCCAGATCCTCTACCAGCACCAGCCGGCCGAGAACCGGGTCCTGGTCGCCCCCTGGGTCGCCGCCCAGATGACCGACTTGCTCCAGGCGGCGGTCCTGACGGGAACGGGGCGCGGGGCCCAGATCGGCCGCCCCGTGGCCGGCAAGACCGGGACGACCAGCTCCAACAAGGACGGCTGGTTCCTCGGCTTCTCGAGCGGGCTCACCACCGGAGTTTGGATGGGGCGCGACGACAACAAGGCGATCCCCGGGCTTCAGGGCGGACGGGCGCCGGCCCGGGCCTTCCACGATTTCATGCAGCGCGCCGTCTCCGCACGGCCGGCCGAGAATTTCGAGATCGCGGTGCAGATGCCCGAATGGGCGGTCGAGGAACCCGATGAGGAGACCTGGTTCGAGGCACCCGAGGATGGAGGCGTCCTCGTCGATCCCGACGGAGGCGCGCCGCCGGGACAATTCCAGCCGCTTCCGCCTCGCCCGGTGGAGGCCCAGCCTTTGCCCGATCAGGAGGAACGGCTGGATCAGGACTTCATCGACCGGGCGATCGACCGCGATCGGGAACGGGACCGTGAGCGGGACCGCATCGAACGGCTGCGCGAGCGTGAAAGGGAGCGCGAGCGTGAGCGCCGCGAGGAGCGCCGGCGGGACCCGGACCTCGCCCCGCCGGTCGACCGCCGCTCAGACCGCTCGGCCGATCCGATGGAGTGACGGCCCGTGGCGCCTGAGCCATAGCCGCGCGGGCTTCGGGTCGGTCCCGAGCAGGGCCTCGACCAGATCGTGGAAGTCCGGGCCGTGGTTCATATGGACCCGATGGGCGACCTCGTGCGCCACCGTCGCCCGCCTCACCCAGTCGGGAGCGAGGATCAGGCGCCAGCTGTAGCGTATCCCCCCGGCGGCCGAGCAGCTCCCCCAGCGCGACAGCGGATCGCCGATTCCGATACGGGTGATCTTCACCCCGGCCTTGGCGGCGAACTCGACCGTCTCCGCGGCGAGCCTGTCCAAAGCGTGCCGCCGGAGCCAGCGCAGAAGCCGCGCCTCCAGGCCTTCCTCGGGACCGCCGGCCACGATTCGTCCTTCCTCGAGCCGGGGCGTGCGCGGCCGGTCCGGGCTCCAGTCGATTCGGTGGGGCCGGTCGTACAGGGGCAGGTCGACGTCCGGGCCGAGCGGCAAGGCCGGCTCGACCTCGGCGAGACGCGCCTCGATCCAGTCGCGATGACCGTCGGCCCAGGCCAGGGCCTTGCGTTGCGACGCCCGCCTCGGAATGGTCAGAACCACCTCGCCGGTGCGCCGATCGACGCGCAAGCGCATTGCCCGGGCCGTCGGCGAGACGCTCAGCTTCAGCTCAAAGCTCACGCTCGACCAGATGATGCTCGAGGTCGCCGGCCTGATCCTCGGCCACCGTCCAGCCCCGGATCGACATTCCGGCGCGGTGCACGGCCTCGCGGTCGCCGCAGACCAGATAATGCCAGTCGGGAAGCGCCTGGCCTTCCGCCCGCAGCCGATAGGCGCAGGTCGAGGGCAGCCAGGCGAGGGCGCCGACCCGCGACGAGGTCAGTCGAACGCAGTCGGGCACGTAAGCCTTCCGGCCGCGATAATTGGTACAGCGGCCGCTGTGGCGGTCGAGCAGGCGGCAGGCGACGTTGGTGGCGTGGATCGCGCCGCTATCCTCATCCTCGAGCTTGTGCAGGCAGCATTTGCCGCAGCCGTCGCACAGGGCCTCCCATTCGCCGCGGTCGAGCGCCGCCAGGGGCTTGTCCCAGAAATTCACTTCACCCACCGCTCGAGCTCGGCCGCGACCGCGTCGGCCCCCTTCTCGTAGGGAAGAAGCGCGATCGGCTTGCCGTCGGGACCGATCAGCTCGGCGAGGCGGCTGTGGTTGACGTTGTAGCCGCCTGCCGGCGCAGGATCCTCCTTCGCTCCGTAGGCGCCGTAACGCTTGATCATTTCCGCGACCTGCTGCGGAGTTCCGGTGAGCCCGATCAGGCGGGGATGGAAAGCGGAAACATATTCCTTGAGCACGGCAGGCGTGTCGCGCTCCGGATCGACGCTGACGAAGATCGGCGCCACCCGGGCCGCCCGCGCCGAATGCTCCTTCTCGAAGCGGCGAAGCGCCTGGCCGATGACGGCGAGGTCGGTCGGGCAGACGTCCGGACAATGGGTGAAACCAAAATACAAGATCCGGTATTTGCCGGCGAAGTCGCGCTCGGTGACCGGCCGCCCGTCCTGATTCGTCAGTGAGAACGGGCCGCCGATCGCGGCGCCCTTGAGCGGCGGCTCCTCCGGCGCGCCCGAGCAGGCGGCCAGCGCGAGCGCGAGCGACAGGAACAGGATCGGCCGAAGGCGGGGAGAGCGGGTTTCGTTCATGGCGGAGGCAGCCTTGTCTTGCTATAGCCGCGCCGACAAGTCGAGACGGGGAAGCGAGAGTGTTAAACAAGTTCGGCCGCCTGGCCGCGGCCTCAATGGCCCTGGTGCTAGCCGTCCCGGCGTCGGGGCAGCAGACTTTCTCCGACAGCTACACCTTCCTCAAGGCGGTCAGGGAGCGCGACGGCGACAAGGTGACCGATCTTGTCGCCGAGCCGGGAACCGTCGTCATCAACACGCGCGAGCGCGGCAGCGGCGAGGGTGCGCTCCATATCGTCGTTCGCGGTCGCGACCTCACCTGGCTCGCCTTCCTGCTCGGCAAGGGCGCGAGGCCCGACATCCAGACCAATCGCGGCGACACTCCGTTGACGCTCGCGGCGCAGATCGGCTGGCTCGAAGGAGTCGAGCAACTGTTGGCGAGGCGGGCCAGCGTCGACCTCGCCAACGGCCGCGGCGAAACCGCCCTCATCCTTGCCGCCCAGCGCCGCGACGTACCGCTGGTGCGCCTGCTGCTGAGCCGGCGCGCCGATCCCAAGCGCACCGACAATGTCGCCGGGATGTCCGCGCTCGATTACGCCAAGCAGGATCCCCGCGCCTCTGCGGTGCTGAAGCTGCTGGAAGCGAAGGTCGCGCCGGCCAAGCCGGTCGCGGGGCCGGCCAAGTAAGTCGACGTGCGGCGGAGCTAGGCAAATCCCGCCAGGCTCGGATCCAGGCCCCCGACCAGCCGCCGGGCCGCCCGGCGCGCGAATCGAAGGGTCTCGGCCTTGCGGCGTGCCGGCGGCAGCTTGCGAAGCGGCGCTTCACGCACGACCGCCGCGTCGTAGCGGTCGGCGACGAGGAGGCCGCAAAGCTGGGGCTGGAATCCGGGCTCCTCGAACGGCGCGAGATCGAACTTGGCCGGCACCGCCCAGAAATAGCGGTCGCAATAGCCGAGATATTCGATCCACTTGGAATCGCCCATCAGGTCGGCGCGCGACACCTTGATCTCGACGATCGTGATCAGGCCCGACGAATCGATCGCCATCATGTCGGCGCGCCGGCCGTTGGGCAGCGGCACCTCGCACAAGGCGAACATATCCTGGTTGAAGAACAACCGAGTCACGCCGCGCGCCACATCCCGAGCGGCGAGCGGCGCGTCGGCGAAGCAAAGCTCCGGCTGGAGACTCGGACGGGCGGACATCCGTCCGGGTTAGAATGAATCGGGAACGGTGAAAAGGCTCACCGGTAGAAGATGTGATTCCCCACCGCCGCGACCCGGGTGAGCCTCCAGCGGGGCGAGACCCGCTTGGCGTGGAAGAAGAGCGCCTTCGGCGCCGGACCGTCGGCCAGGTCCTGGACGGCGATATGGGCGATGGCGACCGCCCGCTTCCAGGCGAGCGAGCCGCGCGCGATGGCCGGGAAACGGCCGCCGCGGATGAAGGAGAATTGGCCGCGCTGCTTGACGACTCCGCAGGCCGAGGCCGGGAAACGGCCGGAGCGGGCGCGGTTGAGGATCACTTCGGCAACGCTGAGCTGGCCGTGGAGAGGCTCGCCCTTGGACTCGAAATAGACGGCTCCGGCGAGGCATTCCTGCTGCGCGTCGGAGGTCCGGGTACCGGAATGGTCGGCGACGAGCTCGGCCAAGGTGCGGCGAGCCGGCTTTTCGGCTTCGACCGGGGGTGACGGCGCGATCGCGGCCACCGGCGGAGCGGAGGCCATGGGAGGCGGAGCGCCAATTCCCGGCTGCTCGAAAATTTCCGCGGTAAAGGGGGTCCCGGTCAGCCCCCAAGCCAGAGAAGGGGCGCCGAAGACGAAAACGGAGGCGGCAGCCGCGATGGACGCGGCGCGAAAAAAGCGGATCATTAAATCTCAAATCAGTGCGGCGGGCGGTCCAAGCCGGATGCATGGGAAATAACGGCGCATCCCGGATCGCCTTCCGTCTCGCGTGGCCGTCACTTCCCGACGAACATTCGGGTTGTGTCACGGCCCCCGCTCTCGAAGACATTCGCGGGCTAGGTTGTGCAGTGCAGCAGAGTCAATCGAGGGCGTTCATTTCAGCGGCGAACCGTTCGGCAGACGGGATATCCAGTTCAATCAGCCAGGAATCCGGGTCGAATCGCCTCAGCCGTGCGATGAACCCCGGAACTTCGCTAGAATTTTCAATGCGTTGGCTTCCGCTCTCCTGCCACGCATAGTTTCCGTCCGGCTGCAGGAGACGTTCGAACAGCCGAGGATTAACGCCTTTTTCCAATAGGATGACCAGTATCGAGCCGGCCGTCGGATCGCCTTTGGCAAGCACCGCGCCGAAGCCGCCCTCGCCCTCGGCCTTGCGAATGAGTGCGCCCGCCAGCACCGAAGCGGCGATTCGCGGCCCCATCAGCCGGCGACGTAGCCGGGGAGGCCGCTCAAGGGGATATGGGAGCGCATGAAGGTGCCGGTGCCGCTGGCCGCGAGCGCGCCGTCGGAATCGATCAGCCTGGCCTCGCCGACAAGTACCCTGCGCCTGCCGCTCGCCCAGCGCCCCTCGGCGACGACCGGGCCGGCCCGCAGGGGGCGGGTGAAGAGCAGGTTGAAGGCGGTGGTCAGAAGGAAGCGGTCGGTGACGAGGCTGTTGCAGGCGTAGAAGGCGGCATCGTCCATCATCTTGAAATAGAGGGTGCCATGGGCGGCGCCGGCGGCGTGGAAGAGCTGCTCGCGCACCTCGAACCGGATCCGGGCGAACCCCTTTTCGGCGATCTCGAGGCGCGATTCGAACAGGCCGTTGACCGGCGCGTGGCGATAAAGCGATTCGAGCGCCCGATAATGGGCCGCCGCGCCGGCGTCCGCCTCAGGCGGCATTGCGGCTTTCGACTCCGGAAAGCAAAGCGAACAGGGCGTCTCGGGAGCGGGCGCCGCGAAGCTTCGCAACCGTATTGCGGTCGCGCAAGATCCGGCTGACCGAGGCCAGCGCCTTGAGATGATCGGCGCCGGCGTCCGGCGGCGAGAGGATCAGGAAGACGAGGTCGACCGGAAGATTGTCCACCGACTGGAAGTCGATCGGCGCGGCCAGCCTGGCGAAATAGCCGAACACGCCCCGCAGGCCCTCGATCCGGCCGTGGGGAAGGGCGACTCCGCCGCCGAAGCCGGTGGAGCCGATCTTCTCCCGATCGGCCAGAGTGGCGGCGATGGTCTTGGAATCGAGCCCGGTGCGGCGCGCCGCGGCGGCGCCGAGCAGCTGGAACAGGCCCTTCTTGTTCGGAGCGTTCATCCCGCCGTCGACTCGGTCGACCGTGAGAATGTCGGTAATGTCGTTCATCGGT
This sequence comes from Allosphingosinicella sp., assembly GCA_035629855.1. Lineage (GTDB taxonomy): Bacteria > Pseudomonadota > Alphaproteobacteria > Sphingomonadales > Sphingomonadaceae > Allosphingosinicella. Next base: position 132,933 of record DASQLT010000038.1, read on the forward strand.
TCACCGGATGCGGTCGCCCCCGGCCGCTCATTGAAACTGAAAGAATGGCAGGCTTCCCCCCCGCCCAACGGCTTAGTCGCCTTGCGGCCCCGAATCGTCTCGTCGGTAGGCCATCCCGTCGGCCTCCGCCAGTTCGGCGGCCGAGTGCGGATGATGGTCCTTCTGACGGCGAGTGTGGCGGCGAAGCTGCTTCTCGACCTTGTCGACCGCCGCTTCGAAGGCCGCCGGCGCCGCCGATGCCCGGTCGGAAGCCTTCAGAACCACGCCCTGCGGAGCATAAGCCACGATCTCGCAGGTAAAGCCGTGATCGTGAGGCCCCTTGCCGAAGGTCACCTGGGCGGAGACCAGACGCGAGGCATATTTGTCGGCGATCGCCGTGAGCCGGGTGCTCACCCGCTCGCGCAGGGCTTCGCCGGTGTCGAGCTGATGACCGGAGACGCGGATATCCATGGCTTTCTCCAGCAAAGGGACGCGGGGATTAGGCGCCGCAGCGGCTCGACGTCAACGGCGACCGTCCAGCCGGTGCCATATGGGGTCGACGAGCGTCGCGAGGAAGGTGGCATGCGCCTGGAGCTCTTCCTCCGACGGCGCATGGGCGCGCGGCGGACGAACTTCGACGAGGATTGTGTCGGAACCGGCGGCCCGGGCCTCCTCAGCCTCTTCGATCCGTTCGGCGGCGATGTCGGTGAGGGTGAGTCCGATCTGGCGGCCGCCGGTCAGCTCGACATAGCATTGGGCGAGAAGCTGGGCGTCGATGAGGGCGCCGTGCTTCACTCGAAGGCTTCGATCGACTCCGAAGCGGGTGCAGAGCGCGTCCAGGCTGTGCTTGGCCCCGGGGTGCCTCGAGCGGGCGAGCTGCAGGGTGCAGACCATCCGGCTCAGGCAGACGATGTCGTGGCCGCAATTGTTGAGCTCGTGGTTGAGAAATCCGAAATCGAAGCTGGCATTGTGCGCGACCAGCGGACATTCGCCCAGGAACTCGATCAGGTCGCGGGCGAGGTCGCGGAAAAGCGGCTTGTCGGCGAGGAAGGAGTCGCTGAGGCCGTGCACCGCTTCGGCGCCGCTCGGCATCGGCCGCTCCGGATTGAAATAAGCGTGGAAGGTTCGGCCGGTCTCGACCCGGTTCCAGAGCTCGACGCAGCCGATCTCGACGACCCGGTCGCCGGTCAGCGGGCTTAGGCCCGTGGTTTCCGTGTCGAAGACGATTTCCCGCATGGCTTCGACTATGAATCGGCCGGGGGGGCGAGGCAAGCGAGGATTCGGCGAACGGCTCGTCGCGTCTCTTCCAGGGACCCTCCCGTCGGAATGACGAAATCGGCGCGGGCGCGCTTCTCCTCGTCGGAGAGCTGACGGGCGAGGATAAGGCCGAACTTCTCCTCGCTCATTCCGGGCCGGGCGAGAACCCGCTTGCGCTGCACACCAGGCGGCGCCGAGACGACGACGATCTTGTCGACCTGCCCGGATCCGCCGGCTTCGAACAAGAGCGGGATGTCGAGGAGGACGAGCGGCGCGCCGGAATGAGCGGCCAGGAACGCCTGCCGCTCCAGCCCCACCGCCGGATGAATCAGCGCCTCGAGACGGCGAAGCGCCTCCGGCTTGCCGAGCACGCGTTCCGCCAGAGCGCCGCGGTTCACGCCTCCCGGGCCGGTAGTGCCGGGAAAATGCGCTTCGATCTCGTCCACGAGCGCGCCTTGCGGCCCCTGCAGGCGGTGCACCGCCGCGTCGGCATCGAACACCGGAATGCCCTCGTCGGCGAACATCCGCGCAACCGTAGACTTGCCCATTCCGATCGAGCCGGTGAGGCCGAGGACGATCATCGGGTGAGAAGCTCTCGAAGTTCGCCATCCCATGCGAAATCGATCCCCGCATGGTCGCCGCGGTAGAAATGATGAAAGGAATCGCGCGCCTGGGCCACCAGCATGTCGAGGCCGTCGGCGACCTTTCTGCCCATGCGCGCGGCTTCGACCAGCAGCTCGGTGACGACGGGATCGTAGACCATGTCGAACACCGTGGAGTCGATCCTGCTGTGGCGAACCCCTGCCAGGATCTCAACCGGCATCTTAGCGAAGCCGTTCATCCCGAGTGGTGAGGCGTTGATGATCGCCGATGCGCCCGAAAACGCCTCTGCTGCTTCCTCCACCGAATAGATTTCGCCCGGCAGGTTCATGAAGCTCAGCAGGCGGGCCGCCTCCTGCGCGTTTCGGGCGACGAAGCGGACGTGCGCGATCTCTTCTTCCCTCAGGGTCCAGAGCGCGCACTGGGCAGCGGCGCCCGAGCCGATCACGGCCGCGGCCTTGAACCGCAGGTTCGCCTCGATGAGCGCCGTTCCCACCCCGCTCGAATCGGTGTTGCAGCCGGCCAGTGTCTGCGGATCGTCCCAAAATATGCAATTCGTCGAACCCGCCCATTCGGAACTTGGGTCGAGATGATCCAGATGCGGCTCGACCAGACGCTTCAACGGCATGGTGACGCTGCAGCCCCGCCAGTCCGGGTCGGCCCGCCGATTGGAAAGATAGGATGCGATGTCCTGCGGCGCCACTCGGGTCGCCCGGTAATCGCCTTCCAGCCCTAATCTTCCAAGCCAGAATTTATGGATCAGCGGCGATTTGGAATGGGCGATCGGGTCACCGATCACCTCGGCGTAGGGGACGCCCATCAGAGCCCCTCTTCATTCCCGCGAAAGCGGGAATCGAGACTGAGTCCGCGCCGCGCCGCCGCCCGACTGGATCCCCGCTTTCGCGGGGATGACGAAGGCGGCGTCACGACTTCAGCAGCCCGCGCTCGCGCAGGTAGCCGAGCAAGGGGAGGAGCGGCATTCCGAGAATGGCGAAATGGCTGCCCTCGATCCGCTCGAACAATTGCGCGCCGAGCCCCTCGATCCGGTAGCCGCCGACGCTCCAGCGGATGTGCTCATATTCGCGGTCGAGATAGTCTTCGAGGAACGCGTCGCCGAGCGGCCGCATGGTGAGGGTCGCGGTCTCGCACTGCCACCAGATCGCTTCCCCGTCCTCCGCCACCACCGCCGCGGAATGGAGACGGTGGGTGGCGCCGCCGAGGGAGAGCAGCTGGCCCCGGGCTTCGTCGCGCGAGGCCGGCTTGCCGAGCAGGGTGCCGTCGCCCCTCTCCAGGGTCTGGTCCGATCCGAGAACCAGGTCGCCTTCGCCGGCCTGCACCGAGAGGGCCTTGAGCTGGGCAAGCTCCTCGGCGACTCCGCGCGCGTCGAAGCCCGCGCCCCACAGCCCGGCCTTGGCCGCTTCCTCGTCGAGCTCGGCTTCGACCGTCTGGAACTCGACGCCCGCCGCTTCCAGCATTTGCCGCCTCGCGGCGCTCTTCGAGGCGAGCAACAGCTTCATGCGCCGTCGATTCCGGTCGCAGCGGCCGCGTCCATCCGTTCGTTGCACAATCTCACGATGGCGAAGGCCGTTTCCTCGATCGAGCGGCGGGTGACGTCGATCACCGGCCAGTCGTTGTCGGCGAAGAGGCGGCGGGCGAAGGCCAGCTCGGCATTGACCGCCTCGATGTCGACATAGTCGGTCTCGGGCGCCTGGTTGAGCGCGAGCAGCCGGTTGCGGCGGATCTGGACGAGGCGATCGGGATTGGTGGTCAGTCCGACGATCAGGGGATGGTCGAGCGAGAAGAGCGAGGGCGGCGGCGGCGCCTCGGGCACGAGCGGGATATTGGCGACCTTGTAGCCGCGATTGGCGAGATAGATGGACGTCGGGGTCTTGGACGTGCGCGAGACCCCGGCGAGAAGGATGTCCGCCTCCTCCCAATTGTCCGAGCCGATGCCGTCGTCATGGGCGATGGTGAACTGGATCGCGTCGACCCTGGCGAAATAGGCGGCGTCGAGCGCGTGCTGGCGGCCCGGCCGGCCCTTGGCCTCCTGGCCGAGCACGGCGGAGAGCGCATGAACGACCGGGTCGAGGACCGATACGGCGTGGATCTTGCGGCGCCGGGTCTGCTTTTCGAGCTCGCGCCGGATGGTGCTGTTCACGAGGGTATAGAGGACCAGCCCCGGCCGCCGTTCGACGTCGTCGAGCACCCGGTCGAGATGGCCTTCGGAGCGCACCATCGGCCAGGGGTGGCGGAGTATCTCGACCCCGTCGAACTGAGCGAGGCAGGCCTTGGCGATCACCTCCAGGGTCTCTCCGGTCGAATCCGAGAGGAGATGAAGGTGAAGCGGATCGGCCATCAGGTCGCCTTCCGCCGAGGCGTCGTTGCCAGGACCGTCATCCCAGCGAAGGCTGGGATCCCGGCGGGTGAAGGACGCCGGCGCTCTTCACCCCCTGGGGCCCCGGCCTTCGCTGGGGCGACGCCGATCTTTCCCAAAAGGCGGCTGTGGATAAGCATGTGGGAATCGCTAGCTTAAGCCTCGGGAGCGTTGCAAGCGCGGGCTTTGCCCCCGCAATCCGCTTTTCCGTCCACAGAGTCGCAAAGGTTAACAACTCGTTACCGGCAGGCTGTGGAAAGCGGGGATGGAGGGCGCGAATCCGCAGGCTTCCGCCATGCCCTGAGAGTCAACCTGTTTGCAAAATCGGGCGAAGCCAATAAACCCCGCGACGCGCCTTCCTACAACCTACAACAAACTCTCTTTATATAAGATTCTTATAGAGAGTAGAGCGGAGCACCCTCCCGTCATGGCCGTCGCCGACAAGCCCCTGCTCAGCGTGCTAAGAGGCCGTAAAGCCGAGAAAACTCCATTTTGGATGATGCGCCAGGCCGGACGCTACCTGCCCGAATACCGGGCGCTGAGGGCGGAAAAGGGCGGCTTCCTCGACCTCGTCCAGGATCCGGACGCCGCGGCCGAGGTGACCCTCCAGCCGATCCGCCGCTTCGGCTTCGACGGCGCGATCCTGTTCTCCGACATCCTCATGGTGCCCTTCGCCCTGGGCCAGGATCTTCGCTTCGAAGCGGGCGAGGGTCCGCGCCTCTCGCCGCCGCTGGTCGACTCGTCGCTCGCTCGGCTCGACTCGGCGAAGCAGCGTCTGGAGCCTGTCTACCGGACTGTGGAGAAAGTTGCGAAGTGTCTCCCGGAAGCCACGACTTTTCTCGGTTTTGCGGGAAGCCCGTGGACGGTCGCCACCTATATGGTGGCCGGCCAGGGCAGCAAGGACCAAGGCGAGGCGCGAAGGCTGGCTTACGGCGATCCCGGGGCCTTCCAGGCGATCGTGGACGCCATTTCAGGGCTCACCGTCGACTATCTGTCCCGTCAGGTCGAATGCGGTGTCGAGGCCGTGCAATTGTTCGACAGCTGGGCCGGGAGCCTGTCGCCGGCGCAATTCGAGCGCTGGGTGATCGCACCGACCGCGTCGCTCGTCGCCGCCTTCAAGGCCAGGCATCCCGAGACGCCCGTCATCGGCTTTCCCAAGGGTGCCGGAGGCAAGCTCGCCGCTTATGCCCTCGAGACCGGGGTCGACGCGATCGGGCTCGACGAGACGGTCGACCCCGTCTGGGCCGATTCCATCCTCCCGCCGGACATGCCCGTCCAGGGCAATCTTGACCCGCTGGCCCTGATCGCCGGCGGCGAGGCGCTTGAAACCGCGGTGGCGCGCATCCTATCTAGCCTGGCGGGGCGACCGCATATCTTCAACCTGGGGCATGGCATCTTGCCGGACACGCCGATCAGCCACGTCGAAAAGCTCATCGAGCTGGTGCGCGCGTGACCGATGCCCTCGCGACGGCCCTCAGCTTGACCTACGCCTGGCTCAAGGCCGGCCACGTCATCTTCGTGATCTTCTGGATCGCGGGCCTGTTCATGCTTCCGCGCTTCTACGTCTACCACCAGGAAGCGGCTCCGGGCTCGGCCGAGGAGGCGCGGTGGATCGAGCGCGAGCGCAAATTGAGGCGGATCATCATCACTCCGGCGATGATCCTGGTGTGGATCTTCGGACTGTCGCTGGCCTGGACGACCCAGGCCTGGACGATGGGCTGGTTCCAGGCCAAGCTCGTCCTCGTCGTCGCCCTCTCCGCCTATCACGGCTGGATGGTCGGCTACGGCCGCAAGCTCGCCCGCGGCGAACGGCCGCTGAGCGGCAAGGGGCTCAGGATGATGAACGAGGTGCCTGGAATCGCGGTGGTGCTGATCGTCGTCCTGGTGATCGTGAGGCCGTTTTGACAATCCCGTCGCCCCAGCGAAGGCTGGCGCCCCAGCGGGTGAAAAGCGGCGGCGCACTTCACCCGCTGGGATCCCAGCCTCCGCTGGGATGACGGTCTCATGTGACGGGTCTTCCCGGTTGACTTGAAAAATCGCGGAGCCTAACGCCGACCAAGTCGTTCGCCTGCCATCCGCGCGGGCATTTCAGCCGCCGAAAATTCATTTCTCCGCACGGCGCGCCGACCCAAATCCCAATTTCCGAGTATCTTCTCCATGCATCTCAAAGACCTGAAGCAAAAATCCCCCGCCGACCTCGTCGCCATGGCCGAAGAGCTTGGAATCGAGGGCGCGTCGACCCTGCGCAAGCAGGAGCTGATGTTCTCGATCCTCAAGGTCCAGGCCGAGAATGGCGAGGAGATCATGGGCCAGGGCACGATCGAGGTGCTTCCGGACGGATTCGGCTTCCTTCGCTCGCCGGAAGCCAATTATCTCGCCGGCCCGGACGACATCTACATCTCGCCCAACCAGGTCCGCAAATTCGGCCTCAGGACCGGCGACACGGTCGAGGGCGAGATTCGCGGACCCAAGGACGGCGAGCGCTATTTCGCGCTCGTCCGGCTCACCCAGGTCAATTTCGACGATCCCGACGCCGTCCGCCACCGGGTCAATTTCGACAATCTCACGCCGCTTTATCCGGACGAGAAGCTTACCCTCGACAGCGCCGACCCGACGGTGAAGGACAAGTCGGCGCGGGTGATCGACATCATCTCGCCGCAGGGCAAGGGCCAGCGCGCCCTGATCGTCGCCCCGCCGAGGACCGGCAAGACCGTTCTCCTCCAGAACATCGCCCGGGCGATCACCGACAACCATCCCGAGGTCTTCCTCATCGTCCTGCTCATCGACGAACGGCCCGAGGAGGTGACCGACATGCAGCGCTCGGTGAAGGGCGAGGTCATCTCGTCCACCTTCGACGAGCCGGCCAGCCGCCACGTCCAGGTCGCCGAGATGGTGATCGAGAAGGCCAAGCGCCTGGTCGAGCACAAGAAGGACGTCGTCATCCTCCTCGATTCCATCACGAGGCTGGGACGCGCCTACAACACCGTGGTGCCGTCGTCCGGCAAGGTGCTGACCGGCGGCGTCGACGCCAACGCTTTGCAGCGGCCCAAGCGTTTCTTCGGCGCCGCCCGAAACATCGAGGAAGGCGGCTCGCTCTCGATCATCGCGACCGCTCTCATCGATACCGGCTCCAAGATGGACGAGGTCATCTTCGAGGAGTTCAAGGGTACCGGCAACTCGGAGATCGTTCTCGACCGCAAGGTCAGCGACAAGCGCATCTTCCCCTCGCTCGACGTCGGCAAGTCCGGCACCCGCAAGGAGGAGCTGCTCGTCGACCAGGCGACCCTCTCCAAGATGTGGGTGCTTCGCCGGATCCTCATGCAGATGGGCACGGTCGACGCGATGCAGTTCCTCCTCGACAAGATGAAGGACGCCAAGTCGAACGAGGATTTCTTCGCCTCGATGAATCAATAGACGGTTCAGGGTATGAGAACGGTCGATCCCGTCGTGCTTCGCGCCTCGATCGCCCGATGCGCTTCGGCGGCCTCGCGCAACGGGAAGGTCGCCCCGATTCGAATCGCGACCGAACCCTTGTCCACCATTTCGAACAGTCGCGCCGCCGAAGCCGCCCTTTCATCCGAACTCCTGCAATAATCGGCCAGGGTCGGCCGGGTGACGAAGATCGAGCCGGCGCCGAGCAGGTCGAGCGCGGTGAAGGGCGGCACCGGCCCGGAGGCGTTGCCATAGGTGACGAGCAGGCCTCGGCGCTCGACCGAGCCGAGCGACGCCTTCCAGCTCGCCTCGCCGACGCCGTCGAGGACGACCGGAACGCCCCTTCCGCCGGTCAGCGCCCGAACTTCGGCGGCGAGCGAATCCATCGGGCAGCACAGAGCGAAATCGGCGCCCAGCTCGGTCGCCAGCGCCGCCTTGCGGGCGTCGCCGGAATGGGCGATGACCTTCGCTCCAATGGCCTTGAGCCATTGGACGAGGATCGAGCCCATGCCCCCGGCCGCGGCATGGACCAGCACGGTCTGCCCCGCTTCCACCCGAGCGCAGCGCTCGATCAGATATTCGGCGGTGCAGCCCTTGAGCATCGCCGCGGCGGCGTCCTCGGCGCTTATCGAAGCGGGCAGCTCGACCAGCCGGTCGGCGGCGATCGTCCGATGGGTGGAATAGGCGCCGAGCGGGCCGGTGAAATAGCCGACCCGGTCGCCCTCGCGAAAGCCGTCTACGCCCTCGCCGGCGGCCTCGACCACGCCCGCCCCTTCGCCGCCCAACCCGGACGGCAGAGGCAGTTCGTAGAGGCCGGAGCGGTGATAGGTGTCGATGAAGTTCAGCCCGACCGCCTCGTTCCGGACACGCACCTCCCCCGGGCCGGGCCGAGGCAGGTCGATCGGCTCGGCCTCGAGCACTTCGGGGCCGCCGGTCCGGCGAAGGATGAAGGCATAAGGGTCGGTCATTGGGGCGCTGTATATCAGGAGGCGGGTCGCCGCCTACCGAGTCCGTCATGCCGGACTTGATCCGGCATCCCCCTTTCTGCTTCGTCCGCGGCGCCTGACGGCTCTCGCCGCTTTATCCCAGATGCTCCGCGAAGAATTCCTCCGTCCGCCCGTCGGCCAGCCGGGCCGCTTCCTCGCTCCGCCGCTTTCCCATCTCGGCGGCGAAGCCGTGATCCTCGCCCGGATAATCGTGAAGGGTGACCCGGGGATGGTCGCCCAGCCCCTCGTGAATCGCGGCCTGCGCCGCCGCGTCGACGAAATGGTCGGCGCCGGCGATGTGGAGCATCAGCGGCCGGGCGATGGCATGCTTTTCGTGGAGGATATCGGGCAGGCCGACGGCATAATAGCCCACGCTCGCATCCGAATCGGTGCGCGCCGCCGCCATGTAGGCGAGGCGTCCGCCCAGGCAGTAGCCGACGACTCCGACCTTGCCGCCGTCGCCGAGCCGCGCCCGGGCGGCGCGGATCGTCGCCTCGATGTCGGCGACGCCCTGATTCTGGTCGAACCGGTTCATCAGATCGAGCGCGCGTTGAAACTCCTCCGGCACGTCGGGATCGAGCTCGATTCCCGGCTCGAGCCTCCAGAACAGGTCCGGCGCGAGGGCGAGATAGCCCAGCCCGGCCCAATGGTCGCATTTGCGGCGGATGCCCTCGTTGATTCCGAATATCTCCTGGATGACGATGATCGCCGCTCGGGGCGTCCCCTCGGGCCCCGCGGCGTAAGCGTCGAAGGCGCTTTCCCCTTCGAGCGTATCGATCCGGATCGTCCCCATGTCGGCTCCTCCCATGTCGGCTCATACTTGTCTCGGGCGGCGCTTCTATACACATAGCGGCGCACATTTCGGAAGGACCGGCCATGAAGATCAGCGTCGACGTCGACTGCACCCCGGAGGAGGCGCGCCGCTTCCTCGGCCTGCCGGACCTGACTCCGGTCCACGAGGCCTATGTCCAGCGAATGACCAAGGCGGCGGGCGAGGGGCTCAGTGCCGAATCGGCCGCCGAGATGATGAAGGCCTGGGGCCCGATGAACGAAGCCGGCATGGCGATGTGGCGATCGATGATGGAAGGAATGGGCGGGACGAAGGGTTAGGCTCGTCATCCCGGCGCAAGCCGGGGCCTCGGGGAGACCCGCCGAGACTTCTCGACCTGAGGTCCCGGCTTGCGCCGGGATGACGCGGAAAGTGGCAATGAAGTGACCGACACGATCTTCGCCCTGTCCTCAGGAAGCCCGCCCGCAGCCCTGGCGGTGGTGCGGATCAGCGGCCCGAGCTCGAGCTCGGCCCTCAAGGCGCTGGCCGGCAGGCTTCCGCCGCCCCGGGTCGCAACGCTCGCGAACCTGGACTGGCGGGGGGAGCGCCTCGACCGCGCCCTCGTCCTTCGCTTCCTGGGGCCCAACAGCGCCACCGGCGAGGATGTGGCCGAGCTTCACCTCCACGGCGGCCGGGCGGTGGTGGCGGCCGTCCTCGAGGCCCTGGCGGGGCAGGAGGGCCTTCGCGCCGCGGAGCCCGGCGAGTTCACCCGCCGCGCCTTCGAGAACGGCCGAATCGATCTTGCCGAGGCCGAGGGGCTCGCCGACCTGCTGAGCGCCGAGACCGAGGCGCAGCGCCGCGCCGCGCTCGCGATGGCGGGCGGCGCGTTGAGCCGGAAAGTGGAGGCATGGCGTCAGCGGTTGCTGGCGCTGGCGGCGGCGCTCGAGGCGACGCTCGATTTCTCCGACGAAGGCGAGGTCGGCGAGGCCTGGCCGCCGGGCTGGCCCGGGGCCGTGGAGGCGCTTGCCGGCGAGATGGACGAATTGCTCGCGGCTCCGCCCGCCGAGCGGCTCAAGGACGGCGTAAGGCTGGTCATCGCAGGGCCGCCGAATGCCGGAAAGTCTAGCCTTCTCAACGTCCTAGTGGAAAGGGAGGCGGCAATTACCTCCGCCGTCCCCGGCACCACGCGCGATGTCATCGAGGTGCCGATCGCGATCGAGGGCCTGCCCTATCTGCTCATCGATACCGCCGGACTTCGCGAAAGTCCGGACCAGGTCGAGGCTTTGGGAGTAGAACGGGGGCGAGCGAGCCTCGCTTCCGCCGATCTGGTCCTTTGGCTCGGCGAACCGGCGGAGGCGCCCGAGCCGGATCGGTCGATCTTCGTCCACTCCAAATGCGACCTCCCTTCGCTACGCCGCGATTTCGACGTCCGGGTCTCGGCGCTCACCGGCGAAGGCGTGCGCAATCTGGTCGAGCTCATCATGGAACGCGCCCGCGCCCTCCTCCCGGGGCCGTCCGACCTCGCCGTCAACGCGCGGCAGCGGGAAGCGATCTTTGGTGCAGCGCGGCATCTGCGCCACGCCGGGTCCGACGACATGCTGATCGCGGCCGAGGCGGTCCGCCAGGCACGCACGGAGCTCGACCGGGTCACCGGCCGCGCCGGCGTGGAGGACATGCTCGACATGCTGTTCGGCCGCTTCTGCATCGGCAAGTAGCAGAAAGGAACGAGCCGGAAATACGGCGAGCGAGCGGGTCGCCCACCAGCGCAGGCTTGGGGCTTCAGGGGGTGAATGGCCGGCGATTTCACCCGCTGGGGTCCCAGCCCTCGCTGGGACGACGCAACGCGATGCGACCCCTATTCAATGTTCCACGTGGAACATGTAGAGCCTGCTCGATGAACCGGCATTTCGATATCCTCGTCGTCGGCGGCGGACATGCCGGCTGCGAGGCGGCCGCAGCCGCGGCCCGGATGGGTGCGCGCGTCGCTCTGGTCAGCTTCGCGCGCGCGCAGATCGGCGCCATGTCGTGCAACCCGGCGATCGGCGGCCTCGGCAAGGGGCATCTGGTGCGCGAAGTGGACGCCTGGGACGGGCTGATCGCCCGGGCGACGGACGAGGCCGGAATCCACTATCGGATGCTCAACGCCAGCAAGGGCGCGGCGGTGCGCGGGCCTCGCGTTCAAGCCGACCGTCGACTTTATAAAGCCGCTATCCACCGTCTGCTCGAGGCTCAGCACGGGCTCGAGATCGTCGAGGGGGAGGCCGCCGCGCTTCGCCTGGACGGCCGGCGGGTGACCGGCGTGGATCTCGCCGACGGGGGAGCGCTCGACGGCAAGGCCGTCATCCTGGCGACGGGCACTTTCCTCGGCGCCAAGCTGCATTTCGGCCGGACCAGCCGGGCCGGCGGCCGGATCGGCGAGCGCGCCGCGACGGCGCTGGCTCTTCAGCTTCGAGCGCTTGGCCTGCCTTTGGCCCGCCTCAAGACCGGGACTCCGCCCAGGCTCGACGGCCGCACCATCGATTGGGCCGGGCTTGAGCGGCAGGAATCGGACGTCGCGGGCTGGACCCTGTCGCCCATGACGAAGGGAGGCCGCCCCGCCCCGCAGCTCTTCTGCGCGATCACCCGAACCAATCCGGCGACTCACGATATCATCCGCTCCAATCTGGAGCGCTCGCCGCTTTTCGCGGGCGACATCGACGGGATCGGGCCGCGCTATTGCCCGTCGATCGAGGACAAGGTTCATCGTTTCGCCGACCGAGACGGCCATCAGGTCTTTCTGGAGCCCGAGGGTCTCGACGATATCGCGGTCTATCCGAACGGAATCTCGACCTCGCTCCCCGAGGACGTGCAGCTGGCAATGGTCAGGTCGATGACCGGGCTTGAGCGGGCGGAAATCCTTCAGCCGGGATACGCCGTCGAATATGACCATGTCGATCCGAGGATATTGGAGCCGACTTTGGCTGTACGCGACGTGGAAGGCCTTTATCTGGCCGGCCAGATCAATGGGACGACCGGCTATGAGGAGGCCGCTGCACAGGGCCTTGTCGCCGGAGCCAATGCCGCCGCCTGGGCCGCGGGACGGGCACCGATCCGCTTCGGCCGAAGCGAGAGCTACATCGGCGTGATGGTCGACGACCTGTGCCTCCAGGGCGTTACGGAACCCTATCGGATGCTTACCGCGCGCGCGGAATTCCGGCTTCGGCTCCGGGCCGACAATGCCGAGGCTCGGCTGACTCCCGACGCCATCGAGGCGGGCTGCGTCGGCCCCGGGCGCCGAGCGCATTTCGAGGCTCGCCAGATTCGCCGCACCGCCATCGAACGGCATCTACGCGTGGAAATGACCGCTATCGAGCTCAGGAAGGCGGGAATCGCCGTCGGCGACGACGGGCGCCGCCGGCCGCTCTCGGAATGGCTGCGCTTCCCGCAATTGGAGGCTTCGAGCCTGCTCGACCTGGTCCCCGCCCTGTGCGATTTCCCCCCGCGCCTCGTCGAGGAGGCGGTCGAGGATCATCGCTACGCGCCTTATGTGGAGCGGCAGCAGGCCGAAGTGGCCCGTCTTCGAAGCGACGAAAATGTCCGGATTCCCGCCGACGTGGATTATGCCGGGGTTGCGGGCCTTTCACTGGAAATGATCGAGCGCCTGAATGCTGCGCGACCGTCCACTCTTGGTGCAGCGCAGCGAATCCGAGGTATTACTCCAGCCGCCCTCGCCGCGATCCTGGTTCATTCGAGGCGTAGCGCGGCCTGATGGACGAAACCGAAGCTCGGCGGCAACTGGATGTTCCACGTGAAACATTGGAGCGTCTCGAGGCCTTCGTCGGCTTGCTTCGCAGCGAGAACGCGCGCCAGAATCTCGTCTCCAAAGCCTCTCTCGACTCGGTGTGGGAGCGCCATATCCTCGATTCGGCCCAGCTGGTTCGCTTCGCACCCGCCCACGCGCGCTCGTGGCTGGATTTGGGAACGGGAGCCGGTTTTCCCGGGCTTTTGGTGCCTCTGTTCCACGATAGCCATGTAGCCCTCGTCGAGTCCCGCCGCTTGCGCGCCGAGTTTCTTCGCACCGCAGCATCGGTGCTCGGCATTGCGGATAAGGTCGAAGTTCATGGCGGCAGGCTGGAGGCGCTTGCGGCCAGGCCGTTCGATGTGATCAGCGCCCGTGCCTTCGCGCCGCTTCCGAAGCTCCTGGAGCTGGCGACGAGATTTTCCACGTCTGACACAATCTGGATCCTTCCGAAGGGCCGTAACGCCAAGTCCGAACTGGAAGCGGCGCGATCTTCGTGGCAGGGTGACTTCCGTCTCGAACCGAGCCTCACCGACGCCGAAGCGCAGATCGTCGTCGCGAGCCGGGTTCGCCACAAGCCGAGGGGAAGACGTTGATCCGGATCGCGGTTGCCAACCAGAAAGGCGGGGTCGGCAAGACGACGACGGCGATCAACCTCGCCACCGCGCTCGCCGCCACCGGCTGGCGGGTCCTGCTCATCGATCTCGATCCCCAGGGCAACGCCTCGACCGGGCTCGGCATCGGCCACGCGCTTCGCGACCGCTCGAGCTACGACGTGCTGACCGGGGGCGCCAGCCTCGAGGAGGCGGTGGTTCCGACCAAGGTGCCTCGGCTCGACCTGGTCCCGGCAACGGTCGACCTGTCCGGCGCCGAGATCGAGCTGGTGGCGCTGGAGGAGCGCACCCACCGGCTCGACAACGCGCTCGACGCCGCCGCGAGCCGGTGGGACGTCTGCCTGATCGACTGCCCGCCCAGCCTCGGGCTTCTGACCATCAACGCGCTGGTCGCGGCCCAGTCGATCCTGGTTCCGCTCCAGACGGAATTCTTTGCGTTGGAAGGCCTTAGCCAGCTCCTGCAGACGATCGAGCGGATTCGGGCCCGCTTCAATCCCGAGCTTTCGATCCTCGGAGTCGCCCTGACCATGTTCGACCGCCGCAACAACCTCTCCTCCCAAGTCGCCGACGACGTCCGCGCCTGCCTGGGCAAGGTGGTGTTCGAGACGGTGATCCCGCGCAACGTGCGCCTCTCCGAAGCGCCGAGCCACGGCATTCCCGCCCTCATCTACGACCATCGCTGCCCGGGCTCCGAAGCCTATATCGCTTTGGCCCGGGAGCTGATCGGCCGGCTGCCCAAGGCGGCGGCGGCGGCATGAGCGAGGAGACCCCCGCCCGCAAGCGTCCCTCCGGCCTGGGCCGGGGCCTCTCCTCGCTGCTCGGCGAGGTCGCTCAGGAGGCGCCCGTCTCCGGCGGAACGGCGCCGGCCCGGGGCGGCATCCAGATGATGCCGGTCTCCTCGATCGAGCCGCATCTCGATCAGCCGCGCCGTCATTTCGACGAGGAAGCGCTCGACGAGCTCGCCGCCTCGATCGAGCAGCGCGGCCTCATCCAGCCGATCGTCGTCAGGCCGCACGGCCATCGCTACCAGATCGTCGCCGGCGAGCGGCGCTGGCGCGCGGCGCAGCGCGCCCGGCTTCACGAAATCCCGGTCATCGTCCGCGATTTCGACGACGCCGAGACTCTCGAGGTGGCCCTGCTCGAGAATATCCAGCGCCGCGACCTCAACGCGCTCGAGGAAGCGGAAGGCTACAGGCGGCTGATCAACGAATATGGCCACACCCAGGAGGCGCTCGGCAAGCTCGTCAGCAAGAGCCGGAGCCATATCTCCAATCTGATGAGATTGCTCGATCTTCCCGAAAGGGTGAGGCATTTGGTCGAGGGCGGGCAGCTCAGCATGGGCCACGCCCGGGCCCTGCTCGGCGCGAGAGATCCGGAAGGCCTGGCCCGCGAGGCGGTCGAGCAGGGCCTGTCGGTGCGCCAGGTCGAGAAGCTCGCCCGCTTCGGCAAGCCCGGCCGCGAGCGCCAGGGCCGGCTCGAGATCAAGGGCGCCGGCGCCGACATCGAGGCGCTCGAGCGCCAGCTCGGCGACATGCTCGGATTAGCGGTAAAAATCACCCACAAGCCCGACGGCGGCACCGTGGCGATCACTTATTCCACGCTCGACCAGCTCGACATGATCTGCCAGCGGCTGAGTGGCGAGAAGATCTGACGGTCTGTCCGTCACCCCGGCGAAAGCTGGGGTCCATGCAGCCTATCCATGGCAGCCTTCGCTGGGATGACGATTTATCTCAGCCGCGCGGCCTGGCGGCAGATGGCGAACAGCTCCTCGTCGACCGCGGTGGGGCCCAGCCCCCCGGA
>DASQLT010000039.1:0-216726 GCA_035629855.1 Allosphingosinicella sp.
AATGGATCGCGGACTTTTTCCCGACATCGGCGTCACCCTGAACTTGTTTCAGGGTCCAGCTGGTCGCTCGCCCGGGAAGCGGAAAGCTGGATGCTGAAACAAGTTCAGCATGACGGGATGAGACAGCGCTTCAGTCTAAAATGATCGCGCTCTAAATCCTCCCCCGGCTTTCCGGGGGAGGGGGACCGCGCGGAGCGCGGTGGAGGGGTTCTTCGGAGTCTGAAAGGCCCCTCCACCATGCTTCGCATGGTCCCCCTCCCCGCGAAATCGCGGGGAGGATTTCAGGCCCGGGCGATGAACCTCAGCGCCCGGAGCCCCGGCAGGAAGAAATAGCCACCGCCCTCGACGGTGACGAAACGGGGGATCCCCGAATGGCGTTCGCAAGGCCCCTCGGCGCGGGGACGGGTGAAATTGTCGGTGGGGATGCCTCCGGGGTAGGGTTCGCGGCAACCGGTGAGAGGATCGGCTTCCTTCGAGAGGCCGGCGAAGCTGGGGTTCATCAGCCAAGCGTTCTGGATGAACTCGAAATGCCGGGTCAGGTTCGAATTGAGAGCGATGAAGTGAAGGCCCTGATCCGAGCCGGGCTTGCCGAAAGGGCGCCCGCGGCGGAGCAGCCGATGGAATCGCGACGTCGCGATCACATCGTCTTTCACCGTCCCCCACAGGCCGAGCGTGACCAGCAGATAATGGAGCAGGCCGCGCCCGCCGCCGGGAATGTCGCCGGTGCGGGGATTGGCCCGGCGGATATGGCCGCCGAACGGGCAGGCATGTCCCTCGGGATCGCTGTCGTAGGTGAAGCCGTCCTCCGGGTCGTCGAGGCCGGTGACCTCGACCTTGGGAAGCCCTTCCAGCGGCCTGCCGTCCTTTTGCCGGCCGATCACCGCCTCGGCCAGCTTCAGCGAGCCTTCGTCGCCCGCCGCCCGCCTGGTCCAGTTCCAGAAGCCGTCGACGTCCTGTCTCAGAGTGCGCAGGACCAGATAGGAGCCGTTGCGGCCGAGATCGCGGCGCGAAGGATCGTCGACGCTCGGCGGCAGGCCCTCGGCGCCGGGCAAGGCGGCGGAGACGAGCGGGCGATCGCCGACCAGATTATATTCGTCCATATAACCGAGCAGAACCTCTCCGGCGCTGACGAAATTGGTATAGACCTGGTCGGCCGCCCCGCCCGGCGTGCGCTTTCCGTCCCAATCGATCCGGGGCTGCGACACGCCGTCCTTGAAGCCGAACGGCTCGATTCCCGGCTCGGAGCAATCGAGCTGCGGCTGCAGCACCTCGCCGCTCTGGCCCAGCCCTGCAAGCGTCGCCGCGGTGAAGGCCCCCATGTCGGCGCACTCGGCGTAGAGCATCAGCAGCAGGTGCGGTTCGTTGCCCTTGCGGCCCCACTTCCAGCGGCTCGGGCTGTTCTCCCCGACGTCCCCCAGCCGTTGCGAGCGCCCGTCGTCGCTGGCGATGCCGGCGAGGAAGTCGGCGGGGAACATCGCCATCACCTCTTCCGGAACGCCGAGCGCGGCAAGGCCGGGCGCGGTGACCGCGATCTGGAGTATGCGGTCGATCCGCCGCCTGGCGAGACGCGCGTCATCGAAGTCGGCGACGCTCAGCACCTCGGCCTCGCGAAGCCATGCGCGCGCCTGAGCCTCCCGGCCCGGGCGAATCCGGACCAGAAGCAGCCGCGAGCCTTCCAGCTTGCCGAAGCCGGAGCGGACGAGGGCCTGTATGTCTTCACGCTCGAGGATTGCGGTGGGCATCGAACGCTCCCTGTCAGATCTCGGCCAGCCAGCGGCGGATGGAGCGGTCGTCGCCCCGGTCGCTTTCGAGCCCCTGGCGGAGACGCGCGTTGCGGGCCAGATCCTGGCAGGTCAGCCCCGGATAGGCCTTGTACCAGACCGGGGTCGGCATTTCGTGGTGGCGAAGGAAGGCTTTCCAATCGCCCTCGTTGTTCGCTCCGCCCCAGAGCAGCCAGCGGGTCCTGGGAATGCCGATGCCGTGGGAGAAGGAGAGGTTGAGGCCGAACGCCACCTTGTTGACGAAATCGTCCATATAGGCCTCGTGCGAGCCGTCGTAATCGCTCGCGAAATAGAGCCTCTTCTTGTCGTCGAGAAAGATCCAGCGTGCGCAGTGGATCGTCCTCACCCGGGACAGCTTGCCGCGGGTCGTGATGTGACGGGCGGCCCAGTCGATCAGCCAGAGCAGATAGGTCGACAGCAGGCGCCGGAAGAGGCCGGGCTGGATCGAACCCATCGCGCTGAACGGATTGGTGATATCGCGTTCCTCGAAGCGAGAGAGCATCTCGATACGCTCCACCGTCGGGCGCGGGGCGATGACCGGATTGGCCTTTTCCAGTCGCCTGAGCTTGATCGCCAGCAGCGGCGCCAGGACGATCAGGAAGGGCGTCATCAGCAGGAGGACGATCGGTGCCGCGACCAGATCGACCAGATTGGCGAGCGCTCGGCCGGGCGGTGTCCGGGCTTCGGGCGTGAGCTTCACGCCGCGCCGGTCGACGGCTTCGCGCAGGGCCCGTTTCGTCTCTTGCGGGGAAGCGACGGGGAGCCCCTCCAGCTCTTCGCGAAGGACCTGGTGCAGGACTTCTTCCTCGCGCGACTGGAGGACGGTCCGGCCCGGCCAGTTCATATAGAAAGTGGCGCTTTTGACAGTGTTCGAGCGAAGCCAGGGGCGCAGGTCGGTGGTCTCGTCGAGCCCGTCGCAATGGCCGAAAAGGCGGCGCAGGCCGTCGCCGGCGATGGCCGCCAGCTCGTCGATCTGAGCGTCCGCGGAGCCGTCGCAGACGACGAGCAGGGCAAGCCGGACGGGGCAGGGGAAATAGAGATTGGGAAAATGGGTGCGGTCGGCCAGCGAAGGGTCGTCGAGCAGCAGCAGCCGAGCGAAATGGATCCTTGGAAAGCGGCCGAACGGGAGGATCGGATTGTCCGGATCGGCGAGCCCGGGCTTGGCGGCCATGGAGGCGAGCAGCGCGTCGATCGACGGCCGTGCTCCCGCCCTCAGCGGCGCGGCGATCATGAAATCCTGCTGCGGCGTCACCGCAGGACGCCGCTCAGGAGAATTCGAGCGCGAAGTGGATGAGCCGGGTTTTTTCCCAATAGACCTTGCCCAGATACAGGCCCGGCTGGATCATCCTTATCTCGTCCCGCACCCATTGGGCGACGGTCGACGTGTCCGAATAATCGAGGACGATGCACTCTTTCTGGTCGTGCCAGCTCTCGCCTTTATAGACCTGGGCGACGATGGCCTTGAGCCCGAAAGGCAGGATGTTGTTGCGAAGCGTGCCGTGCTCGCGGTCGAAAACCTTGCCTTGCCAGGCGAAGAAACCGATCATCTTCGCCATCGGGCCGCTGAAGGCCGTCCCGGGCGCGATGATGGCTGTACCTTCCGCTTCGCCATCGGGGATCGGGCCGGCCTCGTGCGCGGAGAAGAGATCGTCAAGTTCCTTCTGCTCCATCTTCAGCAGATCGTTCACGGTTACAGTCATAGGTTGGTCCCCCCTTCGACTCATGCGCGAGGGTTCAAGCTTAAACCTGCGTCCTGCTTGCCGCAATGCTGCATGTCGACCGCTGCAGGGACATTGGCCAAAGCAAGTCGTTTGGACCCGGAGCGATAAAAGGTCGGTTATCCCTATTTCCGTTCGGGCTGAGCTTGCCGAAGCCTTTCATTTTCCTCTTTAAGGACAGTAAGAAAGGCTCTTCGACAAGCTCAGGGCGAACGGATGAGAGCGGTCCAATCTGATCCTACGACGCTATAGGCCTTTGCCCCTCGCCTTGCTCAAGGATGGGCGATGACCATCAGCGTTCGAGCGCGCTTGAGGCTGCAGTCGAGGCACAGGGCCAGCGTTTCGGGATCGAGCGCCGCGAAGCTTTCGTCCAGCACCGTCAGATGCGCGCCTTGCAGGAGCGCCCGGGCCAGATAGATCCGGCTGCGCTCGCCGTGCGAAAGCTGCCAGCCGGTCTCGCCGACATATTGGTTGAGCCCGCCCGGCATGCGCTCGATCAGCGGCCCGAGCCCGAGCTCCTTGCAAAGCGCTTCCGCCTCCCGGAGGTCCGCCACGGGCGCCGGCCATTGCTTGCCCATCAAAAGGTTGAACGCGACCGATCCGGAGAGGATGTGGTTCTCGTGGAATTGCGGCGCGGAGGTTGCGAGCCGGTGCCAATCGTCGCCCAGCGTGTGACGATCGAGGCCGTTGAGCAGAAGCAGGCCCGATCTGGGCGTGTTGAGCCCGGTCAGAAGGCCCGCGAGAGTCGACTTGCCCCCGCCCGACGCGCCTTCGAGAAGGAGGCGGTCGCCATGGGCGATGAGGAGATCCGTCCCTTCGATCACGGTCTCGTTGCTCGACGGATAAGCGAAGGACAGCGCCTGAGCGTCGATCAGCGGCATCCGGATCGCCTCGTTCTCCAATTGCTCGAGCGTGACGTAGGTCTTCGAAGACGTCTTGTTGCGGGCCGCGTGGAACATCGGCGCCACCTGATTCCAGGCGACCCAGGCCCTGCCCGCGGCGGACAGGCCTTCGGAGATTCCCCCGAACGCGCGCTGGGCGAACAATATGCCGCCCAGGCTGATGGCGATCGCGGTCGAGGACACCTGCAGATCGCCGACGAAGGCCGGCACCAGGCCGATGAGGCCGACGATCACCCAGCCCGACGAGACGCCGAGCGTGGTCGTCACCGCCGTCCAGTCCATCGCGCCCGAAACCTGGAGATAGTTCTGGAGCGCGCTGTCCTCGCTGCCGTTGCTGCGCTGGGGCGGTTCCTGGGCGAGGCGGGTCCGGTGGCCGACCATCACCTCGATCAGCTCGTGGGTCATGTCGAGCCGGGTCATCGTCCAGTCCCGCAGCTTCCGGAAGAAGTTCCAGCTGAGCGCGACGGCGAGCAGGGTCCATCCGCCGAGCAGGATGAGATGCGTGGTCGGCGCGACGCCCTGGCTCAGGATCCAGGCCGCGAACGCGAGCGCCAGTAGCGACCGGAGCAGCGACATGCCGCCGTTGAGCGACAGCGATTCGAGCGCCTGCGATTCGACGACCCGGCTGAGCAACTGGCCGACGCCCTGGCGCTTGATGCTGTCCGACGACATTCGAAGCGCGCCCGCCAGCAGCCGGGCCTTGAGCAGGCGCCCGGCGTCCAGCGCGAGCGTCGCCGACCACCAGCCGCCGATGGTCTGAAGCGGGATCATCGTCGCCATGAGGAGCAGCCAGGCCACGAACCAGCCGAGATCGAACGTTCCTCCCAGAGCGGCCGAGCCGATCAGGGCCCATCCGACGATCTCCGCGACATAGCTCACCGCGAAAAGCCCCATCATCGCGGCGACCTTCCTGAAAGCGCCGGCACGGGAAAGCTGCTTCCAGAAGCTCGCCGAAGGCGCGAGCCGAAGCACCCAGATTCGCTCCACCTGCCACTGGGCCAGCTGCTCGCGGAGCATTGCGGCGCGGACCCGGGGCTCGCGGGCGGCATCGATTCCGGTCGCGCGCACCAGCCGGGTGATCTCCGGGATCAGCGGGCCTTCGCGCGGCCAGCAGATCATTCCTCGGAGATGCTCGGGATCGCAGGCGCGGACTTTGAGGTCGGGGGCGAGCATCAGCGGCTTTCCGCGCCGCCAGCCCATGAGCAGGAAGACCCCGGGCGCCCCGTACATTCCGTTGGGGAAGACCGCCGGCCCGCCGGAGCGGAGCAGATCGGGCATTTCCGACACCGGCGTCTGGACCAGATTGGCCTCGATGCCGAGATGCTCGGCCGCCCAGTCGAACCAGTCGGAGAGATTGCGGGCGTTGCCGGCGGCGATCGTGGCCGGTACCTTGATCGCGTCGGATTGAGTGCTCGGGCGCAGGCCGGCGCGGCGCGACAGCGCCTCGATCCCTTCGCCGATGCGCGCGAACGGCCAGAGGAACGGGCGCATCGCCTCCAGCATCCGGGGATCGGGCTCAGCCGCTCCGATATCGATTCCGGCGTCGGCCATTAGAGGGTCTCGCTGACCTTGAGGCGACCGTCGACCAGGGACAGGCGCCTCCAGAAATCGCCTTTCCAGATCGACTCGCCCACCAAAGCCTCGGCATCGACCAGGTCACGGTAGCGGGACTGGCGCGCCATCAGGCTTCCCGGCGCGCCGTCTTCGATAATCCGGCCGTCCTCGATGACCAGGACCCGATCGAAAGCCAGCGTCTCGGCGACGTCGTGGGTAACGCACAGCAAAGTCACCGACGACCAC
Source organism: Allosphingosinicella sp. (assembly GCA_035629855.1). GTDB lineage: Bacteria > Pseudomonadota > Alphaproteobacteria > Sphingomonadales > Sphingomonadaceae > Allosphingosinicella. The sequence continues at coordinate 6,202 of DASQLT010000039.1, forward strand.
CATTGACGCGCCTCGGCGAGGAGGGCTCGGCGTTGAGTCCGGTCCATGCCTCGAAACGGCTCGTCGAGGAGCGCGAGGCGCGTCGTCGGGCTGAGCAGGGCGCGGGCCAGCCGCACGCGCTGGCCTTCGCCGCCCGACAACAGGCCTCCACCCTCGCCGAGGAGGGTCTGCAGGCCCTGGGGGAGCTTCTGCGTGACCCCTCGCAGCCGGGCGGCGGCGATGACGTCGCCGACCGAGAGGGCGGCGTCCTCGTCGGACGCATAAGTGAGGTTGTCGAGCAGTGACCGGTTCCAGATCTGGATGGCGGGATCGACCCACGCGGTCTCGTGGCGCATCGCCTCGACGTCGCTGCCCTGCGCGCGCTTGCCGTCGATCATGAGATGTCCCGTGGCCAGCCGGTGCCAGCCGAGCAGCACGCCGAGCAGTGACGATTTGCCGGCACCGGACACCCCGACGATCGCGACATGCTCTCCCGGAGCGATCGACAGGTCGACCGACTGAAGGATGGTGTGACCCGCGGCGAGGACGCTGCCGCCGTGGAATTCGAGAGCGATTGCCGCCGCGCCCCCTCTCGTCTTGCGAGTCGCGATCACCGCCCGTTCCGCATCGGTCAGCTCGAGATCCTCCGGGGCGGACAATGGCTCGAGCAGTCGCGACAGGACGTTGCGCTGAGCCGGATATTGATGGATCAGCCGAGCGATCTGACCGCCGAGGGCCGGAAGCTTCAAGGTCCAGTAGACGAGCAGCAGGTCGGATCCGGTGATCCGTCCGGCGCTGAAGAAATGGGTCAGAAGCAAGGCTCCGACGATGCCCGTGGTGAGGATCGCCTGCACCGCGTCGGTGGCCAGGGTGACGTTGATCATGCTTCGAAGCGACTTGTACCATTCGACGAGCAGGCTTTCGTGCTGGCCCTGCACGCTTCGTTCGGCGCGGTGCGCCCTGACCGGCGCGAGGCCGAGCATGGCGTCGAGATAAAAGCTGTTGAGCGCACCGGCGTGGTTGCGAACCCGAAGGTCGCGCTCATTGAGCAGATGCTGGGTCGTGAACGGGAAGCTCAGCGCCATCAGCACGAGCAACCCGGCGAGCAGCCAGCTGCTCGGGGCGAGGATCACGATCCCGATGAACGTGATCGCGAGCTCGAGCGTCGACTGGATCAGCCGAAGTCCGAGCCCGGGGACTCCGCGCACCGTCTGGATATTGTGGTTGCGATCGGCCATGTCCGAGATCGGACGGCTGTGGAAATAGCGGTCGTTGAGCCTCGGCAGCTTGACCAGAAGCGCCATCCGAAGTCGAGCCTCGAGCTTACGGCCCCAGCGCAGGGTGCCGAGCCCGCTGGCATATTCGATCGCCAGCAGGATGGTGGCGAAGATGAGCAGCCCGACCGCCGCGAACAATCGCTGGCTCGGCAAGGCGAGCTGCGCCGATATGTCGAAAATGCCTCGAAACAGAAGCGCCTCGATCATCGTCGCGCTCACCGCGAAGGCGCCGGCGAGCACCAGCGCGAGCGGCGCGAGAAGCCCGTCCTCGCCGAGCATCTTCCACAAGGCCGCGAGCGGCGGGACCGGTTTTTCCGCGAGCGCCGCCGAAAGCTCGAGCGAAAGCGGCTTGCGATCCTCGGCGGCCTGGGCGTCGCTCGATCTCAAACCGGAAATGGAAAGCACGACCGCACCGCCGACCTTGAGCGTGTCGTTGGCCTCGGACGGCTGCGGGTCGGCGACAGCCGACCAGAAGGACTTCGGGATGAGCGTTTCGGTTTGCCCGGCGGCACGGCATTCCGAAGCCTCGCGAACGAGGGCTCGAAGCACGCCTTCCGATTCGCCGCCCGGCTTCACACCCTTGTTGTCGATGAGCGACTGGACGAGGCGAACAGCCGCATCGAGCGCGCTTAGCGGATGCCAGCCGGGGTCGGCCAGGGCGTCGGAAACGAGCTCGTCGGAGAGCGCCTGGCTCACCCCGAGCAAGCCCAGCCGTTCTCGAAGGGGGTCCAGGAAGTCGCCGGTGGCCGCCCAATCGCGCCAGTCGGCGATGGCGACCGTTTGCGCGTGGAGATGGATTTCCTGCTGGAACTGGCGCACGCCGACCCAGCGGCGGCCGACGGCCGGATCCATCACCTGGACCCAGCGGCCGTGGCGGCGCCAGGCGACCACGAAGTGAAGGGCGGCGCCCCGGTTCACGACCACGATCGCCGGAAGCATGCCGGCGCTGTTGAGGGTGACATGGTCGATCGGCACCAGGGCCTGCTGGGCCATCAGGCCCAGGTCCCCGGCGATCTCCTCGATCGTGTCGATCGAAGTCCCGTCGACGTCCGTCTGGCAGGCTTCGCGCAGTCGGCCGAAGCTGATCGGGACATGATAGCCTTCGAGCAGGCATTTGAGCGCCGCCGGCCCGCAGTCCATCGTCGACGTCTGCACGACCTCGACCGCGAAGAAGCGGCGCTCCTTCGGCTTGCCCTCGAGCTCGTTCATCGGGTGGCGCCGGCCCGAGGCTCCGGGCCCTCCGCCATCCGCCCGGCCGAGCGAAGCAGAAGCTTGGCCGGCGACACCGTCTCGACCCTGACCTCGATCCTTCCGGGAAGACCGTGGCGAAGAACGAGGCCGCGAGTGGCGTCCCGCTTGATCCGAAACTCCGCGCGCAGCGACTGGTCGCGGATTTCGCCGGCGACCCGGACGGCGGTGGCTTCGATCGTACCGAACTGGACCCAGGGGAATCCCTCCAGCCGGAATCGGGCCGTCTGTCCCGGCCGGATCCGTCCCAGCGCCGTCGTCGGATCGAAATCGGCGACGATCAGCAGGTCGCCCTGGGGAATGATCGTGGCCAGCTTCTGTCCCGGAGCGACATAGGCGCCTGCGCCCAGAGCGCGCATCTCGCCGACGACTCCCGACACCGGAGCTCGGATCTGATGATTGGCCACTTCCAGGCGCAGCTGTACGATCAGCTCGCGGGTAGAGGCCGCTTCCGCCTGCGTCGCCAGCAGATCGCGGGTCAGCCTTTCCATCTGGACTCGCGTCTGATCGGCACTGACGCTCGCATCGACGCCGAGCCTGGCCAGATCGGCGGCCGAAACGTCCCGCTCGGATTCGGCCTTTCGAGCATCCGCCGCGGCGCGGACGGCGTCGACCGCGGCGGACCCGCCGGTGGCCGCGTCGCTCCTGATCCGGGCGGCGCTGTCGTTCGCGAAACTCGATGCGGCATTCGCTCCCTGCAGGCGCGCTCCGGCGGCGCGGACAGCGGCCTGCGTCGAGCGCTGCTCATTCTCCAGCACCCGTCCGAGGTAGGTGATCTCCTTTCGCAAAGAGGCGAGCTTGGCGGGGTAAAGCGGGAGGCGTGCCTGGGCTTCGGCAAGGCGCAGCTGCTGCCGGGTCGAATCCAGCTCGACCAGCACGTCGCCGGCCCGGACCTCCTGCCCGATGACGATATGCGCCTGAGTCAAACGGCCGGCCAGCAGCGACGAGATTTCGCGCGGAGCGCTGCCGACCTGCAGCCGCGCCTGGCGAGAGACCTCGTAGACGGTGACGTTCCCGAAACCGAACCAGAGCAGCCAGGCGACGAGGGCGATCCCGGCGAGCGCGAGAGAGACCAGGACGATCCGCGAGGAGTCGAGCGCAAGCGATTGGGTCGTCTTGGAAAATTGGAACGTCAACGCACTCTCCCCGGAGCCACCTTAAGCGATTGATTCCCCACGGCGCAACGCCGACGCGTGCCCCCGGAGGCAGCTTATTGGAAGAGTTTTCAAAATCAAAGCACTACGGCAAGGACCCTCCGCCGGCACCGCCGTTCGGTGCAAGTCAGGGGTCGGCGGGACGGCTAGGTAATTGCCGCATAACTACCCTCATTATTGGTCCGAAACAGGATTTCTTTCACCAGGTAACCGGTATCCCACCGAGGCAACTTAGCGTTTCCGCTGATACATCCGAAGTGCGATCCAAATCCGCTTGAGTTGGTCCGCTCCCGGCCTATCGTCTCTAGGGTCGGAGACGCTCAGCCGCTGAGTCTCACCGGCCACAGGATCGACGGGGAAGCGACTTTTCCCGCTCGTAGCCTCGACGGAGTATTGTCGACGTATGTCTACGCTTTCCAATCAAGCTTCGGCAGTTAGCTCCGCAGACACCGCGTTCGCCAGCGACCCATCTAACGAGGATGACACTAACGAGGCGCGCGCCCTGCACCAGGACGATGAGCTGCTCTTTCCAATGTCGAAAGGCGCCTTCGCTCAATATTGGGAAGACGAAGAGACTCCTCGGGAGTTGCGGGTCTACTTTCGCGACAAGGAGATCGCGTTCGACGAGCCCGCTTTCTATTCTTTCGGCGAAACCCTGATCAAGCAGTCGCGCTTCCGCGCCGGCGACGCCTTGCAATGGGGCGAGTATGAGTGGCCGCGCGTGCGCCAGATGCTCGAGGATCTCATCGAAGCCGAGGTCCTGAAATATGCCGACGAAGTCGCCGACGTTCCGGCGGCCCTGCGCCACGAGGAGCGCGAGACGCTGCTGATGCCGGCGCGGATCGAATACGGAAAGACGTGGGACGATTGCGAGGAGATCATGACGCTGATCTCGGGCACGCCGCTCGAGACCGGTTATGTCGAGCTCGTCATCCCGATCTTCCGGGTCGCGCACATGTATATCGACACGGACAACCGGCAGGTCGGCGAGGCCAACGTCTTTCCGCCCGCGATGCGGCTCGACCGCCCGACCCTGTGGCGGACCTGTACCTACTCCGGGACTCGCTATCAGCCCGATCTCCCGATGAACGTCACGGCGCTGAGGATCATGCGCGATCAATGGCGGCACATGATGGTGATCGTCCGCCGGGTCAGCGACGCCTACCGAGCGCGCTTCCCCGAGATCGACGAGCGCGGCTGGACGGTCGGCGACATCGAGCGGATGACGGTCTGCGTCCTTGCGCTTCCCACCTATCAATTGATGCGAGTGGAAAACCGGGTCGAGAACGGCAAGCTGCACCCGGCTTTGTCCTCCGCCTTCCGGCTTACCGACGGCTTGCGGATGCTGATGCATCACATGCTGTTCGTTCCGTTTCACGAGCCGACCCGCTCGGGCACGACGCCGATGACCGGACGCGAAGCGCATGACTATGCGGAGCGCAATTATTCGTTTCATACCGAGCAGGGCGTCTGCGCCGGCCCACCCTCGATGGTAGACGATTTCCTCGCCGTCATTCTCGACCGCGCCGATCCCAAGGGCGGCTGGCCGGAGAAGATCGACCCGGAGGTTCAGGCCGCCCTGGACGATGTCGACCGCGCGGTCGATTACGGGCTGCTGGGGCTGCAGGCCTTCGGATCCGTCTTCTCGCTCTTCCCGACCTCGACCGCCGGACATGCGGAGTTGAGGGAAATCGTAAAGAACTGGACCAAATCCGACTCGCCGACGCTGGCGAAGCTGCGCGAGCGCACCGAGAAGATCCACGAAGTCACCCAGGATGTGGGCTGGCTGAAGTCGGACGCGTTCCGGAAGAGCCGCCTGATCGCCTATGACGAGATGTACCAGAAATGCGGCTTCGGACTGACGGGTAGCTTCCCGAGCCCGTCGCTCGAAGAGCAATATGAAAATCTGCCGCGGCTCCCGGAAGAGTCGATGGAGCAGCTGAGGGCGGCTTTCGCCCGTCATTTCCACGATCTCCCGGACGCCGACGAGCTCTTCGTCAGGCTGGCCGAGTGGCTGGGCCGGTTCATCAGCTTCGTTCAGGTTGCGACCCGGGTCTCGCTCGAGGTGCAGGGCCGGATCAACACCCTGCTCGGACGAGAGAAGCCCAAGCATATTTTCATGGGCCGCGACCTGGGCAAATATATCGGCCTCGACAAGAGCGTCGATTCCAAAAACGAGAGAAAAGAGGTGCCGTTCCTCATCGACGACATCGCCAGGGTGCTTGGCCTCACGATCGACGTCACGGTCGACGAGGTCACCATCACCGAGGGTGTGAGGAAGACGGCGGCGGCTCCGAGAGAGATACCGTTGGACGTAGCGTCCGCGGAATAACGCGCCGTGGGGGCGCAAACGTGGAGGAAGCCAGAATGAAGATCAGGACCAATGTTCGTGCGGGCACGAGCACCCGTTGCGGCGGTACCCGTTGCGGCGGCAGCACGCGTTGCGGCGGCGGCGGCCGTTGCGGCGGCAGCGACGTCTATCAGCTCGAAGACTACATTTACTGAGGGGGCGCCGGCACTCGGATACTCCCCTCCTTTCGTCCGTCGGAAGGGGGGAGACCGCGCCGGCCCCGAGAGAGGTTCCGTTGGACGAATCGTCCGCCAGATAACGCGCCGTGGGGGCGCAGACGTGGAGGAAGCCCGATGAAGATCAGAACCGATGTTCGCTCGGGCACCGCCTCAAGCCCCCGTTGCGGCGGTTCGACGACGGACAAGCTCTAATCGACAGATTTCGAAGGATATCAGATCCTCCGAATAATGCGCAATCAAGCGCAACGTGGAAGGAAGCAACATGAAAATCAGGACCAACGTTCGCGCCGGCCGTGCCGACCTCGACGGCACCATCGATCGTTGCGGCGGTGCTACCCGTTGCGGCGGCAGCACCCGTTGCGGCGGCGGCGGCCGTTGCGGCGGCAGCACCTACTATTACTACTAAGCGGTAGGAACAGTTCGACCGGCCCTCGCGCCGGTCGGATACTGCGCGATCAAGCGCAAAAACTTGAGAGGAAGCTAACATGAAGATCAAGACCAACGTTCGCGCCGGCATCATCGCCCCTCGTTGCGGCGGCAGCACCCGTTGCGGCGGTCAGACCCGTTGCGGCGGCAGCACTCGCTACGAGTACTAAGCGCAGAAGAACTCGGCCGGCCCTTTTTGGGTCGGCCGGATACTGCGCGATCAAGCGCAAATCACGAGAGGAAGCTATTATGAAGATCACCACCAACCTTCGCGCCGGCATCGCCGCCCCCCGTTGCGGCGGCACCACCACCACCCGTTGCGGCGGAAGCACTCGTTGCGGCGGCGGTGGCCGTTGCGGCGGCAGCGTCGTCTACGCTTACTAAGCCGTTTGAAAGAGATTCGGCCGGCTCTCGGGCCGGCCGGGTACCGCGCAATTAAGCGCAAAGCATGAGAGGAAGCTAATATGAAAATCAGGACCCACGTTCGCGCCGGTATCGCTGCTCGTTGTGGCGGCCGTTGCGGCGGCTCCCAGGTCGCTGCTCCGCGTTGCGGCGGCAGCCCGCGTTGCGGCGGCAGCACCACCTACGAGTATTAATTCGTAGGAAAAAGGTTTGGCCGGCCTTCGGGCCGGCCGGACTTTGCGCATTGAAGCGCACAGCATGAGAGGAAGCCAACATGAAAATCAAAACCAACGTTCGCGCCGGCATCGCCAATCGTTGCGGCGGCCGCTGCGGCGGCTCCCAGATCGCCGCCCCCCGTTGCGGTGGCAGCCCCCGTTGCGGCGGCTCGACCGTTTACGACTATTAAGAGGCGGGCGAGCGGCGCCAGCCTGCTTGCGCAGACCGGAAGCGCCATCGCCTAAGTGTAGCCATCCAGCTTCGGCTGGGTGGCTATGCTCTTCAGTTTCAAGACGCTTCGTGAAGAATTGCACGGCATGAGGGCTTCGAGCTCCAAAGCACGATATTCAGGGATCTGGCTGGTCCTGCTTCTGGTCGGGCTAAGCCCTGCACAAGCGGCCAAGCCCCGTGCTCCCGACCTGCCCGCGCCCGCCCTCCCCGAACGCTTCAACGCCGCCGATCGCTACCCCGCCGCGACGGTTCCGGCGGCGAGCCTCGCCGATGAAGCTTGGTGGAAAATCTTCAACGATCCCGTGCTCGACGGCCTCGTGGACAAGGCCCGGAAGAGCAATGGCAGCATTCAGGAAGCCGCCGCCCGGCTGGAGAAGTCGCGCGCTTTGCTGCGCGGAGCGGCCGCGGCGAGAAATCCGCAGCTCGGCGGCGGCGGCGGCGCATCGGAGCGCACCGGCCCGCTGATCAACGAGTCCGGCCAGAGCGGCCGCCTGTTTTACCCGTCGGCCACCCTGAGCTACGAGGTCGATCTGCTCGGCCGGCTGTCGAAAGCGAGACGTGCGGCCCGACTGGATGCCGCGGCAAGCGCGGACCTGCTCCGCCACGCGCGCCTGCTCGTCGAGGCGGACACGGTCCAGACCTATTTCGAAATCTGCGCGCTGGACGAGGAGCGGTCGATCCTTGCCAGGTCCGCGGATGACCTGGGCGCCAGCCTGAAGATACTCGAGGAGCGCGAGCGCAACGGCCTGGCCACCAGGCTCGCTGTGAACCGCGCCCGTGCCGAGGTCGCGACCGTCCGCTCCGACATCGACGATCTGGATCGCCGCCGGGCCGAACTGGTCAGCAACCTCGCCCTGCTGATGGGCGAGGCGCCGTCGGATATTGCAATTCCCGGCAAGCTCGGCACTCCGCCGGTCGTCCCTTCGGATATTCCGAGCGTGGTCATCGCCCGGCGAGCGGACATTTCGGCAGGGCTTCGAAGCGTCGAGGCCGCTCGGGCCCGGGTGGGGGCCGCTAAGGTATCCTGGCTTCCCAGCCTCAGCCTCACCGGCGCCCAAGGTTTCGCTTCGCCCTCGCTGGGTAGCCTGCTGAGCTCGGCCACCCAGAATTTCGGGCTTGGCTTCCTCTTCTCCGTCCCAGGGCTGGACGGTGGCCGCCACAAGGCCAGGGTGCGCTCCGCCCGGGCCGATCTTTCGCTTGCTTCGGCCGAATACAGCACCCAGCTGCTGACGGCCTTGCGCGACGTCGACAACCAGCTCAGCGCGGTTCGGATCCTGGGCGACCGGGCCGAGACCCTGCGCGCCATCGCCGACGACGACGAAATCCTGGCGGCGATGCTCCAGGCCCGCCACGCCAACGGACTGATCAGCCAGCTCGACTATGTGGACGGGCTTCGGGTGGTCCTCGAGCACCGCCGGACCGCGGTCCAGGTAAATATCGCCCGCTATGTGGCGACCATCGGTTTGATCCGGGCCCTGGGTGGAGGATGGGGAGCGCCGCCGCCCGGCCCCGACCGGCTGGCGAAAAGCGATCGTGCCGGGCCCAGCCGCTGAGCGTCCACAGTGCGCGTTGACGCCGCCGTCCCGCCTTGTACGGCGTTTCCGATGGCAGACGATCTGGAGAATTTCGCGGCCTTCGCCCGATCCCTCGCCGAAGCGGCGCGTCGGGAAACGCTGCCGGGCTCCCGAGCCGGCCTTGCCGGGGTCGAGAACAAGGCCTCCGACGGTTTCGATCCGGTAACGCAGAGCGACCGAAATTCGGAAGCGGCGATGCGGCGCCTGATCGAGAGCCGGTTTCCGGACCATGGCATAACCGGAGAGGAGTTTCCGGACCGGCCGGCCTCGGGGCGATGGTCCTGGTCGCTCGATCCGATCGACGGCACGCGCGCCTTCATCTGCGGCCTGCCGAGTTGGACGACCCTGATCGCGCTGCTCGAGGATGGCGAGCCCATGCTCGGGCTGGTCGACGTCCCGAGACTCGACGAGCTCTATCTTGGGCATGCCGGAGGAGCATGGATATTAAGTGGCGGCGGCGAGAAGCGGAACCTCGCGACCAGCGCCTGCCTCCGGATCGAGGACGCGCGGCTGTCGACGACCGATCCCTATCTTTTCGAAGGCGTCGAGGCGGAAGGTTTCGGGCGGCTTCGGCGCTCGACTCGGCTCACCCGCTACGGCCTCGATGCCTATGGCTATGCCCTCGTCGCCGCGGGGAGCCTCGACATCGTCGCGGAATCGGGCCTGAAGCCGCATGATTTCAATGCCCTCGTGCCGTTGGTGCGCGGGGCCGGCGGGGCGGTTTCGAATTGGAGCGGAGGCACGGACCTCGGGGCGGGCCAGATCGTCGCCGCCGCCAACGAGGCGCTGCTCGAAGCGGCCTGCCGGGTTCTGAGCGGCTAGACCTCGTGCCGGCGGCGCAGCTCGGCCGCGACATCCTCCCAGCCGAAGCCGCGAGCCTGCATCAGCACGGTCATGTGATAGAGGAGGTCGGCGGCTTCCTCGATGCAGCCCTGCCGGTCGCGGCCGACGGCGGCGAGCGCCAGCTCGACGCCTTCCTCGCCGATCTTTTGGGCGACCTTGGCCGGCCCGTCCGCGAGGAGCCGGGCGGTATAGCTTGTCGCCGGGTCGCTGCCGGCGCGATCCGCGACGATCCGGCTGAGCGTGCCGAGATAGCCGGCGCCATCCGCGGCGCCTCCGAAGCAGCTGGCGGTGCCGAGGTGGCAGGTAGGGCCGGCCGGATCGGCTTTGATCAGCAGCGAGTCGCCGTCGCAATCGGCAACCACTTCCCTGACCGCGAGCGCATTGCCGCTGGTTTCGCCTTTCTCCCACAGGCGTCCCTTGGACCGGCTTTGAAATACGGCGCGGCCCTTCGCCAGCGTCGCGGCAAGCGCCTCCCGGCTCATGTAGCCGAGCATCAGCACCTGGCCGCTCGCCGAATCCTGAGCCACGGCCGGGAGCAGCCCCCCCATCTTGTCCCAGGCCAGCGAGTCGATGTCGTGGGCGCTCAGCGGCGCATTTCGATCCCGCATGATTCAAGATACTCCTTCAGCTCGGCGATCGCGATTAGGCGGTCGTGGAATACGGTGGCGGCGAGCGCTCCGCTGGCGCCCGCTTCGAATGCGTCTCGAAAATGTTCGGGAGCGCCCGCTCCGCCCGAGGCGATGACCGGAACCGACGTCGCCGCGACCACGGCGGCGGTATGGGCGAGGTCGTAGCCGGTGCGGACTCCGTCGCGGCGCATGCAGTTGAGAGTGATCTCGCCGGCGCCGCGCCGCGTCGCCTCGCGCACCCAGTCGATCGTTCGGCGGCCGGAATCCCGGGTGGCTTCGGGCGAGCCGGTATATTGCTTCACGCGATAGTCGCCGCCGGCCTCGAAGCTGTCGACTCCGAGGACGACGCACTGGCTTCCGAAATCGCGGGCGAGCTCTTCGATCAAGGCCGGGCGCTCGAGGGCGGGCGAGTTGATCGAGACCTTGTCGGCGCCGTAATCGAGGCAGGCGGCGGCCTGGTCGCGGGTTCGAATGCCCCCTGCGACCGCGAAGGGTATGTCGATCTCGCGGGCGATCCGCCGCACCCATTCGAGGTCGAGGCTGCGCCGCTCGGCGCTCGCGCCGATGTCGTAGAAGACCAGCTCGTCGGCGCCTTCCTCGCGATAGCGCATCGCGCTTTCGACGATGTCGCCGGCGTCGCGATGATCGCGAAACATTATGCCTTTGACGACCCGGCCGTCCTGCACGTCGAGGCAGGGGATGATCCTACGCGCAGGCATCCAGAGCCTCCGCCAGGCCGATGCGGCCTTCCCAGAGCGCCTTGCCGACGATCGCCCCTTCGGTGCGCAGGCGGCGCAGGTCGTCGAGCGACGACACGCCTCCGGAGGCCTGGATGGCGAGATGGGGCAGGCGCCCGGCGGCTTCCTCCAGCAATTCGAAATTGGGACCGGAGAGCATTCCGTCCCGGCCGATATCGGTGAGGAGGAGATGACGCGCTTCCGGGTAGAGCGCGGCGACGTCCCAGAGGCTTCGGCCGCTATCCTCGGTCCAGCCCGCGGTCGCGACGACCGGCACTCCGCCGGCGACGCGGACGTCGAGCGAAAGCGTGATCCGCTCGCCGCCGAACTCCAGCAGGAAGGCGCGGACGAGATCCGGCCGATCGACGGCGAGGCTTCCGATGACGATCCGCGATACGCCGGCGTCGAACATTCCCGCCAGCTGGTCGCGGGTGCGGAAGCCGCCCGCCACCTGCAGATCGAGCGCGGCGCCGCGCGCGAGAGCGGCGAGGAGATCGTGCTGCACCGGCTTGCGGGCACGGGCGCCGTCGAGGTCGACGACATGCGCCCATTGGGCGCCTGCCTCGGCGAAGCGCGCCAGGGCGTCGGCCGGATCGGCCTCGTAGGTTGTCGCCTCTTCGAAGCGACCCTGAGCGAGCCGGACGATCCTGCCGCCCATCAGATCGATCGCGGGATAGAGGATCATCGCTCGAGCCAATGGCGAAGGAATTTCGCGCCCGCAGCGCCCGAGCGCTCGGGATGAAATTGCGCGCCGATCCAATTGCCGCTCCGCACCACGGCGGGGATTTGCCCGCCGTAATCGGCGGTCGCCACCGTCGCCGGGCCGGGATCGCAGGCGAAGCTGTGGGCGAAATAGACATAGTCGCCCGAGCGCAGACCAATCCCGTCGTCGCTGACGTCGAGGCGACTCCAGCCCATGTGCGGCACGGGACGGCCGGGGCTCGCCTCGAGCCTGCGGACGCGCCCGGCGAGCAGGCCGAGACAATCGCTGTCGTCTTCGTCGCTGCCTTCGAAGAGGAGCTGCATGCCCAGGCAGATACCGAGCGCCGGTTGCCGGAGTCCGCGAAGCGCCGGCGCCAGCCCACGCCCTTCGATCTGCTCCATCGCATAGCCGGCCGCGCCGACGCCGGGCAGAACGACCTTGTCCGCCGCTTGGATATCCTCCGCCACGCCGGTCACCTCCGGTGCAATCCCGAGCCGCTCGAACGCGAAGCCGACGGAGCCGATGTTGCCGAAGCCGAGATCGACGATGACGAGCTTCACAACATGCCCTTGGTGCTCGGCAAGGCGTCTCCGTGCCGGGCCAGGGCCTGGCGAAGCGCCCGCCCGAAGGCCTTGAAGCAGGCCTCGGTCTTATGGTGGTCGTTCTCGCCCTCGACCCGGACGTGGATCGCCGCTCCGAGGCCGTCGGCGAGGCTCCTGAAGACATGGCGGGTCATCTGGGTCGGATAGGCGCCGATGTGGCTCGCCTCGAAGCTCCCTTCGAAGACGCTGTAGGGCCTGCCCGACAGGTCGATCAGGACGTGGGCCTCGGTCTCGTCCATCGGCAGCGAGAAACCGAAGCGGCCGATCCCCCGGCGATCGCCGAGCGCTCTCGACAGAGCGGTGCCGAGGGCGATCGCGCAATCCTCGACGCTGTGATGGCCGTCTATTTCCAGATCGCCCTCGCAGGAGAGGATGAGCGAGAAGCCGCCATGCGCCGCCACCTGGTCGAGCATGTGATCGAAAAAGGCGATGCCGGTGTCGATCTTCCGCGGAGAGTCGCGGTCGAGGTCTATTGCGACCGTGATCGACGTCTCTTTCGTGTCGCGCACCAGCTCGGCGTATCGGCCCGGCGCCGGCTCGTCCGCAATTCCGAAAGCGGCGAGAGCGGCGTGGTTTTCCGCCTCGGTTCCGATGGTGAGACGAACGCCGCCCGGCGCGGCGTTCGGGCGGAAACGCATCTTGATGCCGAGGCTGTCGAGCTTCGCGGCCAGGCCGTCCGGATCGTCGACCTCGAGGAAGAGGAAATTGCCGCCGCCCGACCGGACTCGCCTGACCGACGGCGATAAGGCGAGCCGCCGGGCGAGCCGCTCCCGAGCGGCCGTGATTCGATCGATCCGCTCGCGGTGGACGGCCCGGCGGGACGGGGCCAGCGCCGCCATCGCGGCTTCCACGGAAAGGCTCGGCAAAGGGTAGGGGGGCAGCGCCCGGGCGGCGACGCCGACAAGCTCCGGGTCGCCGATGAGGGCGCCGACACGGGCGCCGGCGAGGCCGTAGGCCTTGGACAGGGTCTTGAGAACGACCAAATTCGGGCGCCGCGCGGCTTCTTCGGCGAGGCTCGGAGTGTCGGAGAATTCGAGATAGGCCTCGTCGAGGACGACGATCGTATCGGGCAGGGCCTCCGCCACCCGCAACACATCCTCTGGTGCGACCGGGTTGCCGGTGGGATTGTTGGGCGAGCAGAGGAAGACGAGCTTCAGCGACAACTCGTCCTTTACCGCCTCGAACAATCGCTCGGGACGGAAGTCGAAATTCCCGTCGAGCCTCGCTTCGATAAGCCGGGCGCCCTGGAGCCGGGCGAAATGGGCGTAAGCGGAAAAGGTCGGGACGCAAATCGCCACCGAATCCTCACCGGGCCGACAGAAAGCGCGGACGAGGATGTCGATCGCGTCGTCGCCGCCGCGGGTGAGGACCAAGGCCTCCGGCGCCACTCCGTAGAGCGCGGCCATCGCCCGGCGGAGCCTGACGGGCTGGGGCTCGGGATAGCGGTTGAGGCCCGCGGCCAGGGATCCGTCGCTGAGCGGTGGGTAGGGGTTTTCGTTGGCGTCGAGCTTGATCGAGCCCGCACCGAACCGGTCGTCGGCCCGCTCGCCGATATCGAATGGGGCGAGCGCCAGGACTTCCGGGCGTGCGAGGCGGCGTGCGAGGGCGCTCATCGCAGCGCTTCCTCGAGGCGGGCGTCGGCGGCGCGGGCGTGCGCTTCCAGCCCTTCGAGCCGGGCGAGCGCCGCCGCCGGCCCGGCGAGCCGGCGGGCGGCAGCGGGCGTGACGCTCTGGACGCTGATCGCCTTGAGGAAGGTGTGCACCGAGACGCCGCTCCACGCTTTTGCCGCCCCATCGGTCGGGAGGACGTGGCTCGACCCCGCCAGGTAATCGCCGAACGTCTCGGCGGCACGGCCGCCGGCGAAGACGGCGCCGGCGTTGCGGACGAGGCCGACCAGCGTCTCCGGGTCGCCGACGGCGAGCGAGAGATGCTCGGGCGCGTAGAGATTGGCGATCTCGACCGCCACGGCAAGGTCAGCGCACAGGATGATCCGGGCCTCGGCGAGCGAGGCCTGGGCGATGTCGCCTCGAGGAAGCGTGGCAAGCTGCGCCGCCACCTGCGTCCTGACCGATTCCGCCAGGCCGGCGTCCGGAGTCACGAGCAGGACCTGCGCCGACGGATCGTGCTCGGCCTGGCTGAGCAGATCGGCGGCGACGGTGGCGGGGTCGGCCGAGGCATCCGCCACGACCAGGAGCTCGCTGGGCCCGGCCGGCATGTCGAGCGCCGGGCCGCCGGGGAGGGAAGCGACCAAGGTTTTGGCTTCCGCCACCCAGGCATTGCCGGGGCCGCATATCTTGTCGGCGGGAGCGATATCGCCGGCGCCGAAGGCCAAAGCGGCGATCGCCTGCGCGCCTCCGGCCGTCCACACAGCCTCGATCCCGCAAATCTGCGCCGCGAGCCCGATCACCGGATCGAGCCCGCCCTCCGGCCGCGGCGGGGTAACCGTCACTATTTCACGAACCCCCGCCGCCCGCGCCGGCAGTGCAAGCATGAGCAGGGTCGAGAAGAGCGGCGTCCGGCCGCCCGGTATGTAGAGTCCGATCCGGTCGATCGGCCGCCAGATCTTGCGGACCGTGAGACCCGGCATCGTCTCGACCCGATGCTCGGCGGGAAGGCTGCCTTCGTGAAAGGCCCGGATGTTGGCCGCAGCGAGCTCGATCGCCTCGACCTGCGCCTGTGACAGGCTCCGGCGCGCTTCGGCGGCGATCGCCGCGACCGGCACGAGCCGGGGCAGCTCGCGGTCGAGCCGGAGGGCGTGGGCGGCGAGCCCGGCCCAGCCGCGGCGGCGGACGTCCTCGACGATTCCCCGAACCGCCGCCTTCAGATCGGGGTCCGTCCGCTGCGCCGGCCGGGCCAGCGCCTCGCGCCGGCCGGCAGCGTCGAGCCGGCTCCATTCGAGCAATCTCACAACATCATCTTTTCGATGGGAAGGACGAGGATCGCCGATGCGCCCGCGGCCTTCAGCTTCTGAAGCGTCTCCCAGAAGACCGATTCCTGGCAGACGGCATGGACCGCGAAATGGCCGGCCCGGCCATGAAGCGGGAGGATGGTCGGCGCCTCGGCGCCCGGAAGGAGGGCGGTGATCTCCCTCAGCGACTCCCCCGGGGCGTTGAGCATGATATATTTCGACTCCTTGGTCGCGAGCACGCCTTCGATTCGGCTGAGCAGCCGCTCGCCTTGCTCGCTCTTCGCCTCCGAGACGGGCTTTTTCGTCCGGATCAGAACCGCCTCGCTGTCGAACACGGTCTCGACCGCGCGCAGGCCGTTCGCCTCGAGGGTGGCGCCGGTGGAGACGAGATCGCAGATGAACGGCGCGATCTGGAGCCGCGGCGCAAGCTCGACCGCGCCGTTCATCTTGACGACCGTGGCGGCGACCTCGTTCCGATCCAGGAAGCGCTGGACGATGCGGGGATAAGTGGTGGCGATGCGCTGGCCCCGAAGCGAGACCGGGCCGGAATAAGCGGTGGCTTCGGGCGCTGCCAGCTTAAGCGTGCAGCGGCCGAAACCCAAAGGCGCCACCACCTCGACCCGCGACGTGACGTCGCCGAGCGCGAACTCCTCCAGCACGTTCTCGCCGACGATCCCGAACTCGCACACGCCGTCGCCGACGAAGGTCGGGATATCGTCGTCGCGGACGAGCATCAGGTCCGCCGGGAAATTCTCCACGCGGGCCGTCAGGGCGTTGCGGCCCTTCTGGATCCGGAGGCCCGAATCCTTGAGCAGGCCCAAGCTGTAGTCGGAGAGCCGCCCCGACTTCTGGATGGCAATGTGCAGGCGGGCCTCGTCAACGAGCATCGCCGGCCCCCATGGCATCGATCGCCCGCCGATAGCCGCCATTGCGCTCCTCGCGCAGGAATCGCGCGACCCGGACGACCGTGGTCGTGCTGACTCCGGTCGCGTCATGGATTTCGCGATAGGAAAGGGCCGTTCCGTCGAGCAGGCGGGCGACGTGCCAGCGCTCGGCCAGCGTTCGAATCTCGGAGGGAGTGCACAGGTCGAGGAGGAGCCGGCCCATTTCCGCTTCGTCGCGCGGGGTAAGCAAAGCGGCGCGCAGGCCGGCGGCGAGGGCGTCCGGATCGCGTGTCGGCACTATCGGATCGGGCTGGGCGGCTGACATTTATTGTTCCATCGTGATAATACAGTAGAACGCCGTAGCGATGCCCGATCACGAACGCAACTCGCTTTCGTTCACAACTTCGCCCGAGAACGCGGCGGCGATTTTGCCGCGGGGCGCGCCGTGCTAAACCGCCGGCCGAGCCCGGAGCGGCTCCAGATCAGGGTGAGGAAAATGAAGGGGCTGTTCGCCTCGATCGATCACAGTCCCATCGCGTCGGTGATCACCGACGCCAGGCTCGCCGACAACCCGATCGTGGCCGTCAATCGCGCGTTTTGCGAGCTGACCGGCTACCATCGGGACGAGATACTCGGCCGAAATTGCCGGTTCCTGGCCGGCGCGGAGACCGAGCCCGCGGCTCAGGAGACTCTTCGGCGGGCCATAAAGGAAGGTCGGCCCACGCTTGTCGAGCTCACCAATTATCGCAAGGACGGAAGCGCCTTTCTGAACGCCGTGATGGTCGCTCCGGTGATCGGCGAGGCCGGTGAGCTGGCCTATTTCTTCGGCTCGCAGATGGACGTCGGCGCCGGCCCCGGATTTACCGCCCCCCGCCGGCAGCGGGCGGAGGAGCTGGTGCGAGCGCTCACCCCGCGCCAGCTTCAGGTTCTTGAGCATATGATCGCGGGCTATCGCAACAAGCAGATCGCCGGGATCCTCGCCATCGACGAGAAGACGGTGAAGATGCACCGCGCCAGCCTGCTTGCAAGGCTCGGCATCGGCAGCTCCGCCGAAGCGGTGCGGATCGGCGTGGAGGCAGGCCTTCGGCTCAATGATCCCGGCTGATTGAGAAACGGGCGATCGCCGCGAGCAAGCCCGCGTCGCTGCCGAAGCCCTGCAGGTGCTCGACCGCCTGATCGACGAGCAGCCGCGCCTGGCGCCGGGCTCGCTCCACGCCCAGCATGGTGACGAAGGTGACTTTGCCCTGGTCGTCGTCCTTGCGAAGCTTCTTGCCGACCCGGCTTTCGTCGCCGTCATGGTCGAGCAAATCGTCCGCGATCTGAAAGGCGAGACCGAGGCAATGGGCGTAGCCGCGCAGGCTGGTGCGCGCCTCGGCCGACGCCTGGCCCATGATCGCCCCGGCTTCGACGCACCAGCCGATCAAGGCCCCCGTCTTGAGGCGCTGGAGCCGGGTGATGGCGTCGAGGTCGAGCGCTTCGGCAGGAAACAGGTCGAGCATCTGGCCGCCCGCCATTCCGGCGGCGCCGGCGGCCCGGGCGAGCTCGAAGACCAGCTCGGCGCGGATGTCGCCGGAAACGGGCATCGCCGGATCGCCCAATATCTCGAACGCCAGCGCCAGCAGGGCATCGCCGGCGAGGACGGCGGTGGCTTCGTCATAAGCGCGGTGAACGGTCGGCTTGCCCCGCCGGAGATCGTCGTCGTCCATGCAGGGGAGATCGTCGTGGATGAGCGAGTGGACGTGGACGCACTCGACGGCGAGGCCGGCCCGGATCGCGCTTTCCCGAGCCACTCCGAAGAGACCCGAAGAGGCGATGGTGAGGAGCGGACGAAGCCTCTTGCCGCCGCCGACGGCCGCATAGCGCATCGCCTGGTAGAGGCGCCGGCGGGGATCGGGCGGATCGGGCAGGATCGCCTCGAATAAAGCGTCGATGTCCGCCGCGGCCCGGCGCATTGAGGGACCGAGGACGACGGCGGCGCGGACGCTGTCGATCATCGTCATCCGATCATCACCCGCCGGAACTCGGTATTTTCCTCGACCGCCCGGACTTCCTCGATCCGCAGGCGATAGTTCGCCCCGAGCGCTTCGATGATGTCGGTGACCGCGCTCTCGGGAGTCGAAGCGGCGGCGGTGATCCCGAGCGTACCGCTGCGCGGCAGCCTCGACCAGTCGAGTTCCTCCGGTCCCGTGATCCGCTGGACGGAGGAGCAACCGGCCGCGACCGCCAGCTCGGCCAGGCGGCAGGCGTTGGAGGAGAAGCTTTCCCCGGCGACGATCATCGCGTCGGCGCGCGCGGCGATCGCCCGGACCGCCGCCTGCCGGTTGGTCGTCGCGTAGCAAATGTCGCCGGCGGCGGGCCGGGCGACGTCCGGGAAGCGCCGGTCGAGCGCCGCGATCACCTCCGCCGCCTCGTCGACCGAATAAGTGGTCTGGACGGCGAGGGCGAGCCGCTCACCGGCCGGGAAGGGCAGGGCATGGACGTCGGCGGCGTCCCGAATCACGGAAACGGCGCCCGCCGGCGCATGGCCGAGCGTCCCGACGATCTCCGGATGGCCGTCATGCCCGAGGAGGACGACGTGGCGGCCGC
Source organism: Allosphingosinicella sp. (assembly GCA_035629855.1). Classification (GTDB taxonomy): domain Bacteria; phylum Pseudomonadota; class Alphaproteobacteria; order Sphingomonadales; family Sphingomonadaceae; genus Allosphingosinicella. The sequence continues at coordinate 25,130 of DASQLT010000039.1, forward strand.
TGCGATGGTGCCGTTCCACCTCCCGGTGAACCTTGGCGACGAGCGGGCAGACGGCGTCGTAGGCGATGAGGCCGCGCTCGGCCGCCTCGGCGCGCACCGCGGGCTCGACCCCGTGCGCCGACAGGATGACGACGGCGCCCTCGGGCACGTCTTCCAGCTCCTCCACGAAGACGGCGCCTTCCGCTTCGAGCGCTCTCACCACCCGAAGATTATGGACGATGGGCCGGCGCACATATACCGGAGGGCCGTGGACTTGCAGGGCGTCGCGCACGGCTTGGATGGCGCGCTTGACGCCCGCGCAGAAACCGCGGGGCGCGGCCAGCAAGATCTCGAGGGGAGGAAGGCCTATAGGGGCGTCACGGTCGATCATCGCGTCCTTGCTCGTCGCCCCCACCAGAAAGCCTAGGAGGGCGGACAAGGTGAATCCACATGGACTAAAGCAGGTATTGCATGCGAACGGTTTCGCGCGTGAAGCCCGCCTTCAGATCGATGCGTACCTGCCGAAACTTCGGCGCTCCGAAGCGCACCACCGGATTTCGCGAAAAGCCGAAGCCCTCTCGCGGGATGCCGACCAGCACGTCCAGCTTCCGGTTACGGTTCTCGTCGTGAAAGATCGCGACCGCGTAACCGCCCGGCGCAAGGCCGGTGAACCGGACGGCACGGGTGGTGGCGGGAACGCTGCGCGTCACCGCCCGGGAGTCCTTCTTGCAATCGGGGAAATGGACGGGCTCGCGGGTCAGACAGAGATGGAGCACACCCTTCCTGTTTCGAAGCTTCTCGATCAAAATCTCGACGTCGGCGCCCGGACCGCCGGCGGCGGCGAGGATGAGGAGGAGTGGCGCGAGCAACAGGCGATTGGACATGGCGCTATGCGCTACCCGGACGACGATGGCGGCGCCACATGGTTTTTAGGCTGGGGTCGGCGATGACCGCGCCCAAGCCGCGTCTGATCATTGCCGGCGGCGGCCTCGCCGGCGGCCTCGCCGCGCTCGCCCTGGCCGAGCGGCGCCCGGACATCGAAATCCTCGTCGTCGAGGAGGGCGAGCGGTTTGGCGGGAACCACGTCTGGTCCTTCTTCGACGCGGACGTGGCGGGTCCCGACCGGTGGCTGATCGAGCCGCTGGTCGGGAGCCGCTGGAGCGACCACGAGGTCCGCTTCCCGAACCGGGTCCGGACCCTTGGCTTCGGCTACAACAGCGTGAGATCGGCGGATCTCGACGCGCGCATGCGCTCCACTTTGGCTCCGGAACGCTATCGGCTTCGAAGCCGGATCGCCGAGGTCGGGCCGGACCACGTCACCCTGGCGACTGGCGAGCGCCTTGAGGCGGACGCGGTGATCGACGCCCGCGGGGCCGGGCCGAATTCGAAGCTCGACCTGGCGTGGCAGAAGTTCGTCGGCCTGACCTGCCGCTTCGCGAAAGGCCATGGCATCGCCCGGCCGATCATCATGGACGCCTGCGTCGAGCAGGACGACGGCTATCGCTTCGTCTACAGCCTGCCTTTCAACGCCACCGAAATGCTGGTCGAGGACACTTATTATTCGACGTCGCCCGTCCTCGACCTGCCGCTCGTGCGCGGCCGGGTAAAAAGCCATTTGCGGCGCCGGGGGCTGGAGCCGGCGGAGATCCTGGCCCAGGAGGCGGGCGTGCTCCCGATCCTCCTCGGCGGCCGGCTCGAGGATTTGTGGAGTGTCTCCGATCCGTCCGTCGCCCGCCTCGGCCTTCGCGGCGGCTTCTTTCACCCGACGACCGGCTATTCCCTCCCCGACGCGGTCCGCAACGCCGTTCTGCTCGCCGAGCAACCCGAGATGAGCAGCCTTGCCCTTCACGACCTTTTCCGGCGGCGCTCGGAGGCGCTGTGGCAGCAGCGCCGGTTCTACCAGCGCCTCAACCGGATGCTGTTCCGGGCGGCGGAGCCCAGGCGGCGCTACCGGGTCCTCGAGCATTTCTACCGGCTGCCCGAGCCTGTGATCGCCCGCTTCTATGCCGGCCGGCTCACCGCCCTCGACAAGCTCAGGATATTGAGCGGCCGCCCACCGGTGCCGGTGGCCCGGGCCATGTCTGCTCTGCGCGAGCGGCGGGCATGAGCAGGTCCGCCGCGGTCATCGGCTCCGGCTTCGGCGGGCTGGCCCTCGCCATCCGGCTTCAGTCGGCCGGAATCGCCACCACGATCGTCGAGGCGCGGGACAAGCCCGGGGGGCGCGCCTATTTCTGGGAGAAGAACGGCCATGTCTTCGACGCCGGACCGACCGTCATCACCGATCCCGCCTGCCTCAAGGAATTATGGGCGCTGAGCGGCGCCGACATGGCCGAGGACGTCGAGCTTCTTCCGGTCTCGCCTTTCTACCGCCTGTCCTGGCCCGACGGCACCGTCTTCGACTATGTCAACGACGACGCCCGCCTCATCGAGCAGATCGCGGCGCTCGAGCCGGCCGACGTCGAGGGCTATCGCCGATTCCTCGATTATTCGGCCGGGGTGTTCGTCGAAGGCTATGAGAAATTGGGGGCTGTTCCGTTCCTCGACTTCAAGTCGATGATCAAAGCGGCGCCGGCGCTCGCCCGCTACCAGGCCTGGCGCTCGGTCTATTCGATCGTCTCGGGCTTCGTCCGCAACGAGAAGCTACGGCAGGCCTTGTCCTACCATACGCTCCTCGTCGGCGGGAATCCGCTGACGACGAGCGCCATCTACGCGCTGATCCACAAGCTCGAGCGGGACGGCGGCGTCTGGTTCGCTCGGGGCGGCACCAACGCGCTGGTGAGCGGAATGGTGCGGCATTTCGAGCGGCTCGGCGGCACGGTCCGGCTCGACGATCCGGTCGAGCGGATCGAGTGCGAGGACGGCCGTGCCTCGGCCGTGCGCACCCGGAGCGGCTGGACGGGCCGGTTCGACGCCATCGCCTCCAATGCCGACGTCGTCCGCACCTACGACATGCTGGGCCACGCGCGGGGCCGCCAGGCCGGCGCCAGGCTTCGCCGCAAGCGTTTCTCGCCGTCGCTCTTCGTGGTCCATTTCTCGACCCGCGGCGAGTGGCCCGGAATCCCGCACCATTCCATCCTGTTCGGGCCGCGCTACAAGGAGCTGCTCGGCGAGATCTATCGCGGAAGCACGCTTCCCGACGATCCCTCCATCTACCTCCACCATCCGACCGCGACCGATCCGTCGATGGCGCCTGCCGGCAAATCGACCTTCTACGCGCTCGCGCCGGTGCCGCATCTCGGTAAAGCCCCGCTCGATTGGGATACGGACGGGCCGGCTTACGCCCAGCGCATTCTCCGGATCCTGGAGGAACGCGCCTTGCCCGGCCTGTCGGAGCGGCTCGAGATCCTCTTCCATTTCGGCCCGGCGGATTTCGAGAGCGAGCTCGGCTCGCATCTCGGCTCCGCCTTCAGCCTCGAGCCTTTGCTGACCCAGAGCGCCTGGTTCCGGGTGCACAATCGCGACGACAAGATCCCCAATCTCTATTTCGTCGGCGCTGGAACCCATCCCGGTGCCGGCATCCCGGGGGTCGTCGGAAGCGCCAAGGCCACCGCCGGGCTCGTCATCCAGGACCTTCTCGGATGAACCGGGCACAACTGGTCGCGGCCGCCGGCGAGTCGATCCGCGTGGGCTCCAAATCCTTCCATATGGCGAGCCGGCTGTTCGACCGCCGGACCCGCGAGCGCGCCTGGCTGCTCTATTGCTGGTGCCGGCATTGCGACGACGTCTGCGACGGCCAGGCGCTCGGTTTCAAGACCGATCGGGCCCAAGGCACCGTCGCCGCCGTCGAATTGCTCACCGACCAGGTCCTTGCCGGCGAGACGGTCGGAATCCTGCCTTTCGACGCCCTCGGAACCCTGCTCTCCGAAAGCCCGGTCCCGCATCGCTACATTCTGGATCATGTGGAGGGATTCAAGCTCGATGCGCAGGGCTGGCAGCCGAGCGACGAGGCCGACCTGCTTCGCTATTGCTATCATGTCGCCGGCGCGGTCGGATGCATGATGGCGATCGTCATGGGCGTGAAGCCGGAGGAAGAAGAGACGCTGGCCCGGGCTTCGGACCTTGGAATCGCCTTCCAGCTCTCGAACATTGCCCGCGACTTGCGCGACGATCACGAGGCCGGGCGCTGCTACCTTCCGGCCGAGTGGATCGAGCAATACGGACTAGATCGCGGCGACCCTTTGCGGCCGGATCGGAGAGAAGCCCTCGTCGCCGCCGCCGGCCGCCTCACCGATCTCGCTTCACGCTACGAGGCTTCGGCGCATGCGGGAGTGGCGAGGCTGCCGTTCCGGGCGCGCTGGGCGGTGCTGGCGGCGGCTCGGGTCTATGGAGCCATCGGGCGCCGGGTGGCGTCGCTCGGAGCCTCCGCCTGGGAGACGAGGGTGACGGTGCCGCGACGCAAGAAGCTGTCATTTCTTCTGCCGACGCTGGTCAAAGCGATCCGGGCGCGCTGAGCCAATGGCGCATTTCGCGTTCGTCGCTCCGCCGCTGGCTGGCCATTACCGGCCGCTTTCCAACCTCGCCATCGAGCTGATCGCCCGCCGCCACCGCGTGACCTTCCTCCATCATGAAGACGCGAGGCCGCTGGTCGAGGCCGAAGGCGCCGGGTTCGAGGCGCTCGGCCGGGGCGAAGCGCCGGTCGCGCGCTGGACCGACCCGATGGCGCGGATCCGCGGCCTGATCGGCCTCGGCGGCACCCTGGACGGGATGATCCGCTTCACCGACATGTTCTGCAGCGAGGCGCCCGCGGCGCTCGAGAGGATCGGCGCGGACGCGATGATCGTCGACCAGCTGGAAGCGGGGGGCGGCCTCGTCGCCGAGCATCTCAGCCTCCCTTTCGCGAGCGTCGCCGTGACCGTTCCGATCAATCGCGAGCCGGGCGTGCCGCCGCCCTATGTCGGCTGGGGCCATGATCCCAGCGAGAAGGGGGTGCGCCGCAATCTCGGCGGCTGGCGGGTCTCGGACTGGCTGATGCACCGGGTCGGCAAGGGGATCGAGCGCAATGCCCAGCGGCTCGGCCTCCCGCCCCGACGCCGGCTCGAGGATTGCCTGTCGACTCGCCTTCAGATCTCCCAAATGGTTCGAAGCCTGGATTTCCCGCGCAGCCGGCTTCCGGCGGAATTCCATTACACCGGTCCTTTTCGCAATGCCGGGCCGAAGGCGTTCGAGCTGCCGCCGGGAGATGGACGGCCGCTCGTCTACTGCACGCTCGGCACTCTCCAGGGGTCGCGCGCCGGCCTCTTCCGCAAGGTCGCCCGGGCCTGCGCGGATCTCGACGTTCGGCTGCTGATCAGCCAGGGGAACCGGGGTCGCCTGAGGTCGGAGAACCTTCCCGGCAACCCCCTCGTCTACGATTGGGTGCCCCAGGAGGCGGTGCTGGCGCGGGCGGACATGGTGGTCAGCCATGGCGGCATGAACAGCGTGCTGGAGCCCCTGGCGCAGGGATTGCCCATGGTGGTGATGCCGCTCGCCTTCGAGCAATCCGCGACCGCCGCCCGCCTCGAACATGCGGGCGTGGCCCGAGCGCTCAGCCCGAGAGCGTCCTCGCGGCGGCTGGCCCATGCCATCGCCGAGGTGCGGCGGGATCCGGGCATCCGGGAACGCGCCGAGGCGGTGCGCCTCGAAATGCGCGCGGCGGGCGGCGTTCGCCGAGCCGCCGACCTCATCGAGGCGGCGCTGACCTGAGCCGTTCGGCGGGAAGCCGCCACCAGGGCGTCGCGGGCGAGAGGTGATGCTCGTGATGATAGCCGAAATGGAAGCAGGTCAGGAGCGACGCGAGCCAGCTGTAGTCGCTGCTCCTGGCCCGGTGGCGGTCGCCGAAGGGCGCCTCGGCCGACCGGTGGGGAAGGAAGGTGCCGAAGGCGAAGAGCTGAAGCGAGGAGAGGATCGCCGGAAGCGCCCAAAAGAGCAGCAGATTGGGGTAGGGCGCGCCGAGCAGGAAAGTGTAGATCCCGACCAGCGCCGTCAGCACCGCGAGCTCGCGCAAGCCGAAATATTGCCTGAAGAAGGCCAGATACCAGGGCCAGAAGGCGGTGGGGTGATCGGCGCTGAAGTCCGGATCGGCGGGGGTGCCGGGGCTTTTGTGATGCTCGAAATGCTTCGGCCGGAGCCGGTCGAACGAAAAGCCGGCGTAAAGCGCGAGGGCGAGGCGGCCCGCCCAGAGGTTCACAATGGGCCGGCCGGGCGCGAGCGAGCCGTGCATGGCGTCGTGAGCGACGATGAAGAGGCCCACGTTCAGCCAGCAGAGCGTCAGGACGAGGACGGGAGCCAGAGCGAGGCCGGGGCCGTCCAGCGGCAGGAAGAAGATCGACAGGATGTGGAGCGCCGCCCAGGCGGCGGCGATCGCGGCGGCCAGGGTGAGACCGATCGCGGTTTGGCGCGCCGGGCTTGGGTTCAAGGTCGTCATCCCGGACTTGGTCCGGGACCGATGAACACCGCCGGTGTCGAGCCTTCTTCCCCCGTGTTCATGGATCCCGGCCTTCGCCGGGATGACGGGTGGCCCCGCAACCGTCGCCTCAGGCTCTTCACCGGCGGCGCGTAGAGGAAGCCGAACGAGACGGCGCCTTCCCGCCCGCGCACGGCGTGGTGGAGGCGGTGGGCCTGGACGAGCCGCTTCAGATAGCCGTTCCTCGGGCTGTGCCCGAAGCCGAAGCGGCGATGGACGAGGCCGTCGTGGAGCAGCGTGTACAGAAGGCCGTAGAGAAGCGTACCCGCGCCCACCCACCAGAAAGGCGGCCAAATGCCGGCCAGGAGCGTGAAGAAGAGCAGGCTGATCCCGGCGAAGACGAGGGCATAGAGATCGTTGGTCTCGAACCATCCCTCGCTCGGCTGATGGTGGGAGCGATGCCAGCCCCAGCCCCAGCCGTGCATCACATGGCGATGCATTGCCCAGGCCAGCGCCTCCATGGCCACCAATGTCCCGAGGACGATGCCGAGCGCCAAGATCCAGCCTACTGCCATCAGAACAAGATAGGACGGGGGGCCGGCCGCGTCCATGAGATCGCCGAGGCTATAGTAGAAAGCAGGTAGAGGCTTCCCATTCCGTCATTCCCGAGCATGCGGGAATCCGGAGGGGCGTCCGTGTCGCTCCGACGCCCGCTGGATTCCCGCTTTCGCGGGAATGACGGGCTTGTCATTGATAGCCGCCCTCGCTCTCGCGCTCTTCGGCGGCCTCCTGCTGCGCCCGCTCCATGTGCCCGGAACCGCTTCGGCCGGTCAGGACCGCGGTCGGAGCGACGGTCTGCTGGTGCTGGACGACCTGCCAGACCTCATGCTCGATCCGGCGATAGGTCGAGGTGCAATATGCCGAATAGGCCTCCTCGCCGCGCGACGCGCGAACGCCGTAGGCAATGACGATCAGCCCTTCCTGGGGCCGGCCGATCCTGAAATCTTCGAATTCGACCGTCTCCCAGCGCGGAGTCTTCGACACCGCCTCGATGGCCTCGCCGCCGCTCATCACGAACGGCGCCGCCGGCACGACCATCAGGCATTCGGGATCGATCGACCGCCGGTAGACATCCTCGCCGCCGATCCAGAGGGCCGTTTCGAATTCCCTGACCCGATCGTCATCCATGATCTGCTCCCGAAAATGAAGTCATTGGGAGCCAACCCGCGGATGGGCGAAGCGTTGCTACCTGCTTTATACCGTCCCGAGGGACCCTCCCGGGCACTTAATTGCGATCTGGGTCCTCGGCGGGATTTTCGAGGGCGTAGCGGATAACGCCGCGGATCGTCGGGTCCGCTTCGGCCGGCTCCATTTCGGCCAGCCGCGCCCTTAGCGACGGCCAGCTCAGGATGCCCATGGCCTGGGCGGCGGCCATTCGCAGGTCGCGGTCGGACGACCTGGACAGATCCAGCAGCAGGGCCTCGCTCTCCGGCTGAAAGCGAAGGGTGTCGCACACCGTCAGCTGCATCAGCGTCGCGGGATTCTCGGCCAACCGCTCCCGCAGCCCCTCCCGAACGGAAGCGCAGTCCCGCCGCCCGAACGCCGCCGTCAGGGCCTCGATCATGGCGTCGATCTTGGGCTCCTCCGCCGATATCGCGAGCGCGTAGGCGGCGCCCATCGGCCGGTCCTCGACGATCCGCAGTTGGTCGCCCAAGTCCGCGCCGTGCCAGTGATGAACGGTCTCCTCGGCATTCGGATCTTCGGTGAAGCGGTAGCGCATCGGCGCCGCTCCCTTCTCGGCGGCCGCGGCAAGGGCGTCGTCGACCGCTGAGATCAGCGCATCGTCCGACAGCCCGAAGTCGAAGATCGCGGTCCGGTACATCCTATCCCCTTTGCTGCCTCAGGAAGGCCAAGAATGCGTCGACGAAGGCTCGGTTGGCGGCGTCCAGCTGAGCGGCGTTCGGGTTGCGCGTAACCCGGTCGCGATGCGCTACCAGCCATGTATTCAAGGCTTGCGCAAGCTGCTGCAGCGCCGGCCCGCCGGGGGCGGCCGCCATGGTCGCGTCGTTGGCGGCCTGACGCAGCCTCGCGAAGGTCTGGCCGAGCCGCCGATGCCGCTCGGTGCGATTGTCCGGGTTGTTCATTTCCGTGCCGGACGCTCCGACGAAAGCCATCGGGTTGAGGTCGCCGTGGGTCGCCTCGGTCGCCGTCGCCAGGCCCGCGCCGACCAGCCCTTCGGTCATCCGCCGGGTGACCAGCATGCCCGGCGAGCGCGCGGTCTCCACCGTTTCGGTCAGCCGGCGCCGGGAGTCGGACAGGCCGCCGAGGATCTCGACGTTGAGCCTGCGGTTGACCTGGCGATCCTGCTCCTGGGTGAGCGGTCCGGCCTCGGGAAGGCCGGCGTCGGCGCGAAGCTGCTGGATCCGGCGGCGCGTCACATCCGCCTCCACCCTCCTGACGTGGGCGGGCACTTCCCTGGGCCCCGTATCCTGATAGCCCCCGGCCCCGCCGACCCAATTGCGCCCCATGTTGGCCGGTACGTTCACGTAGGTGCCGCCGGTGGCGTAATTGCCGCCGGAGATCCGGATGGGCGCGCGCATCGTCCGGCCGGGAGCGTCGCCGACCGGAAGAGACCCGTCCTGGATGTCGCGGTAAATTTGGACCTCGGTCTCCGGCGGAAGGCCCCGGGGCAATACCACCTGGCCCCGAGTCCCGCCGCGCCGGACGTCCGCCCGCGCACTGTCGCGGGAGGTCCGCTGGGCCGGAGTCAGGTTCCGGTCGACTTCGGCCATCCACTCCCGCTCGGCCCGTGCGAGAATGGGCTCCAATATCCGTCCGAGCCGGGTCGCGTCCATCACCGGGCCTTCGGCGGTGGGGTTGATGCTGGCCCGGACCCACCAGCCGCCGCCGCGTTCGAACGCCTGCAGGCCGGTCAGGGCATAGCGAGTCCGAACGATGGCGAAGGCGGTTTCGAGCGTCGGGCGGCTGATCCGGCCGGAAAGGCCCTGGGCGATGATCCGGGCGTCGCGCGTCGCAAGCCTCAGCCTCGAGGCCGGATCGGCGGGGGTGCCGGCCCTGAGGATGAAGCGGCCCAGCCGCCGCGCCTGCTCTATAATCCAGTTCACCACCCGGTCGAGCGCCCGGTCGATCGGCGCGCGCACCCGGTTGATGACGTTGGTGACCGCATCGGAGACCCGGCCGAGGCCGGCGATCCGGGCGAGGAAGCTGATGACGAGGGTGAGAAGGCCGGCCATGGTGCTTTCGACCCGGTTGGCGGCGGGGCCGATGTTGCCGGCGGCGATGGTCGCGAGCGCGTCGATGAAGCTCGCCGCGACCTGGGCGATCTGGCGCAGCCGCTCGACGAAGAACATGACCGTGTTGTAGATCGCGATGATCGCCTGGATGAGCGCTCCGGCCGGGCTCAGCATCGACAGTAGGCGGGTCACGGCCGCCTGCACGATCCGGCTCCTGACGAACTGCATGACCTGCTCGATCACCATGTCGCGGAGGTTCGACAAGGTCTCGACGATCTTCTGCCAGGCCGCTGCGGGCCCTTCCGTCACCAGGGTGCGGACGATGTCGAAGCCGGTCTCGAGCGCGACCACCACGGATTCGCTCGTGGCCCGGACGAGCTTGCCGCGGATGTTGGCCCAGGTCAGGCCGAGGACGGAGAGGACGAACTTCAATATCTCGCGCAGGTTGAAGCCCTGCGGGATGTAGATGTTGGCCCCTCCCATCGCCCCGGTCAGCCACCCGACCAGCGAGGCGCGCAAATGGGTGAGGAAATTGGAGGCGAACTGGCGGAAGCCCTGCATCGCGGCCCGGACCAAGGTCTGCACGAAGCGCACCGGATTGCGGACGATGGTTTGGAAGGCGCCGGCCGCCTTCTGGATGTAGGGCATGACTCCCGGCGCGACGACTTCGACGATGATCTTGAGGAGATCGAACACTGTCCCCAGCGCCCAGCTTCCGAAATCGGCGAGAAAGCCGCCGAAGGTCGCCGCAAGCGTGGCGAAGGCGCGCGGAAGGACGATGAAGTCGATGACCTCGAGGCTGCGCAGAGCCGCCATGAACCGGCCCGGGATGCTTCGGACGAGGCCGACGAGGCTGGAGATGGCGGTCTGGAACCAGTTCCAGGCGCGCGAGAGCGCGTTGGCGCGCTGGATGTTCTGCCACAGCTCCTCCTGGCCGATGAGCGTCAGGAAGCCGCCGATCACGGTTTCGGGGGTACGCGGGAAGGGCTCGCCGGTGACCGGGTCCTCGCCCAGCACCGCCTTCAGCAGCGGGTAGCCGCGGGTTCCTTCGGCGAGCGCCGCGAGCGGCTTCAGAACCGCCTCGCGAACCATCCGCGCGATCTCGCCGAACAAATTCTTGGCGAAGCTGATGATCCGGGAGATGGGGTCGGTGAAGATCGACTTGGCGCGGCGCCAGACCCCGCCGAGGTCGAAGATGTCGCTCCAGCCCAGTGAATCCAGGAAGCGGTCGATCGCCGCCTTGATCGAGCTGCCGCTGATCCCGAGCGAGCGAAGCTGGCCTTCGATCCAGGCGCCGACCTTGTCGAAGATGCCGTAGCTGTCGAGGACCCGGGTGATGAGGTTGCCGCCCGGCAGGAACTCGACGATCGCGCGCAGGATGTTGGCGGCGCTCGCCTCCACCGAGCTCATGTTGATCGGATTGACCCCGATCAGGATCGTGAACATCCGGTAGCCGGGAATGGCATTGGCGGCGTCGGCGAAATAGTCGAGCGCATCGCTGATGCCGAGCCGGCTCGCCTGAGGCGGGGTGCGCTCGCCGACCCGAACGGAGCGCTCGTCCGCCTTGCGCTGGATGGCCTCGCTCTGTTGGATCGTATGGGTGAGCTCATGGGCGAGGAGCGCCATTCCGGAGCGGGTGTCGGGCCGGTACTGGCCCTCGTTGAAGAAGATGTGGCGTCCGAAGGTGAAGGCGCGGGCGCCGAGCGCGGTGGCGAGGCCGGCGGCGGCGCGGTCGTTATGGATCCTGACTTCGCTGAAGTCGGCCCGGAAGCGCGGTTCCAGGAAGGCACGGGTCTTCGCCGCCAGCGGGGCGCCGCCGGTCGCGGCGACTCGAACCCGGGCCTCGACCGCTCCGCTTGCCGCATCGCGCGCCGCCACGGCCGCTCCCGGCGCGCGCGCGGCGATCAGGGCCGTTCGCTGCGCCGCATGCGCGTTCCGGGCGGAGACCCGCGCGGCCGGCTCGGGCATCGTCATCACCGCCCCCGAGATGCGGTCGGCTTCCTGCTCGGAGGCGTCGGTCGGCGAGGAAATCTTCAGCTTCGGCTGGATCCGCCGGCGGCCGGCGCCGGCGCTTGCCGGCGGCGCGCGCTCGGGCTCTTCGCCCTGACGAACGCGGGCCGCTTCGCTCATCGCTCAGCCCACGGCCGAGAGCGGCGGCTTAAGCGGGCAATAGTCGCCCGCCTTGCGATATTCGCGAGCGACCGCGCGCCGCAGATCCTCGTCGGCGACCGGCCGGTCTGCCTCCATCGCCAGCAAGCGCGCATGGAGCGCGAGATTGTGGATCTGGCCCCCGCTCAGGGTGCAGCGGCACGCCACTTCCTCGATCAGCCGTGGCGACACGCCGCAAGCCTCCAGCTCCTGGGTCAATATCTCGCGCCGTCGCACCTCGTCCGGCATCCTGAAGCTCAGGACCGCGTCCATGCGCCGAGCGAAGGCCGGGTCGATCCGATCGGCGTCGTTGGTGGTGACCAGGATGATCCCTTCGAACGTCTCGATTCGCTGGAGAAGGTAATTGGTCTCGAGATTGGCATAACGGTCGTTCGAGCTGCCCACGTCGGTGCGTCGGGCCATCAGCGAATCGCCTTCGTCGAGAAGGAGGACGATGTTGAGCTCCTCGGCGGCGGAAAGCGCGCGCTCGAGGCTTTTCTCGGTCTCGCCGATATATTTGCTGACGGTGGCGGCGAGATCGACCCGGAACAGATCCTTGCCGAGCGCGCAGGCGATGTGGCGCGCGCCCAGGGTCTTGCCGGTCCCGCTCGGCCCGACGAACAGGGCGCGCACGCCATGCCCCTTGCCGCCCGGCAGACGCTCGCGGTGGCGGCACCGCATGATGAGGGCGTCGAGCTCCTCGCGGTCGCGCGCCTCGAGCCGCAGCGGCTCCGGTTTCCGGTCGAGGTCGAGCGCGGTGGCTACCGTGTCGATCCGCGCATCGCGCAGCTCGCGCGCGGCGATCCTGACGTCGTCGGCTTCCGGCACCTCGCGCCCGCCGAGCCGCGCCCTCCCCGCCGCGCCCGCCGACGCTCGCCGGATGTTGCCGCTGGTGAGAGTCATCGGGACCAGCGTCTCCGCAAGGCCAGCGCAGCCGGTTCGCCGCCAATGCTCGCGCCGCGCCTCGGAGTCCGGAAGAGGAATGGCGACGCTCAAGGTCCGCATCCTGGGCGCCGCCCGGACGCCGCCGGTCGCGGTCGCGGCGATTCCGATCGGACCGGCGAAGACCGGGTGGGCCGGCAGCTCCATCGTCTCGCCGGGCGCCGGTTCCACTTCGGCGACCACCATCGCGTTCGCCGCGTGGGCGACGGCGCCCGCCAGACGCCAGCCGGGGCCGTCGTTGAAAAGGGAAGGGGAAACGCAAAGGACGTTGAGCCCGCCTTCGCGCGCGGCGGCGCGAAGCAAGGTCTTGCGGCCGTTGTGGCGCGGTCCCCGTACCAGGAGGAGCGTCGCCGGCTCCGCGGCGAGCGCGCCGGCCAACGCGCCGGGCCGGGGCTCGCCAAGCCAGTCGTCCGCCACCGGCAACGCCGCATTGGGCTCGAAGGCCGTATCGTCGAGCCGCGGGACTCCGGCGGAAAGGACTCCCAGGATCGCGTCGGTCAGGCGCAGTCGGCGGTCGGTCCTGTGCACTTCCGAGTCGATCATCTCCACGAACCCGGCCCCGACGAGGTCGAGGGCGAGATCGCGTACCAGGCCGGCATCCCGCCCGGGCGCCGACTCGCGCCACAGGGCGACCAGCCCGCCCAAGGTGGCGAGGCCGCCGTCCGGCTCGATGAGGAAGGCGAGGCGCGGATCCTCCTCGGCCAAGGCGAGGGTCGCGATCAGATGGCGGTGCAGCGGCGGGAAACCCACCGCGGCGATCCGCTCGAACGGAAGGTGGGGCGCATCGCCCGCCCAGGAATCGCAGGCCGCGGTCCAGGCGTCCGCGGTCGGGTCGCCGCCGCCCCACAGCGCCAGGCACTCCGCCAGATAGTTCTCGAGGAAAGGGAGGCGCTCGAGCAGCGCCGGATCCGCTCCGGCGGGATGCGTTTCGAGCGCGCCCAGAAGCGTTCCGAACAGGACCAGCTTGAAGTGGTTCCTGGCGCTCCGGTCGAGCGCGGCGAAGGGTCCGGTGCCGGTCATTCGAACCGGAACCGGATCGAGCGGCCCTCCGCCGGCTGCCAACCCAGGTCGCGGTCAAGGCCGGCGAGACGAAGCCCGATCGGATGCGCGTCGAGGCGGAAGACGGCGGTGAGATCGAGCTCGTCGGCGCGGATCTCGCCGGGAAGGGCGAGGAGGGCGAGGCCCCGGGCGTCGCCCGTCGCCAGACGCACGCGCGCCTCCAGAAAAAGGCGGAGGCAAAAGATCCAGCGCGAGTCCGGGGCACGGGGCAGGCGGCCCCGTGCCGGCGCCTCGTCTCGATAGCGATGACGCGAGCGGAAGCGGGTGTGCTCGGGCGCGTCGACCAGCGGGAAGCCGCTCGCATGCCAGAGCGTCGCCCGCCCCGAATCGTGGCTCCACCTCGGCCGAGGACGTGCCCGAAAGCCGCGGAGCCAGTCGTCGTCGGTTCGCCAATAGCGCGGCAGCGGCCCGGCCGTCGCTCCGGTCGCGATCCAGCGGCTGAGCGGGTCCGAGCGATAGGCGTTGCCGAACCGGACCCGGGCGATCCTGTCGGCGAGCCACAGCGGCGACGGCCTCAGCCTGCGCCCGCCGGGCGCGGTGAAATCGGGATAGAGGCCGAGCGCCACGAAGGCGTTGAGGAGAAAGAGGATCCCGGCAAATCGGCTGGTGAAGGTGACGGCGCCAGGCGCGTCCGAAGGACGCTCGGCCAGCGCCCCCGCGTCCCGCGCCGGCAACCGGCCGCCGAGCGGGCGGGGCGGGACGTGGGTCTTCGCCGCGTCGGCAGGCGCCTGTCCGGGCGCCGCGGAAGGGACGGCCGCAGCTTCCGCCCGGCCGTCGCGGCCCGACCGCCCCCGCGCCGGGGGCCGGCCCGGCGCTTGGTGCGGCAGCCCGGGAAATGCGGAATCGTCGTCGGTGGCGGCGATGGCGGCGGCGGTTCGGGCCAAGGCGACCGGATGTCGCTCGGCGTCTCGCGCCGCTGCTCGCAGGGCTTCCGCAAAGCCGGGGCGGCCCGCGGCCGACGGCGAGCCCGCCAGCGCGCAGGCGGCGAGAAGGATCGTCCGCGCCTCTTCGTCGAGACGTCGCCAGCCATTCCCTTCGCCGCGCAGGATCGCCGCCGCCTTCGCGATGGCAAGGGGCAATGGCGGCGCGGGCGGAGCCGAAACCCGGGCTTGCCGGAGACGCCCGCGGGAGCCGGCCGGCCGGGGAGCTTCGACGGTCGACGCCACGGCCGGGCCGGACCCGGCCTTGAGATCGAGACCGAAGCGGACGTCGAATCCCGTCTTCGCCAAAGCCCGGTCCGGCGGGTCCAGGCCGGCCGCCCAGATCGAGGCCAGTCCCGAGCGCGCCAGATGGGCGACGACCGGGACCAGCCGGGCCGCGTCGGCGAGGATCTCGCGCCTCTGCCAGGCCCGAAGCGTCCCGGCGTCCGGACTCGAGCCGATCGCCGCCGCCGCCGCCGCGCGTCCCCCGGCTCCGCCTTCGAGCCAGAGTCCCGCGACCCAGGCGAGATAGCGGGCGAGGCTGCTGAACCGGCAGGCGCCGCCGGTCGAGGATCCCGGAAGCGGGTCCCGCTCGGCGGATTCGAGCATGCTTCTCAGCGATTCCAGGATTCGCTCCCCCGCCGCCGCCGGGCCCTTCCCGCGGGCGCTGAGACGAAGGCCGAGGCGGGGGACATGAAGGATCTCCTCCGGGCCGAGGCCAAGCCGCTCCAAGGGCACGGAGTCGAGCCAGCCCTCGGCGTCGGCGCGGGAACCGTATCCGCTCGAGATGCGGACCCGGTTCACCGCCAGCGCGGCCTGGACCAGGGAGCCGGACCCCGCCATCCGCTCAGTTGGGTTGCAGCGGACGCGGGCGGGGACGCGGAAGCGGGAGCGGTTGCAGCCGTCCCTGCATCTGGCGCAGGAACTCGGGCCGTTCGAGCAACTGCCTGATGTCGAGCGGCGCTCCGGACTGGCCGCCGATGCTTCGAACGACGGCGCCGTAACTTCCGGCCGGAGCGGCGACCCGGAATTTCTTGTCGCGAATCCAGACGAAGGTTCCCGTGTCGACGGTTCCCCGGACGATATGGGTCGGCAGATTGTTCGCCAGAGGCAGAATGGCGCCGCGTCCGACGGCGCGCATCCTGCCGAGGTCCAGCCCGTTGAGCGCGATTCCCGAAGGGTCTGCGGCGATCGCCTGGAGCATGACGTTGCCGCCGTCATAGGGCACTCCGCCGGCGAAGCGGACCTGGAGCTTGCGTGAGGTCTTCGGCACCAGCACGGTCGTTCCTGTGCCGATCGCGAAGCTGGTGCGGAAGCCGTCGAACGAGCCGATGAGAGCGCCCGCCGGGACCGCCGCATTGCCCCGGAGTCCGTCGACCACCCGCTCGGGCCGGAGCCGCGCCGCCCGGGCCAGGAGCGAGGCGCCGCCGCTGAGCGCGAACGGCGCGCGCGCGATGGTCGCATAGCCGTCCGGAAGCAGGGTGACGACGGACCCGGGGGTCACGGCGATGTCGGTGAGACGGCCGCGCGACAACGCCGCCGGATCGAGCTTGTACTGCTTGCCCGGAAGCTCCAGCCGCGCGGGGGCGAGGACGGACGTCTTGAGCCGCACCGTCGGACGCTCCATGTCGTCGACGATCCAGCGGTTCGTCCCCGCCGCTTTCGCTCCGGCGAAGTCGCTCTTCCACTTGAGGTCGCGCGGCGCGTTCAGGAACACCTCCCTGAGCATCACCGCCCGCGCCTTGGGATACGCCTTGCGCCAGGCGCCGGTGGCGATCTGGGGCTCAACCTCGAACGGCGAGTTCACCGAGACGAACGTCATGTTCCAGAAGCGGGAGATGGTCGAGCCGCCGGTATAGTCGAGGTCGACCCGGATGCACTGGTGCGGGTTGTCCATGAAGAACTGGACCTGGGTCTTGCCCGACGTCTGCCAGGTGCCGACGTTGCTCAACGTCCACGGATTGGCGTGAAGCGCCATATATTGCCGCGCAAGGATCGTCTGCGCCGCCGTCGGATTGTTTCCGACGGGAACGTCCGTCCACGTCCAGGCGGGGTTCAGCCCGATATTGTTGATCAGGAACCTCGCCGTGACTCCGTTGGCCGCGGCGACGGGCCCGACGGCGCCGGGTGAGTTGGCGGCGGTGACATAGAAGGTGTTCGGGCCGCTCCAGGAGATTCGGGTGGGATCGGCGCCCGAATTGCCGAAGCCGGTGATCTGAAGCCCGGCGGGGAAGCTGGCGGCATTGAGAGTCGCCTCGCCCAGGCGCGCGACGGGGACCGGAGCGGTGTCGAGCGAGCCGAAGAAAACGTCGTTCTCGTCGGCGCCGATGGTCGCTCCGGCCGGCCAGCTATACTGGACCGCGCTGAGGTTGGGACCGTCGGCCGCGACCACGTTGGCGAACATCCGGTTGAAGGTCGGGACGGATGAAAAGCTGGCCTTGGGGATTTTAACTTCGACCCCGAAGCGGCCTCCCGCCCCCCCGTTGGACAGGGCGCTCGACTTCACTTCGAATCCGGCCGGAAGGGCCGACGGGCCGCCCCATTGGACGTTCGACCCGACGACGTTCCCCGACCTCCAATCGGTTTGCGGGGTCAGGTTGGTTCCCGGGCAGACCCCGGAGCAGGGATAGACGATCAATTTCTTGAAACTGGCAGGGGCGTTGTCGGGGTTGAAGACGAGCATCACGGCATCATGCGGCTCGAAAATCGGATCTTCCGCCTCGAAATAGAGGTAGACGAAATTGCCGTCCGCCATTCCGCGCATGTAGGCGGCCGCGACCGTGGCGCCGTCCTCCAGATAGAATTGGAAGGAATTGGCCCATTCGGCGGGATTGGCGACTCCGTCGATCACCGCCGACCCGTTCGGAAAGCCGATCCGGTCAGCCGCCGCCGCCTGGCCGGACCAGGCCGCCGCCGCCGCGAGCGCGAAGACGGAACCGCGAGAGAGAAGGAAGCGCCGGGTGAGAGTGGCTGAGGTCATCGAATTGGTCCTTTCTCGGGATCGGAGTGACTGGAAGCGGTCAGGGCAGGAACTCGACGAGCTTGAGGCCGGCGGTGAAGGTCAGCTTGTCCTTCTGGTCGCCTGAGGTGAGGGTGAAGCCGAACTGGCCGTCCGAAGCCGTGAACTGGGTGCCGTCGTTGGTCGGAGTGAAGAGCAGGTTCACGGTTCCGACCGTGTCCGGCCCGCCGGAGGGAATGGGATCCTGGGAACCGGCCCGGACGACGGTCCAGCCTTGCGGACCGGTAAGGCCCGTGACCTGATAGGATTCCGCCCGGCCGAAGGTGAATTGCAGGCCGAGGCCGATCTTCGCCGGAACGATCGGCTGCCGCTTGATCGAAAAGGCGTTGTTCTTGAAGTTCGAATTCTGGCCGGCGGTGACCGGCGCCTTGAAGGTGATGTTGGGAGTCGGGATTTCCTGAGCGGCGGCGACCTGGACCTTCGTCGGCTGCGAGGTGGTGGTGAAGGCGGGGAATTTGGTTCCCTTCGCGGTCAGCAGGAGATTGCCGGTTCCGGCCGGCCCGGTGACGACGGTGATCGTCCTCGTCGTCTTGAGGGGCGTGGCCGCCGTCGCCGCCGTCGCCTCGATCTTGTCCGAATCCTTCACCTTCGCGGTGAAGCCCTGGCCGTCGATCTGAGGCGCGATCGTGAACGTCTCGTCGTGTGAGCTTTGCACCTCGATGTCGAACAGATGGTCGTAGGTCGAGTTCGGCTTGAAGGTCTCCTGCGGGGTGATCGACTTGAGCTTGAACGATATCTTCGCCTGGATCTGGGAGGCCATGGCGGGAAGCTGGAAGTAGGTGTCGGTATCCGTCCCGGCGGAATTCGAGACGGAGAGGATGACCTGGGCGCCGTTGGGCGGAAGGGTCATGACGACCGGCGCTTCGAACACCAGCTGGGTCGGTCCGCTGCCGTTCTTGAGGCGGTTGAGCGGGACGTTCGTCTGCTCGACGTCGATGCGGGTCAAAAGCGCCGGGTTGAGGTTCTCGCCGATGACGATGAGCTCCTCGCCGGCCCGAACCGTCGTCGGGATGATCTGGTGGATGACGGGTTTCTTGGCCACAATATCCGTCCCCGCTTCGAGGAGCGCGACCCGCTGCTGGAGGTTGTTCACGTCCTCCAGCACTCGGTTGAACAGCTCCGCCGTGATCAGATCCCCCGGCGCCACGCCCGAAGGCCGAAGGCCGATGAGCTGGCCGAACAGCGCCTTGCGTTCCGCCTCGGTGAGCACGTCCTCGAGCGCGTCGAGGATGGTCGACATCGGGACGGCGATCGTTCCGGAGTCGGTGGTGATGGTTGGAGGCATGGGTCCGGTCCTCTTCGAAGCTCAGCCGCCGCCGAGGGCGTAATTGGCGTAATTCCAGCGATGCAGATTGAAGCGGGCGTCCGCGCGGTAGGGGAGGTTGCCGGCCGCGAAGACGAGATAGGGGTCGGGCCGGTCGCCGGCGGCGGCCGCCTTGGCGCCCTCGATGAGATTTTCCGCGACCGCGTAGAGCCAGACGACTTCGTTCCCCGCCGAGCGTAGCGCCGGATAGGACAGGCTTTCGCGGACCAGCGGCTCGAGCGTGGCGCTGTTGATGTGGACGGGACCGCGCACCGTCATCCCGCCCAGGAAATCCAGGGCTTCCGCCTCGCTCGTGCGCGGCAGGATTCCGACCGGGGGCAAATGCGGGAAATGGGTTCGCGCCTTGAAGCCGCTCCCCGGCCGTCCCTGCGCCAGGAGATCGGCGAACTGGGCCTGGAACTGCTCGAACATGGCCCGCCCGGCGGCGAGCCGGCGGGGGGCCGAGAGGCTGTGGAACGCCCCCTGCGGGTCGGCCGCCACGACGGGGCGCCTGACCGCCCACGAGTCGAGGAAGCGGATCGTCGCGCTTCCTTCGAAGGCGATGAGCGCGAGCGGGACTTCCGACCTCGACAGGCCGTGCTGCGCCATCCGCTCGACGAGATCGTCGCCGCGGGCGCCTCCGGCCAGGAGCGACGTCGCCCAATCCTGCTCCACGCCCTCGCCGAAGCAGCGATAGGCGATGTCGTTGCGGAAGCCCGGGTCCGCCGGGTCGAGGGTGGCGTAGAGATCCGAGCGCACTTCCAGGAGCCGGAACTGAACGGCCTCGACCAGCCGGTCGACGTCGCATTTCGGGCTGGTCGCGCCGAGACCGTTCGAAGGCGCCCGCCCGAGCCCCACTTCCGCCGGGGCGATGGTGAGGAGGTAGAGGCCCTCGCCCGCGACGTAGGTGCCGCCGAGGAGCGGGGCGCAATCGTCGAACATGCAGCCGCCGGCGGCGAAGCTGGTCGAATCCTGGCGACTGAGGTGGACCCGCTCGGGGAAGGCGAGCCGGAGGCAGGTGCCCAGAGGGGTGATCGCCAGGCCGGGCGAGATGTCGAGGCTCACCGCCCGATCGTCCCCGTCCGGCGGACGAAGGGCGACGTCGAGGCCGAAGGCGACGCCGTGCCCCAGCGCCTCGCCAAGCCGGGCGTCCGCGAGGCGCCGTCCCTTCTGCTCGCGCCGCATGTCGCCGGCCGTCAGCAGGCGCCCGTTGAAGAAGTTGACGCTCTCGAGCGCTCCCTCCGCGACCGGCTGCTGGAGGCCGACCCAGCTTTCCTTCATGGCGCCCTCCGTCATTTGACCAGCCCGATGACGTGCCAGCCCTTGTCGCCGTCCGACACGAGCGTGGCGGCGCCGCGCTTTGCGAGGACGAAGGTGTCGGCGCCCTCGACCTTGTCGCTGGCGACGGTCGTGAGGGTGGTTTCGCCGACATCGGCGGACTTGACGGTGATCTGCCTGCCGGCCCCGGCGGTCGCGGCCTTGGGCAGCTTGGCGTTCACGGCGGCGGCGGAGCGAATGACGACCAGGGTCGCGGCGCCCGGGATGTTGCCGCTCGCGGTCATGAACGCGATCTTCTGGCCGCGGGGATCCGACC
Organism: Allosphingosinicella sp.; assembly: GCA_035629855.1. GTDB lineage: Bacteria > Pseudomonadota > Alphaproteobacteria > Sphingomonadales > Sphingomonadaceae > Allosphingosinicella. The sequence goes on from DASQLT010000039.1 coordinate 45,730, forward strand.
CGAGGGTCGCTCCGACCGGGCTTTGCGCCACGGCCGCCGAAAGGAGGAGCGGCCGGGCGGTTTCGTCCAACGCGACCGCGGCCGCGTCCGTCACCTCCCAATGGCTGTCCACCTTCACGATCGGGACGCCGAGGCGGGCGAGGAGGACGCAGTCGTCGGCGGCGACGGACGCGGTCCCGCAGGCCTGGGCGGCCACGTGGGGCCGGATCCGGGTGATCCAGGCCCGCTTCAGCGCCGCCCCGAACCGACCGAGCGCGGCCTGGTGGAGCTTGACGGGGTCGAGATCGCCCGCGGCCGGTACGAAGTCCTCGGAATCCGCCACTCCGAGCGCGGCCCGAAGCTGGATTTCGGCGCGCCGAACCGCGGCGGCGAGGGTGGGCGCGTCGTCCGCGGGAGCGCCGCTCGTATCGATCGAGGCGAAGATCGCCGTCAGCGCCTCGACGGCCCGGGCTTCCGCCATGGGAGGCGGCTCGAATCGGATCTCCAGGCAATAATCGTCGGCAATTCGGGACGGGGCCATGAGATTCTCGTCGCTTCGGCACGGCTCGCCCGGGATCGGCACTTCCGCCACCGGGCAATCGAAATAGCAAAGGGTCAGGAAGAGGTTGAGGATCGCCGAGGTGGCGGCGGAGGGGTCGGTCAGCTTGCGGACCTCTTCCGCCACGTCCTTGCGGGCGAGCCAGGCATTGAGCGAGCCGCATTGCTCCCGGCCGACGCAGATGAGCTGTCCGCTCGGCGCCGCCGCGGACCCCGCGGTGACCCGGACACGGGGCCCGTCGGCGCCGTCCGCCTCGACCGCGACGTCGAGCCCGGAAAGGGTGCCGTAGCCCAGGAACTCCCGAACGATCCATTTGTCGCGGGCGGAATGGTAAGCGAATTCCTGGGCGTAATCGTCGACTCCCAGGACCATCCCGGTGACGAAGTTGACGTGCCGGGTGGGATCGCCCGGCTGCGCATCGATGGCGGCCGAAAACGGGCTACAGCAGGCCATGCTTTCCCTCCCAATGAGCGGTGTGGGTTTCATTCATTCTCAGCATGCGAGTCGCTCCCGTCCGCCCGACGGCGGGGCGGGCCCGCCGACGAAAGCGGCCCCGACGAAGGCGCGGCCGAGGATCGCGCCCGGGACGAGCTCCGGCGCCCGGCTGCCCTGGCCGATCTCGCTGTCGAGCCCGATCCGGGCCTCGCCGACCCGGTTCATCGCCCAGTAGAAGCGGACGTCGAAGCGGGTGTGCGCGGGCTTTTCGATTGCTATCACTCGGCGCGCGCGCGCCAGCTGGGCCTGCTCGTCGTCGAGGAGGCTGTCCACCCGGCGGCGCGGAAGCAGGACCGTGAAGCGGTGCGCCGAGGCCTCTTTCGGAAGTCGGTGGCCCTCGAAGATCAGCCAGTCGCGGACCGCCTGCTCGGCTTCGGGAAGCCGTGCGGGCAGTGGGATTTCGGCGAAATCGGCCCATTCGCCGCCATGCGCCGCGTTGAGCCTGCCGATCGTCCGGTAGCGTCCCCGTAGATGGGCCTGCCAGGCGAGCCGCTCGCGCGTCGGAAGCGCGGCATAGGCCGCCCAGGTTTCGCCGGGCGACCGGCGCACCGGAAGTTCCGCCGGACTCGGGAGGCCTAGACTGTGCTGGAAAGCCTGCCAGCGCGAGCGCTCGGCGAACCCCGCGGACGGGACGAAGCCGAAGGCGTCGGCGGCGACCTTCTCCCACTCCGCCGCTTCCTGCGGAGGATAGAGCGGGAAGCGGCCGGCGCCCGCGGGCCGCTTGCGCCCGGCCTCGGCTTCCCATCGCGCCCATAGCCCCTCCGACCCTTCCTCGGGCGACCAGGGCGCGTCGAGCGACCGCGCGCCGGGGCCGCCTCCGCCGGCGGCGCGGGGATGGAACCGGCGCGGGCTCGGCAGCCGCCGGAAGGCCTCGGCGATACGCACGCCGCGCGGATCGGTGCGGTCCGGCCCGTCCAGAGCGAAATCCGAGGCCGATATCTTCGGATCGACGGCCAGCTTCAGCGCCAGCTTCAGGCCCTTCACCGTGCCCCGCCATCCGAAGAAGCGCGCGGCATGCGCCAGGAACAGCCGCTGCCGCCGTTCGTCCCAGCCGGCATCGAGCGCGACCTCGAACCAGGAGGCAAGCCAGTCGAGCATCCCGGCCGGCGCGGTTCGCGGATCGAACAGGGCCTCGGCGGCGGCGATTCGATCCTCGATCGCGGTGTTGATTCCCTCGAAATTGGCGAGGAAGCGGGTCAGGAAGGAGGCGGAGACCGCGTCCTCGCGATAGACGGCCGGGAGGAAGCGCTCGACGTAGGAGAAGCGGGGATACCAGAGCCTGAGCGCCCGCAGGCGCGGAGTCGTTCGGCCGTCTCCCGCGAGCGTGATTCGAAGCTGCGCATAGCGGCCGACTATCCCCTGGAGGAGAAGCTCCCAGGTGCCGCGCCGCCGGGCGGGGTCGGGCGGGGCCGCGGCGATGGCGCGCTTGCCGGGAAGCTCCGATCCCTCCGGCGAGAAGACGAGGTCGGGCTGAAGGGTCCAGCCGGTCGCGGGGGAGGCGGTCAGCTGATCCTCGTAATCGCTTGCCCGCGCCTCGATTCGAACCGAGGCGCCGGCCGGAACGCAGGCGTCGAGGCGGACCCGATCCCACTCGCATTGCGGCTCGCCGCCGTCGCGAACCGGGGTCAGAAGGAGGCTCTGCCCGGCGAAAGCCCGGTGCGGGCGCCTGACGACGGGAATCCACAAGGGGTCCGCCTCGCCGCTGTCGTAATGGACCTGGCCGAGGATCGGAACCAAGGCGCGTCCTCCGAACCGCCGCAGCGGCAGCGTGTCGGGGCTCGCCGCCGCCGTCCAGCCGCCGCCGTCCCGCACCAGCTGCACCCGCCGGGCGCGGTTTCCGCCGCTGTCGCCGAGGCTTGCCGTCAGCGCCCCGGCGGCTTCGTCGGGCGCGATGCAAAAGGCGTCGAAGCCGAGCGGCGGCAGAGCGACCGCGCTTGTGCCGCCGGGCTCCACCACCAGCAGCCGGGCCGGCGCACCGCCCCCGGGCGAATCCAGGATGAGAAGGGTGCCGTCGGCGAAGGCCGCCAGCGCCGTTGCCGCCGGCGCCGCGCTCAGATCGATCGAGACGAGCTCGGGCCGGGTGGCGGCGGGCGGCGCCTCGCTCTCGGGCGCGAATGTCGGCATTTCGTCCGCCACGGCCGTTGCGGCGAAGCGAAGCTGGCGGTCGAGCCGCAGCAGCCGCTTGCCGTCCGTATCGAGCAGCCACGCGCCGCCGCCCGGGATCGCGGCGAGGGCGGCGGGGCCGATCCCGTCGGCCAAGGCGAAGCGCTCCGGGCCGCCGCCGCCGATCAGGTCGAAACGGAGCAAAGCGGGGCGGTCCCCGCCGCTCAACGCGGCCACGAGATAGTCGCCTTCGAGGACCGCGACGGCCGTCACCTCCTCGACCGGCGCCGCGGGCGGCGCCAGGTCGCCGAAGCCGCCGCGCTCGCGTCCGAGGGGCGCCTCGGGCGGCGGCCAGAAGCGGGCGACCCGGCCGCTTCCCGCCGAGCGGACCATCAGCCCGAGCCTGTCGTCGGCGACGTGATAGAGGTTGCCGTGGCGGTCCGCGGCGGCGTCGCGGCGGTCGTCCGGCCGGAAGGCGCGCTCGCCGGGGGTAAGGGGGATCGCCTCGCCGCTCGGGGCGAGGCCGAGCTCCCCCTCTTCCTCGTCCCACCACGGGAAGCGGAGGTCGGGCTCCGGCTTCCAGAGCGGCCCGAGCCTCGTCCCGTCGCCGGCGAGGCAATCCGCCCAGTCGCTTTGGCCGAGGAAGAGGTGAAAACGGGCGCCGTTGACGTTCATCAGCAGGTCCCCGCCACGACCGGGACCGGGAGCCGGCGGACGGTCTGGGTCGTCGTCGCCGGAGCCGTTCCGCGAACGACGTCGAGCGGAAGCGGGGTCCCGATCACCACCGAGATGCCGAGGATCTCGGGCAGCTCCAGTCCCTCCATGGCGACGGAATCGGCCGGAGCGCGCGTTCCTTCGGCCAGGAGCACGTCCTCGACCGACACGACCCCCGGGGTGCGCGCGGCCTCGGCGAGCAGGGTCCGGGCGTCGACCGGGCGGCCCAGCGGCCAGCCGCGGAGCGCCGGGTCGATATCGGGTCCGTAGAGGCGCGGAAGCTGCGGCATCTCGGTCCCGGCGGCGGGGAGCGGGCTCAGGAACGCCTTGAGCCTCGCCGTCACCGCCTCGACGACTTCGGCCGTGGATCGATTGCCGGCGATCTCGATCCCGACGGAGATCCAGATTCCGACATAGTCCGGGCCGCTCAGCGCCAGTTCGGTCGTCACCAGCCGGCGCGGCTCGAGATAGGCGCAGAGCGCGTTGAGGAACGGCCGGTCGGCCCTCGGCGAATCGGAATAAGCGGGGTCGGCGGACGGGATCGCCATCAAGGTCACGGCGCCCGGCGCCGTCCCGATCTCGAGCGGGGCCACGTCGGGATGCGCCGCCGGGAGCACCTCGATCCGTCCGATCGAGACCCCCGGGGTGCGCCAGGCGATCGTCCGGAAGTCTTCCGCGGTCACCGCCCGGTCCCGATGGGTCAGGAAGCGAGCGATCTGCTTCTCGCCCGAAGCGATCGTTTCCGGATCGGCCCCGCCCCAGGTCGCCACCGGATTGGTCGCGGTGACCCCGGACGGCAAGAGCGGCCCGCCCTTCAGCGTGCGTCCTCCGACATTGCCCTCGACGCCCTCGGTGCAGGCGTAGCTCGCGTAAAGCGCCTCGCCGTCGCGCGGGCGGCGGCCGGTGAAGCCGTCGCCGAACCGGATCGTCCCGGCTTCCTCGTCGCATTCGAAGACGTCGACGGGATCGTCCATGTCGGCGGCGCCGCGGATCCTGACCTCGGGGCCGGCGGCCCGGACGTCGTCTATCTCGGTCCAGTCCCGCCGCGCGTCCTTCTCGAAGCTGGTGAGCTCGACCGAGCCGGCGATGACCGGCGCCTGGCGCAATTGCCGGACCTGGTCGGGACTTCCGTCGCCGTCCGCCAGCCGCTCCGCGGGGACCAGCCGCCTCTGGAGGATCCCGGCCGCGTTGATCCCCACCCAGCGCAGCCGGACCGCGGTGGCGCTGCCCGAGCGGACTCGAAGCCAGGTGACGATGCGCTTGGCGACGGTCTCCGAATCGATGGTCGGAGGTAGGTCGCCGACTCCGGCCTCAAGCGGGTCGAGATTGCGCCAGGTATCGATTTCGGCGGGCGCCGCGGGGAGGGTCAGCTCGATCACTCCGGCGCGCGCCAGCGGGTCGAAATCCCCGCGCGGGGCGAGCCGGGTGTAGCCGGGAGTCGGCTGGCCGTCCGAATCGAACGGGAGGGTGGAGGTCGCCTTGGGAAGCTCGAAATGGAGGAGGGTGTCGGCGGACGTCGGGCCGGAGCCCGGACCGGCGACGAGCCGCTCCGTCGATTCGTCCGGGACGAAGCCCAGCGAAAGAATGCGGCCGGCCAGCGCCTTGCGGACGTCCTCCCAGCCGTCGGCACCCTCCGCCACGGCCTCGACCCGATCGGGTTCCCGGCCCAGCAAGGCGATCCACAGGCTGCTGTCGACCGTCCCGGAGAGATCGACATTCTCGCCGCCCGGTATCTCGACGGTCTCGTACAAAGTCAGCGTCTGCGGGACCGGTCGGTCGTAGGAGGCGTAGAGCAGGCCGTAATAGTCCTTCAGCGCCTGGCTCGGTTCGGCGATCGGCCGGCGGATGTAATAACGCCCCTCGACCGGCAGCACGTCGAGGCCGGAGGCCGTCCGATAGGGGATCTCGCCCGCAAACAATTCGGTCCCGGCGGGAATGACGAGGCTTTCCCTGGATCCGCGCTCGTTCGCGAAGGCGGCCATCCCCTGCGCCTCGCGGGCCGGATTGAGGCGCAGGCCGAGGAGGGAGAGAAATTTGGCGCGGTTGCGCTCCGGAATGAGGTTGGCCCGGTAGAGCAGGCTCTCGGTCACGTGCGCGAAGAGCTGGAGGAGCGTTATGCCGGGATCGGAAACGTTGTGGTTCGTCCACTCCGGCGTATGGGCCGGAATCCGGGCGATCAGCTCGTCGACCAGCGCCTGGTAGTTGCGGCCGTCGATCGGGGGGGTGGGAAGCGGCATGACCTGATCCCTCACCCGGCCGCCAGCGGCACGTTGACGGCGAGGGTCGCCGCCGCGCCGGAGGCGACCAGCCGGTAGGCGATCGTCGCTACCGCCGTCTCGGCCGCCTGCGGATCGGCGGCGACCTCGACGTCCTCGACCGCGATTCGCGGCTCCCATTTCTTGAGCGCCGCTTCGATCAGGTGGGCGATTCGCGCATGGGTCGCGACATTGTTCGGCTCGAACAGGAAGGCGGTGAGCCCGGTGCCGAAGCGGGGCAGGCCGACCCGCTCGTCGCGGTCGGTACGAAGGATGATCGCGATCGACTCCTCGACGTTCCGCTCACCCTCGGACCATGACATCCGGCCCGAGGCGCCGATCTTGGGCGGGAAGGCGATCCCCTTGCCGAACGGGCTCACGGCTTCTTCCCCCGAAGCTTGGGGACCGGGAAGCAGAAGATCAGCCAGGGCAGCCAGCGGAAGATGAAATCGAGCAAGGTGACGATGATCAAAAGCAGGATCAGGGCGCAGATGGTGACGATCGGGATCGACAGCGAGCAGATCATTCCGATGTCGACTCCGCCGTCCTTGCAGCCGCCGCCGTCGCCGAGGTCGAGCTCCTTGTGGAGCGGCCAGGGGAGGACGTGGCGGATGAGGTCGATGAGGCCGAGGCCCTTGGCGCGTTGGACCTGCCCGCACAGCATGTTGGATAGGACGAAGGCGGTCCCGCGCGAATGCTTGCGAAGGCCGGCGGCGCTCGTGTCCAGCGGCAGCGAAATTCGGATCGGGCGGGCGGGCGCGTCGGAATCGAAGAAGGAGGCGAGCTCGAACGTCTCGGTCGGCTCGGACAGGGTCGGGGGATGGAGCGGTCCGCAATCCTCGTTGAGGTGGACGAAGCGGATCCGGTAGAAGCCGGAGTCGCCCACCGTGTCCTGGAGGGTCTGGCTGAGCTGCTGGGCGAAGGGCAGGGGCCGGGCCTCGGATTCGTCGTTGGCGTCGAGCGCGAGCGCGACGAGCGTCGTGAGCTTGTCGACATGGGCGAACCAAATGCTTGCGGGATCGGCCGGCTTGGAGAGGGTGAGGGCGAGGCCCTGCATCTCCTCGTCCAGGGCGCCGGTCCCGTCGGCGGGGGGGAGGAGCCGGAAGGCGCCGCCGGCCGAAATGCCTTCGCCGCTGGCGGTGCAGGCGATCCCGGCGAGGAGGAAATGGAATTCCGGCCAGTTCGCCCGGTCGGCGAGCGTGTTGGCATATTCGTGCTCGTTGCTCTCGAGCGCGTCGAGCCGTCCGCTTTTGTCGAGCCGGCGGAGTGCCTCGGCAACCGAGCCGACGTGGGGCAGGCGGCTGGCCGCGGCGATTCCGCTAGGCTCGAAACCGCGCTCGAGATTGATGCAATCCGCCGCCGGAAGCGCCTTGGAAAGCCAGTCGTAGAGCTTGACCCGATTGGGCGAAAGCCCGGCCGGGGAGACGGCGCGCACCGCCGCCAGTACCGGCTTCAAATGGCGGTCGAGATAGGCGAGGAGATCGGCGAGCAGCAACCAGGATTGCATCTGATATTGCAAATTGCGCTTGCGGAGCTGCTCCTGGCGGCTGGCGGTGCTCGACGTGTCGTCCCGGTCCCCGTTGATGTCCGCCGCCACCTTGAGCGCCGATTGGATCAGCGCCTTCCAGGCGTCGGCGAAGTCGAGCTTGAACTCGGTGCTCCGTGCCAGCTTGCTGTTGCGCGGGGCCGGCGCCGCGGCGGTGGCGAGGGCGGCCGCCTGGCCGGCCGTGAAGCGCTGGGCGGTCCGAACCACTTTCGCGCTCGCATATTCCTCGCGGCGGCCGACCGGGACCAGCCCGCCCCACATCGTCCGGCGAATGCCGTTCGATTCCTCGTGCGCCAGCGGAAACAGCGGCAGGCGGTCCTCGCCGGGGGCCAAGCCGGCGGGGCCTTCGCCGGAAACGCGCTGCCAGCGCGCTCCGTCGCCGTCCTTCACGAACGCATATTCGACCCGCGGCGCATTCGCGTCGGCGGTCTTCGAGGCGGGAAGGAGGCGGCGGACGACGAAGCCGACCTGCTCGTGGCCGCCTCCGAGCCGTCGGTCGGGCAGCCCCGGGATCGCGCAGGCGAGGGTGCCGGCGACGACGTAATAGCGCTGATGGGCGGGCTGGTAGAGCTTCAGCATCTTTTCCGGCTCCGGCGAGACCGGGACGGGCTGCGGCCCCTTCGCGAGCCGGCTCAAGAGCCGCGCCTTCTTCATCGGCGCCGGCAGCGGCACCCGCTCGACGAGGTCGGCGGTGGCGAGCTTGCCCGGCGGAGTCCGCCAGGTCTCGTAGCGGGCGACGTGGGTGGCGAGTCGGCCCGGATCGGCGGCGAGGAGCCCGATCAATTGCTCCATGAACTCGTCCGAGGCGAAGCGCAGGAGGGTCGGCGCCCGGCCGGGCGAGGCGGCGCCCCGCCACAGCGGCCGCGGCGAGGCCCAGGTGAGCGGATGGTGAAGCGCCGTCACCAGATGTTCCCGGCGCCGGGCGTGTAGCTTGCCGAGACGACGCTGTTGGCGATCACGCAGTCGGCCTGGACGACGCCCGAGAATTTCGACATTCCCGCATCCACCGTCACCATCGCCGCCGAAACCGCGACCTGAGGCGCATTGACCGTGACCTTCGCCGCGGCCGTGATCGTGATCCCGGCCGTCTCCAGCTTCACCGAATTGCCGTTCGAATCCTCGATCTCGACCGCGCCCGGCCCGTCCTTGAGCGTGACCTTCTGGCCGCCGGGGGTCTCGAGGATCAGCTTTTCCTGGCCGCTGCTGTCGTCGAGAGTGACGGTCACTCCGTTGCGCGACTTGATCACCTTCCTGTTGTTCTGGGCGTTGGCGGTTTCGGGTGGGGTGTCGGAGCCGTTCCAGAGGCCGCCGAGCACATAGGGCCGAGCCGGATCGCCATGCTCGAACGCGACCAGCAGCTCGTCGCCGACCTCCGGCATGAACCAGCTGCCCCGGTCCTTGCCGGCGAACAGGGTCGCGACCCGAGCCCAGGCTTCGTAGCGGCCGCCGCCGCTGTCGGGGCACCAGGGCAAGGTCACCTGGACTCGTCCGTGGCCGTCCGGATCGGCGATGTCGATGACCGTGGCGGGGGCGACTCCGTACCAGCGGCCGCCCCAGCCTTCGGGAAGCCGCTCCGAGCGCTGTTCGGCGGCGCGGTCGCCCTCGAGAAGGAAGAGCGCGCTCATGGCCGGCCCAGCCCGGGCCGGTTGCAGCGGAATTCGGTGCGCGCCCCCTCGGCATTGTCGAACAGGTGGGTGACGGAGATCGCGCGATAGCTGCCGTCGAAGAGCGGGCCCAGCCCGGAAAGCTCGAGCTTCGCGCCCGCCCGGATCTTGGGGTCGGTCTCGCACTGGCCCTCGCCGGTGACGAAGCCGCGAGCGACGTGGCGATAGCTCGCTTCGGCCAGCTGGCGCGCTTCGTCCGCCGAGCGGGGCAGGCCGTGGGCGAGCGTGTCGACCCGCTCGCCGAGCGCTCCGACGAGGATCTCGCCGCCCGCCTCATGATCGCCGAGCTCGGCCTGGACGGCAGACGTGCCGCCGCGATGGCTCACGCCTTGCTTGGCGCCGACGTCCCAGCCGGAGGCGACGACCGCGCTTCGCTGCTGGGCCAGGTCGGCGGCGACGTTGAACGACCGGAGCGTGCCCGCCCAGGCCAGCTTCACAGCCTCCTGGGTTCGGGTCGCGGCGACGTGGAGCGTGGTGCCGGAGACCCACAGATCGGCGTCGAAGCGCCGGGCGGTGTCGAACAGGAAGGCGAGATCCGACTGATTGAGCTGGGCGAGCAAAGGAACGGCGGGCGCCTGGGTGGACACGTCGGCCTGAAGGCCGTGCTCCGAAGCGATCCGGCGGACCACGTCGCCGAGCGACGCCTGGCTGAAACAGCGCGTCCGGCGGGTCATGCGCAGGTCCTGCAGACGGTCCTCGGCCAGTATCGACAGGGTCGGCGGGCCCGCGTCCGGATAATCCGCGACCAGCGCAGCGATCCGGCCTTCGAACAGCGCCTCGTCGCCGACGGAAACCTTGATCGCCTTGCCGAAATCGAGCGTTCGGCGGTCGAAATGCTGGAACCCCGGCTGGTCTTCGCCGCCCCAATTGCCGAAGCACAGCTCGGCATGCGCCATCGCCTCGATGCCCTCGCTCAGCTCATAGCTCAGCAACGCCGCCTCGAGCCTGGCGTCGCGCGTGCCGGCGACCTCGATGGTCGGCCGGGCGGGGCGGCTTGGAAGGCGGGCGATCTGGGCGGTCATCGCATCCTCCCTTCAGGGCCTGATCCGCAACGCGCGCACGACCGCCCGCCTGAGCTTGCGGCGGACCTCATGCGGCTTGTCGCCGCCCGGAGCGCGCGAGCCCCCCGCGGCCCGTTCGCCGCCGGCTTCGACGCTCGCTTCGAATTCGTTGATGACGACGGCCATCGTTCCTCCTCAGCCTCCCAGCCCGAAGCGGCCGCCGGCGCCGACACCGGCCGACGCCGACGCGCCGAAGCTGCCGCCGACCGAGGCTTTCGCGTTCAGGTCCACGAACGTTCCCGGAGCCATCCGGAGCGGGTCCTCAATGCCGTTTCCGGCGGCGATCGACTGCCAATCGCCGCCCTTGCCGGCGGCGCCCGACATCTGCTGGAGGCTCTGGCCCTGCTTGGCCGGCGTGAAAGGCCGCTGACCGGGGCGGCTGCCGGCGCTTCCGGACCCTTCGAAGCTGGAAACCAGGATCTTCTGCTGGGCGAGCGTCAGTGCGACGCTGGCGCGCAGCGGCTTGCCCGCCGCCGAGAAGAATTCGAGCGACTCCTCGAGCCCCTCGACCATCCCGTCGAACAGGAAGCTACCCCAGGAAAAACGGGTACCCGGCGGCGCAAGCTTGCTCGGGTCGCTTTCGGCCTCCTTGGGAGTCATGAAGTGGATGACGTCCCTGGTCAGCCGGCGGACGTCGTCGACCGGATTGTCTGCCATCGCGGTCACGTCGAACCACAAAGTGAGCGCGAGCTTGGTCGTCCCGGCGCCGACGAACTGAATTCCGCCCGTCCCGGCCGACTGGTCGCCGCCCGGCGGTTGCGCCACCTGGTTGGCAAAGGTCACCTTCATCGTTTCAGGGTTGAACTGGACGTCGATCTGCTTGCCGCCGGACAGCTCGGTGGTGAGGTCCTGCTTGAGCTCGATGAGCTTGGCCATGACGAGGGTCTGCTCGGTCATGCCGAGCCTCCGGACGGCACCCGGGCGAGCTGGAGCTTCTCGTAGGCGAGCTGGAGCTCCTCGACCGCGATCTGGCCGTCCTTGGCGTTGAGCGACGGCGCCTTCAGCTTGGCCGGCAGGCAGCGGTGGAGCTGGAACCGCGCCCGTTCGCTGCTTCCGTCCTCGCCGAGCAGCACCACCTCCGCATTGGCGCGAAGATAGGGATCGGCGAGCGAATCCTCGAACCAGGTCCAGAGGTCGAAATTGTCGGTCATTCCACGCTTCAGGGTGAGGTTCGAATAATTGACGACCCCGGGCACGCGCACCGACCGGCCGTTGTCTCCGCCCGATCGGATCGTCTTGACGTCGTGGGTCATCTCCAGCCCGTCGCATTCGGCGAAGGCCGCCTTGCAGAGCGGAGCGCTCTTCCCGTCGGGGTAGATTTCGACCGAGAAGTTGAACGCGGCGAAGGGGCGGGGCGGGTCGGCCATCACGCGTCCTCCATCACGGTAAGGCGGCCGCCGCGCGGTACCAGGCGAAGAGTCAGGAAGCGCATCGGCTGCGACGGCGCCACGGCCAGCTCGACGATCAGCCGGGCGGCTTCGTGCCGGTCCGGATCCTGATGGACGGCGGTGCGGAACGATTGCGCGGAGGTGGCGCCGGCAAAGGCGCCGCGCCGCTGGAGCTCGTCGAGCATCTGGCCGAGATCGCGCTCCACCGCTCGACGAAGGACGTCGCCGTTCGGCTCGAAGACGTAGGTCATGCCGCGGCGGAGCACCGTCCGGCGAAGCAACGTCATCAGCCGGCGGACCGAGATCTGCCGCCAGTCCGGCTCGTTCGAAAGCGTGTCGGAATCGCGCACGGCGAAGCCGTCGGCCAGGCGCCGGACCAGATTGATGCGCGCCCGGTCCAGGGTCAGGAACTCGGCTTCGGGCAAGGCCGGGTCGAGGCCGACGATCTCGAGCAGCGGCTCGTTGGCCGGGGCTATCCACGCGCCGCGGCGACGGGCGCGGGCGGCCATCGTGCCGGCGATGCTTCCGTCGGGCGGGAAGGCGGCTCCGCCGCGGGCGGCGAGCCACGGATGGTAGACGGCGCCGTAGGACAGCAGCCGTTCTTCATGGTTCCCGAGCCGCTCGCCGTCGCCCGCTCCCGGCGCCACGTCGCGCAAGGCCGACGCATGCTTCGTCGCTTCCGCGCTTCGGAAGAGCCGGGGCAGAGAAAGGATGGCGAAGAAATCGCCGCTGCCGCCGGCCATGCGCAGCATCGCCGAGTGAAGCCGCCGAAGAAGCGCCGGATCCGCCGGAACGGCCTGGTAACGGCTGCCCCGGACCGAGACCACGACGCTGGAGTAAGCGGAGACATTGCCCTCCCGCTCGACCCGCGAACGATAATAAAGCAGCCCCTGCGGCCGGTCCTCCGCGACGTAGCGGACGGCACCGGCTCCGCGCAGGACTTCCGCCGCGGTGGCGAAATCGGCGCGGCCGCTCTCCTCCAGAACGACGATGCTGCCCGCCGGCTGCTCATCCCAGCTCAGCTCGATCGCCTCCCCCGGCGCGACCTGGGCCGGCGCCTCGAGCATGGGCGCCGCCAGCCTCTGCGTGGTGGAGTCGAGGAACCGGCCGCGGTCCGGCGCGCCGAGCTTCTCCCCTTCGCCGTCCGGCAGGCAGCCGCCGGAATGGTTGCGCCAGTTGGCCGGCACTTCGCTTCCCGGCCGGGGCGGAGGGGCCGGGTCGCTCTCGACGGCGACGGTCCAGCCCGGCTGCACCGAGTCGGGGACGGCGAGGAGGCTGGGCTCTGGAAACAGGTCTCCTTCGATGTCGAAAGCGGCGTGGATTCCGAACAGCGGCTTTTCCTCGACGTGGAGAAGGGACGCCGCACGCTCGGCGATGCCTTGCGCATCCCCTTCGGCAAGTCGAGGATCGAGGAACAGGCGGTGATCCAGACTTTTCAGGCCATCGCGCTCCAAGCTCTCGGCGGCGGAGTCCAGAGGACCGGGGGCTTCGCCGAAAACCTCGTCCAGGCCGATCGGCAGCCAGGCGGCGTGGAGGGCAATCCGGTCGGCCTTGGTGAAGGCATCCGTGCCGAAGCGGGCGGCGGCGCCCGCGAAGCCCAGCGGGTCGGCGGCGGCATAGCCGGCCGCGATCCGTACCCCTTCGTCGCGCATGAGCGCGAACGGCGGCCGAATCGCCGCGCCGCGATTGGCTCGTACCCCGTAGAACGCGTCGTCGTCCGCAATCGACTGGACGGCGTTCGCACCCTCGGGCGCGGGCGAGAGGCCACCGAAGGTGCGGCCGCTTGCGCTCTCGCGGATGTCGAGCGTGACCTTGGCCGCGGAGAAGCGGGTGGTGGGCAGTCCGAAGCCGATCTGGCGCCAAGCCGGGCCGGTCGCCCGAAGCCCGTCCACCGAGTCCGTGCGCAGCCAAATGACGTCCTCGCCATGGCGAAGCTGAAGCCAGGCGCCGGATCGAAGCAGGCCCGGCGCCGGAGCGGACAGGAGGAGCGTCGACTCCGGCCCTTCGACGAGCGTCGCGGCGATCGCGATCTCCCCGATCAGAACGGCGACGCCATACGGCCCGGCGGCCTCACGGGCGCGCCTGAACGCCGCGACCCAGGCGGCCAGGACCTTGCCGTCCTCGAGCCTCGCCACCTTGGCGTAGCGGGTGGTGAGACCGTCTCTCGCCACGAACTCGACGAGGTCGCCGGGGCTGAGCATTCCGTTGTCGGTAAAACCTATGCCAAGGCGAAGCCGAGCGAGATTGGCGAGCGCCAGCTTCTGCCTCGCGACCCGGGCCGTCAGGCGCAGCGAATCCGACCAGGCGCCGAGGCTCGCCGCGGACAGGCGCGCCGGAGCGATCGCGCTGCCCTTCGAGTCCGCGGTCGCGGCGCGCGAGAGCAGGCCGGGCAGCTCGAACAGGCCCGGCGCGGCGGGGACGAGGCCGCCCGGGTCGCCGCCCGCCGAGGCGATCGCCTCGATCAGCGGCTCGGTCGCGGCGAGCCGGATCACCCAGCAACAATGGCCTCCGTTGGAGAAGAAGGCCCGGACCGCGGCCGGCAAATTGGCTCGAAGCGGCGCTCCGGCCTTCGGGTCCCAGGCGAGGTCGAGGTCGCCGCCGAACACGGTCTCGTAGCCGGCGACGCTGGCGATCGGGATGGCGACATGGCAGGGGCCGCGCTGGGCGAAGCCGGCAAAGACGGCAACGTCCATCCGCGGCAGCCGCCCCGCCTGGGGCGGCGGCAGGGGCTCCAATCGGATTCCGGGAAGGGCCTCGCCGGCGCGCATGCCCTCACTCCATCTCCAGCCGTTCGTAGGCCAGGACGAGCTCTTCCATCGCCACGTCCGTGCCCTTGGCGTTGAGCGGGCCGGAGGTATGCTTGGTGATCCTCGCCCGCATCAGCTTCCAGGTCTGGACGGCCTGGCTGTGATCCTCGTTCTGAAGGGTGATGGTGACGGTGCGCAAAGCGTCCTGATTGCCGTTGCGGATGTCGTCGAGCCACTTGTAGAGGTTCAGCGAGCCGATGACTCCGCGCTTCATCGTGACGTCGGTGGCCTTGTTCATTCCGGTGATCTTCATCACCGAATTCTCGCGGCTGTTGCCGGTGCGATATTCGGCGACGGTCACTTCCATGCCGATGCCGCTGATTTCCTGGAAGCCGGCATCCGGCCCCTCGGTAACCCCGTCGCCCAAGTCGACGAGGAAGTTGAACTGGACGTAGGGTCGAGCGCGTTTGACAGCCATGGCGGGTCCCCTCAGGCTTTGCGGTCGGCCGTCCACTGGCCGATGCGGAAGATGACGAACTCGGCGGGCCGAAGGGGCGCGACGCCGACCTGGCAGACGAGCCTGCCGTTATCGAGATCGTTCTGGGTCATGGTCGAACGGTCGCATTTGACGAAATACGACTTCTCCGGCTTGTCGCCGAGGAGAGCTCCGTTCTGCCATTCGTTGAGCAGAAAATCTTCGATCGTTCGCCGGACGTTGGCCCAGAGCCGTTCGCCGTTCGGCTCGAAGACGGCCCATTGCGTGCCCTTGTCGATCGAGCGTTCCAGATAAGCGAAATAGCGTCGCAGATTGACGTATTTCCATTCGGGATCCGAGGTCGCCGTGCGCGCCCCCCAAAGCCGCATGCCGCGGCCCTCGAAAAAGCGGAAGCAGTTGATCCCGTCGGGGTTCAGAACCTCCTGCTGCGCCTTGTTGAGGAATTTCTGGAAGCCGGTGGCCAAGCGGACGATTTCGTTCGCGGGGGCCTTGTAGACCGCTCGCTCGATGTCGTTCCTGGCGTAGATTCCGGCGACGAAGCCGGACGGCGGATAATGATTTTCCTGGCCCGTCTCGGCGTCGATGATCCGGACCCAGGGATAATAGAAAGCGGCGTGGCTGCTGTCGAACTTGGCCCGATAGGCGCGAACCTCCGCGATGCTCGCGCCCTTGATGCTGTCGAGCACGGCGATCCGGTACTTCATCCGGTGGGCGTGCGAGATGAGCGCGTTCGCCACCGACTGGGCATGGGTGTCGTTGAAGGTCGAGCCCGGGGCGGCGACGATGGCGATGTCCTCGATGTCCTCGAAGGCGACGAGACCGGACTTGTTGTTGTTGAGATCCTCGAGCCCGGCATAAGCGGCCTGCCCGGGGATCAGCCCGTCGCTGCCGTTGGTCAGGTAGAAGATCGCGTCGAGGAACGGCTCGGAGCCGGTGCTCGCCGCGAGCGCGTCGAGGGTGAAGCGATTGGGCGCCGGCCCCGGGGAGAGATAGTCGGAAAGGAACTCGACGCCGCTGCGATCGGCATTGTTGTTGGCGGCGGAAAGCGCCGCATTGGAGGCGGCAAGCTGCTTGTCGGCCTGGGCGAGCGCCGCTGCGGTCGCCACCTTCTGCTGAGTCAGCGCATCCAGCGCCGCCTGCTTTTCGTCGACGGCCGCCTGCAGCGGTACGAGGTCGTCGTCCGGCTCGGCGGCGGCAAGGGCCTCCTCGGCGTCCTGAAGCTCCGTCTCCGCGGTGCCGATCTCGACGGCCTTGGCGTCGTCCGCGGCTTTCAGGGGGGTGCGGGCTTCCACCGCGGCGTCGCGCTGCTCCGTCGCCTCGTCGACGGTCAGAGCCCGGATGACGATCGGGATCGAGCGCGCCGAAGACAGACTGACCGGATCGGGCCGGAAATATTCGAACAGGCTATCCTTCTTGCCGCCGCTCGTATGATCCCGGTCGAGGGCGAGGCCGGCCGCCGCGAAGAAGGGCAGGCCCGGCACGCTCGGCTCGAAATAGACGGACGCGGTGACGATCCGGACCTCGGCCCCGGCCTGGTCCTTGAGCGTCTGAAGCTCGAAGCTGTGGCCGTCATTGTCGTCGAACGTATATTTGTCCTGCTGCTGCGGATCGCGGTCGACGACATAGATTCCGCGGGTGAGGCCTCCGCCAAGATCCTGGTGGTTCTCGACGTAGAGCACGTCGCGGTGGCTGACTCCGCGAAGGATCGCCCGCTTGGTCGCGCCGGCGCCTTCGGTGACCATCCGGTTGGGGCTGACGCTGAACTGAAGCCGCACCCGGCCGTCGCCGGCCCTGCCGGGGAAGCGGGCTCGGATCGCGACGTTCGCCGGGGGAACCGGATCGGTCACCGTCGCGCAGGCGGCCTCGATGTCGGGCGCGTTGAAGGCCCGAGCCACGTAGAGCCGCTTGCCGCCTTCCTCGAAGAAGGCCCGAACCGCGTTCCACATGTAATTGTCGACGGGGGTTCCGCCGTCGGTGAATTCGAGTTGCTGGCGTCCGCCGTAGACCCGCTCATATTCGACGAGCGATGTGATCACGTCGGGCTCGATGTCGATCGGGCCGTAGCGCGTCGCTCCGACGAAACCCGTGGTGGTCGTGCTGACGCCTTCGATGGATTTGGCCCGATAGGACACTTCCTCCACGAACACGCCGGGGGCGAGATACTCAGGCATCGACTTTCTCCTCGTCGGTCACGCCGGTTCCAGATACAGGCTTGAAATCACTTCCTTGTCGGCCGGGCCGGTCCTCACTGTCAGGGCTCGGCCAAGCAC
This sequence comes from Allosphingosinicella sp., assembly GCA_035629855.1. GTDB lineage: Bacteria > Pseudomonadota > Alphaproteobacteria > Sphingomonadales > Sphingomonadaceae > Allosphingosinicella. The sequence continues at coordinate 63,007 of DASQLT010000039.1, forward strand.
CAATGTCTGCGCCTCGAGCGGTTCGTCAGGCGCTCCAAGCTTGCCCAGCGCCTTGACCGGCGGGAGGGCGAGCTGGCCGATCAGATCCTCGAGCGGCGGCGGATCGCCGGCCAGCTCCGGATCGTGATAGATTTCGAGAATCGCCTCCCATTCGACCTCCTTGCGGCCGGCGGCGGCCTGCTGGCTCGTCTGGTCGGGCAGGGAGGGGTAGGGAAAGCTCACCGCGACGGCGCCGGCGGCGTCGGCGAGGCCGAGTCCGAGGCGCTTGCCGTCGATGCTCACCGCCACCGCCGCCCAGGCCGCCGGGCGATCGCCGTCTTCGCCCTTGTAGGCGAGATGGGCGCGGACCGTCGCCCTTGGGCCGGGCGGAGTCCGGGCGATCGAGGGGAAGAGCGGCAGATAATCGGGCTTGTATTTCGCCGGCGCCCCCGGCGGCACCAGCGGCTTGAGGCGCGGGCCGTTCCCCGTCGCCTTCCAGACCGGCCATTCGACCCGGCCGCGATTAGGGAGCTTGGCGGTGAAACGGACTGGCAGATAGCGGCCGAGCGCGTCGGCGACGTCGACCTGCCAGGGCCGGGCGATGTTCGGCCATTGGGTCGAATCGGCCGCGGCGTCGATGCCCAGGCCGGGCAGCTTCGGCGACATCCAGGTGCCGCTCGGGGTTGGAAGCAGAAGCGCGCTTCGATGGGGAAGGCCGGAATCGGTGATCCGGACGGACAGCCCGTCCGGAACCACGGAAAGGTCCGAGGCGTCGCGGAACAGGAAGCCGAACGGCACGTGCCGGGCGACCACGTCGGCCGAGCGCAGGGCGCTCATTGCGACAGCTCCATCGGCCCAGCCTCGAAGGCGCGCTCGACGACCGGCCCGTATTCGTCGATCGCCTGGGCGCTGTCGATCAGCACCGTCCGCATCTGGAAATGGGCGATGAGCGGGTGCTTGCGAATCCGGTCCCACATCGTCAGCTGATCGGCAACCGACAGCGGATCGAGAACGATTTCGGCATCCTCGGCCGCGGAGAAGATCGAATCCTCGCCCAGATATTCGTTGAACTGGGCGGCGGTCACGGTGCCCGAATCCTCGATCTCGCGAAGCAGCCAGCCGAGCATCCGAAGCTGCTTCTCCGCGCTGGCCGCGACCGGAACGACGATGAAGCTGAGGTCGAGCGGCAGCGACGCCTTGAAGCGGCGGCCGAACGGGTCCGTGCGCGGTCCTCGGGCGCGGAGCTGGGCGTTGACGGCGACCCGCCACAGGACGATCCCGAAGCCCTCGTCGGTAAGCCCTTTCTCGACGTCCTTGGCCTGATAGACCTCCACCGTCAGGGTGTCGAAATCGCCGCGCGGGTAGCGCTCGCGGATCAGCCCCCTCAGCGCCGCTCCGGCCGCGGCGATGGCGAGATAGGTCGCCATCAGCCGGTCCCCGCCGCCGCTCGGATCGCCTCGGCGAGGCCGTGGCCGCCGCCGGGGACGAACCGCCACGCTTCGCGGTCGAGGCGATAGAGGCTGCCGCTCTCGCCATTGCCGTCGATGGCGACCACTCCGATCGGCGCGGCCGCCACGAGCGCCTTCAGCATCGTGCCGCAAGCGCTTGCCGGCGACTGGTGAAGGACGAGCACGTCGACGCCTTCGTAGGCGGCCTGGCCGCCAGGCGCGCCCACCAGCTCGATATCGTCGCATTCGCCGAGCGAGCCCCGCAGGGCCGACCCGACCATGGGAGTCATCTCCCCGAGCATCACGCGGATCGGCATCCTTCACTCCGCCTTGGCGAAAGATGAAGCTTAAGGGCGGCGGCAGGGCGGGCGCATGAGCCGCGACGGTCCGGGCGGCGGCCCGGCCCGTCCGACGGGAGGCGAACCGGATCCGGTCCGGGCCGGCCGATCCGGACCTCTTGCCGCGCATCGGGTCGCTCGGCCGGCCCGGTTCCGGACGCAATCCGGATGGACTCTCCGCGCCGATGCTATAAACTGGGTTAGTATTGGGGGAGCGCTGTAGCTCGGTAGTTGATACGGCAGCGCTTATCGCGCCAGTTATCATAACCGGTGACCGACAATCGCGATTCTTCTCCAATGGAAATGCTCGTGGTTGTAATTCGTTTGTCCGGCACTTACTCGAAAGGGACATAGAGTTGCCGTGACTTCATGGTCGTGGGGACGGCACCATGTTGATTGGGAACGTAAAAAAAGCAGACCAGCCGCTGGACGTCCGTCCGGGCGCGGTCGTGGTGAGCGACGTGCTTCTCTACAGGGAAGGACTTGCCTCCGGTCTTGGGCGGACCGGCGATTTCGAGCGGGTGGTCGGCGCCTCTCCGGACGAGCTTCCAACGTTGCTGGAAGAATTTTCGCCGCAGGTGATGTTCGTCGACGTCTCGCGGGCCGGATCCTGCGCCGCGGCCCGCCTCGCCAAGCGTCTCGCCCCCCAATTGCTGGTGATCGGCTTCGGCATGTCGAGTGACGATCAGGGCGTCGCCGGAGCGGAGGCGGGAGTGACCGCGTTCATCGATCATGAAGGGACGATCGACGATCTGAGCCACGCGGCGAAGCGGGCGCTGAACGGAGTCCCGGTCTGTCCGCCGCCGTTGATGGCGTGCCTGCTTCGGCGAGTCGAGGAGCTCGCCTTCGTCTCGGGCGGGCCCGCCGCGAACGCGCATCTGACCCAGCGCGAGCGGGAAGTGGCCTCGCTGGTCGAAACCGGGCTTTCCAACAAAGAGATAGCCGGCACGCTGAAGATCAGTCCGGCCACGGTCAAGAATCATGTCCACATGATCCTCGACAAGCTCAACCTTCCGCGCCGCCGGCTTATCGCCGTCGATCGTCAATCCCAACCGCCAAAGCCCTGATCAGGGGCTTTCCACTCTCAAGCAGCCGGCAGCGGCCGGGATCAGGCGTTTTCTATGTCGACGTCAAAGGACTTCCCCAAGGCGGACAGGCCGCCGGAAAATCCCTGATCCACGGCCTTGAACTTCCAATCGCCGCGAAGGTCGTAAATCTCGCCGAGAACGACCGCGGTCTCGGTCCTGACGTCCCGCGATATGTTGCAGCGCGCAAGCTCCGATAGGTCGTCCGCATTGACGACCCGTATATAGGCGCCTTCGACCATTCCGAAATTCTGACCGCGCTTCAGGCCTTCGTAAATGGCCAGGGCGAAAGTCACCTTGCTTATCTCGGGGCCGAGCGCGTCCAGCGCGATGGTTACCGACTGGAGGTCCCCGAAGCGCTGGGGCGAGGGCGGGAGGCAGAGCTGAACCGCACCGTCGGCACCGGTGGGATTGTTGTAGAAGACGACGTCCGCATCGTTCCGGACCTTGCCGCGGGCGGTCTGGAGGAAGATGACGGTGTCGAGGTCCAGGGCGCCGCTGCTCGCAGCCGCCGTGTCCCAGCCGAGACCGACGATCACCCTGCTCAGGCCGGGCGAAGCGCGGCTCAGGTTGATGTTGCCGCCTCTGGGGAGCAGCACCGACGCGCTCTCGGACACGCCGGGGCTCGGCTCCGGCCTCTCCCTCGGCACTTCCGCCGGCGCCCTGTCGCGGGTTGTCCGTTCGTCCGCCGGAGCGGTCGGGGCAGGGGTCGGAGCGGGCGGGTCGAGCACTGTGCCCGGGGGGAAAAGGGGCCTGAGTTGAGGCACTTGCGCCGCCGGAATTCTTACGCCCTTGTCGTCCTCATAGACGACGACGCTCATCTGTGGAGTCAGGGAACCCGTCGCTATCGCCCGCCGCGCCGAGTTCTCGCCGTAGAGGCTGATCGGGATACCGTGACTTTCAAAGCAAATCAGATTCCAAGCCTTGGCCGTCACTCTATTCCCCCCGGGTAAAAGGCTGCGGTATTCATTTACGTCTGGACAGCGACTTGACCCTCTCCCATATTTCTAGCGAGTCCAGGGGGGGCAATTCAAGACGATGACCGTTCATCGAGCAGGACCGCGACGTGCCTTGGCGCTAATGTTGGCGGCGACCCTCGCCGGCTGCGACGACGGTACGCCCCAAGCCGACAAGGGCCTCGACTGTTTCCCGGCGGAAGCGGCCCGCTGGATCCACGTCATCCAGCCTGAACCCGTCAAGAAGACGGCGCAACCCACCTCGGGCTCCGCCACCATCTATGTCGACCGGTCCGGCAGCATGGCGGGCTATGTCAAAGGGGCGGTCAGGGGGGTGGATAGCCCTTTTCAGGACTTGATCGACTCGCTGCCGGGCATGCTCGGGCAGATGGATATCGATGCGCGCTACAAGGCGTTCGGACTTAATGTCGTCGATCTCGACAAGAACGCCGTCGCAACCTTGCAAGACCCTGCCTTTTACAATTGTACCCTGGCCGACCGCTCGCGATGCGAGAACAATGAATCGCGTATCAATGAAATCCTGAAGAGGATTTCGGCTACCCCCGATGAGATGGGAGTGATCGTATCGGATCTGTGGTTCACCGACTCTACGGTTAGATCGACCGGTCTGACCGTGATGCAGCCGATTCTCACCGATATCCTGGCGAGCGGTCGAACCATCTCGATCTACGGGATCGACTCGCCGTTCGACGGCAGCATTCACGATCTGCCGGTGGTCAGACCGGGCGACCCGAAGGCGGTCCGCTACAAGGGCCGCCATCCCCTCTACCTCCTCGTCGTCGGATCGAAGGCCCAGGCGCTCGGCTTCGAGCAGGCGCTGCCGCGCTCCGGATCGGGGATCGTCGCCCAAGCCATGAAGGAGGGGCGGATCCCGCATTCGATCTTCACCGTGGATCCCGGGCCGCTGAAGCCGCGCAGCAAGGCTCCCCTCGAACGCGGCAACAGCCCTCAGATGCAGCAGGCTTCCTTCCAGCCGATGCAGCAGGTCGTGGTCCAGCAGTTCAGGCTGGGCGGCGACCTGCCGCCGAGAGGCTCGCCGCCCAGGCGCAAGCCGACCTGGACCGCCCCGGCGGCCGACGCCTTTATCGCCAACGCGGTATGGCAGGGGCCGCTGACCCCGAAGCTTCGGGTCTGGAGACGGGCCAATACCAAGTGCACCAAATCGTCATGGAACGCTCCGGTCGCCCTGGAGGGCGATTGGGCCGACATCCCGGGTACGGAGCAGAGGCGCCTGACTCTGGACCCGGCGCGGCTCGCCGCCCGGCTTGGGCGTGGCGGCGTCTATCTGCTTTCGGGCGAGCTTGAGCGGCAGTCCGTCATCTCGCCCAATCCGGCGACGGCGTGGATGACCGATCCGCGTTGGAATCTGACGGTCGGAGCGGCGGCTCCGACCGCGCGCGGCAAGCCGGCCACCTTTCCGACTCTCAACCTCAGCGAACTGGCACGCATCATGGAAGGTTCGCTCGCCTTTGCCGCCGAACGTAACGGCGGCGGGATATTAGGGTTCAGCGTGCTCATCGAACTTCAGGAATAGCCGTCTCCGGCGAGGCCGGCGGAGGGTGCGAAAGGGATAAAATGGGGGAAACAATCGTGCGGATCGGCAAAGCCTTGCTGATTCATCTGCTGATCGGAGCGGGGGTGCTGGCGACAATCTGGTTCATGGCCGACACCTTCGGGGATGCCAGCCTCGCCTTGCAGAATGACTATGCCGAGGCGGCCGACGGAGGCGCGAGCGTGCTCAACGAGCTTGGGGACGCCCGCGGGCAGATGCTCAAATGGGCCATATTGGCTTTGTCCTTCAGCTGGCTGTTCTCGAGCCTGTTCGTCGCGCTCGCCCAGCGCCGTGCCGCGCGCGGTTATTCGGAGGGCGGCAGCATGTTCGCCGCCTGGATCGGACTTTTCATCGTCACCATCCTTGCCGCGGTCGCCGCGTGGTGGCGGCAGGTGTCGCTGCTCGACATCGGCACCCTCATCGCGTCGAACAATTATGCGATCTCGCTCGTCACCGGCTTCATCGGCACGGCGCTCGCTTATTATCTGGCGACCGGGCTCGCGGTTCGGCTGCCGCTGAAACGGTCGGTGCCGCTGGCCGACGTCCTCCTGCCTAATTTCTGGAATTGAACCATGGCTGAAACCAACATCCTCCTAGGCGTCGGAGGCACCGGAGCGAAGGTGGTCGAGGCGGCGCTGGTGCTGCTTGCGGCCGGGCTCGGTCCGCGGGTCGTCCATGTCGGCCTGGTCGACCAGGACAGCACGAACGGCAACGTCACCCGCACTCGCAAGCTGTTGTCCGATTATGGCGAGTTTCGACGCCTGTGGAGTGACGGCGAGCGCAACAAGATCGACTGGGCGAGCGAGGCCGGGCCGGCTTTCGGCAAGACCGCGATCCTGCCCCTGTTCGAAAAGCCGCAGCCGAGTCCCTTATGGTGCCCGTCGCTGACCAAGGGGTCCCTGAAGGCGATCCTCGGCGAGAATCTGACCGAGGACCAGCGGCATTTGTTCAATCTCCTCTTCATGGAGGGAAAGGAGGAGCAGGACCTCCCGCTCGAGCAGGGTTACCGCGGCCGCGCCCATGTCGGCTCCGCCGCCCTGGTCGCTTCGCTGCTCGCCGAGGACTGCACCTTGATCGCCCGGCTGAAGGAGCTGATGGAGAACGCCGGGCAACAGGCGGTCAACATCTTCATCGTCGGCTCCGCCTTCGGCGGCACCGGCGCCTCCGGCTTTCCGACCTTCGCCCGCCACCTCAACAATTTGCGCAAGACGTTGCAGAATCGCGAGCAGATCGCGATCGCCGGGCTTCTCATGCTTCCCTATTTCGAGTTCCGGAATCCCGAGGACGAGGAGACCGTCTCGGTGGTCACTTCGAACGAGCTGCTCCCCAAGGCCCAGCTCGCGCTCGAATATTACGAGAACCTCTTCAAGCACGAAGAAGTGTTCGACCGATTCTTCGTCGCCGGCTGGCGGCCCACCCTGTTCAAGCTCGACTACCATGCCGCCGGCAGCGACAAGCAGACCAACCCGGCCTTGCTGCCCGAGCTGATGGCGGCGACCAGCGTCTGCGAATTCTTCGCCCGCTCGGAACTGGAGAAGAACGAAGGCGGCGAGGCCGGGAGCAAGGTCCCGGTGATGACCGCGGCGCGGGAAGGCGAGTCGATCAAATGGCGGGACCTGCCCCCCGGCCCACCGGTACGCAAGCGGGTCGGTCAGCTGCTCCGCTTCGCCGTCTACTGGCGCTACCATGCCAAGGCGCTGCTGACCGAGAAAAGCTGGGTGCCGGGCCGGCGGACCTGGGCTCAAAAGCTCGCCGGCGACGTCGGTATCGAGGAATCCGAAGACCAGCTCAACGCCCTCGATCGGCTGCTCGACGACATCCTCGCCTGGGCGGCGACGATCGAGAAGATGGGCGAGCGCTATTGGGTGAACGGCCCCTGGAGCCTTGAGGCGTTGAAGGCACCGGGCCATGTCGAGACTCCGACCGAGCCGATCGCGCTGGGCAATTCCTTCCCCGAGCAGCATCTGCTCGACGCCTTCGACAGGCTTGTCCGGATCGACACCGGCGATCCCGAGCCCCGGCAAGGCGCCGCCGTCCACGATCATCTGGTGCGCGCGGATCCGAGCCCCGGCGAGCATCGCGGCATCGGTCGCGCGATCGCCGCGGCCTTTGACGCCGTCACCGTCGATCCGTCGTTCCAGCGCAGTTAGGCGAGCCACATGGCAAATAATTTCATCCCGACCCTTCCGGTATTCCGTCCCGAAGGAAACGAATTCGCGCCCTCGGATAAAGTCGGCCTGTGGCAAAACGCCAAAGGCACGCTCGGCCAGCTCAGCCGCTCGTTGAAGGTGCCCAAGGAAGCATGGAGCGATCCGGACGAGCCCATTCGCGCCATTCCCGACCCGTGGGCGCAGGCACGCACCTTCGGGGAAGCGCTCATCGAGAAGCATTCGATGCACGACAAGGTGCTCGGCCAGTGGCGCGGCCTGCTTGCCATGTTCGCGCTCCGCCACCTGCACCAAAGCCACTATTCGCTCACCCCCAAAGCGGTGAAGCTGGATGGCGACCATATCTTCGCCCGGGTGATGCGGGAGCTGCCGCCGGCGGTGGCGCTCGGCGACCTGGTCGACGAGTGGAAAAAGCCCCACCTCGTCATGCTCACGATCAAAGGACGGGACCCGCAGCCGCTGGCGGTCACCAACCCCATCTGCCTGGTCTCGCCGGGACGTTCGAGCCTTCGGATCACCATTCCCGGAGTGGCCTGGGCCCAGGGCGAGATCCGCGACCCGTTATCGGCCGATATCGCTCTGCCGATCACCGAGATCGTCGTGCTCGAAGCGTGGGTGCGCAAGCTTGCCGAGTCGGTCGAGACTTATGGCGGCAAGGTAGCCTTCAGCATCGCCCAATTGCTTCGCGACTTCGCCAACCAGTGCAAGGGCAAGCTCGGCGAGTCCAATCTGCCGGTGCAGCACCTGGACTCCGACCAGCAGAAGCTCCAGCCGCTCTTCCATCATCTGTGGAACAGCAGCCGGCTGGAGACGTCGGGCGATCCTGCCTCGTCTTCCCGGACCCGGCTGCGGCTGCGACCCGACGCGGCCTTCGGCCACCTCAAGGGCGTCATCCTGGTCGACGAAGCGATCGGGGCGCTGCCCGGTTTCGGCGCCGAGCATACCTTCGTCTGGGGCACCCGCACGCTCAAGGAGCTGCTCCACGAGGGCACCTTCAACGATACCCGCAAGGAGGCGGCGCAGCTCGGCTATTGGCTGGTCAGGGCCGAGGACCTGTTCGCCGACCGGGCGATCCGCCTCGGCAAGGAGGCGATGGTCGCAAGCCACCCCGTCGGACTCCAGGACATCATATTGCCGCTTCGGCCGCTCGCCTTGCTGCTCGACCAAAACCTGAGCAAACGGATCGGCGGCCAGAGCCAGCCGTCACGGATATCCGTCGCACTGGAGCTCGAACTGGGAGTCGGCGCGCAGGAACCGACGCGGTTCCTGCTCACTCGCCATTATTCGGTCGATGCCGACAGCGGCGACGCCCTGCTCGTCGACGAGGCGGACTGGGAAGTCTACAACGCCTCGCTCTGGCCCAACTTCCGGGCCGATTCCTGGTCGACCTATCTCGCCCGGTTCACCTATCGGGAAGCGCTCCGGGGCCATTCGCTCCGGCCGCATCTCGCCACGTCCAGCCGGCTCATCTGCGCGGAAATCAGCGACGCGGGCAACGCGAACGAAGCGGTGATCCGGCTCGCCGAGCTGAACCGGGGCGCCGTTCCGAGAAACGATCCGGCGCGCTTCACACGGTCCGAAAAGCTCGGCCCGATCTATGAGGACATCCAATATTCCTCACAGCCCTTCGACGCCGTCCTCTATTCCGAAGCCGCCGAACAGCGCCAGGACGGGCCCGTCGGCTTCATCCTGACCCAGCTCGAGGAGGTGCATACCGAGGTCCAGACTTCGGTGGCGGCGGTGGATTTCGGGACGACCAATACGGTCGCCTGCTTCGCCAGCGACCAGCCGGTCGTGTTCAAGCCGCGCCTGGTCTTTCCGATCACCTACACCTCCCCGGAAACGAACCGGGCCTCCAAGAACAATGCCCGCTATGTCCTGAGCAGGTTCTGGCCCGCCGAGGAGCGCAAGACTCCGACTCCGACGGTGGCGGTGACCCGCAAGGGCGGCTCGAACGCCGACCACCATTCCGCGTTCCGCAACATCATCTATTTCCACAGCCACGAGCCCTATGTGGTCAACGGCGAGCAGCATGAAACGCAGCAGCTCACCCAAATCGCCGTGGAGTGCAAGTTCAACCTCAAGTGGAGCGAGGAGGCCACCCACACCGACGCGGCGCGGGACTTCCTCGAGCAGTTCATGCTGATGGTCGCGGCGGAGGCGACGGTTCAGCGCTACGACTCCCGGCTGATGCGCTGGCGCTTCTCGATCCCGGACGCGCTCACTGGCCGACCGCGCGAAACGTTCCTGAAGCATGTGGGCTCGATCACCAGACGCATCTCGACCGGCGTCAACAGGGACGACCCGAACCCGGTGCTCGCTCCGCTCTATTCGGAAGGCCTGGCGGCGGCCAGCTTCATCCTCCTCAAGGCGGGGTTCAGCAACGAGCAGTTCAACGTCGTTCTCGATATCGGCGGCGGCACCACCGACGTCACCATCTGGGATCGCGAGGTCGTGCTCTGGAATGGCTCGTTCCGGCTCGCCGGGCAGCATTTCTTCACCCGCGCGCTCACCCAGAATTCGAACATCCTGCGAGAGATCGGGCTGGGCCAATGGGCCAGCCTGCTCGACGGGACGACGGTCACCGACGTTCCGCGTTTCGAGGAGAACAAGCCGCAGATCGCGGAAATCCTGTTCAGCGACGAGCGGCTGCAACAGGCCATCGACGCGAACTGGGACAGGCGGCTCGACCTCGACGTCGGGAAGGGGCTTCGGCTCACCGCGCTGATCGCGCTCGGCGGAATCGCCTGGTATGCGGGCAAGGTCGCTCGCCATCTGGTCGCCGACGGCACCGTCAGGAAGGAAAGCCTCGAGGCGCAGGCTTTTGCGCTTTGCGGCCGCGGCGCTGGCATATTCAAGAAGATCCATGGCGGTGCCGCCGAGGACGAAAGCGACGTTACCCGCGTGCTCCGGCTGTTCTCCGTTGCGGCCGGTATCGAGAATGTGCCGCTTCCACAGATGTTCAGCAGCCCCGATGCCAAGCTCGAAGTGGTGCGCGGAATGATCGGCGGCGAATATGAGCGGCTGATCGACGCCTCCGCGAAGAAAGGCTTCGAGACGGCCAAGAGTTACCTTCCGGTCGGCCTTGGAATCGCCTTCGAAAGCGGCGAACCTCTCGCCGCCGACGCCCTGGTCAGCAATGCCATGCTGGCCGCGAAGGTTCGCGAGGTGGAGATGGCGGAGTTCGACGTGTTCGTCGAAGCCTTGAGAGTTCATGGCGGGATCAGGCTCGACCCCCTTCCCAACAGCCAGCAGGGCGCCCGCAAGCAGGTGCAAGGCGCCGTTCGTCAGCAGCTTGAGCTGGAACGGCTCGAGCAGGAGGCGGGGCGCGCCCTGGAGCCGCCCTTCATCTCGGGGTTGCGCAAGCTGGTCGAGATTCTCGCTTCGCCGGCGGACCAGAGCAAGGACAAGCTGAAAGTCGATTTCGTATGAGCGGAGAGCGGAAACCGGGTGCCGCACGGGCTGTCTGGCGGACCGCTGCGCCGCTGGCGGCGATGATGGTCGCCGCTTGCTCGGAATCTCCCTCATCGGATTCGGACCCGTTACCGAAGCTCGACGTTACTCGGCCGGTCGTGACTGATCTGGACTGCCAGGACTTTGCCAAAGACCTCGAGCCGCGCGCCCCGCGCCGTCCCGATGACTCCGCCAGCGATGAGGAAAACGACGCCTACGAAGCCGCCCTGAAAAGGCCCCGCGTCGGCGAGGCCGAGAGGGAGGCCTTGCAGAAGCTTTGCAACCGCCTCCGCCAGCTTCAGGACGCGCGCGAGGTGGATCTGAAGAATTTGCGGGTGTTGGAGGGGCGCACCGGCCTGCCGGCCTGGATCGCCGGGCTGCTGCTGGCCGGGTTCATCGGTGGCCTCGCCGGAAGGTTCCTGTCGCGACGAGGCTCGGCCAAGCCTGCGGACCCGCGTCGGGGCAACTCCGGGCCAGGCGGCACGCCGCCGCCGTCCGACGTGCATCCCGATTACGATGGGCTGGTGGACGGCCAGAACAAGCTCGCCACTCGCCACGACCAGCTGGCCGCCGCCTTGCAGGCGCTCACAGGCCGAATTGAGCGCCTTCAGGTCCGCTTCGATTCTCTTCAGGCGCCGCGATCGGACTCGAGCAACGCCGCTGCGGTCCGCGAACGATCGGCGGGGATGGGCGAGGTCGTTCGAAGCGACTATGTTTCCGACACGCCGGCGACCCGGCCCTCGGTCGTGGATCCCCATCCCGAACTGCCGGCGAGGTCCTTCGCCAATCCGGAAGTCCCGCCCCCCCCGCCGCCGCCCCCGCCGCCGCCCGTGAACCGGTTTCCGGGCAGCGACGCGCTCATCGCCGCCTATCGGGAGTTGATCACCCGCAACATTGTCTCACAGAGCGATTACGAGACGATATTGGGGCAATATGGGGATCTGGCGACGGTGGCCCTGGACGACGGCCGCCTCCTGATCTCATCCGCCTTCGGCGCCGGCGACGCGGAGAAGAAGCTGGTCGCGGTGATCGCTTCCGACCGCGAAACGGCGATCCTCTTCCCGTCGCGGACCTATCTCATGAATTTCCTGGTCAACTTCGCCGGGCTTTCCCAGGCCGGACAGGAGATCGTCGCCGCCTTCGATCTCGATGCCGACGGAACCGGCGGCCTCTCCTACCGGACGCCCGCCATCGCTCGGATTCGAGCCGACGACAGCCTCGATATCGTGAACAAAGGGCGCCTTGGCGGATATACGAGCTGAGAAGCGCGCCCGGTAAAAGCCCTGCCTTTCGCAGGCTTGGTAACCCCTGCGGGAGCCTGCGGGTTCGGATATCGGCCGCTCATTACTCGTAGCGAAGGACGGACGCCGGACGCAGGCGGACGAGCCGAACGACATACCATGACGCGGTGAGCGCGCAGGCGAGCGTAATCACGACCAGGACGGCGAGAAATTCGGTGACGTCGGGAGGGGAGCGGAGGCTGAAACCCTGGAGCCATTGCTGGATGACCAGCCAGGCGACGCTGGCGCCGACGGCGTAGCCGCCGAGGAGGGGCGGAGCGAAGAGTCGGGTGACCAAGCGCAGGATATGTCCGACAGGCGCGCCGAAAAGCTTCCTGAGGGCGATTTCCTTTCTTTTATAGGAGACGATCGTGTTGGCGAGCGCAGCGATCCCCATCAGCGCGATCGCAAGCATGACGAGGCTGCCGGTGGCGAAGACGAGGCGGAGCCGGCCTTCGTCGCGATAGAGGTTCGAAATGTCTTCCGCGAGCATGCTGGTTGCCGGAGGCTTGTCTGGGAACATCGGCTTCAGCGCCTGCGCGACTCGCGCCCGGGCGGCCGCGGGATCGCCCGTGAACCGGACGTACAGGATTCTTTCCTGGGCAGGATCGTGAATGTAGAAGGTTGGCTTGGGCCCCTCCCTCAGCGACGCCTGTGCGATGTCCGGGATCACTCCTATGATCGTGAGGGGCTCCGCCCGGCCCCGGCCGAGGCTTGCCTTCATGGGCCTGCCGATGGCGGCGGCTGCGCTGGCGAAGCCGAGCTGCCTGGCTGCCGTCTCATTGAGCACCACCGGCGTCGGTCCTAGCTGCTCCTGCGGCCCCTCGCCCAGCCGGTCGCCTTGCCGTTCGTCGAGGAGCCTTCCCGCGCGGGGCACCACCCCCATGAGCGTCAGCCACCGTCCGTCGACGGCCATGTAATTGAACGAGAGCTCGCGCGGAAGCGAGGGTGCCTCCACGTTGGCGGATGACCGGTTGAGTCCGACGCCGGCCTCGTCCTGGGCGACGGCCGCTCCGAGGATCGCCGGCTGGCGGGTGAGCCGTTGCAGCAGCGATTGGATAAGAACGGGATCCGCGTTCGGCGGCAGCGACTTGACGACGAGGACGCCGTTTTGATCGAAGCCGAGAGGCGCGCTGCTGATTCGGTCGACCTGCTTGGTCACTGCCAGGGCACCCAGCATGAGGCTGGCGGCAAAGGCGACCTGGCCGCCCATGATCACTCGGATGAAGCGACTTCGGACCGCCGACGCCGCCGCGCGGTTGTGAAGCGTTTCCGCCGGTCGGATGGTGCTCGCGAGTCGGTAGGGGAAGAGTGCGACCGCGCTGACCAGGAACAGTACCGCTCCGAGCATCGCGCCCAGGTTGATCGTGGAGGCAATGTCGGTGAGCCCCGGCTCACCCTCCGCGAAATTCGTCCACCACGGTCGCGTTTCGGAGGCCAGGAGGACAGCCGCCCCGAAGGCTACGGCAATGGCGACCAGTGCCTCGGTCCAGAAGAGGAGATAGATGCGGAAGGGCGTGGCACCGAAGAACTGGCGCAGCGCAATCTCGCGCGACCGCTCGGCGACGAGCGTCGCGAGGTAGAAGGAGAAGTTGAAGGCGGCCAGCGCCGCCAGCAGGATGGCAACCACCTGGACCAGAAGGACTCGGTCGGAGCTGATCAGCGGCTTGAAGCCACCGATCGGGAGATCGCCGCCAGATGGCGACCGTGCATGTAGCGCACCCAGCGGAAAAGCGCCGATCGTTACCTTTATTCCCGAGGATTCCAGCACCGCGGCTTCGCGCTTGAGCAGATCCGTCGCCAACTCGCCGAGCTGCCGAGCTTCGGAGGCGTCGGCAGTCTTCAGGTAGAAATAGCCGCGCAGGTCGAGCCAGTCCTCCTCGGCTGCAGCCAGGTCGACGAAGAGCGGCGAACGGATCGAGGCGATGGCGTCGGCCTCGAGGTGCGAATTCCGGGGGAGATCTTCGAACACACCCGCGACCGATACAGCCTTGCTTCCGGAGAGAAGGACGGTTCGACCCGTTGCCTCAGCGGTTCCGAACAGTTTCTCGGCCGTCGTCCGGCTGATCGCGACCCTGTCGGGCCTGGCCAGCGCTTCCTCGAGATTGCCGCCCACCCGCTTCAGCGGAAATATCCGCAGGAAGCCCGGCTCTGTCAGGATCGTCGTCTCCTCGAACTGCCGCCCGTCGATCGTCCAGGATTGCGAACGCGTCATCGCGCGCGCGCTTGCCTGGACATCGGGTAGACGCGCGGCGAGCATCGCGCCCGCCCGCGCGCTGAGGCTCGTGGTCCGGATCTCCGGAGCGCCCGCTGGCTCGAGCGTCATCTCGAAGCGGAAGACCCGGTCGCCGTTCGGTACCCATTGGTCGTAAGACAGCTCATAGCGGGCAATGCCGGTGAGGACGAGGAAAGCGCAAAGGCCGATGGCGAGGCTGACGAGCGCGGATCCGGTGGACCACGGTCTCGACGTGAACCGGCGAAGGAGCATCGCCAACCCTGTCACGACCCGGACCGGCTTCCCGGGCGGCTTTCGCGAGCAGGCGTGCCGGACGACTCGCCCCTGGGCGCCCGGCAGACCATGGCTGGCGCCGCACGCCTCATCGGCCGGCGCGCTGCTGCTGGCGGCGCTTCACCTGTTGCTCGAAGCAGCCGGTATGGCCTCCCGGACCCACGGTCGAGCAGGACCCGATCCCGAACTCACCGCCTTCGAGCAGTCGGCCGCGCTCCCGCCTGACGCTCTCCTGCAGGCCTCCCGGATCGAAATGCTCGTCGCGGATCGGCAGGCGGTAACGATCGTTGCGCCGGCCACAGACGACGATGTCCCCCGACGACCCGCCGCGCGGGCAATCATTGAGAGCTTTGAGGATCGGGGGCGCGGCTGGCAGCGTCTCCGGTTCAGCGCGCTCGCGGGCAGCGGCGACCCCGCCAGGCAGGAGCAGCAACGCCGCGAGCGGACGGAAGCGACTTACGCCCATCGCCTCAATGCTCCGCGGTCCGCCGTTCCGCCTGCTCGCGGACGGCGTGCACATAGTCGCTGAACGACGCCTGCATTCGCGCCACCATGAGCGGGTCATCCCGAAAGAGGTCGCTGAGGATGGACGCCGTGCTGGCCACATGTCGCCTCTCGTCTGCGATCACCCGCGCAAGGGCCGCGTCGATCTTGCGCCTGATCGCCTGCTGGGGATGCGTAACCGCCCGGCGCACGGTGTCTAGATAGAATATACTGCTGATCTCCGCGAAGTGCGTGTCCCACAGGAAGCTCGCGAGATCGCCTTGGTACCGGGCGAGGAACGGGTCGGGCTCCTTCTTTGCAACGGCCGCCACCGATGCGTCGGACGTAATTAGCCGCCGAAGCGCGAGGAAGACCCTCGAATGGCGGCTCTCGTCGGCGGCGTGACGCTTCATCATGGCCCGGTGGCGCGGGTTCAGAACGGTATCGGCGACGTAGCCGATGATCTCGGTGCCTGAATTCTCATGCGCTTCTTGTTTCACGAGGAGCAGAGAAAATGAGTCCCGGCTCAGTGCGGCGGGCACGGATCGCTGCAATTGCGCCACGGCTCCTGCGAACTCGTCCCAGTCGAGCAGGTCGATCGCTCCGGAGAAATCGGCGTGGGGGCCGGGCGCCTGATCGCGCATGCTGGACAGCACGAACGAGGCCGACGGCTTCGTGGCGGCGTCATGGGCGGCCCTCATCCCCGAGCATCCGGGCGCGGCGCCGCGGCGCGATCGCGTGCATAGGCAGCCGCCCAGTGGCGGGCGTCTCCGCCGGTTTGCTTTCTTATCGCCGGAACTTCGACCCCGGCCGCGGGATCGAGGACGACGCCGAGATGGCCGGCGACCGCCTCGACCGTAACGTCCGGCCGCTCAACGACGTCCTCGTACCAAAGGCGCAGCGGCGTAACGCCGAGTTTGTCGAAGAGCCGCTCCCATTGCTCCTCCTGCGCTTCGATCCAGCTCTCCGCCCGCCGAAGCGCCTCGAACGAATAGTCGACCTGCTCGTTCGCTCCGTTCGCCTGTTCCTCGCACCAGACCCCGGTAAGGTGCGCGCGGGCATAGGACACGGCGTGGGCAACTCGATCGCGGCGCATGACGTACACGATCTGGGTGGGTTGCAGCATGTCGAGCAGCGCTTCGTTATCGCGGGCGAGGTTGCGCAGCTGCATGAGGAAGCTCTTGAAGCCGAACGCTCCGTTCGGCGAGGTTCGCGTGGCGAGCGCGACTCGCCAGCTTGCGATCTGGCCGTCCGGCGATGAGCAGAGGTGTCCCTGGTGGCCCTCGCTGGAGAAGTCCAGATATTCGAGCGGCGAGCCAAGGCAGCCCGTCCGCCACAACAGATGTGCAAGGAAGGTGCTGCCCGTCCTCGGCACCGCCGCCAGCATGTAGCGCAGGGAAGGCGGGTCCGTGCGCTGCGGAAAGTCGAATTCCACCTCGTAGCCAGTGTCGAAGCTGGCGATCCGGCCGCGCCGCCTTGAAGCGGCCGGCGACGATTCGAAGTCTTCAGGCATGGGCTCTAGTCCTCCGCACGGCGTCAGGCCGGCCCAGCGTCACGATGCGATCGGCGGAGGCGACCGCCTCCGGCCGATGGCTGACGAGAATGACGGTGAGGCCCAGCCGCCGCAGAGCGGCATGGATGGCCTTCTCGTTCGCTATATCGAGCTGGCTCGTAGCCTCGTCCAGGAGCAGGATCCGGGGACGGTGGTACAAGGCCCGCGCTATCAGAAGGCGCTGCCGCTGGCCACCCGACAACGCCGAGCCTCGTTCTCCGACCATCGTCTGGAGGCGCATGGGCATGGCCTGCACCTCGTCGAATATTTGCGCCGCTCGGCATGCCTCCCAGGCCCGGAGCATATCCGGATGCTCCTCGAACAGGGTGATGTTGGCGAGAATATCGCCTTCGAGAAGCTCCTCGTCCTGGAAGACGAAGGCCAGTGCGCGCTGGACGGAACGGGGCGAGAGGCGGGTCAGCTCGACACCCGACCATCGTATCGACCCCTGCGTCTCCCGAAGCAGCCCGGCGATCAGCTTGAGCACGGTCGTCTTCCCGCTGCCCGAGGGTCCCTGGAGCGCGACCATTTCGCCGGGGGCCACATCAAGCGTGAAATCCCGAAGGACCGGCGTGTCGCTGTCGTAGCCGAAGGTGAGGCCGGCCACGCTGAGGTGGCCGTCCAGTTCGTGCTCCTCCTGTTGCATCCGCGCCGCCGGTTCGCCCTCGACGAGATCGGCGAGATGTTCCAACTGGACCTTGATGGTTCCGACCTCGGCAAGCTTGCCGGAGAGCAAAGCGGCGCGGTCGATGAGCAGGCGCGCGTAAAGGATGAGGGCGAAGAGAACGGCCGCTCCCGAAGGCGCCGCGGCGTTCGACATCACCACGTAGAAGGTGATTCCCACCCATCCGGCATCGCTGAGGAACGAGGCGCCCGCCTCGGAGGCCGCCTTGTACCAGCCGAAATTCGCCTGGTGGAGGATCGAATTGTCGAGCCGGCGCTCGAAGCTCTTTTCGCGGATGCCGGTCTTGCCGAACTGCTTCAGCGCGCGGATCGAACGAATCGTTTCCATCAGATGGAGCCGCTCGAGAGATCTTGCGTGCACCACCTGATCGAGATGCTCGCGCGACAGCAGCCCGATCACGTAGCGGAAGCTGCCGACGGCAAGGGCGACCAGCGCCGCGGCCACCATGACTGTGAGGCTCAGCGTCCCGATCGCGCACAGGAGCACGGCGAGCATGATCAGGTCGATGAACGCGTTCAGATAATCGTCGCTGAGGACGGTCCTGAGCCGGTCCGTGCCTTCGAAACGGGAGACGACATAGGTCGAATATCGCTGTTCAAAGAACAATGGCGGCTTCGCCATCAGCCGGCGGAATGCCGTCGCCATGACCGACCTTTGGGTCAGGCTGCTGAGCCGGATCACCAGAGCGCCTCGAATGCTTCGGCTCATGCCCAGCGCCATGACGACGAGGATCGCGAGAAAGGCGAGGCCCGGGAGGTCCCCGCCGCCGGTGCCCGACCCTTCGACCATTCGGGCCACGAGCCAGGGGATAAGCACCAGCAGCAGCTCGAGCGAGAGCGAGAGGGCTGCGGTGAGCGCCGCCGGCGTCGCAAGGCTCTTGCGCTCCTCAAGCAGATCGCCGAACCGCAGCGGCTTCACCACGCCGCCCATGCTCTCGGGAACGCAATCGTCGAACTCGATTGCGACTCCGGTGATCAGCGGCGCGACTTCCTCGATCGTGAGCCGTCTGCGGCCGTGGCCGGGATCGACGATGTCGAGGCGCTTGCCATCAAATCCGGCGAGGACGACATAATGACTGAATCCCCAGTGGAGGATCGCCGGCAGCCTCAGCGTCTCGAGCCCGGCGAGGTTGATTGCTACGGGAGACGGCCGGAGCCCGAGTTGCCGAGCGACGGCGATCATTCCGTTGAGAGTCATTCCGCGAGCCGAAGGCGGGCAGCTCTTGCGGACGCTGGACAGGGCGATATCGGCGCCGAAGGAGCGGGCGACCATGACCAGGCAGGCGAGGCCGCATTCGAAATACGTCGCCTGCCGGACGAGCTTTACGCGGCGTCGGCGGTTAAATCTGGGAATAGGCATAAGCGAACAGGATCAGGTCCAGTGCCACCATTGCGACGACGAGCGCGGGGGAGGGCAGCCAGTGGCGGGTGCTCGAGACGAGATGATCGTCCGGCCGGAGCGGTCTCGCCTCCGGCAGGAACAGCTTCGCCCATCGCGCATCATATGGCCGTGACGGCTCTTCGGACGATGGTTCCACCTAGGCGGCCTCCTTCAGCGGAAAGGCGGCCTCGATGGTTTCGCCGGCGACTCCGTTCGCGAGCATGTAATCGGCGAGCCGCCCGTAGACGCGCTTGAGCGCTTCGCAATAGACCGACTCGCGCCATCGCCCCTCTTGCCGGGCGAAGCGGTGACTGGGCTCGCCGCTCCGGCAGTGGCTTGCCCAGCGGCAAGACCGGCAGGCTTCCGGATCGGAGCCCCCCAAGCCGGGCACAGGGCCGTCCCCATAGCGGCCAAGGAAGTCGCCGAGCTCGGAATTGCGCACCGTCAGGCTTGCCTGACTCGGGCTGAAGACCTCGGGCATGGACATTCTGAAGCCGTCGTCGGGCGCGACGCTACCGTCGCTGGAGACTCCGATCACTATCGAACTGCGGGTGCGGCCGGCCGGGCTGCCGCTGCGCGCGAAAGCGAGCATGTCGGAGAACAGCCTGACGGCGATGCCCGGGTCGTCATCCTCGAGCCAGGTGTCGAGCACTTCGATCAAATAGTCGCCTACGCGGCGAACGGAGCCGGCGTCGATGGTTGACCAGTCACCGTCCGGGAGCACGAACGCGAGCGAGCGAAAGCCGAGATCGTCGACCAGGTGGCGATAGACGCGACGAGGATCGCGCTCCGGATCGATGACGCAGATGACGCCGGGCGCGCCGATGCGTCCCGAGCGATGCGCCCTGCGCAGCCGTTCCACTCCGGCGGCTGTCCGGGAATGCGTACCCCGTCCCCGATGGTCTACACGACAGGCATCGTGATATTCGGGCGGGCCGTCGATCGAGAGCGCCACGTCGATCCCGGCCTCACTGAAGAGATCCACCCAAGCGTCATCGATCAGCGTCCCGTTCGTCTGTAGCGCGACGGCGGTGGGGAGCGGCAGCGCGCGGACATCGAGTGCCTGAAGGAGGTCGCCGAAGCGCCGCCGGCCGAGCATCATCGGCTCGCCCCCGTGCAGCATGAACAGCGCGCTTCCGATCTCGCCGGATTCCGCTGCCCGGCGCACGTATGAGGAGATTGCGCGGGCGGTATCCGTGCTCATCTGCTTGGGATGAAACTTGAAGGAATCGTCCGGTCCGTTGAAGAAATAACAATAGCTGCAGTTGAGGTTGCAGACCTCGGTGACCTTCAGGATGATTTCCAGGCTGGGCTTCACCGTTATTCCCATCGACGAGTCCATTGGCCCTGATCCCTCCGCTCGCGCGTGGCGGTGCGGCCGATTGGCCGGACTCGCGGGAACCGCCGCAGCGGATCCGACGCCCTTCCGATCCGCAATTTCGATTGGGCGCGGAGCCCCTGTCTTGGAACCACGGAGAGACAGCAGCTCTCACGGTGAAAGTTGCTGTCCCCGCGGTGTCAGACCTCCCAGATCCAACGGATCTTGGCGAAGCTCGCGCCGGCCGCCGGCACATCGAGGTCTTCGCTGAGCAGCTTCTTCTTGAGAGGGATCGCCGTCTGCTGCGTGATGTCCTTCGTTAGCATGAGTCATCTCCCACTAAGCCAAAGTTGGCATATTCAAACTGGCACGACCAAGGGTTAGCGTCAACCAGCTAGTAGTACTACTAGCTAGTAGCAAAAATCGATGTTTTGGCGTCTTGCACTTGCAAAACTTGTTGGCTGTCCAAAAACTATCGCCCGTTTCGGATCAATTTATTTGAGAATGTCCGAATCCGGACCAATTCCGCGCCGGAGACGGCTTGTCGATCTTTGCCGGGTGGCGTAGCCTGCAACAGGAGACGGAGAAACGGCTGTGGATGCATGGTCTTGGCGACCTTCGAGTGCACAGTGGGTCGCGGCCCTTCGCGGCCATCTGGCGAATTGGTCTCCCGAATCGCTTCCACAGCCTGTCGGCGATTTGGCCAAGGCCGCTCTGGCCCGGGCGGTCGCCGGTAGAAGCGACTGGCTCTACCACCCCTTCGTGTCGCCGCTGGTGCCGGGGGCGAGCCGGGTGTTGCCATTCGCTCCCCTCCAGCTCCCGGCCTGGCTGGCCTTTAATTCCGGTTTGAGCTTCTCGCTTCGGCTGGAATCGCCCGCGGAGCTCATCACGGCGGCCGGGGAGGTCGTCTGCCTCTCTGGTCAAGTCTCGTCCAGGGACCTGGCGGCGGCGATCTCGACGCCCGGCGCCGCGGGACGTGAACTGCTTCCTCTCGTCGGTCGGGCCTCGATCGGGAACCGCTCGGGGGAAGAAGGGGTCGTCGAGGCCATAAGACGGATCGCCGTTCGGCTTCCCCGGATCGCGCGCTGGGTGGCGGAGGCGGCAAAGCTTGCCGGTTTTCTCGAGCCCCGGTCCGACGACATGTTCGCGAGCGCCTCTTATCCCGAGGTCCCGGGATATATCGTTCTCACCCCCACCGAAGACGTGATGCAGGTGCTCGAGGCCGTCGTCCACGAGACCG
This sequence comes from Allosphingosinicella sp., assembly GCA_035629855.1. Taxonomy (GTDB): domain Bacteria; phylum Pseudomonadota; class Alphaproteobacteria; order Sphingomonadales; family Sphingomonadaceae; genus Allosphingosinicella. Next base: position 84,454 of record DASQLT010000039.1, read on the forward strand.
CCCATCTCTATCTTTTCCGATGTGAAGCCGAGGCGGCGCTGGTTTGGCCGAGCGAACGGCGATTCGCATCGCCGCTTCGGCCCGACCCGCGACCCTTGCGGGGAATACTCCTCGCGATGCACGCCTGCGCCTATGTGTCGACCGCATTTGCCGAAGCCGAAGCCGCGGGACTTGCGCATCCGGCGCGATGCTCGGCTCAGCGGCGCGAGATGCTGACGCTCTTCGACGAGGCTTATGGGATCGTCGGCGGGGCCGCCGATCTCCTGACGCCGGCGGGCGCGGCATTCGTTTCGCGCACGGCCTCGGTCGCCGCGAGCGCCTCGCTGAGAGCGGCGGCCTGAGATGCGCTGCCGGCCCACAGCATTCTGTCATCGGTCGCGGTCCCGACCGGAAGCCTGGAAGGAGCACCCATCGTGGAGCGAAGAGGTGCGGCATCGCCGCTGCGGCTGAAGGAGGGGCTGATCGTGCTCGGACGGGACGCCGCCGAGGATGAGGGGCAGGGGGCCGAATCGCGCGAAGGCCGTGCCGAGGAAGTCTTCCTTGGAAGCCACTTCGAAGACTCTTCCTTCAAGGTGGAGCCGTATCGCTTCGTCACCGCATCCTGCACCAAGAGGGCGAGGCTTCGCGACTTGCGGGCCGGGCTTGCCGCCGCGACCTTCTGGCAGAAGCGATCCGACACCTTTTTCCGCCACTCGGAGGCCAGGCTGTTCTCTCACAATAGCGAAGGGTTCGGCTGGCTCGTGACGGAGCCCTGCCTGCGGTCCGTTCAGCGCTTTGTCGAGGACTGCTTCGGCGTGCCGCTCGCTCCCGAGATGCAGGTCGTGGCGCACCGAATGGCGCCCGGCGATTATAGCGGCTTTCATAATGACAGCCCGCGTCTCGGCTGGGAGACGCACCGCCTGAACCTCTACCTCAACGACGACTGGGAGACCGAATGCGGGGGCCGTCTCCAGATCGCGTCGACCATGTCGGGCGAGGACGTCAGCGGCTACATCGAACCCAGGATGGGCGGGGTCATGGCGTTCGAGGCATGCCCCGATTCCTACCATGCGATCGAGCCGGTCCGGCAAGGCGAGCGCTACTCGATTCTCTACCTGCTCTGGCACGCCGCGAACGCGCCGACGGTCGCCAGAGCCGTCGACTCGCTCGTGCGGGACGCTCGGTCGGCCTGGGAGCGGGCTGTCGTCGAAAGCTTCGAGCCTTTGATCGAGCTGCTGCACGCCTCGGGCGCGAGCGAGCTCCCGCACGGCGAGTCCAACCTTATGGATCACCTGCTCGACACCTGCTGCCTGCTTCGCGCCTGGGGCATGCCGGAGCATGTCGGGCTCGCTGGGCTCCTGCAAGGCATTGACGAAGAATATCTGGCGGTTGGCACCCTGGCGTCGCTTGGGTTGAAGTCCGCTCCGTACGCCCGTGCCGTAGCGCTGCTCGCCGGGAGCGGGGCAGGCCGTGATCAGGACTTGGAGAGTGAGCGCGCCGCGCTGAAGCTCGCGAATATCGTTGCCGCAACCCCGCACGTGACGTTCAGCCATGCGCGCTGGGCCGCGCGGAAGCGGGAATGGAATGGCGCCGCCGACCTGCGGTGCGAGCCCGCGCGTCAGGCCGCTCGCCTTCTTTTCGATCATGGCGCCGAGGATGGCGGCCCCCTGCGCCCGACGCGCAGCAACGGGACCGCGCCGTCGGTCTGAGCCCAGAGTGATCGGGTAGCACCGGGACGGAGGGTCGGCTCCGGCATCCTGCAACCCATTTTTATACCAACGGGCGGCTAGTAAGCTACGGATTTCGGCCAACTTTTTGAAAAGCTGAGGCCTTGAACGCCTTGGTGACCCCTACGGGAATCGAACCCGTGTTTTCGCCGTGAGAGGGCGACGTCCTAACCGCTAGACGAAGGGGCCGTCGCGCGTGGAGGGGCGCATATCGGGGGAGCGGCATTCGCTGTCAAGCTGGCGGAGGCGGGCCCGGCCTTTTAGGAGGCGGGTCATGTGCAACCTCTACAGCAACAAGGTCGCCCCGGACGCGATCGCCAGGACCTTCGAGCAGCTCGGAATGCTCTTGAGCTTCCCCGACGGCCTTCCCAACCTTCAGCCGCGCGAGGAGATCAGGATCACCGACACGGCGCCGATCGTTCGTTGGAACGCCGCTTCGGGCGGGACCGAGCTCGTCCAGCGGCGGTGGAGCTGGCCCGGGCCGGGCGGCAAGCCGGTCTACAATTTCCGCTCCGACGGCCGCGAGTTCGGCAATTCGGACCGGGGCGGCCGCTGCCTGATCGTCACCGACGGCTTCTACGAATTCACCACGCCCAAGGCGCCGCGTGCCGACAAGCGCAAGGACAGATGGCGCTTCACGATGCCGGGCCATAACTGGTTCTCGATCGCCGGCCTGTGGCGGACGACCGACGCCGGCGAGGCCTTCACCATGCTGACCACCGAGCCGGGGCCGGACGTGGCGCCTTATCACCACCGCCAGGTCGCGATCCTGGCGCCCGCAAGCTGGAGCGCCTGGCTCGACGGCACAGGCTCGGCGCGCGACTTGCTCGGGCCCTGTCCGGCGGGGAGGCTGCAGGTAGAAAGTGCGGGCTAGGAATGTTCCAACTTTATTCTTGACTCATAGGAAAAACCCTACTATAACGGTCGCGACTCGGGAAGCCGGGTCATCGGCTCTTTGACATCGTGAATCGAAACATAGCGATCGGCGGTCTCCCCGAGGTCCCGGCTTTCGCCGGGATGACGGGTGCCGGTCAGGCCGCCTCGGCGCCGCGTTCGCGGGCGAGCTCGGCCGCGACCAGCTCCGCCACCTCCATCGCCTGGGCGCGGTTGAGGCGCGGGTCGCAATGGGTGTGGTAGCGGGCGGCGAGATCCCCTTCCGTCACCGGATCGGCGCCGCCGGTGCATTCGGTGACGTCGCGGCCGGTCATCTCGACATGCACTCCGCCGCCGCGAACGCCTTCGGCCCGAGCCGCCGCGAAGAAGGCGCGAAGCTCGCCGAGGATCAGCCCGAGCGGCCGGGTCTTGTAGCCGCTCGCCGTCCGGACCGTGTTGCCGTGCATCGGATCGCAGGTCCACAGGACCGGATGGCCCGCCGCCGCGACGGCGCGAAGCAAGGGGGGCAGGGCCCGCTCGACCTCGCTTGCGCCCATCCGGCTGACGAGGGTGATCCGGCCGGGCTCCAGCGACGGGTTCAGGGTCTCGATCAGCTCGAGGAGGAGGTCGGGGCCGAGGCCGGGGCCGCATTTGATCCCGATCGGGTTGGTCAGGCCGCGCAGATATTCGACATGGGCCGAGCCGGCGAAGCGGGTTCGGTCGCCGACCCAGAGGAAATGGGCCGAGCTTGCGTACCAGCCCGCTCCGTCGCGGCGGGTAAGGGCCTGCTCGTAGGGGAGGAGCAGGCCTTCGTGGCTGGTGTAGATCGGCTCCGGACCGGGACAGGCGCGCAAATGGCTAAGCGCCGCCGCCGACTGACCGTAGGCGCGGAACATCCGCTCCGGGTCGGGCCGGCGGGCGGCCTCGTCGAAGGCGAGGCCGTTGACGATGTCGCCGCGGTACATGGGCAGATCGCGCCCGTCCTTCGATTCGAGCTCGCGCGAGCGCGGCTTGGCGAACTGGCCGGCGATCCGCCCGACCCGGACGATCGCCAGCCCGCTTGCCGCCGCCAGGCGCCGGGCCATCGCCTCGATGAGTGCGGCGGTGCCGCGGATCGTGTCGGGCGAGAATTCGGCGAAGCTCTCCGCGCAGTCGCCGCCCTGGAGGAGGAAGGCGCGGCCCGCCTGCGCCTCGGCCAGCTCGGCCTTGAGGGCGTGGGCTTCGACGCTCGGGACCAAAGGCGGATAGGCGGCGAGCTCGCGAAGGGCGGCGTCGAGGGCGTCGGGATCGTCGTAGACGGGCTGGTGCCGCGCGTCGTGCGCCCGCCAGCTCGCCGGGGTCCAGTCCTGCACCATGGCAGCCCCTTCGCGGATCGGGGGCGACCGCGCAAGCGATTGACGCGTGCGGCCGATAAGTAGAGGGAAGCGCTCGTGAAAAGTCTCTTTCCCCACAGTGCTACGACGGACGACGTCACCGTCCGGGTGTCGGTCAGCTTTCTTCCCGAACAGTCCGAGCCGGGCCGCGGGCGCTGGTTCTGGGCCTATCATGTGCGGATCGAGAACGGGTCGTCCCGCGCCATCCAGCTGATCAGCCGCGAATGGACGATCGCCGACGCGCGCGGCGGCCGGCACCAGGTCCAGGGCGAGGGCGTGGTGGGCGAGCAGCCGGTGCTCGAGCCGGGGGGCTCGTTCGACTACGTCTCGGGCTGCCCGCTGCCGACCCCCACCGGTTGGATGGAGGGGCATTACCAGATGGTTGGAGCGGACGGGCGGGCATTCGACGCCGTCATCCCGCGCTTTCCCCTCGTCGCGCCTGCCGTGACAAGCTAGAGTATAAGGATCGAATTGAACCGCCTCAGTCCGTTCGCCCTGAGCCTGTCGAAGGGGCCTTCCTTTCCGTTCACGAAAGGGAAAGTGAAGGGCTTCGACAAGCTCAGCCCGAACGGAAATTGGGACAATTGATCCCTCAACGCTCTAAATGGGCTCGAGTCCCGGGAGTATTAGCGATGCGTAACCTCGTTTTAGTCGCGGCCGTGGCCGCTTTCGCCGGCCCCGCCGCCGCCCTCGCCGTACCGGTGGCCGCGAGGACGATGACCTGTCCGATCGGCGGCGGCAGCTTCCAGTTCCAGCCGGTGGCGCCTCCCGTGGTCGCGGGCGAGCGCCCCGACGGACGGCCGGTCGGCGGACCCAAATTTCCGCTCGCCCTTCCCGAATGTCCGGACAACGGGCTCGTCCTCTACAAGGAATATGATTCGGCCGAGGTCGCCAAGCTCGAGCCCCTGGTGGCGTCCGAGGCTTATAAAGGGCTTCGCAAGGACGGGACCCAATATTACCGCGCTTATTGGCTGATGCGGGAGATGGGCCTGCCGCCGGAACGCTATCTGTGGGCCCTGCTCCAGGCGAGCTGGGAAGCGGAAGGCAGGCCGGCGCTGAGGAAGCTCTATCTGGAAGAGCTGGTCGAAGCGTCCGCGAAGGTGCCGCCCCGTGCCGGCGACCTCACTTCGATCGGAATGGAAGGACGGGCGATCAACGCGCTGCGCGAGCTCGGGCGTTTCGACGAGGCTCTGGCGCGGCTGGGCAAGGTCCCGCTGGAGGGGCTCGACGCGCCGGCGCCGACGGGCGCCGCCGCCACTCCGCAAGCCCTCGTGCAGGCCCGAAGCCGCCGCGGGTGGCACACTTTCTTCGCCGCGATCCGTCCAGCGATCGAGCGGCGCGATTCCTCGATCGAGCCGCTCGACCTGCTTCCGAGGAGCGTCGCCGCGGGCCGTTGCCTCGATGAAGCCGGCAAGCTCGACGAGGCCGGTCGCGCCTATTGCACGAAGGAAGCGGAGACGGTCGCCGCGGTCCGGACGGCGCGCGACAAGAAGGCCAAGGAGATCGAGGCGCTTCGCCAGTCCCGCGAGACGAGCGGGCGGTAATTTTGCCTCCCCATGCGACGCATGGGGAGGGGGACCACCCGAAGGGTGGTGGAGGGTCATTAACGCGGGCCTGCGCCATTTACCCCTCCACCATCCTACGCATGGTCCCCCTCCCCATCGCTTCGCGATGGGGAGGCAGGTCACTTCATCAGCGTCACCAGCCGGCTCATCAGGGCCAGGAAGCGGGGCTCGTCGAGTGTCGCGGACTCGTCGTTCCATGTCGCCGAGACCGCGACCCATCGGCCCGAGCGCGCTTTCAGAAGGAAGCTCAGGTTGAGTACCCCCGGCTCGGAGCCGCCCTTGAAGCCGAAATAGTCGAAGTCCTTCGCCAACGCCGGCCCCAGGCCCGGATTGATCGCAAGCAAGGCGAGCGCCGTCCGGTCGCCGCTTCGGCGCAGCCAGTCGAGGGTGCGGACGAGGTCGGCGGGCGAGGCGAACCATTCGACGAGGCCGATCTCGGCGGGCCGGCCGCCGCGCCTGGAGGGATCGAGGGTCGAGGCCTCGACGCGCTCGAGCCGAGGCAGCAGCGCCCGCCGCCCGGCTTCGTCGGCGGCCCTCCAGCGCTGGAGGAGGGCGGGATCGCCGAGCTTGAGGACGAAGGCGTCGCGGGTCGAAAGGAAGGGGCGGTTGCGTTCCGGCGCCCGCACCCCGAGCTCGGGCAGGATCCGTTCGACTTTGTCCCGGCCGAGAACGCCCAGGAGGGTATCCGTGGCGCTGTTGTCGCTCGTCGAGATCATCAGCGCGGCGAGGCTGTGGAGCGTGATCGGCGAGCCTTTCGGCCAATCCTGGACGAGGCCGGAGGGCAGGGAAGGGGAGCCGAGCCGGACCACGTCCTCCCACCGCCGCTCGCCGGCCTTCACCGCCCGCACCAGCTCGGCCAGGACGAACAGCTTGAAGCTCGAGCCGATCGCCAGCGGACGATCCGCCTGCCCGGTCAGGAAGCTCGCCGGCCCGGCGTCATCGAGGCGCGCCGCCGCCAGCGACACTTCGCCGGGCAAGCCGACCAGCTCGCCGAACACGGAAGCGACGTCGGCGGCCGAGGATTCGGCTCCGGCGACGAGCAGCCCTTCGACCAGATGCGGCGCTTGCGGGCTCACCGCCATCCGGAGCCGAACCACGGCGCGCTCGAATCGAACGAAGGCGATCCCGGCCGTCGCGCCGCTCGCCTCGACGCGTTCGAGGCTCCGCGCCTTGCCGTAGCTCGACTTGAGCTGCGCCGCGACGGCGGCGACCTGCTCGGGCGACATCCTGGCGAGGAAGGCCGGCGCGAAGAAGCGCCGCACCGGAAGCTCGCCGTTCAACATCGGCACCAGCTCGCCCGCGCGCCGGCGGAATTCCGCCGACGGCTCGGCAGCCTGGAGCGGCACGGCGCCGAACAGGAGCAGCAGGGTGGCCAGCCACCAGGAGAGCCGCGGCCCGTTATTCCGGGATTTGGCAGGATTGTCGTATGAGCCGTGGGGTCTTAGCCCCTCCCCTTCAGGGGAGGGGTTGGGGTGGGGGTGGTGCGAGCGCTTCACCGGCGCCGGCGGACATTCTCCCACACCTGCCCCGCCCCAACTCCTCCCCTGAAGGGGAGGGGCTCGACCGCCCGGTACGACGGCCGCCGCCCGGCGTCTCATGCGTCTATCTCCTCCTCCGCGATCTCGGCGGCGTGGCTCTGGATGAAGTTGAAGCGATGCTCGGGGTTTCTGCCCATGAGGCGGTCGACGAGGTCGCGCACGGGCTGCTGCGGCTGATAGCCGTCGGGCAGGGTGACCCGGATCAGCGAGCGCGACTTGACGTCCATCGTCGTCTCGCGGAGCTGCGACGGGTTCATCTCGCCGAGGCCCTTGAAGCGGCTGATCTCGACCTTCTTGCCCTTGAACAGACCGGCCTCGAGCTCGCCGCGATGGGCGTCGTCGCGGGCGTAGGCGACGGTCGGCCCCGACGACAGGCGGTAGAGCGGCGGCTGGGCCAGATAGAGGCAGCCCTGCTCGACGATCTTGTTCATTTCATTGAAGAAAAAAGTCATGAGGAGGGTGGCGATGTGGGCTCCGTCGACGTCGGCGTCGGTCATGATGATGATCCGGTCGTAGCGCAGCTGGGCCGGATCGCAGCGTTCGCGGGTGCCGCAGCCCAAAGCGAGAATGAGGTCGGCAATCTCCTGGTTGCCTCGGATCTTGTCGGCGCTGGCGGAGGCGACGTTCAATATCTTGCCGCGGATGGGCAGGATCGCCTGGGTCTTGCGGTCCCGCGCCTGCTTGGCCGAGCCGCCGGCGCTGTCGCCCTCGACGATGAACAGCTCCGTCCCCGCCGGATCGTCGTTGGCGCAGTCGGTGAGCTTGCCGGGAAGCCTGAGCTTGCGCCCGGAGGTCGCGGTCTTGCGCTTGATCTCGCGCTCGGCGCGGCGCTTCAGCCGGTCGTCCATCCGGTCGAGGACGAAGGCGAGAAGGGCCCGGCCGCGCTCCATATTGTCGGCGAGATAATGGTCGAAATGGTCGCGCACCGCCGCTTCGACCAATCGGGCCGCGTCGGGGCTGGTCAGCCGATCCTTGGTCTGGCTCTGGAACTGGGGGTCGCGCACGAAGACGGAGAGCATCACCTCGGCCCCGCCGACGACGTCCTCGGCCTGGACCTCCTTCGCCTTCTTCTGCTGGCCGACCAGCTCGGCGAAGGCGCGAAGGCCTCGGGTCAGGGCCGCCCTGATCCCCTGCTCGTGAGTGCCGCCGTCCGGCGTCGGGATCGTGTTGCAATAATAAGAGGAGCCGCCCTCGGTCCAGAGCGGCCAGGCGACCGCCCATTCGACGAGCCCGAGGCCGCCGGGGAAATCCTGGCGACCGACGAAGAAGTCGCTGGTCGCGCAATTGCGTTCGCCGACCTGCTCCTTGAGATGGTCGGCGAGGCCGCCGGGGAATTGGAACACCGCCTCGGCGGGCGTGTCGTCCTCGATCAGCGCGGGATCGCAGCGCCAGCGAATCTCGACTCCGGCGAACAGATAGGCCTTGGAACGGGCGAGGCGGTACAGGCGGGCCGGCTTGAACTTCGCCTCCTCGCCGAAAATCTCGGTATCGGGAACGAAGCCGATCGTCGTTCCGCGGCGGTTCTGGGTCGGGCCCCGCGGCTCCAGCTTCGAAATCGGCTCGCCGCGCGAATAGGTCTGCCGGTAAAGCTCCTTGTTGCGCGCCACCTCGACGACCGTCTCGCTGGACAGAGCGTTGACGACGCTCACGCCGACGCCGTGAAGCCCGCCCGAGGTCGCATAGGCCTTGTTCGAGAACTTCCCGCCCGAATGGAGCATGGTGAGGATCACCTCGAGCGCCGACTTGCCCGGATAGCGGGGATGCTCGTCGATCGGGATCCCGCGGCCGTTGTCGGTCACGGTGAGCCGCCCGGCCGTCCCCGCCACGGCCTCCAGCGTCACCTCGATCCGGGTGGCGAAGCCGGCGACGGCCTCGTCCATCGCATTGTCGAGCACTTCGGCGGCGAGATGGTGGAGCGCCCGCTCGTCGATGCCGCCGATATACATTCCCGGCCGGCGCCGGACGGGCTCCAGCCCCTCCAGCACCTCGATCGAATGGGCGTCGTAATCGGAAGACGGGGCGGCGGTGGACGCGAACAGGTCTGACATTGGGGAGGTATAGGGGGCCGCGGGCCGCGGGGGCAAGGTTCCGGAGACGGCGAGCCCGGCTGGCGGATCAGCTTGAAGCCAGGCCGGGGTGACGGGATCGAACCTGCTCGAGCCAGTGAATCCGGCTTTCCAGGGATTTCCGGTTCCGGGAACGGGTCATGATTTTGCGCATCGTCACGCAGCGGGCGATCGCGCGGTCCAGATCGGCCAAGCTGCCTTTCATGAAATCCGCCTCGTGATCGAAGGTGCCGGATCGTTTTCCCATCTTGAACCTGCTTCCTGAAAGGCCCGCGCCTCGTCGGCTCGGCTTTCCTATCCTCTGCCAGCTTGGGCACCGCAATCCCGCATCGACTGAATCTGTCTCACCCGAAGCACCGAAGGTCCAAAGGTGCCGCACGGGTCGACAGGCCCGAGGCTGCCCACCGCCGCCAGGGCTGGATGGGCTCGCCCGTCATTGCCTGCAAACGGCGTGCGGCAAGATCGCAAGGGTGTTTTTGCGGCCCGCGGACTCTTCGAGCCTTCGGGTGAGCCGATATCGAACGGCAAGGCGCTCACCGCGTCATCGAGACGTCTCATGCAGACCGCCAGGCCGCGAGAGGGCAGTCTGCCAGGCTTCAATTCAGGGACAATATGCTCATTTCGCGATCGAATGAGGTATCGTGTCCCCGTAATACCGGAGTCACCGCGGCTGCGCTCCCGGCGAAGCGCGGCCGAACTCCGCCGGCGCCGGTGCCGACTGGCCGGTCTCGGCGGCGGTGGTGGTGACGACGCTGCTGATTTCGTCGTCTTCGCGGGCGACGATGATCGTTTCCCGGCCGTCGGCGCCCTGCAGGCGAAGGATGCGGCGGTTCTGGACGCTGCGCCAGCCGATGGCGACGATGATCGCGAAGACTCCGAGCCCGAGGAGGATCGCCAGGAGGCTTGAGGTTGAGTCGGTCATTGGACTGCCTTGCTGATTTATCTGCGGCCCATTAGCGCTCGAAAAAGTTAAGAAGCTCGTAGCGGATCAGGTCCCTATCGCCGATGCTCGGCAAACGGGCCTCGCGAAGGACCTCAGAATGCGGGGACACAATACCTCAGAATGCGGGGACACAATACCTATTTCGCGATCGAATTAGATATTGTGTCCCCGTAATTATTGATGCTCGGCAAACGGGCCTCGCGAAGGGCCTCACCCCGGCTTAGAATGCGGGGACACAATACCTATTTCGCGATCGAATTAGGTATTGTGTCCCCGTAATTCCGGCCCATTAGCGCTCGAAAAAGTTAAGAAGCTCGTAGCGGATCAGGTCCCTATCGCCGATGCTCGGCAAACGGGCCTCGCGAAGGACCTCAGAATGCGGGGACACAATACCTATTTCGCGATCGAATTAGGTATTGTGTCCCCGTAATTCCGGGGGGTCGCCGTGGATCCGGTCGAGATAGGCGGAGGCCAGCTCGTAATGGGCCTGGACGGCCCGGCGATGGGCCGCGGCCTGGGCGAGGGCGAGTTCGGCCTCAGCCCGGCGTTCGTAATATTCTTGCTCTTCGTCCGACATTTAACTCAAGCCGATCAAACGCTTACAGGCTTGCATTAAACGATCGGACGAAGGCCGGCGTTCCCGGGGATCCGGCTAAAATAGATTAGCGGATCCGAGGGCCGCCGAACGGGAGCGGCGGCGGCGGACGGCGGTCGCGGCGCGGGATCTGGGCCTGGTAGGCGACCCCGCAATGCTCGACGCAATAAGGGAATCCGGGATTGGCGGGCGAGCCGCAGAAATGGAAATCGGGCTCGCCGGGATGGCCGATCGGCCATTTGCAGATCTTCTCGTTGAGATCGAGAAGACCGGTCTTGTCGGCGATCTCGGGGCTCGGCTTGGCCGGGACGAGACGGCGGGGCGGCGCCGGCGGGATCGGCGACTGCTGCTCGCCCGGCGCCTGGCGGACGAAGCCGCCCGGGCCGATCGAACGGATCTGCGGCTGCGGCGGGGCGGGCGCCGCCGCCGGCGCCAGCTCGGGCGAAGCCGCGGCGGGCTGGGGCTCGGCCTCGGTCCGGGGCGCTTCGGGCTCGGCTTCGGCCGTTTCCGGCGCGGCCACGGCTTCGGCCCGGGCCGGAGCTTCCGGCTCGAACGGCGAAGGCGCGGCCTCGACCTGTCCCTCGTTCGGCTTCACCGGCGAGGGCCGGGACTGGAGGCCGAGGCGGTGCGCCTTGCCGATCACCGCGTTGCGCGAGACTCCGCCGAGCTCGTCGGCGATCTGGCTCGCCGTATTGCCCTGGGTCCAGAGCTCCTTCAGCCGGTCGATCCGTTCGTCGGTCCAGGACATATTTGCGGCGCCTTCCTTCAAATGCTTGCGGCTCTGTGCTTGCGGCTCACGGCGTCTGCCTCTAGCGACGGCGCGGTGAACGACCAGCCTTCTAATTGGATGCGGGCCGCCCCGGGCGTCCCGGTGATCCGGAACGTGAACTGGGGCGGCCTCAAGACCCTCTATGTGAAGGAGGTGAGGCGTTTCTTCAAGGTCCAGCTTCAGACCGTGTGGGGCCCGGCGCTGACGACCCTCTTGTTCCTCGTCATTTTCAGCGTTGCGCTCGGCCGAAGCGACCGGCTGGTCCAGCTCGGAGCGGCGCGCTTCCACTTCGCCGATTTCCTGGCGCCCGGCCTCATCGTCATGGGGATGCTCCAGAACGCCTTCGCCAATTCCAGCTTCTCGCTCCTGGTCGGCAAGATCCAGGGCAATATCGTCGACTATCTGATGCCGCCGCTCTCCACCGCCGAGCTGATCGCCGCCTTGATCGGGGCCGCCGTCACCCGGGCGGCCCTCGTCGGCTTCGCGGTGTTTCTCGCCATGCAGCTCTGGCCCGGGGTCCATGTCGCTCCCGCTCACCTCTGGGCGGTGCTCTGGTTCGGGCTGATGGGAAGCATGATGCTGGCCTTCTTCGGACTCATCACCTCGATCTGGGCCGAGAAGTTCGATCATGCCGCCGCGGTCACCAATTTCGTGGTGGCGCCGCTCTCGCTGCTTTCGGGAACCTTCTACTCGATCGACAGCCTCGCCCCCGTCTTCCGGGCGATCAGCCACGCCAATCCCTTCTTCTACGTCATCTCGGGCTTTCGCTACGGCTTCCTCGGCGCCGCCGATTCACCGATCCTGCTCGGGGCTCTGCTGCTCCTGGGCATCAACCTGGCGCTCGGCGCCCTGACCTATGCGATGTTGCGCACCGGGTGGAAGCTGAAGGCTTAGGTCTTGGCGGGGGCCCCCCACTGCCGTCATGCTGAACTTGTTTCAGCATCCAGGTTCGGGCGAGTGTCTGACACTGCATTTCAGCGTCAGTGTCAGGGCCGCATCCACGCTGGACCCTGAAACAAGTTCAGGGTGACGCAAGCGGGCAGAGGCGCATGTTCATAAAAATCGCTATTTACCTGAACAGCGCCTGTCGACTCCGTTCAGCGCGCCATCAGAAGGCGAGTCGTAGAAGCGCCCTACCAACCCAAGGAGCAAGACAATGCGCAAGTTTCTGATTTCAGCTTTGGTGCTTTCCACCGTCGTCGGCGTCGCTCCGGCCGCGGCTCAGCATGGCGGCGGCCATGGCGCCCATAACGATCGCGGCAACGTGTCCTGGAACCGCGGCGGCCCTTCCCGCCAGGCGATCAACGAGCTGCTTCGCGATCTCCAGCGGGCCGAGAGCGGGATCCAGCGTTCGGTCCAGCGCCGGGTCATCTCCCAGCGCGAGGCCACCGGCCTTCGCCGTGAGGCCAACCAGATCGAGCGCCGCCTCCAGCTGGCCGGCCGCAACGGCATCAGCGGCCGGGAGTTCGGTGCGCTGAGGGTCCAGGTCAACCGGCTCCAGCAGCGCCTGCGCATCGAACGTCAGGACCGCGACGGCCGTCGCTACTAAGACTGAAGCGAAAATCGGCGGGCGCCGCGAATTGACGCGGCGCCCGCTCCCTCTCTAGAGAGGCAGGAAGGCGATCCACCAGGGTCGCCTTTTTGCCTTCACAGCTTCGGAGCGCCTCATGGCCATCACGCCGCTCATGCCCGTTTATCCGCGCTCGCCGGTGCGGCCGGTGCGAGGGGAGGGGGTCTATCTCTATGGCGAGGGCGGCGAAAAATATCTCGATTTCGCCAGCGGCATCGCCGTCAACCTGCTCGGCCACGGCCATCCGCATCTGACCAGGGCGATCCAGGAGCAGGCGGCGACCCTGGTCCATGTCTCCAACCTCTACGGATCCCCGCAGGGCGAGGCCTTCGCCCAGCGCCTGGTCGACAACAGTTTCGCCGACACCGTGTTCTTCACCAATTCGGGCGCCGAGGCGGTCGAATGCGCGATCAAGACCGCGCGTCGCTACCATCATCATCACGGCCGGCCCGAGAAGAACGTCCTGATCACCTTCAGGAACGCCTTTCACGGCCGCACGATGGCGACGATCAGCGCAACCGACCAGGCCAAGCTGCGCGACGGCTTCGCGCCCATGCTGCCGGGTTTCACGGTCGTCGACTTCGACGATATCGAGGCCGCCGAGGCCGCGGTCGACGAGAATACCGCCGGCTTCCTGGTCGAGCCGGTGCAGGGCGAAGGCGGTATCCGGCCGGCCAGCCCCGGCTTCATGCGCGGCCTTCGGCGGATCTGCGACGAACGCGACCTCATGCTGGTCCTCGACGAGGTCCAGTGCGGGGTGGCCCGCACCGGCAAGCTCTACGCCTATGAGCATTACGGAATCGAGCCCGACATCCTTGCCAGCGCCAAGGGCATTGGCGGCGGTTTTCCGATGGGCGCCTGCCTCGCGACCGAGAAAGCGGCGGCGGGGATGGTCGTCGGGACCCACGGCTCGACCTACGGCGGCAATCCGCTGGCCTGCGCGGCCGGCCAGGCCGTCCTGGACATCGTCGCCGATCCCGAATTCCTGGAGCGGGTCTCCCGGATGGGCGAGCGGCTGCGCGGGGCGCTCGAGCAGATGATCCCCAATCACGACCATCTGTTCGAGAGCGTCCGTGGCCTCGGCCTGATGCTGGGCGTGAAGATGAAGTCCGACAGCCGAGCCTTCGTCGGCCATCTGCGCGAGCACGGCCTGCTCACCGTCGCCGCCGGCGACAACGTCATGCGGGTCCTTCCCCCGCTGATCATCGAGGAAGCGCATATCACCGAGTTCGTCGAGCGCCTGTCCGAGGCGGCGCGGAAGTACGAAGCGCCGGAAGCCGCTTGACTTGCCTCCCCATGCGGAACGCATGGGGAGGGGGACCACCCGAAGGGTGGTGGAGGGGTAAATGGCATAGGCTTGCGCCATTTACCCCTCCACCATGCTTCGCATGGTCCCCCTCCCCATCTGGGGATGGGGAGGCAAGAAGCTTGAACCCCATCCCGACCCTAGCCACATCTCCCTCATGACCTCCCCCGATTTCGACACCGAGGCGCGTTCCGCCAATCTCGACGAGGCGCTCGGCTTCACCATTCCGGGCCGCAACGCGCGGGGCCGGCTCGTCAGGCTCGGGCCGCTGCTCGACGAGATATTGTCGGCGCACGATTATCCGGCGCCCATCGCCCGGATCCTGTCCGAAGCGCTGGTTCTGGCGGCCCTGCTCGGCTCGCTGCTCAAGGAGGCGGAAGGGCAGCTGACCATCCAGGCGCAGACGGAAAGCGGGATCGTCGACCTGCTCGTCGTCGATTATCGCGACGGCGAGCTGCGGGGCTATGTCCGCTTCGACTCCACCCGGCTCGGCGAGCTGCCGACGCACCGCGATCTCGCCGCCTTGTTTGGCAAGGGTTACCTCGCCATCACCTTCGACCATCCGTTGTCGGAGGAAAGGTATCAGGGGATCGTCCCGCTGGAGGGCGGCTCGCTCGGCGAAGCGGCGCAGAATTATTTCAGTCAGTCGGAGCAGCTGCCCAGCGTCGTCCGGCTGGCGGTCGACGACACCGGCCACATCGCCGGCGGAATCCTCGTCCAGCATCTGCCGGAAGGGGAGGAGGGCCGCGATCGGCTCCATACCCGGCTCGACGATCCGGAATGGGAGCATGTCCGGATCCTCGCCGAGACGATCAAGGGCCACGAGCTGACCGATCCGGCGCTGCCGCTCGGGGAGGCGCTGTGGCGCCTGTTCCACGAAGAGGAAGTCCGGGTCCTGGAGGCGATTCCGCTCAAGAAGGGCTGCCGCTGCAACTTCGAGCATGTGCGCGGAGTGCTCGCCCGATTCGGCGCTTCCGAGCGGTCCGACATGGTCGACGAGCACGGCCTCATCAACGTCGACTGCGAATTCTGCTCGCGCGTTTTCCCCATTTCTCTCAAAGATTTGGAGGATTGAGTTCGTTTCGGCTCCGGCCAAGCTCGATTCCGTCGACTTTTCCTGCTACGATTTCCGCCATGTCCTATTTGCGGGGCCGTTTGCGCTGGGGGGCGCTCGGGCTGGCCGGCCTTGCGGCCGTTGCCGCGCCGGTCTTGGCATTCGCCCTTCCCGGGCTGGAGGCTTTTTCGAAACTCGAGCGCGGCCGTTGGCAGGTGCGCGACGCGGGCCAATCGCGGTCGATCTGCCTCGGCGACCCGAGCGCCCTGATCCAGCTCGAGCATGGCGCGATCGCCTGTGAGCAGGAGATACTCGCCAACGACAAGGACGGCGCGACCGTCCAGTACAGCTGTCCGGGCCGGGGCTTCGGCCATACCAGCATCCGGATCGAGACCCCGCGACTGGCGCGAGTCGACACTCAGGGGCTGATCGACGGCCGGCCCTTCTCCTATCGGGCGGAAGCCCGCAAGGTCGGCGGCTGCTGAAATTGTCGTCATCCCGTCGAATGCCGGGATCTCGGGGAGACCCGCCGGGACCTGTCCGCCCCGGAGTCCCGGCTTTCGCCGGGATGACGCGCGGCCGTTAAGGTCTTGTTTACCCTGATCCGCGTATAGAGGAATGGTGCCGATCGTAGGCACGCTTTCCTCCCTAGCAGGCCTCGAGGCCTTAACTGGGCCGCTCTTCACCGGGCGGCCCGTTCTTTTGTGCCGCTTGCGGTGCCCGGCGCGCCGGGTTAGCCGCCCGGGCCATGTCCTTCTCCGCACCCAAAGCCGTCGCGCTCCTGTCCGGGGGCCTCGATTCCATGGTCGCGGCTGCTACGGCACGCGAACAGGGCTTCTCGATCCTCGCTCTCACCGTCGATTACGGGCAACGCCATCGGATCGAGCTCGAGGCCGCGGCCCGGATCGCCGCCGAGCTCGGGGCGGAGCGGTACGTGGTCCTGCCGCTCGACCTGAGGGCGTTCGGCGGCTCCGCGCTCACCGCCGACATCGCGGTTCCGAAGGCCGGCCTGGGCGCCGACATTCCGGTCACCTACGTGCCGGCGCGAAACACCATTTTCCTGTCGCTGGCGCTGGGCTGGGCCGAGGCGGCGGGGGCGAGGGACATCTATATCGGGGTCAATGCCCTCGATTATTCCGGCTATCCGGACTGCCGTCCCGATTTCGTGGCCGCGTTCGAGCGGCTCGCCGCCCTCGCCACCAAGGCCGGCGACGAAGGCGGGCACTTCCGAATTAGGACGCCGCTGCTTCACATGACCAAGGCGGATATCGTTCGGGAGGCGGAGCGGCTCGGCCTCGATGCCGGCCTGAGCTGGTCCTGCTACGATCCGGCGCCGGACGGGCGCCATTGCGGCCTGTGCGACAGCTGCCGGCTGCGGGCCAGGGGCTTCGAGGAGGCGGGGATCGCCGACCCCACGGGCTATGCGGCGCGGCCATGAGCTACGCGGTCAAGGAGATATTCCTCACCCTCCAGGGCGAGGGCATGCAGGCCGGCCGGCGTGCCGTTTTTCTGCGCTTCGCGGGCTGTAACCTGTGGTCGGGGCGCGAGCGGGACCGGGCCGAGGCCCAATGCCGCTTCTGTGACACCGATTTCGTCGGCACCGACGGGGAGAATGGCGGGCGCTACCACGCGGCGGCGCTGGCGGAACGCGTGCTTGGGCTGTGGGGGGAAGGGGAGCGGCCGCTCGTCGTCGTGACCGGCGGCGAGCCGATGCTCCAGCTCGACGACGCCTTGATCGATGCGCTCCATTCGGTCGGTTTCGAGATCGCGGCCGAGACCAACGGCACCCTGCCGGCCGCCGCGGGCGTCGACTGGGTCTGCGTCAGTCCCAAGGCGGGGACCCAGGTGGTGCAGCGGTCGGGCGACGAGCTCAAGCTGGTCTGGCCGCAGGACGGGATCGATCCCGAGGCGCTGCTCGAGTGGGATTTCCGCCATTTCCTGATCCAGCCGCTCGACGGACCGGAGCGGGCGGCCGCCACGGCGGCGGCGATCGCTTATGTAATGGCGCACCCGCGCTGGCGGCTCGGATTGCAGTCGCACAAGCTGATCGGAATGCCGTAGGGACTTCCCGTCGCCTGCGCTGGGGCGACGTTTTCTATTTCGCGGTGCCGCCGCAGGCCCGGCGCAACAGGCCCTTCTTGTTGTAGCAGGCGGCCGACAGCGGCGGCAGCGCCGTGAAGCGGATCAGATAGGGCCGGTAGGCGGGGCGCGGGTCGTAGGCCGGCACCAGTGCGTGCCTCATCTCCCGAAGCCGCGATTGCGCCACCGGGAAGAGCTGTCCCTTCGGAGTGGCGAGCGCCGTCTTGGTGATATTCGTCGAGGTCTGGCAGAAGATCTGCTGAGCCTGAGCGGCCGACCAATTATTGTAGGTGATGGTCGAATAATCGTCGAACGCCTTCTGGCCCTTGGCGCCGAGGGTACGCTTGTAATAATTGTTGAGCGCCGTGTAGGCGGCGGCGAGCTCGACGCTGTGATGGGCGAGCAGGCCGTTATAATTGGGCACCGCCCTCAGATAATCGGAAAATTGGCATTGGAGCGCGGCGACGTTCAGTCCCGCACGCAGGTTCCAAAGCAGATTGGCGCGATATTCCGCGGCGGTGGCGCCGGGCAGCGGCAGGCCGACGAGTGGATCGCTCGGCTCGATCGGCGAGGCCCTGAGGTCCGGCGGGCTGATGTAGAGCTGCGCCGGGGCCGGAGCGGCCGCCAGCGTTGCCGCGAACGCCGCGGCGGCGATGAAGCCGTTCTTCATCCTGATGGCCATAGAGTCCCCTCGAGCGCTGGACACGCTGGCTCCATGCTTAGCAGGGGACGCCTCGCAATAAAGCTTCACGCGCCGTACCCGTCTTACGTGCGGCACGGCTCGTCATACCTAAACGCCTGCACCCCATATGAAAAGAGCGTCGGATAAGAAAAGGGCCGCCCGGTCGCCCGGACGGCCCTTCGCCGAAACAAGCTCGACGCCCGATTACATGCCCTGGGTGTTGCCCGAGCCGGTGTTCATCGTGGAGTCGGTCGTGTTCGTGGTGGTGGTGCTGTTGGTCGTGGTGGTCGTCGCGTTCAGGTCCGCAGCGGTGCCCAGGGCGTTGCTGTCGGTGGCCATGGTGTTCATCGCGTCGGCACCGCTCATGTCGTTGCCGCCCATGAGATCGGTGTCGTTGTAGGTCGCCGCCGTGTTGTTGACAGCCGCCTCCTCGCCACCGCCGCAGGCCGCGACGAGCAGAGCCGCGCCGGCGACCATTGAGGCGGTCATCACTTTCGAAAGAAGGTCACGCATTTAGAAACTCCCTAGGTTGGAAGATTTGGACGGGATGGCCCCTTTTTTGCCAAATCAGTTTTGCACAATAAACGGAAAGGATAATGCTCTCAAGCCTTCTCGCGTCCCCCCTCCAGGGAGCGCAGGAAATCGTAGAGCCCTTCTCTCAGCGCCAGGTCGAAACGGCCTTGCCTTGCGGACACTCCCATCTCGTCGAGGCTGGTCACTGGGAAGTCGGCAATACCGCAGGGCACTATCCCTGAGAAGTGGGAAAGTTCGGGCGCCAGGTTGACCGAGAATCCGTGATAGGTGACCCAGCGCCTGACCCTGACCCCGATCGCCCCGACCTTGGCCTCCCCCCGCGGCCCGTCGGCCCAGATCCCGATCCGCCCCTGTGCCCGCCGGGCCGGCACCTCGAGCCGGGCGAGCGTGTCGATCACCCAGCCCTCGAGCGCATGGACGAAGCCGCGAACGTCGCGCCCCCGAGCCTCGAGGTCGAGAAGCACATAGCCCACCCGCTGCCCCGGCCCATGATAGGTATAGCGCCCGCCGCGCCCCGCGGCGAAGACCGGGAAGCCCAGGGGATTGAACAATTCGGCCGGATCGGCGCTCGTCCCGGCGGTGTAGAGCGGCGGATGCTCGAGCAGCCAGACCAGCTCGGAGGCCGAGCCGGCACGGATCGCGGCGGCGCGCGCCTCCATCTCGGCGAGGGTCTCCGAATAGGGGCTGAGGCCGGGCGTCACCCGCCATTCGATTTCGGTATTCGCGCTCACGGGCCTTCCTTCGCCGGACGCGGCGGCAAGGGCAAGCCCAGGCCAAGCCCGGACCTGCCCCCACGGCGTCCTCGTCCGAAACGGTCCGAAAAGCGACCGCAAACGCAGGAGCCTCCGGCGGAACGTCGCGATCCGACCCCGTCCGTCATCGGCGACGGCAAACAGTTGCGGCCAGGCGCGCACCGCTTCACGGCGGCGGTAAATGTATACTGTCGCTCTTTACCCGCAGGCGCCCCTGCGCGGCGCCAACCGCCAGACGCCCTCGCGCACGGCCGGACCGCAGGCGCCGTAAGGTAAGGACGTTCGCACAAAGGCCACGAAGGGCCACGAAGGCGCGAAGAGACAGAGGCGGATTATCAGTGACAGTATATATTACGGCCAGGCGCGCACCCGCTCGGCGCGGCGTCAATGTATACTGTCACTCTTTACCGTTGCGCGTCTTGTCCGCTTCCTGTTCGAGCGCTTCCGCGTTCTGCTCGGCGGAATCGCGCTCGGAATCGGCCTGTTCGTCCAGGGCATCGGCGCGGGCTTCCCTCGCCTCGTCGGCGCTTGTCGCCGCCTGATCCTGGCGCTCGCCCAGGGATTCGGCGGGGCCGCTCTTCAGGCTATCCTCGCCGTCGACGGCGCCGGCGGCATTGTCGGCTTTCTCCCCGGCCTGCTCCCTCGGGCCGTCGCAGGCGGCGACGGCCAGGGCGAGGGTGAGGGTGAGGGTGAGGGGCAGGGCAATGGGCATGCGCATAAGGGAGCTCCTCGTTTCCATCGCTCTACGCCGCCCCGGCGCCTTGGTTCCGCGGCGATCCTCGGCCGAATAAGCTCGGCTGTCCGGGACACCGAGTGCGGCGTGCGGCCGTGAGCTACCCAGATTTCCGTTGCGGGTCAGGCGGCGAGTAGCGCCTCGATGCGCTCGAGTTCCTGCGCAAACTGAAAACAGAGCTGCGCAGCCTCCTCGTCCGGCAGCCAGCGTGCCATTTGCGGGAACACGACCTGATGGTAGCGCTGCGTTCGGCGATCCCAAGGTGCTGCCCCGCGAGCCGACCTGGCGGTTTCCAGGAGCGCAACAAGCTCCTGCCGCACTTCCTCCGGATCGATCTTGGTCGGATCGGGCCTGGTATCCTCCAGGCCGAGCCCAAGCTGTCGGGCACCGAAGAGGTCGGATTGGTCGGACATCATTTCGCTCGCACGGATTGGAGCGCAACTATTGCGGCGCAGCGGCAGCCCGTGCAACAGTCCGCAGTGAAGTAGGTCGGGGCGCTTTTGCGGACGGACTGTGGGGGGCGTGTGGATAAGTCGGGGCTTGCGCAAGCCATTTCCGCCTTCGGCGATGCCGCCAGGGAAAAGTTAGCCAACACAGGCGCCACCGGCAACCCAGAGGATCAGCTTCGCGCTCCTTTGGAGACATTGATACCGCAGCTCGCTTCAGCGGCGGGCCTGGCCGAGGCGGTTGTCCTTGTCGGCGAGACGCCGCACGCCGAGACGGGCACCCGCCCGGATTATTCAGTCACGGCCGGTGCCAAGGCTAAAGCGCTCATCGGGCACGTCGAGCTGAAGGCGCCCGGCAAAGGATTTGATCCGCGCAAGTTCACGGACGCCCATGACAAGGCGCAATGGACGAAGCTCCGGGCGTTGCCGAACCTTCTCTACACCGACGGCAACGGCTTCTCGCTCTGGCGCGATGGCGAGATCGTGGGCAAGCCGGTGCCGCTCGACGGCGACATAGAAACCTCCGGTGCGAAGCTCGCTGCGCCTGCTGCGCTTCTCCCGCTCGTCCACGATTTTCTGACCTGGACCCCCATTCCCCCGAAGAAGCCGGAGGAGCTGGCGGTGACCGCGGCGCGGCTGTGCCGATTCCTGCGGGACGAGGTGCTGGAGCAGCTCGAGGCGGACAATGCCCAGCTGAAGGAGCTGGCGAAGGACTGGCGGGCCCTGCTCTTTCCCGACGCCACCGACGAACGCTTCGCCGACGGCTATGCGCAGGCGGTCACCTTCGGCCTGCTGATGGCCAAGTCGCGCAAGCTCGAGCTGGGGCAGGGGCTCGATCCGGTCGCGAAGGAATTGGGAAAGACCGACACGCTGATCGGTGCCGCGCTGCGCCTGCTGACGGAGCAGGAGGTGCTCGGCCCTTCGCTCGACACCTTGGTCCGCGTCCTCGACGAGGTGGATTGGGACGTGATCGCCAAGGGCGACCCCGAAGCCTGGCTCTATTTCTACGAGCAGTTCCTGGCGGTATACGACAACAAGCTCAGGAAGCTCACCGGAAGCTACTACACGCCGCCGGAAGTCGTGCAGACGATGGTGCGGTTGTGCGACGAAGCGCTGAAGTCGCCCGGGCGCTTCAATCGCTACAAGGGTTTGGCTGACCCGGATGTGCAGATCGCCGATCCGGCCGTCGGGTCGGGCACCTTCCTGCTGGCGCTGCTGCGCCACATAGCGGCGGCGGTCGAAGCGGATCAGGGCAAGGGTGCGGTCGGCCCGGCCATGGCGAAGGCGGCCGAACGGCTTTTCGGCTTCGAGCTGCAGTTCGGCGCCTACGCAGTGGCCGAGCTGCGGCTGATGGCCGAGATGATCGACCTGGGCGCCACCGGGATGCCGAACCTCTACGTCACCGACACGCTCAGCGACCCCTACGAGGATTTCGAAGCGGGCCAAGGCATCTACAAGGAGATCAGCAAGCAGCGGGCAAGCGCTAACGAGGTGAAGCGCGCCCAACCGATTACCGTGGTGATCGGCAATCCGCCCTACAAGGAAAAGGCAAAGGGCAAGGGCAGCTGGATCGAAAAAGGTCGGTTCAAGGACGGCCGCGACGCGCCGCTGAGGAATTGGCAGCCTCCGCAGGAATGGAAAGTCGGCGCGCACGCCAAGCACCTGCGCAACCTGTATGTGTATTTTTGGCGCTGGGCGGCGTGGAAGGTGTTCGAACAGGGCGCAGGCGGGCGCGACAAGACGCCGCCTGTCGAGGAGCATTTGTTCGGCTTGGTCTGCTACATCACTGTGTCTGGCTTCCTGAACGGTCCTGGCTTTCAGAAGATGCGGGCCGACCTAAGGCGCGATTGCGATGAAATCTGGGTCATCGACTGCTCGCCAGAGGGTCATCAGCCAGAGGTGGCGACCCGTATCTTCCAAGGCGTGCAGCACCCGGTGTGTATCGTCCTCGCCTCGCGTTCGCCTGCGAACAATCCCGAAGTGCCTGCGAGAGTTCGCTATCGCTCGGTGAAGCCCGGTAGGCGTGGCGATAAGTTCAAGGAGTTGGCGGCACTCACGCTATTGCCGGGGGGCTGGTCGAACTGCTCACCTCACAGTCGCGCGCCTTTCCTCCCTGAGTTTTCGGGAGGTTGGGCTGACTTCGTGCCCCTTGATGAGGTGCTGGGGGATTTCGGTCCTGGTATCATGCCAGGGAGGGTTTGGGTCGTTTCTCCGGATATCCCGACGCTGGAACTTCGCTGGGCTGCTCTCAAAGCTGAGAAGGATCCTGTCAAAAAGGAAGCTTTGTTCCATCCTCAAATGAGGGGTGACCAAGTTGCGGCGCGACATATCAACAAGTTTGTTGCCGAAGGGCTAGGCGTAGCTCCGCCACAAAAGAAGTCGCTTGCGCAGGAAACCGGACCAATGGCTCAGGCAGTTCGGTACGGATTCCGATCCTTTGATCGTCAATGGATTCCGGCTGACGCCAGACTCCTCAACGATCCCAGACCAAAACTGTGGCAGGCGGCGGCCGATGATCAGGTGTTTCTGACCGGCCTAATGGCCCACAGTCCGACATCCGGCCCTGCTGTAACTCTGACCGGCTATGTTCCGGACCAGCACCAGTATAAAGGTTCTTTCGGAGGCCGCGTGTTCCCGCTCTGGCGTAATGCCGCTGCGAAGCAAGCAAATGTCAGCGCGTCAGTGCTGACTGCACTCGCCAAGCTATACGGCGAGACACCTGATCCGGTGGACGTATTCGCTTACGTCGGAGCCCTACTCACTAGCCCGGCCTACACGGCCATGTTCAAGGCCGATCTTATCCGCCCCGGACTGCGCTTACCTTTGACGGCTGACAAGGGGCTGTTTGCAGAAGCCGCCGCGCTCGGCCGAGAGGTGATCTGGCTGCACACTTTCGGCGAGCGTCTTGCCGACGGTAAGCTGGCGGGCCCGCCGCGACTGCCGCCGGGCCGGCGGCCGGAAGTGCTGGCGGGGCACGGCATCCCTGCCACGCTGAAAGGCTTTCCGGATACGATCGACTACGATGCTGGGCAGCAGCAGCTCAGGGTCGGCACGGGGCGGATCGGACCGGTGCCTGCGGCAGTTTGGGCCTATCAGGTTTCGGGCAAGCAGGTGCTGCGCCAATGGTTCAGCTACCGCAGGAAGGACCGCGACCGCCCCCAGATCGGCGACCGCCGCAAGCCCTCACCGCTGGGCGACATCCAGCCGGACCACTGGCTGCCCGAATATACCGAGGAGCTGCTCAACGTACTGAACGTGCTCGGCCTCCTCGTCGATCTGGAGCCGCGCCAGGCGGACCTGCTCAAGCGCGTGGTGGATGGGCCGCTGGTGACGCCGGATAAGCTAAAGGTATGACGGCGGGCGAATGTCTTCTTTGCGGCGGGGCATACGCGTTTGTAATGACCAGCTTCGACGCAAGCCGACGGTAGCCACTCGGCAGACCCAACGGCGATTTTATTGATGCCAGATACATGCCTGGCAGCAAGGAATGCTGGGCAACATAACCCGTCGCGTCGCGCGCTGCAGGCGCGGTTGTCGCGTTGCCTCTCGTGGGCAGCGCGGTTCCTGGTCGAGCGCCCGACCGGACCCCGGATCGAGTCCGGGGTAACGGAAAGGGGCGGCACGACGGGAAGGGCGGGGACGCCGGTCCGTGGCAGCGCGCGCTCGCTCGCCTCCAGGCCGCCGAAGAGGAGATGCGGGCGGTGGAGCGGGCGACGGCTGGGGGTACGGCGGAGGAAGAGGAGGCGCTCCAGGAGGTCTATGACGCTCGGCTTGGGGCTCATTCGGCGGCGCTGGTTCGGCTGATGAAGGTTCGGGCGCCGGACCTGGCGGCGCTGGCGCTGAAGATCGAGTTGGCTATCGACGAGGAGATGGGGACCCCGAGCGGCGGCGAAATTTGCCTGGCGATGCTGAAGCGGGACGTACGGCGGCTGATGAGGTGAGGGGTGGGTGTTGGATGCACGGTGGGTACGCCCCATTTAAATCCTCCCCTGCCTTTGCAGGGGAGGGGGACCATGCGAAGCATGGTGGAGGGGCCTTGCCGAGGCCCGAAGAACCCCTCCACCGCGCTTCGCGGGGCCCCCCTCCCCCGGCAATGCGGGGGAGGAATTGAAAGCGCGGCAAAGCCGCGCCGCGGTCCCGGATCAAGTCCGGGGTGACGATTGCCCAGCGTCTTCCTCCTCCCGAGTCACCCGCTCGACCGGGACGCCGGCGGTCGGGCCGGCAAGCCGGTTGCGCTCGAAGATCGGGCCTGGGTCCGTACTCGCTGAAGGTCGCACCTCGTCGGACGCGACGTCATCCCGGCGAAGGCCGGGATCCAATCGCCGCAAGGGGCTCGGCCGGATCGCCTCTGTTTCGAAGGACGGTGTTCATGGATCCCGGCCTTCGCCGGGATGACGCCGGAACCCTCGAAACCGACCCTAGGCCGCCGGAGCCGTGCCCGGCCTCAGATAGGCGAACATGTGGGGCACGTAATCGACCTTGCCGAGCGGCACGCCCGACTGACGGAGGATGGCATAAGCGATCATCTGGTGGAACGCGACCTGGGGCAGGGCCCAGTCGCGCACATATTGCTCGCCGGTCATGTCGAAGATCATCCCGTTGGGAAGTTCATGAGCGATCGGCGCGCCCGCGGCGGGATCGAGCTCGCCGGGGCCGATTGCCGCGAGGAAATCCGAGGCCTCGGCCACCCGCGCCCGGGCCTCCGCCCAGGTGCCCGGCCTCTCCCCGCCGTCCCGGCCTTCCTGCCGCACCTGGAGCAGGCCTTCCGGAACCGCTTCGCCCCGAAGCCGGTGGACCGGCTCCTGCGCCTGGAAGGCGAGGAAGCGAAGCTGGGTGGCCAGCGGAAACATGTCGGGCGCGAGCCGGAGGGCGAGCAGCCCGTCGGGCCCTTCCGGGCGCCCGGCGGCGAAGGCCTCGGCCTTGTCGAGCCATGAGGAAACGGCGGTTAGCTGGTTGGCGAGCGGGGCGACGAGGAGGGCGGTGAGGTTCATTCCGGCGCTTGTGGGCCGAAGGGGGCCCGCGGTTCAAGCCCGATCGGATGATCAATAACAGTCTGTGTTTACGGCCAGGCGCGCACCCGCTCGGCGCGGCGGTAATTGTATACTGTCACTGTTTATCCCGAAGTGAAGGTGGCCCCCAGGGTCGTCATGCTGAACTGGTTTCAGCATCCGGGGTCGAGCCGCCATGCGGGCGGAGAACTGGACCCTGAAACAAGTTCAGGGTGACGGGGAGGGGGCTACCGGGCCTTTTAGGCCGCCACCCGGAAATTGAAGGAGACTCTGCGTTCTTTTTATGTTCCAATGCCTCTATGGGTGGGAAGCGCAAATCTCCCGGGCGCCGGCCCGTGATCGACGCCGGGGCGAAGGTGGCGATGCTGGCGGCGCTTCGGGAGGGGCGGCGGCTGGACTCGGTGGCGGCGGGCTATGGGGTGACGCTTCAGGCTTTCTACTCGGCTCGGCGGCGGGATCCGTTGTTCGCGGCGGCCTGGGCCGACGCGCATGCGCTGTCGGCGGAAGCGGAGCGGCGGGCGCCGGTGGCGGCGGTCGAGGCGGTGGACGACAGGGCCATCGTCCCGAACAACCGGCGGGCGATGCAGCGGCGGCGGATGCGGAACGTCCGGTTCGACGCGGGGCGCAAGGGGATCTTCCTCGCCGCTTTCGCCCGGAGCTGCGACCTGCTCGCCGCGGCGGCGGCGGCCGGGGTCTGCGAGCGGACCGTCTACAATCATCTCCGGAGCGACCCGGCGTTCGCCGAGGCGTTCCAGGCGGCGCTCGAGGACGGCTATCGCCAGCTCGAAGCCGAGGCGGCGCGGCAGCGGCTCGAGGCGCAGGGGCGGATCCGGGCGGCGATCGAGGCGGCCGAGGCGAGCGGGGCGCCGATCCCGTCCGCCGAGGCGGGCGTGGAGTTCGACCGGACGATGAAGCTGCTCGCCCGCTGGAGCCGCCGCGACGGGCGGCTCGGCCGGCGGCAGGTGAGCCCCGGCCCCCTGCGGGCCTGGACGTTCGACGAGGCGATGGCCGCGCTCGAGAAAAGGATGCGGGCGCTGGGCCTGTACGGCGATTAGCGACGGGTAATTAGTGACAGTATATATTTACGGTCGAACGAGGCCGTCGAACGGAGCGGTAAATATATACTGTCACTCTTTACCCTCGCGAGGGGGAGGCCGGATCGGGCCGGTGGGACGATGGTGGCCTCTCGAATCGTGCCGGCGCCCGTCTCTAGGTGGCGAGGCGGGCGCGGTTGGCGCGCAGGGTCACGATCAGCCCGCCTTCCGACCAATCGTAGTGGATCGATCCGGCGAGCTGGCCGGAGACGCTTCGCTTGACCAATTGGCTTCCAAAGCCGGCCGGGGAGCCCGGCGCCTCGACGGCCGGGCCGCCCCGTTCCACCCACGTCACGCTGATGTCGTCGCCTTCGGCCGCGCTGGACACGTCGAGCGTTCCCGTCGGATCGGACAGGGCGCCGTATTTCATCGAGTTGGTCGCAAGCTCGTGAATGATGAGCGCAAGGCTCATCGCCGCTTTCTCCCCGACGCCCATGCGCTCGACCGCGACCCGGATTCGTCCGCTGAAGGCGCCAAGGTCGTCATAGGGAGCGAGCAGGACCGCGAACAGATCGCCCAGCAGGGCCGCCTCGCCCTGGCCGTTGGGCAGCGGCCGGACCAGATCGTGCGCCCGGCCGAGCGCCGTCAGGCGCTCGGTGAGGTCGCGCGCCATATCCTCCTTGGTGGTCGCCGATCGCGACGTGATCGCCGTCAGGGCCGAGGCGATGGCGAGCAAATTCTTCACCCGGTGGCTCATCTCCCCGGCGAGGAGCTCATGGCCTTCCTCCGCCTGCTTGCGGCCGGTCACGTCGAGGAAGATGCCGAACATGGTCCGCCCGACGATGCCGACGTCCTCGCCCTGGCCGCGCGCGGCGATCCAGCGAATCTCTTCGCCGATCAGGATCCTGAAGTCGGTTTCGTAGGGGCCGAGGACGGCGCGAGTCGCCGCGAACGCCGCCCGGACGCGGTCCCGGTCCCTGGGATGGATGTGGGCGGACAATTCCTCGAACGTGACCGAATCGCACCTCGGCAGGCCCCATAGATCGAAGCCGCGCTCGTCCATCGTGAACCGGTCGGAATCGACGTTCCACGCCCATAAGGCGACCCCGGCCGCGGTTACGGCGAGGGCGAGATGTTCCGGTCGCCAGGCGTGGGGCTTTCCTTCTGACTCCACGCGATTTGTCCCGGTTGCGGCAAAGTCCGTCCTGCATAGGGCCTGCCCTGCCATCCGGCAAACGACCGGCAGGTTCGTCGCCGTCTCGATGTCGTCAGGTCGAATTCCCGGGCGCCGGCCGCTCATGAATTCGGTGACCGGGGCCGTTGCCGGCCGCCAGCATTCGCGCCATCTCCTCGATCAGCCGCCCGGGGGCGCACGGCTTGATATGCACCGTCAGGTGCGGAAATCCCTCGGACAGCTCCCGCGGCGGGCCGACGCCCGATTGAAGGATGATCGGAACGCCGCGTTCGGTCAGCAAGGCGACGACGGGCGTAATGTCGCGATCGATCAGGTTCACGTCGAGGATGGCACCGTCGACGGGCGACGATAAGAGCAGCTCCAGCGCTTCCTCGACGCTCGCGACCGGTCCGACGACGAGCCCGCCGGCATCTTCGACCGCGAAGACGAGGTCCAACGCGATGAAGGGCTCGTCCTCGGCGATGAAGATGGCTTGTCGCTCGAGCAATGAACCCCTTTCGCCGGCCGACCCGTATATCCAACCGGTCAGGGCGTCAGGCGTTCCACGGGTACGGTTAGACGGACCCGCAAGCCGTCCGAATTCCAGTCGAAAGCCAGCTGGCCTTTGAGCTGGCCCTTGACGCTCCGGCTGGCGAGCATGCTCCCGAAGCCCTGGCGCGTCGGGAGCCCCTGGACGGGCGGCCCACCTTTTTCCTCCCAGATCAGGACCATCTCGGGCCCGGTTACCGACCAGCTGACCCCGACGCGGCCGCCCGGAAGCGACAAGGCCCCGTATTTGGCCGCGTTGGTGGCGAGCTCGTGAAGCACGAGCGCAAGGCTGGTCACCGCCTCGCCGCCGGTCGCCAGCTCGGGTCCTTCGATCAGGGCTCGAGCCGCGCCCGCGCCCGGATCGAGATAGGGCGCCAGGATCGTCCGGACCAGTTCGCCGAGCGAGGTCTTCTGCTTGAGGCCGACCCCGGGTGTCCCGGCGCGGAT
Organism: Allosphingosinicella sp.; assembly: GCA_035629855.1. Classification (GTDB taxonomy): domain Bacteria; phylum Pseudomonadota; class Alphaproteobacteria; order Sphingomonadales; family Sphingomonadaceae; genus Allosphingosinicella. The sequence continues at coordinate 113,251 of DASQLT010000039.1, forward strand.
GAGCCGGTGGGCGCTCGCGAGCGCTCCCAACCGGCCCTGGATGGTGGCGGCGAGAGCGCTGGGGGTCTCCGAGGATCTCGCGCTGAGCCCGACGACCCCGGCGATGATCGCGAACAGGTTCTGAACCCGGTGGTCCATCTCCTTGAGCAGCAGGCTCTGCTGCTCCTCGGCGAGGCGGCGCTCGGTGATATCGACGAAGCTGCACACGGCGCCGGCGAGCTGGCCGCCGCGAAGGATCGGCCGCGACCAATATTCGACGGGAAACGCGCTTCCGTCGGTTCGGAAGAAATCCTCGTCGTCGCTGTGGGCGGGCTGGCCCGTCTGCGCCGTCCGGTAGATCGGGCAATCGTCGTTCGGATAGGGCGATCCGTCGGGGCGTGAGTGGTGGATCACGTCGTGGAGCTTGCAGCCGATCACTTCTTCTTCGCGGCCGAAGCCGAGCATCCGAAGGAACGAGGCGTTGCAAAGCGTGGTCGCGCCGTCGCGATCGACGCAATAAATCCCGTCGGCGGTGGAATCGACGAGAAGGCGAAGATATTCCTCGGTCTGGTGGCGTGCCGCGTCGGCCGCGTCGCGCGCGGTGATGTCGACGAAGGTGAGCACCACTCCGTCGATCACGTTGTCGAAGGTACGGTAGGGGCGCATTCGCAGGACGAAGGTCATCGCCCCGTCGAGGAGCGTCACCTGCCGCTCGACGACGGCCAGCTTGCGCAACACCGTCCGGACGTCTCGCGGCAGGTCTGAATATTCGAGCAGGCTGACGATTTCGGTGATCGGCCGCCCGACATCCGCATCGCGCAGGTGGAAGATGTCGGTCACTCCGGCCGTGAAGCTGCGCACGCGCAGATTTTCGTCCAGGAACAGCGACGCGATCTCGGTGCTTTCGAGCAGGTTCTTGAGGTCGCTGTTCAGTCGGCCGAGCAGGTCGTTCTTGTTGGCCATCTCGACATTGATGGTCTGGAGCTCCTCGTTGATCGACTGCATCTCCTCCTTCGCCGTCTCAAGCTCCTCGTTGGAAGACTGCAGCTCCTCGTTTACCGACTGATATTCCTCGTTCGACGACTTCATCTCCTCGTTGGCGAATTCGAGCTCGTCGATCGTCGCCTGGAGCTGCGCCCTGGTCGTTCGCAATTCGTGCTCGAGGGCTGCCGAGCCCTCGCTCGAATCGTCCCGTTTCCCTTCCGACACGCCCGCGCCGCCGTCCTGGAACGCGAGGACGATCAAGCCGGCTTCCGAGTCGCGACCTCCCATCGGCTCGGCGATCAGGGTAACCAGGCGGGGCAACCCGGCCACTCGGACGGGCAGGTTCTCATGCCGCACCGCCGCGCCGGAGGCCTCGACTTCCTGAAGCACGGCCCGCACCTGGGTCCGAAGCGCCTTGTGGAGGATGTCGAACAAAGCGAAGCTGGGCGCTCCGGGGGAGGGCTCGAGATACTGGCCGATGGCGCCCGGCGAAAAGCGGACGATCTGATGACTCCGGTCGATCACGACATGCGGCGGATAATGGCGTTCCATCACTCGGCGGGCGCTCTTGTCGAGGCGGTCGTCGGAAGCCGCAGCGGACGCATGGGCATCCTGCTTCCGATCCGTGCCCCTGCTCCCGCCCGACACGTCCGGCAGCGACAGGCCGTCGGTTGCACGCCGCTCGAAGATTCGATGCTTCTTGTCGCGCGCCACGAACAGCCCGCTCGAGCGGGTCATCGATTCCGACGATCCGAGGAACAGGTGTCCGCCCGGTTTCAGCGCATAATGGAAAGTCCGCATGATTCGATCCTGGACGGGAGGATCGACATAGATGAGCAGGTTTCGGCACGAGATGAGGTCGAGCCGAGAGAAGGGCGGATGCTTGATGACGCTGTGCGCCGAGAAGACGCACATGTCGCGGATTTCGGGAATGACCCGGCAATCGTCCCCCTCTTCGATGAACCAGCGTTCGATCCGCGCGTCGGCAACCCCCGCGATCGGCGCTCGGTAGCGGCCCTGCCGGGCGACGGCGATGGCGCGATCGTCGATGTCGGTGCCGAAGATCTGGACCCGGTGCCTTGGCCGGCGGGCCCCCATGGCCTCCCGGACCAGGATCGCCAGGGTATAGACTTCCTCCCCGGTGGCGCATCCCGGAACCCAGATTCGGAGATCCTCGTCCGCCGTCCTGGCGGCGACAAGGTCGTTCAGCACCGACTCGCTCAACGCTTCGAACGCGGCGGGGTCGCGGAAGAATTGAGTGACTCCGATCAGCAGCTCCTGGAGTAGGAGATCGAGTTCCTCGGGCTGCTCGCCGTACAAGTCGATATAGGCGGCCGGGGTGTCGAGCTGGAGCACCTGCATCCGGCGTTGAAGTCGCCGCAACAGGGTCTTTTCCTTATATTCGCTGAAGTCGTGACCCGTCCGGGCGCGCAACGCCTTCATGATCGTCGTGAGCTGGCCGGCCGCGTCCTGGCGGGCGCCGTCGCCGTCCTTCTTACCGGCGACGCTGGTCAAATGCGAATGATAGGCCGTCAGCCGCGCCGGCATGTCCTCGACGGCGAGCACTTCGTCGACCTGGCCCGTCAACGTCGCGCTGCGCGGCATGCCCGAAAGCGCGTGATGATCGAATTCCGCCTGGGCCAGAGTCAGGCCGCCCTGCTCCTTGATGGCGACGACTCCGATCGATCCGTCGCTTCCGGTCCCCGACAATATGATCCCGACCGCATGTTCGCCCCGGTCCGATGCAAGCGACCCGAAGAACGTGTCGATCGGCCGGCGATGGTCCCGGGAAGGGGCCGGCCGAACGATCTTCAATCGCCCGCCGTCGATCGTCATCGTTGCGTCCGGGGGAATGACGTAGACGCAATCCGGGCCGACCGTCATTCCGTCCGCAGCCTGGATAACGGTCATTCCGGTGGCTTTGCCGAGCAATTCGGCCAACAGGCTCTCGTGATCCGGCGACAGATGCTGGACGAGAACGAAGGCCATGCCGCTGTCCGCGCGCATATGCGCGAAGAACGAACGATAGGCCTCGAGCCCGCCGGCGGAGGCGCCGATGCCGACGATCAGGCTGGGGACGGAGGGATCGGCAGCACCCGGTTTACCCGGGGCAAGCCCCGGTTCTCGAGCCTGCACGTCAAGTGGGCCGTAGTCCTGCCGCCGAGTCGGGTCATCCCCCATCAGTTCAGCTTAACGAACCCACAAGAAATAGATATGGTCTCGCGCCCTAGGCACCGATTGCGACATCATTGCACGCAGTCATGGATTAATAGTCTCGACGATGCCGATCCCGTCGGGGTGGATCCATTCGCGGGTCAACATATCGCGCAGGGGCTCGGTGCGCTCATGCGCTTCGCGCATCGCCGCTCCCCAGGAAGTTTCGTCATGGTTCAGATCGTCGGGACGGACTTTTTCGGCCATCTGGCGGCAAAGTTCGGCGCGCTCGCCCAGGGACCGCATCGCCGCCTCGATCTGGCGCTCGAGGGTGAGGAACTGCGCCGCCAGCATCACCTCGGCCGTATAGATGTGGCCGATATGGCAGGTGAATTGGGTCAGCGAGCCCAGCTCCCTGCGCCGAAGCGCGCCGCCGCAGTCGGGGCAGGTAACGGCAACCGGCACGTGCTTGGTGAACTCGGCAGCCATCTCGCCCTCCTGAGCCCGATCCTTCGGCGCTTCGACAGCCCCTTCCGCCGCGTCGGCCGCCCTCGACCGGATCAGCCTCGTCAGCAGTTCGGCGATGCCGGCCAGCGGGAGGCAATGATCGACATCCACATGGGCCAGAGCGCTTCTCGGCATGCTCGGGTTGAGCGCCTCGGCGGGATCCTGGACGATCGTCACTCCGCCCGCCAGCGCGATCTCGTACAGACCGGCCGTGCCGTCGTTGAGGGCGCCGGTGAGGATGACTCCGATCACATTGGCCCCGTAAACCGAAGCCGCGCTTCGAAAGAGCGGATCGATCGCAGGGCGCGCCCAGTTTTCACGCGGACCCTTGGTAAGCGAGATCCGGCCGGGCTCGATCACCATGTGATGGTCCGGCGGCGCGACGTAGACATGGCCATGCCCGAATGTTTCGCCGTCGTCCGCGTGGGTGACGGGCCATCCGCTCGACTGGTCGAGCAACCACGGCAGGATACTCTTGTGGCTGCCGACGTGGAGAACGATGAAAAGCGCCGCCGGAAGGTCCGCGGGCAACGCCGCGACAAGACTACGCAGAGCCTCGACGCCCCCGGCAGACGCGCCGATCACGATTACATTTGGGTCATGCTCCACTCGTGGAGAACATCCACCGGCAGTGCGGGTTCCGGACCGGCGCTGATACCGACGCCGCAAGCGCGAGCTTGAGGCCGCTCCGCCTCGCCCCTATGCTCGGCTGGAAAACAGAGGGCCCCGAGCATCATGCAATTCTCCTACAGCGCAATCTGGGACGATGTCACCGTCCTTCTGCGCAGCCACGCCTCATTGATCGCGACCGTCGCGGGGGTGTTCATCTTCCTGCCCATCCTTCTGACCGCGTATTTCCTGCCCCCGCCCGAGTCCGCCGCCCCGGAGCGGGCCCTGCAATTGTGGCTCGAATATGGGCTGGCCAACTGGCATTGGCTGCTTCTCAGCTTCCTCGTCCGTTCCGTCGGCGCGATCGCCATCCTGCTCCTGCTCTGCGCCCGCGACATCAGCGTCGGCGGGGCGATCGCGGCGGCCGTGGTCCTTCTGCCCGCTTATTTCGTCGCGACCCTGCTCAGCGGCGTCGCGGTCGGCTTCGGCTTCTTCCTCCTGGTCGTCCCCGGCCTCTATCTGCTCGGCCGGCTTGGGCCGCTCAACGCGGTCGTCGTCGCCGAAGCCCACAGGAACCCGATCGCCGCCCTGCGCCGTTGCTGGGCGCTGACCGAGGGCCGGGGCTGGTCGATACTGGGCCTGATCCTGATCGTCGCGATCGCCGCGGCGATCGTCGTCGTGGTCGCCTCGACGTTGCTCGGGATCCTCTTCATTCTCGCCGCCGGCAAGGACATCGGGCAATTGCTCGTCCTGATCGTGAGCACCGCCGGCAACGCCGCGATGATGGTCCTGCTCATCGTCCTCAGCGCGGCCATCTACCGGCGGCTGAGCGAGGACCGGTCGGGCGCCGCGAAGGCCATGCCCCCCAGCTAGTTTCCCCGGCCTCGGCCGGGCGCCGTCCCATCTTGGATCAGGGGAATCTGCGGCGCCGCGGCGGCCGGAAGGAGGCCGGCGAGGCGGGGATCGGGGAAGCTTTCGAAGGCCCGCTTCACGGCGGTGAAGCCGGCGTTGAGATACGCCTTCAGAGCGGCCGGATGGTCGAGCGTGCAGGTGTTGACCGAGACCCGCTCGACCCCGGGGCGCCAGGCCAGCGCAAGGGTCCGGGCGAGCAGCCAGGCGCCGTGGCCCTTTCCGGCGAGCTCGGGGACGAGGCCGAGGAAGCGGATCAGGCCTTCGCTTCGGGTTCGGAAGTCGAGCTCGATCATTCCGACCTCGATTCCGGCGCGGTCGACGACGGCGTGGACCTCCCCCATCTCCTCGCGAAGCCGATCGTCATTCATGAGCAGCCGCGAATACCAGAGCCAGCGGGCGCCGATCCGCTCGAAGAGGAGCCGGTAGCGCGCCGGATCGGGCGCTCGCCAGCGTTCGAGGCGAAGCGGCGAGGCGGGGAGCGGACGAAGCGGCGGGCGCTCGCGCATCTCCAGATAAGTGACGACGGCGCCGATCTGGCCTGGGGGGAGGGGGGTGACGGGCAGGGCCGGGCAACCTCGATATCGTGGTCAGGCTTTGACAGCCAGTCATGGACCATTGCCCGGCTTCCGAGACGCACTCAACATTCAATGACCGCGAGGTAGTCCGACCTCGCGGCGGCCAGAGACAGGATGAGGTCGTCGCAAGTGACGAGGGCAATTTTGCTCACTCTGGCCGAAGCCATGAGAAGCAATCGCCGGGGTCCTTATGCCCCGTGTCGGTGACGACGCTCGCCGCCTCGAGGGAAATTCGCTGCTTGATCGGGATCAGGCGGGCGGAGGTTGCGCGCAGGGCCTCGCGAAACCATCGTGAAGGCGGATCGGCACCGAGGTGCGGCCTTCCGGCCGAAGGCGGCTTCCGCGAGGCGACGGCAAGTTCCCAAGCCGTGATCGGCGATACGAAGAGGGTTCCGGATTCCTGATTCTCGCCAATCGCGACCAGCGCCTCCTCACCAAGTTCCGCGTCTCCGCTCACGAGCCAGTACAGCGCGTGGGTGTCGAGCAGGATGCCGCCCAAGGATCAGCCCTTGACGCCGGCATGATCGCGTTGAGGCCGCTTGGCGCCTTTCAGTGCCTGCGACGCGATGGGCTTGGTAAGATCGAGGCCTTCCCTGAGCGTTAGCTGCCCTTTCAGCGAGCCTGCACCTCGAACGACGACGTATCGCCCCGACTTCGGGTCGCGGACGATTTTCTCGCTGCTCGTTGCCTGAGTTTTCTCCATCAAAGCCGGAATAGCAGGCGAATCTCGGTATTCAAATTCGCAAGCGGCGACAGTTCCGGACCGTGGCCGGCCCGCTACCGGCTTATCGCTGCACCGCCTGCGCCGCGAGGAGCAGGCCGAGGAGCAGGAAGAGGGGGCTGTAGAGGCGGGTGTCGAAGCGGGCCCAGCGGGTTTGGCGGAGCGACTTGAAAAAGCCGACGTAGCGGTTGGGGACCAGCGCCCGGGCGACGAAGGCCGCGCCGGTGACGAGCAGAGCGGCGCGGGCGACGCTTCTCGGCAGCGGGAGGGGCAGGTGGCCGGCGTAAGCGAGCAGCAGCAGGGCGAGCGCGGCCAGGCCGAGCGCGACCGCCGCCGCTCCGGCGCGCCACCAGGAGAGGCGGTGGGCCATGACGGGAACACCGTCCGGCCGCTGCGGGAGCGAGACGGAATAGCCGAGCCGGCCGCCGAGCGCCCAATGGAGGTGGAAGGCGGCGGCGAAGGCGATGATGGTCAGCGCTGGGAGGAGGAGCATGTCGGGGCCGGTCATGTCGCGCCTGCCTGCCTGTCCGGGCGGCCGGTTGCAAGCCGGAGGAAGGCCTTTGCCTCGAAGGAGTCGAAGGTCGCCGGCGTCAGCGCCGGCGTTCATGAAACGCTCATCCTCGCCATGCGTGATCGGAGCGACAGGATACATCTCCGCGAAACCTGGACCCGAAGCCTCAAGCGAAAGCGACAGTGTGAAACTTGCGATCATGGCCGCCCTGGCAGGGACCGTGCTCACCTTCCGGGCAGATTCGGCCGGAGCGGAGACGCCTCCGGATAAGGTCGAGACGGTCGTCGTCTACGGCAACGATCCCTGCCCGAAGCCGAAGGGGGACGACATCGTCATCTGCGGCCGCCAGCCCGAGACGGAGCGGTACCGAATTCCCAAGGCGCTCCGGCGAAGCCGCGAGCAGCGCAGCGGCGCCTCCTGGGTCAGCCGAGTCGCGGAGCTGGAGGAAGCGACGCGCTTCACGAGGCCGAACAGTTGCTCCGTCGTCGGCAGCTGGGGCCAGACGGGCTGCCTGGAAGCCGCGATCCGCAACTGGTTCATGGAGCGGCGGGCGACGAGAGCGCCGTAGGGGACAGGCGCGGCGAAGGGCCGGCGCCCTGAGGACGCCGGCCCCGAGGGTTCAGGCGACGGCGCTTCGGCGCATCATCGCGGTGAGCCGGTCCTTGACCGCAAGCCGAAGCTTCTTGAGTCGAAGCAGCTTGAGGCTGTCGGGAAGCCGCCGGGCCGTCTCGCTCGAGATGGCCTCGTCGAGGCGGCGGTGGATGTGCGTGAGTCTGTAGGCCGAGGATGACATGATGGTCTCCAGCTGATGGGCGCCCGCCGACCGAAGCGGCGGCGCGTTGAATTTCGGCGGGCCGCGGGGCGGCGGCTCAGGCGGCTGGAGGCGCCCTTGCCCAGTAAGAGGCGACGGCCGACGGCGGGGTCGCGGAGCCTGCACGCGGCGCAAAGCCCGCCCCGGGCCTGGGCTGGAGCGGTTCGGTGACGACGGACGGGCGGGGCGGAAGGACGAACGGATCGCCGCCGCCCGAGGCCTCGTCGTCGAGAGGGTTGCGGGCCGTCGACGGCACGAGAGCCGTCGCGACGGTGTGGCGGCCGGATCCGAGGCGGGGTGCCGGACCCCTGTAGTCGCCGCCGGCGGCGGCCGCGGCCGGGCCGAGGACCAGGCTCAAGAGGATCAGGAGGGCCGCGAAGGGCCCCCTGCGAACTCGGTCCTGTGCCGGCGTCGGCACTTTGAGCTTCTCCTCTGCTTCCCGGACCGACATAAGCGGGAAGGGGGCTAAAACAACCGGTGGCGGCAGAATTCGGGTTTGAAATATACGAAGTCGGACCCAAATAGCGTTCATGGCCGAATCCCGCGTGCACCTTATGGCCGGCCGCGGCGTTACCCCCTTCCAGCACCTCGATACGAAAGCCCCAAATTGCACGCACCGCTGCCCCGCCAACCGGGCCTAGACCCGCGCGCTCTACTGAAGGAAGTCTCCGCATTCCGTCAGCCGCGCCATGCTCGAAGCCTCTTCGAGATCGCGATCACCGCCGCGCCGTTCGTTCTCCTTTGGCTTTCGACCTGGGCGGCGCTGGCGTCGGGCCATGCGCTCGGCCTGCTGCTCGCCATTCCCGCCGGCGCCTTCCTGCTCAGGCTCTTCCTGATCCAGCACGATTGCGGGCACGGCGCCTTTTTTCGGCAGAGGGCGGCGAACGACTGGACGGGCCGGATCCTCGGAGTCCTCACGCTCACGCCGTACGATTACTGGCGCCGGTCCCACGCCCTCCATCACGCCAGCACCGGAAATCTCGACGCCCGGGGAACGGGCGACGTCGACACCTTGACGGTCGCTGAGTTCCGGGCGCTCGGACCCGTCCGGCGGGCCCTCTACCGGGCCTATCGGCACCCGATCGTCCTGTTCGGATTCGGGCCGGTCTATCTGTTCCTGCTCCGGCACCGGCTCCCGATCGGGATGATGCGCAAGGGCTGGCGGCCCTGGTTGAGCGCGATGGGAACGAACGCGAGCATCGCCGCCGTCGCCGGCGCCCTCATCTGGGCGATGGGGCTGAAGCTGTTCCTGCTCGTTCACGTGCCGATCACCCTGGTCGCGGCGTCGCTCGGAGTCTGGTTCTTCTACGTGCAGCACCAGTTCGAGCATACTCAATGGGATCGCGGCGACGACTGGTCCTTCCACGCTTCGGCCCTTCACGGCAGCTCGCATTATCATCTGCCGCCGGTCCTGCGCTGGTTCAGCGCCAATATCGGCGTTCACCACGTCCACCATCTCGCCAGCCGGATACCCTTCTACCGGCTGCCCGAGGTCCTTCGCGAAATTCCGGTGCTCGCAAGATGCAGCCGGGTGACGTTCCTGCAGAGCCTCGTCGCGGTCCGGCTGGTGCTCTGGGACGAGGACAAGAGGCGGCTGGTCTCGTTCGCCGAGGCCCGGAGCGGATAATGCGCGAAAGAGGGTGGGGCGCGCGCCGCCTGCCGTGGTAGGACCGGCTCCAGCGACGAACGGAGTGCCCATGGATCCCCTCAGCCGCCATAATGCCACCGTCTCCGGCGGGGGCGACCGGTTCGTCATGTTCGCTCACGGCTTCGGCTGCGACCGGAACATGTGGCGGTTCGTCGCGCCCGCCTTCGAGGAGACCCACCGGGTCATCCTGTTCGACCATGTCGGATGCGGGAAGGCCGACAGCGCCGCCTACGATCCCGAGCGTCACGGCAGCCTCCAGGGCTATGCCGACGACGTCGTCGAGATCGCCCGCGCCGCGGGGGTGAGGGACGGGATCTACGTGGGGCATTCGGTCAGCGCGATGATCGGGATCCTCGCCGCCCGAGCCGCGCCCGAGCTGTTCGGCCGGCTCGTCCTCATCGGTCCGTCGCCCTGCTACATCAACGACGGCGACTATCGGGGCGGATTCGAACGATCCGATATCGAGGAGCTGATGACCTTCATGGACAGCAACTTCCTGGGATGGTCGGCGGCCCTCACGCCCCAGATCATGGGCAATGCCGACCGGCCCGAGCTGGCCGAGGAGCTGAACAACAGCTTCTGCCGGACCGACCCGGACATCGCCAAGAAGTTCGCTCGGGTGACCTTCCTGTCCGACAACCGGAGCGACCTCGAAGGCGTCACGCTCCCCGTTCTGATCCTCCAGTGCAGCGACGATCTCATCGCGCCCGACTCCGTCGGGGCCTATGTCCATTCGCGGCTTCCCAACAGCGACCTGGTGACTCTGAAGGCGACCGGCCACTGCCCCAACCTCAGCGCGCCCGAGGAGACCGTCGAGGCGATTCGCGCGTGGATCTGACGGGGATGACCGCGCCTCAACTCCCCGGCTTCGACGACGAAACTCTCTACGAGGACGCCCCGTGCGGCTATCTCGCGACCGGGCCGGACGGAACCATCGTCCGGGTCAACCGGACCTTCCTGCGCTGGACGGGATATGAGGCCGAAGAGCTTTGCGGCACGCGCTTCCAGGACAAGCTCACGCTCGCCGGACGGATCTATCACGAGACCCATTTCGCGCCGCTCCTTCGAATGCAGGGCGCGATCAGCGAGGTCGCGCTCGATTTCGTCTGCAAAAGCGGAGACCGGCTTCCGACGCTGGTCAACACGACGCAGAGGACGGATTCGGACGGCCGGCCCGTCGTCAATCTGACGACGATTTTCGATGCGCGCGACCGGCGCCGCTACGAGCAGGATCTGCTGGCGGCGCGGGATTCCGCGCGGCAGGCGGCAGGCGAGCTCGAGCGGCTCAATTCGGAGCTCGAAGAACGGGTCGCGGCCGCGGTGGAGGAACGGCTGAAGGCGGAGGAGGCGCTCAGGCAGTCGCAGAAGATGGAGGCGATCGGTCAGCTTACCGGCGGAGTCGCGCACGACTTCAACAATCTGCTGACCCTGGTGATCGGAGGCCTCGATCTGATCGACCGCCAGCTTCCGTCCTTGCCTCCGGGCCCCGGGACGGACCGGATCCGCCGCGCCCGCGATGCCGCCATGGAGGGCGCCCGGCGGGCGGCGAAGCTCACCCAGCATCTCCTGGCTTTCGCCCGCCGGCAGCCGCTCCAGCCCAAGCTGCTGGAGATCAACCGGCTGATCCGCGAGATTTCGGACATGCTCCGCCGGACGCTGGGCGAACAGGTCGAGCTCGAGGCCGTGCTCGGGGCCGGCCTGTGGAGCGTCGAGGCGGATCCCGTCCAGCTCGAGAACGCGATCCTCAACCTCGCCGTGAACGCCCGGGACGCGATGGCGCAGGGTGGCAGGCTCACGATCGAAACGCACAATGCAAGCCTCGACGATTCCTATGTCGAGGACGTGCCCGAGGGCCTGCGGCCCGGCCAATATGTCATGATCGCGGTGAGCGACACCGGTTGCGGGATGACGGCCGACACGCAGCGGAAGGTGTTCGAACCGTTCTTCACGACGAAGGAGGTCGGCAAAGGGACCGGGCTCGGCCTCAGCCAGGTCTACGGCTTCGTTCGGCAGAGCGGCGGGCACGTGCGCATCTACAGCGAGGTCGAAGTCGGAACGAGCGTCAAGATCTACCTGCCGCGGGCGCGTGCCGGCGTTCTGGCCGAGCAGCCGGACATGCGCCCGGAGCCGGCGGCGATCTCGGGCGACGAGAGAATCCTTCTGGTCGAGGATCATGAGGATCTGCGCGAGCATGTCGCGGGCATCCTCACCGATCTCGGCTATCGGGTCGTGACCGCGGCCGACGGGCCCACCGCGTTGGCGGCGATGGAAGGGGGCTCGGACTTCGACCTGCTCCTGACCGACGTCGTCCTGCCGGGCGGAATGAACGGACGCCAGATCGCGAACCGGGCCCTGCAGCTTCGGCCGGGGCTGAAGATCCTGTTCATGACGGGCTACACCCAGAATGCGATCGTCCACGACGGCCGGCTGGATGCGGGGGTCGCTTTGATCAGCAAGCCGTTCACCTACGACCAGCTCGGGTCGAAGGTAAGGGCGGAGCTGGACGGGATGGCGGTGAGCCGGCGGTCATAGGCTGTATCGACATTAGCCTGGCTGAGCCGCAAGCCCCTCTCCCGCAAGAACGGGAGAGGGAAGGCGGGCCGCTGAAACTCGATATAGCCTGGACGACCGTCCCGAAGCTGACCCTCTCTTCAACTCGCCCTCAGCCGATAGCCGACCGCGGGCTCGTTGACGATAAGCTCCGGTCGGGACGGATTGCGTTCGAGCTTTTGCCGCAACGCTCGAATGGACACTCGCAGATAGTCGATCTGTCCTTCCTGCGCCGGTCCCCAGGCGGCGCGGAGCAGGTGGGCGTGCGTGAGCACTCGGCCGGGATGCTTCGAAAGCTCGGCCAGCACGGCATATTCCTTCGGGGTCAGATGAACTTCCTTCCCATTGCTGAACACCCGGCGTTGGAAGAGATCGACCACGAATCCGCCAATTACGAGGGGCTGCCGATCGGACTCCGGGCTCAGATCCAGCAGATTCGATATGGATAGCTCGATCCTCCTGGCTTCCGAGCCGACACGCGAAAGGAGCGTCTTGTCGCCCGAGCCGCCGCGCTTCATTTCGCCGACGGCATCCTTGATTGCCTTGAGTGGAGGCTCAAGATCCTGTCCGAGCGACAACAGCAGGACCGAGCGAACCTGATCGCGTTCCCGGACGCGCTCGAACTCGCGCGCCTGGGCTTCGAGCCGCCCGCGCTCCAAAGCGAGCGCTACCTGGTCGAGCAGGTTTTCGAGAAGCGGCAGCTGATCCTGGCGCACGGGTGCAGCCCCATCGTCCCGCGCAAGACCGATTGCGGCAATCACGACGCTTCCGGATATGACCGGATGGAACTGCCATTCGGTTGAAGCCGACCGATCGACTCCCCGGCCGGCAGGTTCGCCCTTGTCCAGTACGAAGGTCGCGACGGCTATGTCGGCCGGCGTCAGAAGCAGAGGGGCCGGGACTCGAGAAAGCAGGCGCGCATCGGGCAATTCGCCGACCAGCACGGAATTGCACCCGAAGACCGCTCCCAATTCCCCGGTGCTCACATCGGCGATTTCCAGCGGCGTCGTGCAGGCGAGCAGCCTTCCCGCCAGCCCGGCGATGGTCGCGTCGCGGGCCGAATGCGCCTGCGCGATTCGGGCCTGCCTTCGAACGGACGCGGCGAGGTGGCTCGTGGCGACGGCGACTCCAAAAAGGGTGGCGACCGTGACGATGTCATTGAGATTGTCCATCCGGAAGCTGAGGCGAGGCGCCGTAAAGAAGAAATTGTAGGCGAGCGCCGAGGCCGACGCCGCAAAGAGAGCGGGGCCGATGCCGCCGAGCACCGCCGCCGCGAGAACGGCGGGCAGGAACAGCAGGTCGACGGCGGACTCGCCCCAATTCGGTGCCATGGCCAGACCTACGAGAGTAGAGCCCGCCACCATGAGCGACGCTTCGGCATAGCTTCGGAGCTGGGCAGCGGCGGATCGATGACTGACGGGGAGTGCGGCCATGATGCTAATTGCGTCGAGCGGTGGCTCACGTCGAGTGCCCGACGGTCGGCGTAGGCCTGTTTCGCGCAGTTTCCGCACAATCCACATGGAAACTTAATGCGGAAGAACCGCACTTCGCTCGGCCATGATCACCCTCACCCAAACTGGCGTCTCGCCTTCGACCGCGTCGACGCCTGCGCCCGGACAAGGCCAGAAGCACGGCCTACCCGTCCTGATGCTGGGCGCGATCGGAGTCGTTTACGGCGACATCGGCACGTCGCCCCTTTACGCGATGAAGGAAAGCTTCATCGGGCCGCACCCGCTGACGGTCGATCCGCTGCACATTTTCGGCGTGGTCAGCCTCATCTTCTGGTCGTTGATGCTGGTCGTCACCGCCAAATACGTGCTGGTCGCGATGCGTGCCGACAACAAGGGCGAAGGGGGCTCCTTCGCCCTGCTGGCGTTGATCTCGCGCAATCTGGGCGAGAAAAGATGGACGGCCGGCCTGGTAGTGCTGGGCGTCCTGGCGGCCGCCCTCTTCTACGGCGATGCGATGATCACGCCCGCAATCTCGGTTCTCTCGGCCGTTGAGGGCCTTACGCTCGTTCAAGCCAGCCTCCAGAAGCTCGTCGTCCCGATCGCGATCGTCATCCTGATCGGCCTCTTCCTCATCCAGTCCCGAGGGACGGCGAAGGTGGGCGCGATATTCGGGCCGGTTATCCTCGTCTATTTCGCCACGCTGGCGACGCTGGGCGTCTGGAATATCCTGAAGCATCCCGAGATACTGGGGGCGCTCAGCCCGCATTGGGCGGCCGTGTTCTTCGCCCACGATCCGAAGCTGGCCTTCCTCGCCATGGGCTCGGTGTTCCTCGCCATGACCGGGGCCGAGGCGCTCTATGCCGACATGGGCCATTTCGGGCGCAAGGCCATCGGCTTTTCCTGGCTCACGCTCGTCTATCCCTGCCTGGCCCTGAACTATCTGGGCCAGGGCGCATTGCTGCTCGGCACGCCTTCGGCCGTCGAGAACCCCTTCTATCTGATGGCGCCCGATTGGGCTCGGCTGCCGCTGGTCTTAATTGCCACGGCGGCGACCATCATCGCCAGCCAGGCAGTGATCTCGGGCGCCTTTTCGGTCACTCACCAAGCGATCCAGCTCGGCTTCCTCCCCCGGCTTCGGACCGAGCATACGAGCGCGAAGGCCGTCGGGCAGATCTACATTCCGGCGGTCAACTGGGGTCTGCTTGCAATGGTCCTGCTGCTGGTCCTCGGCTTCCGGGAATCGACGAACCTTGCGTCGGCTTACGGAATCGCGGTCAGCGGCACGATGATCATCACCACGATCATGCTCGCCGTGCTGATCTTCCAGGTATGGAAATGGAACCGCCTCGTCGCCGCGCTGACGATCGGCCTTTTCGCGATCGTCGACGGGATATTCTTCGCTTCGAACATCACCAAGGTCGCCGACGGCGGCTGGTTCCCCCTGGTCGTGGCCGCGCTGATCTTCACTTTGCTCACCACGTGGGCAACCGGCCGGAGGCTGATGCGGCAACGGCTCGAGCAGGACGCGCTTCCGCTCGATATCTTCATCAAGTCGGCGGCGAGCGTGCATCGGGTACGCGGGACGGCGGTTTTTCTGTCGACCTCGGCCGACGCCGTGCCCTCCGCGCTGCTTCACAATCTGAAGCATAATCAGGTGCTCCATGAGCGCGTGCTGATCCTGAACGTGAAGGTGGAGGACGTTCCGCACGTCGAGCCGGCGAGCCGGATCGAGATACATGGCGCCGGCAGCGGCTTCCATCGGGTCATCCTCCACTACGGCTTCATTGACGAGGTCGACGTGCCCGCCGACCTCGGGCGCGTCGAGTCGTGCGGCGACAAGTTCGACATGATGAGCACGAGCTTCTTCCTTGGCCGTCAGAAGCTGATTGCCGCCAAAGAGCAGCCCGGTATGGCGCTGTGGCGGGAAAGACTGTTCGCCTGGATGATGAAGAACTCGGAAAGCGCGATGGAATTCTTCCGCCTGCCAACCAACCGGGTCGTGGAGCTCGGAAGTCAGCTTCGGATATGAGGAGGCTGGCGGCATTGGGGCTGGCCATATCGGCCGTCGGAACCTCGCAGGCGAAGGAGGCGCCCATCTGCACCGATCGGCCGGCGAAGGCGAACGCCGTCTGCACGGTGCCTGCCGGCCGGATACAGGTCGAAACGAGCGCGATCGGTTGGAGCCTCACCGAGACCGACGGGGCTCGCACGGAGTTTCTGGCGATCGGTGCGTCGGTCGTAAAGCTCGGGCTGAGCGAAAGATCGGACTTGCAGATCGGATTCACGCCTCATGCCGAAATAAATACGCCGGGCGGACCGCAGCGCCGGATATCGGGGGCCGGGGATGTTGCCGTGCGCTACAAGCACAGGCTCACCGGACCGGATGCGCCAATTCAGGTCGCCGCAATTCCTTTCGTGAAGCTGCCGACGGCCGCGGGCGGGCTCGGTAACGGCAAAGTAGAAGGCGGAGTGGCCGTTCCGATCAGTTTCGCCCTGTTCGGCCCGGCGACGGCGACCCTCGGCCCGGAGCTCGACGTCCTGGCCGATGCCGACGGAAACGGCCGGCACCTCGCGCTGGTGAACCTGGTCAATGTGTCCGCGCCTGTCGCCCCGCGGCTGACGGTCGCTGGCGAATTGTGGACGAATTTGAACTTCGACCCGGCGGGAACGGTCAGGCAGGCTTCTTTCGATGGGGCCATTACTTATGCGGTGTCCGACGGCCTGCAGCTTGATTTAGGAGCGAATGTCGGGCTGACCGACGAGACTGCGGATTTCGAAGCCTATGTCGGCGTCGCCCTCCGCTTCTGATCGGGCGAGCCTGATGGCGGCCTGCCCCCGTCATCCTTGCGTCATCGTCATTCCGGCGCGGCCGTTTCCCGGATGCCCTTACTTTCGGCGAAGACCGCATGTTGCGCCTTGAAAGCCCGCTTGCAGGCGGGGCGGGCTTCGCCGCGGACGCCGTAGGCGGTGAAAGCGGGACATGGCGCGTCGCGCGCTAGCGGCCACGCCTGCGCGCAAGCGCAATTCCCGCGAGGTTCTGGGTTCGAGAGATCCAGCGTAGCCGCTTCGGCGGACTCGAGGACGCCGACTCCTGGAATCGTGCACGATGCTCGACCGCGGCTGGCGTGCGGCATCGCGACGAGCCGTTCGCCTGGGCGATGACATTGGCGCAATCGCCGATCAGGTCGAAGTCTCGCTCCGCCAGCGATTGCCCGAGCCGCAATGCGAGCCTCACGGCCAGCCATTCGGCGTCGCTGCTCGTGCCGTATCCCAAGTCCTCGAAATAATAAGACACACCGCGAGCAACCACGGCCACCTCGATGCTGCCCGGATTGGGCCGGCACCCGCCATCGAAGAAGATCTTCAGCCGTGGCTTCCGAGACGACCGCAACCTCGAATCCTTCATGAGCGCCGTCGCCCCGCCGCCGCCGTCATCCCGGCGAAGGCCGGGACCTCCTGGCGGAAACGGCACCTTGTCCTCCCAGAGGTCCCGGCCTTCGCCGGAATGACGGGAAGGTCAAACGGACGGCGATTCAATCGAGCACGATCATCCTCTAGCTTCCGAACGCGACCCGAAAGCAGGCGCCTTTCCCCGCCGGGTTTTCGCTCACGGCCAACTTCCCGCCGAGCTGCTTCGCCAAAAGGCCGACGACTTTCATGCCGAGGCCGTTCGACGCGGCGGGATCGAAGTCCTCGGCTACGCCTTCGCCTTCGTCGCAGACCGAGAGCGCCCGAGCGGCGCCGTCGGCCTTGTAATTCACCGCGACTTTACCGGCACCGTGCTTCGCCGCATTGGTGACCAGCTCGTTGGTCAGGAGCCCGATGGGCTGGATCCACGTCGTTGGGACGCTGCCCTCGTCGCCCGTCACTTCCACTTCGACCCCGCAAATTTCCGACAGGTCGGCGCACAGGCGGCTCAGAAAGGTGAGGCATGAAACCTCCGCCGTGTCGCTGGAATAGAAGTTGCGATGCACGCGAGCGACCGCCGCCACGCGAGTGGCGGCTTCCTGCAGCTGGGCCGAGGCGTCGGCGGCGCCCGTCGAACGGCTCTGCATCGTCAGCAGGCCCGACACGAACTGGAGACTGTTCATCACGCGATGGTCGATCTCCCGCCCCATCATCTCGGCTTTGGCGACGGCCAGACGCGCCGCCAACCGAAGCTCGAGCTGATCGACGACCAACGACGCCAGGTCCTTCAAATCGTCGATCTGCGCCTGATCCACCGGGCGCGGCTCCTTGTCGATCACGCAGAGCGTTCCGAGGTTGAAGCCGTCGGAGGTTTCGAGGGGCACGCCCGCGTAGAACCTCAGACCGAAGTCGCCCGCGACGAGCGGGTTCGTAAGCGAGCGGACGTCGGTGCTCGCGTCCACGAGGACGTGGGCTTCGGAAGAAAGGATCGCCGACGCACACAGGCCGGGATCGCGCCCGATCTGCTGAACGTCCACGCCATGATGAGATTTGAACCAGATGCGGTCATGGTCGACGATGCTGATGATCGATATGGGCACGCCGAACCGACGCGCGGCAAGCGCGGTGACCCGATCGAAACTGCCGTCCGGCGGAGTGTCGAGAATCTCGTAGCGGCGAACCGCGGCCATTCGGCCGGCTTCGTTCGGCGGGATTATATCCAGCGCAGTCGTGACCATATTCGCCTTCCTAGAGGGCCTGGTCCGATATAGCGACGAAAACCGCCAACTGCGCTTCGAAGGCGCGCCGGTAGGGCGGCCGCGCTTCGCCGCGGGCGATGTAGGCGGTGAGGGTCGGATAGTCCTTCAGGATGCCCGATCCCTCGAGCCGGCGAAGGACCGTCACCATCAGCAGGTCGGCGGCGCTGAAGCCGCCGTCGAGCCAGTCGGACCCGCCGAGCCGGCCGGCGAGCTGGTCGAGGCGCGTCCGGACCCGGTCGTGGAGCAGCGGCAGGCGCGCCTCGTACCAGGGCTTGTCGCCCTCCAGATATTCGGCGACCTCGAGATCGACGATGGGCGGCTCGACCGTGTTGAGCGCCGCGAACATCCAGGAGATCGCCCGGGCGCGCGCATTAGGATCGTCGGGGAGAAGGCCCGGATGCCGCTCGGCGACGTGGAAGACGATCGCGCCCGATTCGAACAAGGCGAGATCGCCTTCCTCAAACGTGGGGATCTGGCCGAACGGATGGAGCCTCAGGTGCGCCGGCGCCTTCATCGCCTCGAACGAGACCAGGCGGACGTCGTAGGGCAGGCCGACTTCCTCGAACGCCCAGCGCACCCGCATGTCGCGCGCCAGGCCCCGGCCCTGGTCGGGCGAGGATTCGAACGCGGTGATGGTGATGGTCATGTTGGGGCTCCAATTGCGGTCGGGGGACAGGTTCTTCTTCGTTCCCGCGAACCTTCTTCGTCCTTCCCGCGAGCGCGGCAATCCAGTTCGGAGCCAAAGCTGGGTTCCCGCTTTGCGGGAATGACGGGAGCTTCTCGGCCTTACTGCCCGTTGCGGATATATTGGTCTTCCGTCGCCGCCGGTGGAGCGCCTGGACCGGACGAATTCGAGGCCGGCTCGGCCGGCGCCGGCGGGAGAAAGCCGTCCGGATGCGACACCGCGTCGGGCGGCGGGACCGGTTCGGCCGAAGCGTTCGAGTCGACGGGCTGGGCGGGCTGGGCAGGCTCGGTGGAAGTCACCGGCGCCTCGGGCCCGGCGGCGGCGGTCGAGTTTTCCGCGGCGGCCTCTTCCTTGCTGCCGCACGAAGCGAGGAGCAGGAGCGCGAAGGCGCCCGCGATCGCGGTTTGAAGCTTCGACATGGCGGCTCCTGGCTTCGCCTTCAAAACCGGCCCGCGAAGGGGAAGCGCCCGCCGCTCGGCGGACGCTCCCGTTCGCTGCCGGGGCCTAGAGGCCGTTGGCGAGGTTGGTGTCGGGATCGTTGGTGGTGGCGTCCTTCATCATCATATTCTCGGTGGAGGCGTTGGTGGACGCATTGGCGTCCATGCCCGCCGTACCGTTCATCGTCGCATCGGGTTCCATCATCAGATTGTCTTCGATCACCAGATTGTCGGTGGCCATGGTGTTGGCTTCGGTCGTCCTGTCTCCGCTCCCGCAGGCGGAAAGGGCGAGGGCCGTGCCGGCCAATGCTATTATGATGCGCATGTATTTCCTCCGTTTATGCGCGGGCTCAACGCGGCAGCGGCGGCTTGGGTCCCATGCCCGACTCAACTCCAGGTCGCGACCGGGGGAAGGCTCATCAATATGGCGTCGACATTGCCGCCGGTGCGAAGGCCGAACGAAGTGCCTCGGTCGTAGATGAGGTTGAACTCGGCATAGCGGCCGCGCCATTCGAGCTGCCGCGCCTTGTCGGCTTCGTCGAAAGGCATGGCCATTCGCCGGCGGACCAGCTTTGGAAAGACGTCGAGCAAGGCTTCGCCGACGTCCCGGGTGAAGGCGAAGCTCGGCTCGAACGCCCCTTCGAGGTGGTCGTAGAAGATCCCGCCGACGCCGCGATGGACCCCGCGGTGGGGAATGTAGAAATATTCCTCGGCCCATTTCGAGAAGCGCGAATAGAAGGTCTGGTCGTGGGCGGCGCAGGCGGCGCGGAGCCGGGCGTGGAAGTCGGCCGTGTCCTCCTCGTAGGGAAGGGGCGGGTTCAAGTCGGCGCCGCCGCCGAACCAGCGCTTGGTGGTGACGAGGAAGCGGGTGTTCATGTGGACGGCGGGCACGTGCGGGTTGGCCATGTGGGCGACCAGGCTGATCCCGGTGGCGAAGAAGCGGGGATCCTCGCCGGCGCCGTGGATGCTGGCGGCGAAATCCTCGTTGAAGCGGCCGGCGACGGTGGAGACGTTGACCCCGACCTTCTCGAATACGGCGCCCTTCATCAGCCCGCGTACCCCGCCGCCGCCGGGCGCGCCGTCCGGGTCGTGGCGCTGCCAGGGGGTATATTCGAAGGCGGATTCGCTTCCGGCCTCTCGCTCGATCGCCTCGAATTCGGCGCAGATCCGGTCGCGAAGGCTCTCGAACCAGGTCCGGGCGCGCTGCTGTTCGTCGTCGAGCTCCATCATCGCGGCCCGATGCCCCCGGACGGCGCGGCTTGCAAGCCGATGGCTCATTTCTTCCACTTCGGAGCGAAAGGCGCTTTCCCTTATGTTCTTCTTATGTTCTAATCCTCCGGATGCGCGGGAGGGCGAACAGCAGGCATCGGCAAATCGGCGCGGACGCGAAGGGGGTATTCCTGACGGGGCTGCGCGACGGCCTGTGCCGCGAGGATGCGGCGGCGGTCGCGGGCTTCAGCCTGACGGGCTTCTACGGCGCTCGCCGCCGGGACCCGGCCTTCGCCGCCGAGTGGAAGGCAGCGCTCGCTCTGCCGCCTGCCGCCGAGCGTCGGGCCCGAGCCTATGAGGACCGCGGCGAAGTCCGGATCGCTCCCGCCAACCGCCGCCTCTTTCAACGCCGCCGCCGCCGCAACGTCCGCTTCGATGCCGAGCGCCGCGAAATTTACCTCGTCCATTTCATCGCGACCGGCGACCGGGTCGCGGCCGCGAAGGAGGCGGGGGTGTCGCCCTCGACCGTCGATTACCACCGCCGCAACGATCCGGCCTTCGCCGAGGCGCACCAGGAGGCGCTCGAATCCTGTTATGTTCGGCTGGAGGTCGAGGCGGTGCGCCTCAGGATCGCCGCCAAGGCCCGCCTGCGCGCCGCCGTCGAGGCCGCCGGCGACTCCCCGTCCAGGGCGCTCCTCGCCGAGGAGGGCGCCGAGTTCGACCGGACCATGAAGCTCCTCGACCGCCTCGACCGCAAGCCCCGACGCCCCGAAAGCCGCTTCACGCCCGGCGGCCGTCGACAGGCGTGGACGTTCGACCAGGCGATCAGGTTGCTCGGCAAGAGAATGGATGCGCTCGGAGTGCCGCGGCGTAAATTGCCTCCGGAGACGGAGGATGGCGGGTAGGGCGGGGAGGACGGATCGAGGAGCCCCGGAATTACGGGGACACAATACCTAATTCGAGGCGGCTAATAGGTATTGTCCCCGTAAATGGCACCGGCGGCGTGAGCGCCCGCGGGTCATCGAGTCGGGCTTCGGAATTACGGGGACACAATACCTAATTCGAGGAGGCTAATAGGTATTGTGTCCCCGTAAATGGGGCAAGCCGCTTCACGCCGGCGGCCTTCGACAGGAATTACAGGGACACAATACCTAATTCGGGGCGGCCAATAGGTATTGTGTCCCCGTCATCGGGACCGGCGCCGTGAGCGCCCGCGGGTCATCGGGTCGGGCTTCGGGGGTGGAGCCCAGCCATCGGGAGGCTTGACCCGCTGCTGGCTGGTGCCGAGCCCCATCGCTCCCGGCCGCTGGCGAGTCAGTCCGGACGAGTCCGCGCTCTCCGCCTCCTGGCGGCTCGCCCCGCCGCGAATCAGCGCGATCTGATCGCGAAGGCGCCTCGCCTCCTCGAAGTCCATCGCCGCCGCCGCTTGCTCCATGCGAAGGCGCAGATCGCCGATCTCGTCGCTCATCCCGCTGCAACGCTCCAGCGGCCAATCGGCTCACGCGCCCCGAATTACGGGGACACAATACCTAATTCGAGACGGCTAATAGGTATTGTGTCCCCGTAGATGGGGAGACGGCTAATAGGTATTGTGTCCCCGTAAATGGGATCTGTCGGCGCGTGAGCAGGAATATTCCGCCCTTGCCCCACCACGCGAAGCGGAATTCCCTTACTGCGTTGTGCCTTCGCGCCTTTGTGCCTTCCCTTGAACCGGCAACCGCGGCGGCGGACCGGCAGGCGACGAGGCCCGGCCGAGTGCAAAGTGCACGCCGGCACCGATCCATCCAGAGCCTCTCATTCAGGCGACGTGCCTGGCTATTTTTGAGAGAAGGGCACGAAGGCACAATCCAGAAGCAGAGCCGGAATTACGGGGACGCAATACCTAATTCAGGGCGGCCAATAGGTATTGTGTCCCCGTAATTTGGGGCGGCTAATAGGTATTGTGTCCCCGTAAATGGAGAAGGGCACGAAGGCACAATCCAGAAGCAGAGCCGGAATTACGGGGACACAATACCTAATTCAGGGCGGCCAATAGGTATTGTGTCCCCGTAATTCGGGGCGGCCAATAGGTATTGTGTCCCCGTAAATGAAGGCGGCGCATCGAGCGCGTTCCCTCGAACGGCGCCTGGCTATCTTTGTGAGAGAAGGCACGAAGGCGCAAAGGCACGACGTAGCAAGAGAATTGGGTCTGCCGTTTCGCAGCAGGGAAGGATAACTATCCCGGCGATTCCAGCCCCGCCCAGAGCCCCGTCTGCCGGATCGCCTCGGCGAGGCCGATCCCCGCCGCCACGGCGAGGTTGAGCGAGCGGGTGCCCGCCACCTGCGGGATCCTCACCCTGAGGTCGGCCCGGGCATGCACCGCCTCCGGCGCCCCTCGGCTTTCGGAGCCGAAGAGCAGAGTGTCGCCCGTCTCGAAGCGCATTTGGGAGAGGGGAAGGGCGTCGCCGGCGGTCGTGAACAGCACGAGCCGCCCGGCCAGCACCGCCTCGAACGCCTCCCATCCCGAATGCCGCGTCACCGCCGTCCTCTCCGCATAATCCATTCCCGCCCGCTTCAGCGCGCGGTCGGAAAAGGGGAAGCCGCAGGGCTCGACGATGTCGACGGCCACGCCGAGGCAGGCGGCGAGGCGGAGGATGGTGCCGACGTTGCCGGCCTGGTCGGGCTGATGGAGGGCGAGGCGCATGAAGCTGCTTATCCTCCCCGAGCTTGCTCGGGGAGGGGGACCATGCGCAGCATGGTGGAGGTGTATCTGGCGCAGGAGCCAGCGGACTTGGAAGGTGGGATAGACACATGTTCACTGTCTGCGCCCAAGCACGGCCAATGGTGGTGCCGGTCGGCATGCTTGTTTAGATGAGTAGGGCTCCAATGAGTCGATTCACCAGAGCCTTCCAATGACATCCCCGCCGGTTATCTATCTCGACACACAGGATTATTCTCGCTTTGGAGATGTATTGCGCGGAAAGTCCGACGCAGCGACCGAGGCCCTGTTCGTCGCGCTTTTGTCACGACAGCAAGCGGGGGACGCAATTTTTGCTGTGTCTATGCCAGTTCTCGGCGAGTTGTTGCAATATGACGCTGCCTTTCGCGACACCACCATCAAGAAGGCGGAGGCCGTTGAACGTCTTTGCGGGGGATGGGCCCTTGCGTATCCATCTAGGCTTGTCGCAGCTGAGATCGCCGATGCCATGAAGCGACGGGGCATCCTCCCGGCATCCCAGGATACTGCCGTCTTGTCTGCCGACCGCTATTGGTATCCCAACGTCGCCGATGCGTTCGATGAGTTCCCCGCTAAGATGAAAGCCGCGCTGGAGGAAGAGCTTGGAGGGCTGCAGCTTTCCCGTAAACTAAGGAGGGGTACCGCGAAGCACGCTCGGAGGCTCGATTTTCATAAGGTAGCGAGGGAGGCGGCACCGGAGATGGCGGCCGAGTACGGGCTTCCTGTTGAGGTCATCAGCGGATCAATCGTAGCTTTGCTCCGTGGAAAGATAAAATCCGAAGAAGCCAGTCGACGACTGTTCTCCGCAATTGCTGAACCAGTTAAATTTGTTGAAACGTATTTTGAAAAGGTCGAAACCGACCGTTCTCTGCCCAAATGGATCAGCGGGACAGGCGCGGGGTTTCATGCGCGCTTTATTCAAATGCGCGAGAACCTCCAACCGTTCATACATCTCGATTCTGCTAAAACTCAGCTTAAGGCAATGCTTCCACAAGCTGCCCGAGCCTTCGCTGAGGCTACCCTGCGTCTAGGACTCTCGGACACAGGGGAATTCGGTTTAAATTCAGTGGTTCAGGATGCAGCGCTAAGCGACCCTATGCTACCGTCTGAAATAGAGGCGTGCAGGGTCGTGAGTGCCATTCTACCCGCCTATTTAGGACAGATCTTGGGATTGACGGGGGCTGAAGCGAAAATCGAGCGAAGCTTTGGTGGCGATCTTATTCACGCCCTTTATTTGCCTCATGTAGATTTATGGCGGGGCGACCGAAGGTTCTCAGCTCTGCTCAGGGACGCCGCTCCCGGCTATGCCGACCGCATCGTTACGACTCTCAAGGACCTCCCGAATGCGATCGACGGATGGAATGCCAAGAGCAATGGGCGCGGCTGAACAGGGCTCCGGCCGGCGAAGGCCATTCCGTCGCGACAAGACCCAGCGCTGCGAACGTTTGCTAACTGCGCAACCGACTGATGGACTGAACGGTCCCATCGGATGCCCGGTACTTCCAGTTGCCGTTCCAGACATTTTCGTTACCGGCCGTAATCGACGCGTTCAGCTGGTTCAGCGACCTGTAGCCGGTTTGGTTGTCCTTTCGAATCCAAATCCCGCGGCTTGCGACCGCCGAATATGGCTTACCTCGATATCTTCGGAATATCTCAAACTCCTCAGGAAAATGGACGCCATTTCTTGCATCGAGAAATCCGTCTCCTTCTTGGCGGACTGGCTGATGTTGCGTCTCCTCAACTTTGCAACTGAGTATGCGCGCTAAAATAGCGTCTTCCGTATCCTCGCCCCGCTCGCGCGCCGCCCAGATTGCTGCATATACGTCCGTGGATACGCTAATGGATCGACCCATTGAATTTCCTCCTGCTACTTTTTCTCTGTATAGAAGAAATTAGTAGAATAAAAGAGGTATTCGCCGAGGAAAATGGCGACAGTTACGAATTTCGCAGCCGGCCTAGTGCGGCCTATCGGTGAAGGGGAAATTCGTAACTGTCCCGGTCTCCCTTTGCCATCTGGAACGCCGCCTCCTCGAGGAGCCGGCGCAGGCGAAGGCGGTTGACCCTCACCTTGGCGCCCGCCGGGACGCAGGCGGAGAGCGAGGGAATCACCTTGGACAGCTCCGAATCCACCGTCGCCGCTTCCCGATCGCGGGCGGCTCTCGAATCCCTATATCCCCAGGCGATGCTATTCTCGGCGACGGGATCGACCGCCCGGACGATCGCCACGACGTTCCCCCAATGCCTCGAGGCGAGGCAGGCGCCGAGGTCGGCGGCCACGATCGCCGCGGCGTCCTCGGCGGTGCGCGCCGGAGCTTGCGGCGAGGAATACCAGGCCGAACCCGCGCCGGGAGGGGCGGCGGCGGGCAGATCGCGGCGCCTCGCCTGGAGCAGGGCCCGGACGAGCGCGGCGCGCATTCCGGCTTTGTCGTATCTGGGTAGCCAGATTGCTCCGTTGCCTCCGAAGGGCAGTCCGAAGCAGGGCGAAAACCGCGGCTCCGCGGCGCGGAAGAGCCGTTCCTCCTCCGTCGATCCTGGAAGAGTTCGAAGCCAGCGATCGATCAAAGCCGGCTCGCGGCGGATCAGGCATTGCGAGATCCGCGGCGACATTTCCCGGGCCAGCGAGTTGATTTCCCGGAGCGGGACCTTTCCAGCTCCGGACGCAGAAGCGCCGACCATGGCCGCCGCGAGACCGAAGAGCAGGGCGGGACGGCCGAGCCTGAGGGGAGCGAAGCGCATCGCGTTCCTTTATCCTGCCCGAGCCCGCCCGGATAGGAATGAAAAGACGGTTGGCAAACCCTCGCCCACCCGTCTATCAGGCGCGCCAAGCCGCTCAGGGGAGGCTTTCCTGCCTCCTCGGGCGCGGCGCTGCGCGGGCTCTTCTTCCCCGGGCATTCCTGTTCGAAGCGCTAAAGGACATTATGGCGACGGTTGAACATAGCGACGGGACGCTGGGCGGGGGTCCGGACGGCGTGTCCGATGCGGCGCTCAGGCGGCGCGACTTCATCAACATCGCGGCGGTGAGCGTCGCCGGGGTCGGTGCGGCGGTCACGCTCTATCCCCTGGTCAACCAGATGAACCCGTCGGCCGACGTGCTCGCTCTGGCGTCGATCGAGGTCGACGTGTCGGCGATCCAGGCCGGCCAGGCGATCAAGACCATCTTCCGCAAGCAGCCGCTCTTCATCCGGCACCTGACCCCGCCCGAGATCGCGGCCGGGATGAAGATGCCGGGCGACCTTCGCGATCCGCAGTCGCTGGCCGAGCGCACCGCCGAGGGCAAGCCGCAATGGCTGATCACCATGGGCGTGTGCACCCATCTCGGCTGCGTCCCCCTCGGCGCCGCCGAGGGAGAGAACAAGGGCGCCTACGGGGGTTATTTCTGCCCCTGTCACGGCTCCCATTACGACACCGCCGGCCGGATCCGCAAAGGCCCGGCCCCCAAGAATCTCGAAGTGCCGGCTTATGTGTTCAAGTCGGACACCGTCGTCGCCGTCGGCGAGGAGGCATAAGATGAGCTTCCCCTGGGCAGAAGAATATCGCCCCAAGAGCGGCTTCATGCGCTGGCTCGACCAGCGCCTGCCGCTTCCGCGCCTGGTCTACGGGGCGGTGGGCGGCGGCTATCCGGTGCCGCGCAACCTCAATTATTTCTGGAACTTCGGGGTCCTCGCCGGGATCGCGCTGATGATCCAGATCGTCACCGGGATCATCCTGGCGATGCATTACGTGCCCTACGACCAGGCCGCCTTCCGCTCGGTCGAGCACATCATGCGCGACGTCAACCAGGGCTGGCTGCTTCGCTACCTCCACGCCAACGGCGCCGCCTTCTTCTTCATCGTCACCTACATCCACATCTTCCGAGGCCTCTATTACGGCTCGTACAAGGCTCCGCGCGAATTGGTGTGGATGCTCGGGCTCGTCATCCTGCTGCTGATGATGGCGACGGCCTTCATGGGCTACGTCCTGCCCTGGGGACAGATGAGCTTCTGGGCGTCAAAGGTGATCACCGGCCTGTTCGGGGCCATCCCGCTCATCGGCGAACCGGTCCAGAGCTGGCTGCTCGGCGGCTACGCGCCCGACCAGCCGACGCTGAACCGCTTCTTCTCGCTCCATTATCTGCTGCCGTTCGTGATCGCCGGAGTGATCATCCTCCACATCTGGGCGCTTCACATCCCGGGCTCCAGCAACCCGACCGGGGTCGACGTGAAGGGGCCGCAGGACACCTTGCCCTTCCATCCCTTCTACACGGCCAAGGACGGCTTCGGCCTCGGCGTCTTCCTCATCCTGCTGGCCGCGGTCACCTTCTTCGCGCCCAATTATCTGGGCCATGCCGACAATTACATCCCGGCCAACCCGCTCTCGACGCCCTCGCACATCGTTCCGGAATGGTATTTCTGGCCCTTCTACGCGATCCTTCGAGCCTTCACGGTGGACTTCATCCTGGGCGCCAAATTGTGGGGCGTGCTCGCCATGTTCGGGGCGATCGTCCTGCTCTTCTTCCTGCCCTGGCTCGATCCCTCGCCGGTGCGCTCGGGCAATTACCGGCCGCGTTTCAAGCAGTTCTTCTGGATCCTGGTCCTCGACATCCTGGTCCTGGGCTGGTGCGGCGGCCTTCCGGCGGAAGAGCCGTACGTGATGATCAGCCAGGTCGCCACGATCTATTACTTTGCCCATTTCTTGATCATTCTTCCGATCTTGAGCTGGACCGAGAAGACTCTGCCGCTGCCCAATTCCATCTCGGAAAGCGTGCTTCACGGGGAAGAGCGCGAGGCGGCGCCCGTGGACCTCTCCGGCGTCCGGCCGGCCACCGCGGCTGAATAAGGGAAAGACGACACATGGTCCGCCTGCTCGGCATCCTCATCGGCCTCGGTTTCGTCCTGGTCACCGGCATATCGCTCGGCTGGGGCGTCTACGCCTACGTCACCGAAGAGCATGAGGAGAGCGTGGAGCACGCTTTCCACCTGGAGCAGCGGGACATCGCTTTCTCGTTCGACGGGCCTTTCGGCAAATACGACCGGCCGCAGCTGCAGCGCGGCTTCCAGGTCTACAAGGAGGTCTGCGCCGCCTGCCACGGCCTGAGCTACGTCGCCTTCCGCAACCTCGAGGATCTCGGTTACGGCGAGGAGGAGATCAAGGCGATCGCCGGCCAATGGCAGATCGAGGTTCCCGCGGTCGATCCGAAGACGGGCGAGGCGAGCACCCGCAAGGCGCTCCCGGCCGACAAATTCCCCGATCCCTATCCGAACGAGGTCGCGGCGCGCGCCGCCAACAACAACGCGCTTCCGCCGGACCTGTCGCTGATCACCAAGGCGCGCCACGGCGGTCCGGCCTATATCGCCTCGCTTCTGACCGGCTATCGCGATCCGAAGACGTACAAGAACGACCATGGCAAGCCGCTTCCGGCCGACGTGCAGCCGGGCGAA
This sequence comes from Allosphingosinicella sp., assembly GCA_035629855.1. Lineage (GTDB taxonomy): Bacteria > Pseudomonadota > Alphaproteobacteria > Sphingomonadales > Sphingomonadaceae > Allosphingosinicella. The sequence goes on from DASQLT010000039.1 coordinate 141,794, forward strand.
GGCCTGCATTTCAATCCCTGGTTCGCCAACCTCAACATCGCCATGCCGCCGCCTCTTCGCGACGGCCAGGTCACCTATGCCGACGGCACCGCCTCCAGCCTCGACCAGATGTCGAAGGACGTCAGCGCCTTCCTCGCCTGGACGGCCGAGCCCAAGCTCGAGAACCGCAAGGCCGCCGGCTGGGCCGTGCTGATCTTCCTGCTCTTCGCCACCATCCTGGCTTACCTGGCGTATCAGAACATCTGGCACGGCGGCGCCAGCCGCCGGGTGCGGCAGACCGGACCGCTCGACCCTGAGAACATGGCCAAGCGGGACGAGGCCAAAAGCGATGCGGGGATTGCGGGGTAGGGCAAAAAGGGGACAGTCCCTTTTCCGCACGGCAGCGACCGTCCTGGCAGGGAGTGCGGAAAAGTGACTGACCCCACCGGCGCCGCAAGCGACAATTCCGACCTCAAGGCGCTGATCCGGACCATCCCGGACTTTCCGAAGCCGGGCATTCAGTTCCGCGACGTCACCACCTTGCTGCTCGACTCGAACGGCTTCGCGGCGTCGATCGAGCGGCTCGCGGCGCTGGTGACCGGGCCACCGGACCTGGTCGCCGGGATCGAGGCCCGCGGCTTCGTCGTCGCGGCCGCGCTCGCCCAGCGGCTCGGCGCCGGTCTCCTGCTGGTGCGCAAGGACGGCAAGCTGCCCGGCGCCACGATCGCCGAGGATTATGCTCTGGAATATGGCACCGACCGGCTCGCCATCCACGTCGACGCCTGTGCGCCCGGAAGGCGGGTCCTCCTCGCCGACGACCTTCTCGCCACCGGCGGCACCGCCCTCGCCGCCGCCCGGCTGCTTCGCCGCGCCGGAGCGGAAGTGACCGAGGCGGTCTTCATCATCGACCTGCCCGAGCTTGGCGGCGGTGCCCAGCTTCGCGAAGCGGGGATGAAGGTGCACAGCCTCGTGGAGTTCGAGGGGGACTGATTTCGGCGGTCACTCCCGATCGACCTTGCGCCCCGCCCGGAACATACGCCTTTCCAACGGGTTAACGGTTCATCGATGGTTCACGCCCAAAAGCGGATTTTCGGGCCGTCAGCGTTCTTCGGGAGAGTCGCTCATGCCCCTGTTTCGTTTCCGCACCGCCGCCGTCCTTCTCACCGCCGGGCTCGGCCTGTCCGCTTGCGGCGGTTATGGCGGCTATGGCTCCGGCGGCTATGGCTACGGCGGTCTCTCAATAGGAATCGGCAGCGCCGGCTATTACGGCCGCGGCGCCCGCTACGACCGCTACGACCCGTGGTACGGCTGGTATGGCGATTATTATTATCCCGGATATGGGATCTACGTCTACGACAGCTACCGCCGCGCGCACCGCTGGAACGACGATCACCGCCGCTATTGGGAAGGACGCCGAAGCCGCTACGGCGGTCGCGACTGGAACGACCGCCGCTGGGAGCGCTGGGACGGATGGGACCGGGCCGACCGGCGCGAGGACCGGGGCGAGGTGCGCCGGAACTACCGCGACTATCGGCAGGACCGCCGCGGCGACCGGACCGAGTTCCGAACCGAGCGCCGGGAGGATCGCGACGCGTTTCAGAGCGGCACCGTCACCCGCGACCAGTTCCGCCAGGATCGCCGGCAGGACCGCCGCGAGTTCCGGCGCGAAGGCCGTCAGGACGCGCGCGGGCTGAGGCGCGAGAACCGGCGGGACAGGCGCAACTGAGTTTCCCCGGAGAAGCAATCGCCAAAGCCGTTCGGGCCGAGCTTGTCGAAGCCTTTCCTTTTCGTCGGCTCTAAAGGAAGGAAAGCCCTTCGACAGGCTCGGGGCGAACGGGGCAGGGCTCCTCTAGGCGCCGGGACCTTCCGGCCGCCGCCGGATCAGGACGATCGAGGTGAAGCGCATCACCGGGACTCCGTCCTGATTGACGACCTCCGTCTGCGTTCGGAAGGAGCCGATCTCGGGCTTGGAACGGGAAGGGGTCTTTTCAAGGACCCGGCCTGTCACGATGAGCGTGTCGCCCGGATAGACCGGCTTCAGCCAACGCAGCTCGTCGACCCCGGGGGAGCCAAGCCCGGCCTGCTCCTCGGCCATCACCCGGCGCGCGATCACCGCCATCGTCATCGCGCAGGTGTGCCAGCCGCTCGCGGCGAGCCGGCCGAAATGGGTCTTGGCCGCGGCCTCGTCGGACAGATGGAAAGGCTGCGGGTCGTATTTGCGGGCGAAGTCCAGAACCTCCTCGCGAGTCACCTCGTAGCGTCCGAACTCGGTTTCGCGCCCGATCTCCAGATCCTCGAAATAGATCATCCAACCTCCCGTCGTCCCGGCGAAAAGCCGGGACCTCAGTATGAAGTCTCGGCCGCTTTGCCCGAGGTCCCGGCTTTCGCCGGGATGACGGGCAAGTCAACCGCCGCCCTTGCCCCGGGGCGCCGCGACCCGCCATAGCGTCCGCCTCATGCTTCTCACCCTCACCACCACGCATCGGCCGGCGACCGACCTCGGCTTCCTGCTGATGAAGAATCCGGACAATGTCCACGAGACCGAGCTGCCGTTCGGCCGGGCGACGCTTTTCTTTCCCGAAGCGGGCGAGGACAGGTGCACGGCGGCGCTTACCCTCGAGGTCGATCCGGTCGAGTTGGTCCGCGGCCGGGGCCGCAGCCCGGCCATCGAGGAGCAATATGTCAGCGACCGCCCCTACGCCGCCTCGTCGCTCCTGTCGGTCGCGATCGGCCGCTCGCTCGGCACCGCCATGGGCGGACGCTCGAAGCTTCGCCAGGCGCTTGCCGACCTCCCGATCCCGCTGGAGGCGAAGATCACGCCGCTTCCGGCCCGCGGCGGGACGGGGCTGGTCGAGCGGCTGTTCGAGCCGCTCGGCTATGCCGTCCAGGCCTCGCCGGTCGCCCTCGACCCGGCCTATGCCGAATGGGGCGACAGTCCTTACGTCGCTCTGACCTTGAATGCGCGGGTCCGAGTCGCGGACCTCCTCACCCATCTTTTCGTCCTCATCCCAGTGCTCGACAATTCGAAGCATTATTATGTCGGCGAAGACGAGGTGCAGAAGCTGCTTCGCAAGGGGGAGGGCTGGCTCGACCGGCATCCGGAGCGCGAGCTGATCGTCAGGCGCTATCTCGGCGGATACCGCTCGCTGATGACCTCCGCCATGGCCGGGCTCGACGAGGCGGTCGTGCCCGAAGAGGCCGAGGCGGCGATTGCGCGCGACGGGGCCGAGGAGGCGATCGAGAAGCCGATCCGGCTCAACGACCAGCGCATGGCGCGGGTGGTGGAGACACTGAAGGCTCTCGGCGCAAGTTCCGTGCTCGATCTCGGCTGCGGCGAGGGCAGGCTGCTCCGCGCCCTGCTCAAGGAGCGCGCCTTCACCCGGATCGTCGGGGTCGAAGTGGCCCCGAAAGTGCTGGCCGCGGCCGGCGACCGGCTTCGACTCGAACGCATGCCCGATCTCCAACGCAAGCGCATCGAGCTCCTCCAGGGCTCGATCGTCTATCGGGACGAGCGCCTGAAGGGCTTCGACGCCGCCGCCGTCGTCGAGGTGATCGAGCATATCGAGGCGGAGCGCCTGCCCGCGTTCGAACAGGCCCTGTTCGGTCATGCCCGCCCCGGGGCGGTGGTGATCACGACCCCCAATCGCGAGTATAACGCCCTGTTCGAGACCATGGCCGAGGGCGCAATGCGCCATGGCGATCATCGGTTCGAATGGACCCGCGACGAGTTCCGGCACTGGGCGCAGAGCGTCGCGGGCGCTCATGGCTACGAGGTCCGCTTCGAGGGCATCGGCCTCGACGATCCGTCTCACGGTCCGCCGACCCAGATGGGGATATTCACCCGGTGCTGATCGAGATCCCCGATTACGCCCTGGTGCTCCTGATCGGGGCCTCCGGCACCGGCAAGTCGAGCTTTGCCGAAAAGCATTTCCTCCCGACCGAGGTGATCTCGTCGGACCGCGCCCGCGGCTGGGTCGCCGACGACGAGAACGACCAGTCGGCGAGCGCCGACGCGTTCGACATCGTTCGTGCGGTGATCGAGAAGAGGCTGAAGAACCGCCGCTTCACCGTCGTCGACGCGACCAACGTCCAGCCTGAATCGCGCAAGGGCCTTCTTGCCCTCGCTCGAAAGTGGCACGCGCTCGCCATCGCCATCGTCTTCGACCTTCCTGAAAAGCTGGCGGTCGAACGCAACGCGCTCCGGCCCGACCGGCAGTTCGGGGAAGGGCCGGTGCGCCGCCAGATGATGTCGCTTCGCCGCTCGATGCGCGGTCTTCAGCGCGAGGGGCTGCGCTACGTCCATGTCCTGAAGACGGTCGAGGATGTCGATTCCGTCGCCATCCGGCGGACCAGGCTGTGGGTCGACAAGAAGGACGAGAGCGGACCCTTCGACATCATCGGCGACGTCCATGGCTGCGCCGACGAGCTGGAGCGGCTTCTCGGCGAGCTCGGCTATTGCGTCGCCTGGGACGGCAAGGCCGTCCAGGTCACTCCGCCCGAGGGCCGCCGGGCGATCTTCGTGGGCGATCTGGTCGACCGCGGCCCGCGCTCCCCGGACGTGCTCCGGATCGCCCGCCACATGGTCGAGAGCGGAACGGCGCTGGCCGTCGTCGGCAACCATGACGAAAAGCTCAAGCGCCATCTTTCCGGCCGTAACGTCAAGCCGACCCACGGCCTCGCCGAGACGATCGAGCAGCTCGGCGAGGAGCCCCCCGAATTCGCGCGCGACATGCGGCAGTGGCTCGACGGCCTGGTCAGCCATTACGTGCTGGACGGGGGCGCCCTCGTCGTCGCCCACGCCGGGCTCAAGGAGGAGATGCAGGGCCGCGCCTCGAGCGCGGTGCGCGCCTTCGCCATGTACGGTGAGACGAACGGCGAGATCGACGAGTTCGGCCTTCCCGTCCGCTACGATTGGGCGGCCGACTACAAGGGCAGGGCCAAGGTCGTCTACGGCCACACGCCCGTGCCGGAGGCGAGCTGGGTCAACGGGACGATCTGCATCGACACCGGCTGCTGCTTCGGCGGCAAGCTGACGGCCCTGCGCTGGCCGGAGATGGAGCTTGCCTCGGTCCCCGCCGCCCGCACCTATTACGAGCCTATTCGCCCGCTCGTCGCTCCGCCGGCTTCGGGAGACAGCCACGGCTTCCAGCTCGATCTCGCCGACGTGCTCGGCAAGCAGGTAATCGAGACGAGCGACCATGGCTTCGTCACGATCCGCGAGGAGAATGGAGCGGCGGCGCTGGAGGTGATGACCCGATGGGCGGTCGACCCGCGCTGGCTGATCCATCTGCCTCCGACCATGTCGCCCTCCGAGACGAGCGCCCGGGACGGCTGGTTGGAGCGGCCGGAGGAAGCCTTCGCTCATTATCGCTCCCGTGGCGTCGACCAGGTCGTCGTCGAGGAAAAGCATATGGGCTCGCGGGCGCTGGTGGTCCTCGCCCGGACTCTGGAAGTGGCCGAGAAAAGGTTCGGGATCGCCAGTGGAGAGCGCGGAGCCGTGATGAGCCGCACCGGTCGCCGTTTCTTCGCCGACCCGGCGCTCGAGGCCGCGTTCCTCCATCGGATCGATCTGGCCATGGCGGAATCGGGCTTGTGGGAGGAGCTGGCCACCGGCTGGGTTCTGTGGGACGCCGAGATCATGCCTTGGAGTTTCAAGGCGCAGGCCCTGGTCGACCGGCAATATGCGCCCGTCGGCGCTGCCGCGGTCGCCGGCCTGACGGCGCTCGACGGCGCCCTGTCCGAGGCACGCGCCCGCGGCGTCGGCGTCGACGATCTGGCGAACCGCTCCGGAGTCCGCCTCGCCAACGCCCTGCGCTTCCGCGATTCCTATAATCGCTACGTCGCGCCGTTCGCCGGCCTCGAGGACGTTCGCTTCGCGCCGTTCCATCTGCTCGCCAGCGAGGGGGCCGTCCATGCCGACAAGGATCATCTCTGGCATATGGCGCGCGCGCACCGGATCGCTGGGGCGGACCCAGCGCTGATCCTTGCGACCGTCCATCGCAAGCTCGACCTGCGCAGCGACTCCGACGTCGCGGAAGCGACAGCCTGGTGGGAAAAGCTGACGGAGGCCGGCGGAGAGGGCATGGTCGTCAAGCCGCTCGAGTTCATCGCGCGCGGCGCCAAGGGCCTTCACCAGCCGGCGATCAAGTGCCGAGGGCGCGAATATCTGCGGATCATCTACGGTCCGGATTACGATGTGCCGGAGAATCTCGTCCGGCTCCGCCGTCGCGGGCTGGGCCACAAGCGCTCGATGGCGATCCGCGAGTTCGCGCTCGGGCTGGAGGCGCTGCGCCGTTTCATCGGGCACGCGCCTTTGACCCGGGTGCATCAATGCGTGTTCGGAGTGCTGGCGATGGAGTCCGAACCGGTCGATCCGAGGCTTTAGGGCCGGGCCTATCGGTGGAACAGGGCCGGGCGACGCGCTCACGTGACAAGTGTGTCACAAGCGCACCACTAAATGGTCTCGATTGTGTCGCTCCCGCCACATTAATCTTGCGTTCAATCGGTCGATGGAAAAGAACGGTTCATCGCAGCCGTCGCTGCGGTGAGTCGAGGAAAGACAAGACGATGTTGATCGGTATCGAAGGCGGCAAGAGCTTCCCCCACGACCCCGCGCTGCGCGGGTTCCAGATCCTGTATCATACCGGCGAGGTCAATCGCTGCCCGGGCTGCGGCCGTACCCATTGGTATATCGGCCGGCTGTCCGCCGAGTGCGGCTTCTGCGGCACGGCCCTGGCTTTGGCCGAGACGGCGCGCACCGGCGCCGGCCTGTTCGTCTCCAAGCATCCGGTCCGTCGGGACCGTTTGGACGAGGCGGCCTAGGCATTCCGCGCCCGGCTTCGGCCGGGCAGCGGCTCAGTCCCAGCCCTGAAGCCAGGGCAGGGGGAAGAAGGGCCGGAACGGGCGCGCCTCGCCGACCGCTCTGGCGAACGAAGGACGCGCCCTGAGCCTCGCATAATAAGCTTCCAATTTGGGGCGTCCGGACAGGGGCCGGATCATGGCGGCATAGAAAAGGGCGGGCGCCGCGCCGCAATCGGCGAGCGTGAAGGCCTCGCCCGCCATCCAGGTTCCACTCTCGGAGAGACTGTCCTCCAGCAAATCATAGGCCCGCACCAGCAAGGCCTTGGCTTCCTCCACCCCGTGGGGATCCTTGGCGCCGTCGGGCCGGAAGGAATCTCCAACCACTTTCTGCAACGGCAGCTCGACATAATTGTCGAAGAAACGGTCCCACAAGCGCGCCTTCAGCGCGAGGTCCGGATCGGCCGGCACCAGTGGCGGCGGGCCGGGATGGGCCCGGTCGAGATATTCGACGATCGCGCTCGATTCCGGAATCGTCACGCCGAGCGCATCGTCGCGAAGCACCGGGAACTTGCCCATCGGCCAAAGCCGCTCGAACGCCGCCTTCTGCTCGGGATCGGAGAAGTCCAGGACGACGCCTTCGAAGGGGACTTCGCGTTCGTAAAGGGCGACGAGCACCTTCTGGCAGAAGGACGAGAAGGGGTGGTAGTGGAGGATCAGTGCCATGGGCGCTGTTTCCCTCCCGGATCGGCGGCTGTCAACGCGCGGAATATTACCGCCGAACCGCCTCCGCAATCGCCTCGGCGCGCTCGAACAGCGCTGGATCGACCTTTGCCCCCGAAGCCGCCGCATTTTCCGCCAGCTGCTCCGGCCGGGAGGCGCCGACGATCGCGGACGCCACGTTCGGCTCCCTGAGCACCCAGGCCAGAGCGAATTGGGCGAGGCTGAGCCCGGCTTCGGCGGCGATCGGCCCGAGCTTCTGGACCGCCGCGAGAGTTTCGTCCCGAAGCAGCCATTGCATCCACCCGCCCATCTCCTCGCTGGTCGCCCGGCTGTCCCGCGGCGGCGGGCTGCCCGGCCGGTACTTGCCGGAGAGCACGCCCTGAGCGAGCGGCGACCAGACGATCTGCGAGATGCCGTTGGCGGCGCTGAGCGGGATCACCTCCGACTCCGGCTGCCGCCAGAGCAGCGAATATTGCGGCTGGCTGGAGACGAACTTCTCCACGCCCGCCATTTCGACGGCGGCCCGGAGCTTGTCGGCCGGCCATTCCGAGAAGCCGATATAGCGCACCTTGCCGGAGCGGACCGCCTGGCTGAGGGCCGCCATCGTCTCCTCGAGGGGCGTTTCGTCGTCGTAGCGGTGGCATTGATAGAGATCGACATGATCGGTCCCGAGCCGCTTCAGCGAGGCGTCGAGCTGCTTGTCCACCTGCGCCCGCGACAGGCCGCGGTCCGTCTCCGTCATCGGGAAGAAAAGCTTGGTGGCGAGGATGTAGGAATCGCGCGGCCGCCCCTGAAGCACCTCCCCGAGGAACGTCTCCGCCGCTCCGCGGCCGTAGACGTTGGCGGTGTCGATGAAGTTGATCCCGAGCTCGAAGGCGGAATCGACCACGGCGGCGGCCTGCTCCCGCTCGACGCCGACTCCGAAGGTGAGCCACGAGCCCAGCGAGATTTCCGAAACTTCAAGGTCGCTCGATCCGAGCCGCCGATAGCGCATGCCTGCCTCCGCTTTCCCACCGTCAAAGCCGCACCGAGGCGATCGTTCCGCCGCCCGCTACAAGCGCCTGATCCGAGGCTCGGCGCTCGGCTTCTCGAACAGGGCTTTCAAAGCCCACACCATCGCATCCGCCCGATCCGGCGAGCCGCCGCCCTCGAACCCCGCGCAGGTCAGCCGGGTCAGCTCGTCCTCCACCGCCGGAAAGCGCCCCGCGAGCCGGGCCTTGCCGGTCTCGACAGATACCGGCGAAATGGGCGAGGAAGACGTCATGCCTGGCCTGGGTGAACGGCCCCGTCCCCGACCCATCCAGCCGCCCCGCCGGCCCCCTACGCCAGTTAGCGCCACCCGATCCTGTCCTGCCCATCCCTATAGTAGAACATAAACAGAACAATAAGTAAAACCCTATTTATCAGCGCCTTACCTGTTGAAACACCTCCGAAAATTCCGATTCAGATCGGGTATGAAGTCGCCGAAATCGAGAATCGCAAGAATCAGCCTGCCGATCGGCTTTCCGTCCGCGAAGCGGCGACCCATATCGACGTCGTGCCTTAGGGCCTTCGTGCCTTCTCTCAAAAATCGGGTGCCGAGGCGGCTGATCTGCACGCGCCGGTGTCGGACCGAGTGCAAAGCAGGAAACTGGCGCCTCAATCGCCTTCTCCTTCAGCCACGTGCCCGACTTCTTTTGGAGAGAAGGCGCGAAGGCACAACGTAGAAACGGCCGCCGGACATTGGCTTGGCCAACGATATTGGCCAGTCGAGCGGCACCGCGATTTGCGCGGCTTGTCCACTCAAGAGCCAGTGGGGCCTGTTCATGACAGGGTCAGCTAGCCGATCTAGGTTTCCGACCCGCAATGCTACATTATCCAGGAGCCATTTTGGCCATGACCCTTGCCGCCGCCCCAGCGCCGCCGCTTGCTTTCGATTGCCGGATCGAAGGCGCCGCGATGCTGCGGCCGCCGATGGCCGAGATCGCGATCTGCGAGCGCATTCGTCATGGCCTCGAACGGGGTTTGAAGCGGCGTGTCCTGACGAGTAAAAACGAAATACACGGCAAGACGAACTGGATACGGGCCGAAGTGAAATTCCGCCGACCCGGCATCGCGGCCGCCTACATCACCCTGTCTCGCGACTCCAAGTCATTGAAATATCCGGAACTTTCCGTTTCGGTCATGGATCGACCGCTCGATTCCATGGCTGTCGACATGTTGGCGGACACGATTGCCGACTATGCGGCGGGTCATTAGCATCCTCTCCTGCGAGCGACTGAGTTCCTCGATCGGTCACCGCACTATTAATACGTAGTATTACTAGTAACCGTGGGAGAAGATGGATGACAAGATTTTCGTATGGAGCGCGTTCCGGCACGGATTACTCCGGAAACGGATATATTAATGGATATTTAGATGCAACGTTTTTCGCCGCCTCCTCAAGTCTAGTTGAGGGTCGGGCCGCCGTAAAAGAAAGCCAGGCCGGTCTGCTCGGCAGTTTGTCCGGCGACACGCTCTACGCCCAGCCCGTCTTCGCCGATGTCCCTGGCGGCAGCGGGACTACGGTCAGCCTGTCGGTCGGCGGGCGAGTCAACGGCGCCATCGAAGTCCGTAACGATCACGATTGGTACCGGGTCACGCTGGAAGCCGGCAAGACCTACACCTTCTCGACCGCCGCGGCGACGACCGGCGGCACGAGCGCGGATACGACTCTGACGCTGCGCAACGCCAGCGGCGGCCAGCTCGCCACCAACGACGATTCCGGCGGTACGCTCTTTTCGTCGATCACCTTCACGGCCGGCAGCAGCGGCACTTATTATATCGATGTCGGCGCCTATAGCCGAAGCACCGGCAATTACAGCGTCGCTCTGACCTCGAGCGGCGGCGGCGGCGGTACGCCCGGCACCGATCCCGGCACCGGCCTCCCCATCTTCACCAACGACCAGATCGCGCGCCAGCTGACCCACGATTTCTGGGGCGGCAGCAGTCGGTCCTTCAATGTCGATCCGGGCGGCACCCTGACCGTCAACATCACCGCTCTGACCGCGGCGGGCCAGAATCTCGCCCGCAACGCGCTCGCTTTGTGGACGGATGTGACCGGCATCATCTTCAGCGAGGTCGGCAGTGGAGGCAATCTGCGCTTCGATGACAATCAGAGCGGAGCTTTCGCCAGCTCGTCGGTCAGCGGCGGGACGATCAGCTATTCGAATATCAACGTGTCGACCGCGTGGCTGACCAGCTACGGCACCGGGCTCAACACCTATTCGTTCCAGACCTACATCCACGAAATCGGTCACGCCATCGGCCTTGGCCATGGCAGCGACTATAACGGCAGCGCCGATTATCCGACCGACGCGCGTTACGCCAACGACAGCTGGGCGACGACGATCATGTCGTATTTCAGCCAGACGGAGAATACGTACTTCGGCAATCAGGGGTTCACCCAGCAATTCACCTTGACCCCGATGATCGCCGACGGAATCGCGACGACCTCGCTCTACGGCGCGGTCGCCAGCACCCGCACCGGCGATACGACCTACGGCTTCAACAATAGCTCGGGCCGGGCCGTCTATGACGCTACCGCCAATCCCAATTCCAGCTATGTCGTCTACGACAATGGCGGCACGGATACGCTCGATTATTCGGGCTTCAGCGCGAGTCAGAGCATCAATCTCAATTCCGAAACCTTCTCCAATGTCGGCGGCCGGGTGGGCAATGTCTCGATCGCTCGCGGTGCGGTAATCGAGAATGCGATCGGCGGCAGCGGCGCCGACACGCTGACCGGCAACGCGGCCGCTAACCAGCTCAATGGCGGCGGCGGCAACGATCTGCTGATCGGCGGCGACGGGGCGGACCGGCTGACCGGCGGGGCCGGCGCGGACGTCTTCCGCGGCACCGGCGCCACTCTGGCCGGCGATACCGTGGTCGATATCGCTTCGGGCGACCGCATCCACGTCACCGACGGAAGCGTCGGCAGCGTTTCGGTATCGGGGACGACGCTCAACCTGGGCGGCGGGCTCACCGCGTCGATCGCCAACGGCGCGGGTCTGAGCTTCACCGTTTCGGCGGCGTCGGACGGCGGAGTCAACGTGACGGTGGGGAGTGCCCAGGCCCAGAGCGGCCCCGCCGGCTTCTCGATGGAGAATATCGATCGCAGTCTGGACGTGGATCTCGACAGCTACTTCGCGCCGCCCGGCGCCGACGATCATGGCATGCGGGCGATCGGCCGGAGCGCATTCGACGTCGATAGCGACCTTGGACCGCTGGTCCAGCCGTTCGAACGCGGCGATCTCGACCTGCTGCACTCGGAGCTGGTCTACATCGCCTGAGCAGGCGAACGAAAGGGAAGGGCGCGGAAGGCGATTTCCGCGCCCTTCTCTCTGGATCGCGCGAATCGGCCAGCCAATCGGCTTCCTTTCCGCGAAGTGGCGACCCTCATCCTACGTCGTGCCTTCGCGCCTTCGTGCCTTCTCTCAAAAATCGGGTGCCGAACCGGCCGATCTGCAGGCCCTGGTGTTTGACCGAGTGCAAAGCATAGGCCAGGGCCACCAGCCCTTTTCCTTCCGGCGGCGTGACTGATTTTTTTGGGAGAGAAGGCACGAAGGCACAACGTAGAAAGGATACGGAGAAACCGTCACTTCCGCACACAGGGTGCCTTTAAGCGCGGACGATCCGGATGGAGTCTCCGAGAAGTCATCGCCAATATGTGCGGATTTGAACCCCGCGCATCCTTGAGCGAAAGGGAACTGGGGGTTCTCGAGGAGTTGGACAGGAACCCTATATTCCTTGGAGCTAGCTCCTGCGCTCTTACCCCCACTCACCCCGCCGCCCCCCACCACCGCCCTTGCCCCCCGCGCCACGCCTGCTATATCCCCGCGCGACCGGCGGCCCGGCGGGCGTGGCGGAACTGGTAGACGCGCCAGGTTTAGGTCCTGGTATCGAAAGATGTGGGGGTTCGAGTCCCTTCGCCCGCACCAGTCCCGCCAGGCCAAATCCGTCCAAGGCCGCACTCCCGCGAGAAGGTAGAGTTACAGCATCATGCAGACCGTCGAGACGTTGAACCAGGGCCTCAAGCGCGCCTACCGGATCACCATCCCCAAGAAGGACATCGACGCCCGGGTCGATGGCGAGCTGAAGAAGGTCGCCCCGCAGATCCGGATGCCCGGCTTCCGGCCGGGCAAGGTGCCCGCCAATCTGGTGCGCAAGATGCATGGCGCCGCGATCGAGCAGGAAGCCCTGAACAGCGCCGTCCAGGAAGGCGTCCAGCAGCTGATCGCCGAGCAGAAACTGCGCCCGGCGATGAACCCGCAGGTCGAGCTCGAGGAGGGCGGACCCGGCCAGGACGCCGTGATCAAGGTCGAGATCGAGACCCTTCCCGAAGTGCCTTCGCCCAAGATCGACGAGCTGAAGCTGGAGCGGCTCCTGGTCGAGCCGGGCGCCGAGGAGATCGACTCGGCGATCGCCCGGCTCGCCGAGGGCCAGAAGAGCTTCGAGCCCGCTCCGGCGAGCGAGGCGGCGCAGATGGGCGACCTCGTCGTCATCGATTACGAAGGCAGCGTCGACGGCGAGCCGTTCGAAGGCGGCAAGGGCGAATCGATGCAGGTCGAGCTCGGCTCGGGCCGGCTCATCCCCGGCTTCGAGGACCAGCTCATCGGAGCCAAGGCGAACGAGCAGCGGACGCTCACCGTTACGTTCCCCGAGGAATATCCGGTCGCCTATCTGAAGGGCCGCGAGGCCAGGTTCGAGGTCACCGTCGGCGAGGTCCGGAAGCCCCGCGAGATCCAGATGGACGACGGGTTCGCCCAGTCGATGGGCCTCGAGGGCATCGACCAGCTGCGCGAGCTGATGAAGGGCCAGGTCGAGCAGGAGCTGGGCGGCCTTACCCGGACCCACATGAAGCGCCGGCTTCTCGACCAGCTCGCCGAGACTCATGATTTCGAGGTGCCCGAGTCCATGGTCGAGGCCGAGTTCGGCCAGATCTGGCAGCAGCTCGAGCAGGAGGCGGCCCAGGAGGACGATCCCGCCGCGGCGCTCGCCGAGATGGAGAGCGAGCGCGGGGAATATCGCGCCATCGCCGAGCGCCGGGTGAGGCTCGGCCTTCTCCTCTCCGAGATCGGGACCCGCAATAACATCCAGATCAACGAGAACGAGATGAACCAGCTGATCATGCAGGCGGCCCAGCAATACCGCCCCGACGATCGGGCGAAGTTCGTCGAGTACGTGAAGAACGAACCGATGGCCGCAGCCCAATTGAGGGCGCCTTTGTTCGAGGACAAGGTCGTCGACTTCCTGTTCGCGAAGGCCGAGGTCAGCGAGCGCACGGTGAGCCGCGAGGATCTCCAGGCGGAGATCGAGTCGACCGACACCGGCCATGTCCACGGGCCGGATTGCGACCACGGCCACGACCACGACCATGGGTCCAAGGCGAAGAAGAAGCCGGCGGTGAAGAAGGCCAAGGCGTCGGACGCCCCCGCGGAAGTCGCCGAGGTTCAGGCCAGGCCCGCGAAGAAAGGCAAGGCCGCCGCGCAGGACCAGCCCGCCGAGGAGGCCAAGCCCGCGAAGAAGGGCAAGGCCAAGAAGGCCGAGCCCGTGCCGGAAGCTCCGGCCGCCGACGCTCCGGCCGACGAGGCGCCCGCCAAGAAGCCCAGGGCGAAGAAGAAGGACGCCTGATCCGTTCGCGCCGAGCTTGCCGAAGCGCCTTTCTTAACTCAAAAAGGGCCTTCGACAGGCTCAGGCCGAACGGAACAGGGGTTGCGGGTGCCGGTGGATCATTCGCAGCTTCGGATCGCGATCCTCCTTCCTTGCTATAACGAGGAGGCGGCGATCGCCCAGACGGTGGCGGCGTTCCAGGCGGCGCTGCCGTCGGCGCAGCTCTACGTCTACGACAACAACAGCCACGATCGCACCCGCGAGGTCGCGCAGGGCGCCGGCGCCATCGTCCGCGAGGAACGGATGCAGGGTAAGGGACATGTGGTCCGCCGCATGTTCGCCGACATCGAGGCGGACGTCTACGTCATGGCCGACGGCGACATGACCTACGACGCCGCCGCCGCCCCCGAGCTCGTCCGCCGGCTCGTCGAGGAACGGCTCGACATGGTGGTCGGCGCCCGCAAGTCGGAGGTGGAGGAGGCCTATCGGCCCGGCCATCGGCTCGGCAACCGACTGTTCACGTCGATCCTGGCGGGACTTTTCGGACGGAGCTTCACCGACATCTTCTCCGGCTACAGGGTCTTCTCGCGCCGTTTCGTGAAGAGCTTCCCGGCCCTGTCGCGCGGCTTCGAGACGGAGACCGAGATCAGCGTCCACGCGCTCGAGCTGGCGATGCCGGTCGCCGAGATCGTTACCGCTTACGGGGCCCGTCCGGAGGGCTCGGTGTCGAAGCTCTCCACCTATCGCGACGGCTGGCGGATCATGCGGACGATCCTCCACCTCTTCCGGATCGAGCGCCCGGTCCTCTTCTACGGCGGCTTCGCGGCCTTCCTCGCGGCGCTCGCCCTGGTCCTCGCCTTGCCGCTCATCCTCACTTACGCCGAGACCGGCCTCGTGCCCCGCTTCCCCACCGCCATCCTCGTCACCGGGCTGATGGTCGTCGCCTTCCTGAGCTTCGGGGTGGGGCTGATCCTGGACACGGTCGTTCGCGGGCGGCGCGAGATGCGGCGGCTGGCCTATCTGAGCTTCCCGGCGGTGGGGGAGGGGACGAGCGCGCCGGAAACGGGGCCGCGTGTCCGATAGGTTCACGGGCTCCTGCCTGTGCGGCAACGTGCGGATCGTGGCGTCCGGGCGTCCGTATAGAGTCGGGCTTTGTCACTGCCTGGACTGCCGCAAGCATCATGGGGCGCTTTTCCATGCGTCCGCGATCTTCCCTCAGGAGGCGGTGGCGGTCGAGGGCGAGACCAAAGATTATGCGGGGCGGCATTTCTGCCCCTGCTGCGGCTCGTCGGTCTTCGGGCGCACGGGCGACGAGATCGAGGTCAATCTGGGCGCGCTGGATTCCCCGGACCAGCTGATGCCGACGTACGAAAGCTGGATCGAACGACGCGAATCCTGGTTGCCGCCATTTCCGCTCGAGCGACGATATGAACGCGATCGCGATCCGAAGGGCCGCTTCGAGGGGGAAGCCTAGCCTTCTATCCTGACCGCATCGGCGAACAGAACCGAGTCGATGACGGCGCCGAGCTCGTCCGCGACGTCGATGCGATGGGAGAAGTTGATTCGGCCCTGCGCCACCGTCTCAAGCATCATCTCCCGCGCTTCCCTTATGCCGTTGGCGTGCGCGGCCTCGAGGTCGGGAAGGTCGACGCCTTCCTCATCCATCGTGACGATGTCGTTATAGAGGTGGAAGAAATAATGGGGCATCGAAGAAGAGTAACAGATGCCGACGCGGCGTCCTTGATTCAGATCAGGAGCCCTGGATACCGCCTATCCGTCAGTGGCCGAAGATCATGACCGTCAGCGCAATGCAGGCCAGCCAGACAATGACGAGGACCGCTGGAAGATAGAGATATTTTTTCCGCCACGGGCGATTGCGGTGCCAGAAGGTGATCGGCGGCACGGTGTCGAGGAAGCGCATGAAGCGCAGATGATCGGCGTCGGAGCTTCCGCCGATCCGGGCCGGCGGGTCGATATTCCGCTTGTAGCGGGGCCGGCGCGCATCGAGGCCCTCGAGGTCGCCGCTCGCGTGAAGGACGAGATCGGGAGCGAGGCCGAGGTGGCGAAGCGTCACCCGGTCCGGGTTGCCGGGGGCGCCGAGCTCCGCTTTGTAGCCGCGCCGAACCAGCGCATGGAGCCGCTCGAGCGCCGGCGAGGTCGCCGGGAACGGTGCCTCCGCCGAAGCGACGGGCGATCCGCCTCGTTCCTCGCGGACGGCGATCTCACGGGTCATTGCGGGCGCGATCTCGATCTCATCGGTCATCCCCCAGACCTAACATGAGAGTATTAGCCTTGCAACACACCAACGGTCCGCGATTCAGCGCCGCCGCCGCCCGGGTCACTCGTGCGGCGCGGCCGTCAAAAGCAGGTCGAGCTGGGCTTGGCAGCCATTGTCGATCAGGGCCTTCGCCAGGATCGTGGGATCGTCGCCGGCCGCGGCCAAGGTCTTGAACCGGAGCCTGGTCGGCTCTCCTTTATCCCATTTCAGCGAATATTCGGCGCCGTCGGCGATCGGCAATTGCTTCGGCCAGAGCTGAACCCGCCGCCCCGCCGGCCAGGCGACCGGGTGGCCGGCCCCGGCGGAAGGAAGGACCTGGAGGGTCGCCTCCGCTTCGGCGGCGGGCCGCCAAAGGACGATCCGGTCCGATCCGGCGAGGCAGAAATTGCCGCTCTTCGAGACGTCGACGTCCCACAGGCCCGGCGACGGCGGCACTTCGGGGCCGCGCATCGCGCTGAACCGGGAGCGTGCGTTGAACGCCGGGGCGGTGCCTCCGCCCGCCACCTTGAACGTGCCGGGCCCGCGCAGGGTGCGGGCGCCGGACGGGGCGAGCACCGTCACCACGTCGCCGGCCTTGAGGACCACCGGCATGTTCTCGCCGACGGCGCGGCCGGGCGGGTAGGATTTGGCCGAGGGCCCGGCCGAGCGCACGACCAAGGGAGTGGCCATCAGGGCGGCGGGCGCCGCGAGAACGGCCGCCGCCACAGTCCCGATCAACGCCTTGAACATGCATTTTCCCATGTCGCACCTTTTTCGTTCCAACAGGTCGAAAGCGGCTAACCCAGGCCTGTTGCCGGTTCATGCCGGCGCGTGCGCCTGTATGTTTCAATTGTCACGGACCGCCCAATCCCCACCAGGGCCGGGGGGCGGAGAAAAGCTAGGCCGCCGATCCGGCAGGGTCAATCGACAGCCGCGCCGCCAAGGCGTCGATCTGCCGTTGCTGCCGCTCCAGCGTCCCGGCCAGTGCGCGCTCGCGGGCCTGGCGCGCGAGGACCACCCGGACGGCCCGAGCCACCGGTCCGGCGAGCTCGTCGAGCGCGTCGAGCTCCGCCGTGCTCAGCCTCGAACGGTCGGGATGAGGGCCGAGCAGGATCCAGCCCAGGCAAGTGCCGTCGGCGAGGCTGAGCGGACGGCGAAGCGGGAAGAAGGAGTCGCCGGTCTCCACGCCCGACGAGCAGGCGGGGTCGAGCGCGGTCCTCTCCAGCCAAACCTCCACGTCGGAGGCGCCGGTGCCTCGGCTTCCAGCCACCTTGCCGTCGAGGACGAGCGCAAGCCGGGCGGAGCGCACCCCGGCCGAGATCCGCTCCAATATCTCGTCAACCAGCTCGGCGAGCGTCGCGAAGTGGCGAAGGTCGCGAAGGCAATCGGGCAGGTCGCGGCGCATCTCGGCGAGCTTGCGATGAAAGCGCCGCTCGGCCCAGCCCTGGACCCGCTCGTAGATCGGGTTGATCATCACGGTCGACAAAGCGGCGCCGACGATCGGGGCGATCGATCCCGCGTCGCGGCCGAAGAAGCGAAGGATCACTTCCTTCACCCCTTCCATCGTCGCCGCGAAGATTCCGGCGAGGATGAGCGCGATCAGGGCGAAGGAGGCCGATCGGCTGATCGCCACCTCGGCGTCGTAGAGGCGGTAGCGGAGCAGGGCGACGAGCAGCCCCGCCTGAAGCAGCAGGAAGGCCAGTCCGAAGGCGAAACCCGCGGTCACCTCGAGCGAAAGCTGCTGGGCGAGGCTCGGCGCCCCGGCCTTGAGAATGTCGGCGGTGATCGCGACCCCGAGGAAGAAGGCATAGCCGGAAAAGCCGAATACCGCCCATTTGAGCTGCTGGCGCTCGTCGCCGGATGCGCTTCTCAGCCGCCACAGGAAAAGCAGGACGGCCGCCGACATCAAGGCGATCAGCATCGGTCGATAGAAGGCGCCCTCGAGGAACAGGAGCAGGGGCAGGGCCGCAAGCACCGCGAGGGTGAGCCGAGGCGAGAGACGGCCGTGCGGGAAGAGCAGGATGCCGCCGATCAGGCAGATATTGGCGAGATCGTAGAGGGCCTGATGGACCCCCTGCGGCACTCCGAGGAAACGGACGAGGAAGGTCGCCGACGGCTGCTCGGTCGCCATGGTGAGGAGGATGGCGAGCGAGACCACCGAGCTGACCACGTCCTCGCGCTTGCGTCGGAAGAGGAGCCAGGCGGAGACGAGGAGAAAGGGATAGGTCAGCAGGTGGAGCAGATCGATGAAGCTCAAGAGCCGAGGGGGCAGGCCGAGCGCGCGCGCGCCCGTCTCGATATGAGTCTCGCCGGTGCGAAGCGCGACCTCCCGCTCGCGGCCGTCCGGTCCGCGCAGCGTAAGCGCCATGTCGCGGTCCTCGGTCCCGTTCAGAAGGTCTCCGAACAGAAGCTGGTCGGTCTCGGTCCCGGCCGGGCTTCGCGGCGAGCCCGGCAGGGTCACGGACGGCGAAACGGGGATGGTGTCGATCGCGATGATGTCGTCGCCGGGACGGATCCCGGCCGCGGCCGCGGCCGGGCCGACCGGGAAGCGGATCCGGGTGAGGTCGTCCTCGGCCAAGGCGATCCCGGCACGGCTGCCGGCGACGAGGCCGCTGTTGCGCCCGGCCTCGGTGAAGCGGTGCCAGGTACCGGCGGCCGGGCCGAGCAGAGCGAAGGCGAAGGCGGCGAACCAGACGAGGCGGAACAGGAAGAAGCCCCGCGGCCCGAAATCGGGAACGCGGCTCGGCAGCCTCAGTCGGAAGCGCTCGGCGGGCAGGCCTTCGGCCGCGATCTCGTCTGCCATCCCCGCAAGCGCCCCAGCTGCAACGATCCCTCAGCGGATCGATAGCATGCGGCGCGCCGGCGGCCATTCGAAAATCGCGGAGGTCTTGCCCCGCTGGAACGAAAGGCGGGGAGTTCCCATTTAAGCTGTGAGACGAAAAAGGAGCTTCGCCATGGCCGGCGGATGGGCGCGCGACGGCGCGGTGCAGGATCAGATCGACGATACGATCAAGGACGCGGTGCTGAGCGCCCGGGCGCGGCTGCCGGCGGGCGAAGGCTCCGAATATTGCGAGGATTGCGGCGATCTGATCCCGGAGCGGCGCCGCGCGGCGCTTCCGGGGACCCGGACCTGCGTCGCCTGCCAATCGGAGCGCGACTCCGAGGCGCGGCGGTCGGGGGCGGGCATCAACCGCCGCGGAAGCAAGGACAGCCAGCTTCGTTAGCCGTCATTCCCCCGAAAGCGAGCACGCAGAGGGCTATCCGAGGCCGCGCGCCAGGAGGGGGCCGAGCCGGTTGGCGACCGGCAGCGGCAGGCGGCGCCAGGCGGCGGTCTGGAGCCGATAGCGGGGGCTGCGCGGGTCGAGCTCGCGATGCGCGCCTTTCGTCGCATAAGCGAGCGAGCGCGGCTCGAAGCCCCAATTCTTCTTGAACGCGAAGGCCCCGGAGCCGGCCTTGGAGCGGCCGAAATCAAAGCGGGTGCAGCCGCGTGCCGACGCTTGGCGCATCAGCGAATAATAGAGGAGGTCGTTGGCGCGCATGGCCCGGGCCTGACGGGTGCCGCCGCCCCAATAAGGATGGACGACGCCCTTGAAATAGAAACTGAGCACCGCCGCGACCGGTTTTCCCTCCGCGCGGACGGTGACGATATCGGCATCCTCGCCCCAACAGCGGGCCATCGCCTCGAACAGGCTGCGCGGGAAGACCGGAGTGCCTAGGTTTCGAACGCTTTCGGCATAGACCCGGTAATGGTCCTCGAGCGCCTGCGGTCCGCGGCCCCGGCGCACTTCCAGCCCAAGCCCGAGCGAGCGCCGGACCTCGGCGCGCTGCTTGCGCGGGATGGACTTCAACAGGGCTTCGTCATTCCCGGGCAGGTCGCGCAGGAAGCCGGCATAGAGGCCTTCGTCCCGCCGCCAGCCGTCCGGAAGCCGGCCTCCGCGAAGTGTGACCGAAGGGCATGTCTCTCGCTCCGCCAGCGACCAGGCGGCCGCCGCCAGTGCCTCGACCGCCACGCCTGTGCCGGCGACGATCCCGCCGCCGACCCCGAACCCGGTCGACACCAGCGCCGAGCCGAACAGCGGCGATCGTATCCGGGTGAGCGGAAGCAGTCCCGCGAGCCGCCCGGCGCCATCTTCGGCGACGAGGTAGCGCCCGGCCTGGCCGGTTCCCTGCTCGATCCCCCGAGTCCAGCTCGTGCGATGGAAGAGCTCCGCTTCCGGGTGATCGGCGACGAAGGCGTCGATCCGCCGGCACTCGTCCGGATCCTCCAGGTCCGCCAGCCGGACGCTGAACCCGGCGAAATGGGCGACAAGGTTGAGCAGCTCGCAATAGAGTTCGAGCTCGATCATGAGGATAGCGAACATGGCACCGGGCCTCCGCCCCCGGGACGGCCGGGGTAGGGCCGAAATATTAAGACTGGCCTCAAGTCGGGGACAAGCGCGGGAATATTTTTCGCCGGGCCGATTCGCCTCAGCCGCGCCGCCGGGGCCGGCCGAGCGAATCGCGCAGGTAATTCGCTCGGGTCTCCAGCTCGGCGCGCTCGGACGGCGACAGGCCATCGCGGCCGTAACGCCTCGCCATTCGGCCAATGGCGCGGGCCTCGCGCTCGAGGCGGCGCGCTTCGCCCCTCGACAAAGCGCCGCGTTCGCGGGCGCTCTCGATCCTTCCCTTCAGATCGCCGACCTCGCGGGCGATGCCGGGACCGGGGAGGCGGCTGTCGGGAAGGAAGGGGCCGGACTCGGGCACCGGCCCGTAATCTCGCTTGCCGGCGATCTGGGCACTCGCCGGAGCGGCCGAGGCGAGGGTGGAAAGGGCGCAGGCGGCGAGGGCGATAAGGCGCATAGGATGGCTCCGGCCGGACGAAGGGGCGACCGCGATTTTCATTACGCCAACTGAACGACAGCCGAACGGCGAGCCTTCTTGAGACGGTAAGGCCGGATCAGCCGAGATCGTTATTGCGGTCCCCTGTGCAATCCAGGCGAGGGCTCCACCCGACCGCCCCGACCCTGGCTTCGGCGCTCACCGGGCAGCGGGCGCCTCATCGCGTCCAGATGTTACATGCATATTTGAGACCGGCGTTCACCTTTTCCGCCTTGTGCAGCGACCACTCGATCGGCCGATCCATTTCGTCGAGATTTCGAAAGACCAGAGCGCACCCTTTTCGCGCGGACCATTCGAGGCCGAGACTCGGGAAGCTCGTCGCTCCTCCGTCGAAATCGTCGTTGAGGTAAAGAACGGCCGTAATGGGACGGCGGACCTCGGGCGAGACGTCGATATGAGCCATGAACTGCTCCCCGGGGCGGTAGCGCACGACCTGGAACTTCTCGAAGGCAAGAGTTTCGAACATGGGGTGCCGCTTCAGTTGCGCTCCGAGCTGCCCCGCCAATTCTCCCTCCAGGTTAACGCTATGACTCGTCCGAACGGAAGACACGATATTCTCTTCGGAAACCCCGCTTCTCCGGAAGGTGCCGCGGCCCTCGCAGTAGGAGATGATGTCCTCGCAGAGGCGAGGATCGACGATATTCTCTATGAACTTGATCTCGCGCGCGTACGCGGCCGCGGACGCCTGCTCAGCTTCCAGTCCTGCACGGTCCGCGATCCGGTCGCCCGCCGGCGGCCCGGCAACGTGGATCGCGATTCCGTTCCATTGCCTTCGCCACTGCTCGGCTGTCAGGAGCAGCGCTTCGCCATGGCCATTACGGCATTCGGGGACGCGGCCCGGCCCGAGAGAGGTTGCGACGGCAAAGGAATATTCTGCCGGACCGAGCTTCACGCCTCTCCTTGCGCGCAACGGTACGAGCGCAACCGTTCCCGCCGGAATGCCCGCCTGCTTGGAGTAGCGGCAGGCCTGGAACGGCACGCCCATCGCCTCGAGAACACGTGCTGCGACGCCCAGCGACATGACCCCGCCTTCGAGGAACCTCTCCTGCATGTCCCAAACCGCCGACCGGGCCACCGCGTAGCCGCTGGCTCGAAGGAAACAGAACAGCGCATTCAAATTGCTGTTCGCGATCCGGTCGTAGGCTGCATCGAGCTCTACCGCCGCGCTTTTTCCGGAAAGCGAAAAGTGACCCGGCGGAATACGGCTCATGAGAGGATGCTTAGCTCGTCACATAGTTGCGGAGCACCATCTCGAGCTTCCGCAGGAAGAGAAATTCCGATGCATGCTTGAAGGTGAAGCCTTCGCGATATGCGTACCGAGCGGTTTGCAGCATGGTGGCGACGTCGACGATCCCGTAGTCGCCCACGATCGACTCGCTGAACATCTCGCTGAAGTTGGTGGTGACCGCGTAACGAAGAAGGACGTTGCCGAAGTGCTCGGCATAAGTGGGAAACAGGAATCCGTCACTCAGTCCCGCCCGCGCCAAGGTCAGGACGTTGAGGAGCCTGTCCTTGCGGATCTCCGGCGGAAGCGCCCGGCAGAAGTCGATGACGTCCTGCGCAATCAAGGGGTTCGATACCCAGATCCCGCGCCTGAGGAAAACGTCGTATCGGGTCATCGCACCGGCGATGGCGGAGCTGGAATAATTCCCCCGGAGCTCTCCGGGGTCTCTCCTGAACGTTTCCTCCCTCGTCAGCTCGTCCCCGCCGATGCCGGTGATCACGAGATCCGGGAGCTCGTAGGGAAAGCTGGCAAGGGTCCGCGAACTGAATGAACGATATATATCGTCCATGCAGGTCAAGTGCTGCTCCGTCTCCAGCGGGAAGTCGAACATCGAGCCCGCAGCGGCGGGATACTCGACGTCCCTCGTCCCCAACAGAGAAACAAGCTCCGCCCGCCTTGCACGCTGCTGGGCACCGACGGCGCCGTCATGTACCACGCCATAGGACAGCATGTCGGATCGAAGGCCGGCCGCAGCAAGTCCGACGCAGGCCGAATCGTACCCGCCGCTGATCTCCAGAAGGGGGTGTTCGGCCGACATCAGCACGGGGCGGCAGCTCTCGGCGATCGTCTCCAGGAATGCCTCGGCGACGCGAGCGTCCGTCGTCAGGGTTGCGGCCCGGACCACCGGCAAGGTCTCGATCTCCTTGAACACCAGACCCGTCCGCGAAAATTCGAGAGCCTCGCCCGGCCAGAGGATGAAGGTCCCCTCGATGACCTGCTTGCGCCTTTGGCCGGATGGCTTGCTCAGATACAGCCTGCACACCGCCACATCCGGCTTCGCGAATGGCAGAACGGCGACGGCGGCTTCGTACCGCCACGAGACGACCAGGCAGTCGCCATTCGCTGCCACGTAGATTGGGCACGCCCCCGCGCTGCTTCGGGCAATGGTGATCGAGGGTTGCGCCTCGTCCCCCGAAACGACGACGAGGACCGCGTCTCCCTTTACGCCCTGTCGGTGCCCTCTGACCCGCTCGACGGCCGAGTCCGGCGGGCCGGCACGACTCGCGGCGGGCGCCCCGCCTTCGCCGATCCAGACCTCGAACCCGGAGTCCGAGGCGCTGGCGACCATGCTGATGAGGCGCGACGGGAAGGCGTCGATGACGCTCTTCCCGAATGCAACCCGGCCACCTTCGCCAATCGGGAGCTCCGGACGATCGCCGAGGTACAAAATTGCATCAATCACGAGGACCTCAAAAAAAAAGAGCCTGTCCTTGGACAGGCTCAGATCACTGTTGTCGCATGCCCGGTTCGGCCGACGACTTAGTTGTGGTTGCTGTTCGCGAAATCGTTCGAAGCTTCCGATTTCTGGGGCGCGGGCAGAGTAGGCATCCGCCCTTGACTGATAAACAGATCGAGCTCCGACATTTCAACCTTCCGGGGCTCAGAAGTAAAGGGGCTATTACTCGCCATTCCTACTCTCCTTAATTTTAAATTCCGCGACTCACGGTACGACAAATCGTACGAGGCCCTTACGAGCGAGGCAAGGATGTTTCCGGCACTTCCATTCCATTTCGTCCGCCTGACGCCACCGTTCGTCCGAGGCAGTCAGCGGCTCGAGAGGCGGCGACCCCGGGTAGACCGCGGCGGGCCGATTTCACGCATCAGAATACGCCGCCGCAAGCCCGCGCTTCGTAAGTCGCCCCAGGGCTAGACGCGAAGCAGCCAGGCCGCACTGTCTCGCGAATTCCGCTCCATCGTCGGTCGATCGAACGCCTGCTCTTTATAGGGCCCGTTTCGATCTACCCAGTGCAGGAACAGATGGGCCGACCATGCATTCGGATTTGGCCTCAGCCGCCCGTGCCGGTGATGCGTGCCTTGATAGAGAACTCCGTCGCCGGGCTGCATCGCGACGGATCCGAACGGGGATTCATCGAAATCCTCTTTAATGGAAGGATCGAGGGCTTCGTTCTTCTGCGTCGCCACCGAGAACTCCCAGGGAAGGTCGTTCGCGTAGGCGACGGTGAGCGACAGGCTGTGCTCGCAGGCGAGGCGATCGGAATGGATCCGGCAGACGTCGTCATGCTGGTAGAGGCGGAAATAGGCATAGGTCGGAAGCAGGTCCGCGCCCGCCGCCTCGGCGATGCGCGGCGTCAGCCCCCAGAGGAAGCCGAGCAGGGGCGGGTATTGATAGGCATAGACTTCGAGCGCTTCGCGCCTCAGCACCGCCCCCCGCGAGACGAAGGCTCCCAGCGGATTTGCCGACGCCTCCAGATCCTCCTGCAAGCGGCGATACAAAGCGTGCACCACTTCGACAGGGAGCAGCCGGGGAAGCCAGACATAGCCGTTGGCCTTGTAGGTCTCTGTCTCAACCAAGATTCTGCCGCTCCCGCTTCTATCGGTATTTCACTCCTAGCTTCCCGAAGCTGAACAGAAAAGCCGCGTCGATTTCCACCTACGGTCGCGATGCGAAGCCTGGCGGCCCTCATTCGGCGGCATCCGGGCCTTTCAGGTAGCGATCGAACCATCTTATCGTCCGATCGAAAATATCCCGGACGTTCGCCGGCGACTGGGACAATCCGTGGCTCTCGCCGCCGTAGAGCAGCAGCTCGGCCGTCTTGCCTTGCCTGTACAGGCTGTAGAAAAATTGTTCGGCGTGCGTCTGCGCGCCGCGAATGTCGGCGCTGCCGTGGATCATCAGCAATGGCGTCCGCACCCGATCGACATAGGTCAGCGGCGAATTCCGCGAATAATCGTCCGGGTCCTCCCAAGGCAGCTTCGACTCCCCGAACTGGTCCAGCTCCGCCCAATTGTCGCTCTTCTCGTGCATGATCCCGGCATAGCCACGTGCGGTCGGATCGAACTGCCCGAAATGGGCCGCCAGGCTGGTCACGCCCGCCATCGCCACCGCCGCCTTGAACCGGTCCGACTGGCTGACCAGCGCATAGACGCTGTAGCCGCCGAGGCTTTGGCCGAAAACGCCGAGCCGCCCGGGATCGGCGATGCCGAGCGCGACGAGCCGATCAATCGCCGGCATCACCCCTTTAGGTATTTGTGCGTAGACGTCCGCGCGATCCCGCGGCGGCGGCAGAGGCATGGACGGGATCAACACCACGTAGCCGCGCGCGGCATAGAGGCGAAGATTATAGAGGCCCGGCAAGAAGGGGTCGAGCCAGAACTCCCCTTCCAGGGAGCGCACCCTATTGCCGCCGTAGACCCAGACCAGGGTAGGATAGAGGCGGCCCGGGCGATAGTCCGGCGGCAGGATCACGGCCGCCTTCAACGCCTCCCCAGCGCCTCCTTCATACTCGATCAGCCTGGTCGTGCCCCAGTCGATCCGGGCCATGAACCCATTGAGCGCGAGCAGCTCGTGGATCCCGTGGTCGCTGAGGGTCATCCGCCGGAGGAACACGCCGCCACGGTCGCGCTGGCTGTACATCAACGTTCCTGCGGCAGCATCCAGTTCGAGCAGGTCCAGGTCAGGAACCTTGGTGAGCGGCCCGGTGCGATAGGTGAGCGCGTCCATCTTCGTGAATCCGGTTACGCCTGCGGGGTTGTCCATCAGGATCACGAAGCTGTTCGTCGGTTTGCCAAGGTCCTGCTGCGGCAGGAACGACGCTTCGCCGGAAAGCTGAGCCACCGGCACCAGACGCCCGGCAACCGCATCCAGCCGAAGCACCGACTTTCCCGCCAGGGCGATCGCAGAGCCATCGCCGGCGACGGCGAAAGCATCGGGCGCCACCGCGTTCGCCCGACCGAGGTCGAGCGCCGTTCCATCCGGGTCCAGAAGCCACCAGGAGCCCGGGGTTCCGGCATCCACGCGCGAGGACCGGCCGACCAGCCGGCGCGCGCTCGCCCACAGGACGGAAGACGGACGGGAGCGGTTGGCACCGGCCGCCGCATCGCCGACGGAAGGCGGGCCGACGGGCGCGACCGCGCCACTATCTGCCTCGGCGATGAAGAGGGGAGTCGCGGTCGCGAACGGATCCGCGCGGGCACGCAGCGCAATCCGTCGGCTGTCCGGCGACCAGCCATAAAGTTCGAGCGGGTAGCGGCCCGCCGCCGGCATGCTCTGCCATCGAACTTCCTTGCGGGGCTCGAGATCGACGAAGCCCAGTCGCCGCTCGACGGCCCAGGCATCGTTGGAGACGTTCGGGAAGCGTCGCCCGGCCTGGGGCGGCAATGCCCCGACCGTCACGAGCAGCGCCAGGCGCTTGCCGTCCGGGGAGACCGATATCGTCAGGCTGCCGCGGAACGGATAGGCCGGAACCGTCGCAATGGAGCTCGCCGCACGGGTGCGCGTGTCGACGATCCGCAAAATCGCCCGGCTGTCATCGTGCCGGGCCGGGGCTGCCGCCCCACCGCTGCCGATTGCGCTGACGGTCGGCACAACGCCGCTGCGCAACCTCGCGGCGTCGCGCGCCTCGGCTCGGAACGGGCGACCATATTGGTCGATGAGGCCCGACGTCTCGCCCGCGGGGAGCATGACGGCGAGCAGCCGGTGATCGTCAAGCCAGAGGAACGGAGCGTTTTCCTGATTGCTGTTGCAGGCATGCGCGACCGTTCCGCGATCGGCGCCGCCGCGCAGATCGAGCTTGTTCAGTCCGCTGCCGTAGCGGGTCTGGGTCATGATCGCCTCGTCGCTCATCCGGGTCATCGCGCCCGAGCTCCGCTCCCAGACATAGAGCCGCACATTGTCCCCACCCCGCGGCTCACGGCCTTCCGGCCGGGTCGACAGCAGGGCGAGCCGCCGTCCGTCGGGCGACCATGTCGCGCACCAATAGCCGGCGGCCCGGCCCGCACCGCGAGTGATGTTGCGTCGCGCCCCTGTCCTGGTCGAAATCAGCCAGATGTCGTTCCGGCCGGGATCGACTTCGTAGGCGATACGGCCGTAGACTTCGCCGGGTCGCGCCGCCCGCTGCACGACCGCCGCCACCCATTCGCCGTCGGGGGACAAGGCCGCCCGATCCAGCCGCTCCGTATTGAGCACGTCGTCGATTCCGAGCGGGCGCGCGCCCGAAGACGCCGAATCCCGTGCCGGTTGGCCAAGCGCCGGCGTGCCTTCGACGACGCCGAAAAGCGCCAACATGACCCACATCGCGCGGACAAGCTCGAAAGCGCCGCGCACGGCCTGTCTGGCGATCATGAAGAACGAATGGTCCGATTCATGTTCCTAGAATAGGGGTTCCGAAGCAGCCCGGTCCAGACCGGTTTTCAGACCCTGGCGGCGCGGTCCGGGCTTCGAATCGGCGCGACGGACCCTTGCCGGCCATGCTCCCAGGCGGCATTGCCGGAACCATGGACCGCGAGCGTGACGATCAACCAGCTTCGTTGGGCCTCGAGGCCGTTGCCAACCTCTATGACATGCGGGCGGGCTTGTTTCATGCCGAAGAGCAGATCGCCGACGTCCGCAACGCCGTCGCGTTAGTGAGGTCCGT
Source organism: Allosphingosinicella sp. (assembly GCA_035629855.1). Classification (GTDB taxonomy): domain Bacteria; phylum Pseudomonadota; class Alphaproteobacteria; order Sphingomonadales; family Sphingomonadaceae; genus Allosphingosinicella. The sequence goes on from DASQLT010000039.1 coordinate 169,938, forward strand.
CTGTCCGGCCCCCGACAGCCGGATTCTCGATCTGGGTTGCGGAGAGGGCCAGCATCTCATCGAACTGAGGGCCGCAGGGTATCTGAGCCTCCACGGCATCGATATCAGCTCCCGGGCCGTTGAAATCGCGCGGCGGCGCTGCCAGGCGCTCCCGATCTCGTTCACCTGCGGCAACGTCGCGGATCTCGACATGGGCGAGTTCGATCTCGTCACCGCGTTCAACTCCAGCCTCGGCTCGCTCGGAGCGGAGGGCGACAGGAGCTACCTGCGAGGGGTCGCCAAGGCGCTTCGGCCCGGAGGCCTCTTCGTGCTGTGCCATGTAAGCCTGGACTCGGCCCAACGGCGCGTCGGCACATTCTACAGCCGGTCGGCGCGCGACGAAGGAGGATACATCACCACCCGAGTAAGCATCTCCGAGGACAACCGCTGGCTAAGGCTTCGACAGAATTATATGTCTCATGTTTTCCCATCGGAGCAGATTCGAATCTTCGGTGAAGAGGAATTATCCGCGATGATGGACGACGTCGGCCTGGAACGCGCCGGCGTGACCGTCGATCATTCCCGCAGCCTGCCTTATGTCGGCGTCTTCTTGGCGCGCAAACGGTAGATCCGCCTCCGATGGCTCTAGAGTAGCCAGGTTGTTGATGTAACGGTAACCCCGCCTTGCCCCCTGCCGTAGCTTGATGGAGCTGATTAGCTGTCCAATGCCGCTCTCCATGAAGACTTGTTCAGTCCGACCGTTTTCAGGTTGCCGCTTCGCTGGCAGGTGATCGCCGTGCTGCTCCTGGTCACGCTTTTCGCGACGATTGCGTTTCTGGTAACCGCCTCCTTCCCCCGGGTGGAAGCCACGAGCGGGGTCGTGCAGCCCGATGGCGGCATCTTGCAGGTGGTCACGTCCCGGGCCGGCCGGGTGTCGACGGTGATGGTCAGAGAGGGCCAGTGGGTCTCGAAGGGCCAGGCGTTGGCAACGGTCGCCGTGGAGGAGGTGGACCCGTCGGGCGTCAGCTCCCAGCGGACGATCCTGGATGCCCTCCAGACGCAGGATTCGCGTCTCCAGTCCCAATCCGTTCTCGGCCAGCAAGCCTCCGCTACGCGGCAGAAGGAGTATGAAACTCAGCTTAGCGGGGCCGCGACGGAATTGGCGGCGATCGATCGGCAGATCGCAATCAGCCGGCGACTCGTGGCGCTTGCGGATTCGAAGCTGACGCTGGCGGCCGGGATTTCGAAGCGCGGCTTCGTCAGCCAGCATGATCTCGATCTGCGGGAGGAAGACCTGCTGCTCAAGCGGCAGCAGCTTTCCGCGCTCGAACAATCGAAGGGCGTCAAGACGGCCGGCCTCCGGCAGCTCCAGGAAATGAGCCGGCGAGCCGCGCTCGAGGCCTCGGCCTCCCGCGATACCTACGAAGGCAGCCGGGCTCAGCTCGCAAAGGAATTCGCCGCCGTCACGGCTCAGCGGGGCTACACGCTTTCGGCACCGGCCTCAGGCCAGGTGACCGGGTTGACCTTGCATCCCGGCGACGCCGTCGGCGGCCAGGTCCCGCTGATGATGATCCTTCCGCCCGGAAGCGGGATGGTCGCCCACCTCAAAGTCCCCGGAAACGCCATCGCATTCGTTCGAGCAGGGCAGAAGGTGAACCTTGCCTTCGACGCCTTCCCGCATCAGCGGTTCGGGACGATCCCCGCCACCATCTTTTCCGTGTCGCTCGCGCCTTCGGCCGGCGCCAACGGCCAGGGCGCGGCGGCGACCACCTATTTGGCCAGTGCGCGGCTGGATCGGCTGGCTTTCCGAGCGTACGGACAGGACCAGCCGCTGCGGCCGGGAATGACCTTCAAGGGCCGGATCGTCATCGAGCGCCGTTCGGCGGTCGCCTGGTTGCTCGATCCGCTACTGGTAGCTGCGGATTGAATGATCCCTTCCCGAATGAACGGCTCCGATCCGAACGAAACGCTGAATCCGCCGCCAAGGGACGCCGAGTCGGGCATCCGGTGCGTGCTGATCGCGGCGATGCTCCTCGGCCGGAAGGTCGATCCTGCTTCGGCGCGGGGCCTGGTCGTCGAACGGAACGCCGCGGGTCCGGAAGGGCTGCTCGAGCTCGCTGAGAGCCTGGACCTGACGGGACGGCTGCTCAAGGCGACAGGCAGCAACCTGTCGAGCCTGCCGTCGCCTGCGATCCTGCAACTCGACAACGACGAATATGTCGTGATCGAGAAGTTTTCGCGCCGGAAGGCGCTGATCCATACGACAAACGGCCAGATCTATTGGGAAGACCTTCATTCGCTGGGCCGGCGGTCGACCGGAAAAGCGATCGAGATCAGGCTGCCGACGGATTTCGACCGGCCCAACAGTAACGGAAAGTTGAAGCTCGGCACGTTGCTCGTAGACGTCGGCGGCCTTAAACGTGCGGTCGGACAGACGTTGATCCTTTCCGTCTTCACGCAGTTCGTTATCTTGGTCACCCCATATTACGTCCAAATCGCGATCGACAACGCTCTGATTGGCCAGAATGTCGGCATAATGAAGGGGCTCGCGATCGGGTTTATCTTGTTCATACTTCTGAACGGTGTGGCCCTCTATTTACGCAGCGCGGTGCTTTCGACGATAAGCACTGCCGTCCTGTTCCGATTGGCCGCCGACCTCTCGCGCAAACTTTACCGGCTGCCGATGGAATGGTTCGGCTCGCGGTCCCTCGGTGAGACCCTCGCACGTTTCAGGTCCATCGCTTTGGTCAAGCAGCTGTTGGGCGACGATCTTGCGGCTGGGCTCGTCGACGGTGCGCTGGCCCTCCTGACGCTCGTCCTGATGACGCTCTATGCACCGTTGCTTGCGCTTATTTCAGTGTCCGCGTTCGCCGCCGACGTCGTCTTCCGCACCGGGATCGCGCACGCTCAGCGGCAGGCCAGGGAAGAGTATCTGGTTCTGAGCGGGCACGAGCATTCCATTTTGCTTGAGAATATCCGAGGAGTCCGGTCGATACGGCTGGCGAACAAGGAGGTGAAGCGGCAAGGGGTATGGCAGGCCAAGGCGGCGGGATTGCTGAAGGCCGACCTGCGCTTTCAGAACCTCGCCAACATGCAGGCCGCGGCGCAGCGGACGCTCTTCAGCCTCGAGAACATCCTGGTCATCTGGGTCGCGGTCTACCTGGTGACCCAAGGTCAACTTACGCTCGGAATGCTTGTCGCCTATCTCGCCTACAAGATGCAGTTTCTGGCCGCGGCGGGGTCGGCCATGGAAAAGGTCTTCTCGATAAGGCTTCTGAGACCGACCCTCGACCAGCTTTCGGATATCGCGCTTCAGAGTGACGATGTGCCTTTCGCCCGGCCGCAGCTCGAAGCCCGCACCCCGAAAGGGAGGATCGAGCTCCGAGGGATCCACCATCGGTATGCGGGCGATCTCCCGTTCGTCCTGAAGGGCGTGGATTTGCTCATCGAGCCGGGAGAATCGATCGTGATCACCGGGCCGTCGGGCGGCGGCAAGACGACGCTCCTGCAGATCATCCTGGGAATCCTGGTCCCGACGAGCGGCGAAGTCCTGCTCGACGGCGTGCCGCTACAGACCTTCGGCCACCGCAACTATTATCATCATCTGGGCGTGGTAATGCAGGACGACAATTTCTTTGCCGGGTCGATCGCCGCCAACATATCGATGTTCGACGACCCGGTGGACATGGAGGGCGTCAACGCCGCCGCAGAGCTGGCGTCGATCTCGGACGATATCATCCGAATGCCTCTGGGCTATCACTCCGTCATCGACGAGGCCGGGGCGCCTCTTTCGGGCGGCCAGCGCCAGCGCCTGCTGCTCGCGCGCGCCATTTACCGAAAGCCCAAGATACTCGTTGTCGACGAAGGAACCTCGCAGCTCGACGAGGCCTGCGAGAAGTCGGTCAGCGAGGCGATCGCCGGGTTGGGAACGACCCGAGTGATCGTGGCGCACCGTCACGGGACGATCGCGGCGGCGGATCGGGTATTGCACCTCGTGAACGGGATATTGGTCGAGGACCCCCGAGCCGATGGATCGGGCCTAGGCAGCGATCCGGCCCAGCTCCTTCCATCGGCGGTCTGACGGCCGGGGGCGGGTCGAGCCGCGCCAGGTCCGGATTGCGACGCCAGGCGGCGGCGTTTCGGCCCTGACGGCGAAAAGGAGTGGCTCCCCGGGACGGATTCGAACCATCGGCCAACCGGTTAACAGCCGGTTGCTCTACCGCTGAGCTACCGGGGAGCAGCCTCTCGGGCGAGGCGCGCCTATAGCAGCGGGATTCTCGAACTGGCAAGGGCTGCCTGCCCGGATCCGGGTCAGGCGGCGAATTGCTCCATCGAGATGCGCTCGTCGAGCGCGTGCCCGGGATCGAACAGCAAGGTCAGCGCCCGGTTGCGGTCGACGCAGACCTCGACCGTGGCGACGTCGCGGACCTCGCGCTGGTCGGCGACGGCGGAGACCGGCCGCTTCTCGGCGTCGAGGACCCGAAGGAAGATGGTGAGGTCGTCGGGAACGAGCGCCCCCTTCCAGCGCCGGGGCCGGAACGGGCTGATCGGAGTCAAAGCGACGAGATTGGCGCCGAGCGGAAGAATCGGTCCCTGGGCGGAAAAATTATAGGCGGTCGAGCCGGCCGGGGTGGCGACCAGGACCCCGTCGCAGACCAGCTCGGGAAGGACCGTCCGGCCGTTGACCGAGACCTCGATTCGGGCCGTCTGCCGGGTTTCGCGAAGAAGCGAGACTTCGTTGATCGCCGGGCTCAGGACCATTTCGCCGGAGACCGTCACCGCCTCCATCCGGAGCGGCGCGACCGACACCGCCTTGGCCCGGTTGACCCGGTCCCTCAGCCCCTCGATCCGCCATTCGTTCATCAGGAAGCCGACCGTCCCGCGGTTCATTCCGAAAATGGGGAGGGTCCGGCCGCAATTGAGCATGTCGTGGAGAGTCTGGAGAAGGAAACCGTCGCCGCCGAGCGCGATCACCTGCTCGGCCTCGGCCAGCGGGACGAAATCATAGGCGTCCCGAAGCAAGGCTTCCGCCGCCTGCGCCGCCTCCGCGGGGGAGGCGAGCAGGGCGGTGGGCAGGTCGGAATTGGCCCTCATGCCTGCTTGCTAGCGACAACGAGAGGCGGGCGCTAGGGGAGGAGCGGAACGGATGAAGGCGTGCGCCGGCTTGAACGACGCCGTCCTTCAGGCCGGTCTCAGCATTGCTCGCAGATGAGCCGCGTCGGCTGGCAGAGGGCCGGCCGCCGCCGGGTGACGTGCCCGCATTCGAGCTGAATGGCGACGGAACCTCTGCCGCACGGCGTCCGAGCGGTGACGGCACGGCTTCGCCGGTCTCGAGGACGCAGGTGCGCCTCTTCTTCCGAAATCATGTCTATTCCCCTGCTTCCCGTAAAAACGGCTCGCAATCAAGGGTGTAGCAAGGTTTTCTGTCACAACCAAGGTGGTTCGTCGCCCAATCGCACCGGCGGGCCGTATCCGGCCATACGTCCCGGACCGGCACCCCCGACGATCTAAACCGATTGTTGAGGTCACGCGCTCAGGGTAGAGCGATGGGGTTCGAAGCGCCATCGACGGGGAAGGGAAAGGGAGCAATGGCCGCGTCCGGCGCACCGCTCTTCCTGTTGTCCTTCCGGCATCGCGACGAGTTGACCGCGATCGCGGAGCGGGCCGGATGGCTGGCGATCGCGGCGCGGCGGGCCGACAATGCCGAAAGCCGCTTCATCGCTTCCGGAGCGTTGGTGGCCGTGGTCGACGCGCGCGGCGCCCTTCCGGAAGGCAAGGAGGCGGTGCGGAGCCTCGCCGATCCGGCCGAGGCCAATTGCGCCGCCTTGCTGGTCCTTCTCTCGCGCGGCGATTCCGAAGCGCTCGACACGCTCTTCGTCGACGGCGCCACCCATTTCCTGGTCAGCCCGTTCAGCGATTCCCAGTTTCTCCAGGCGCTTCAATATGCCCATCGCCATGCCGAGCGGGTCGGCGGCCGCCGGCCGTTGCGTCGAGGCGAGCCGGAGGGGCAGAAAGGCAAGCCCGGAAGCGCCTCGTGGCGCTGGACCCCCGGCACGCAATCCATCGAGCTAAGCCCCGCGCTGGCGCGCCGCGCCGGCCTCGGCGACGAAGCGGGGCAGCGGATCAGCCTGATGGAGCTGTTCCGAAAGCTCGATCCCGACGGACGCAAGGCGGCCCGGGGCGCGATCGACCGGCTTTTGTCGACCGGCCGATCGACCGCATTCGCCCATACCGACGGGGAGGGCGAAGGCGCTCGGCTCGCCCATCATGTCCGGGTCGAGGGCGAAGGCGTGGTCGGCCGAACCGAAGCGATCGTTCCGCTCGAAGGCGCGGCCTGGCAGTCGCGCGATCCGATGACCGGGGTGCGCGACGGCCGCGCCGCCCGTGCCTGGATCCAGCGGCAGCTCAAGGCGGAAGGAGAGGGCCAGCCGGCCCTGGTCGTCCTGCTGCTGGCGGTGAGCCGTTTCGACACGATCAACGCCGCCTTCGGCCGCCCGACCGGCGACGCCGTCCTCCAGGCCGCGGCCCGGCGCATCGAGCGGCTTGCCGATTCCGACGGGCGCCACCGCCTCGTCGCCCGGATCGCGGGCGCCGAATTCGCCATCCTCCTGGCGGCGCCGACCAGCCTGGGCGAGGGACGGTTCCTCGCCGGTCAGCTTGTCGAAGCGATCGGACGCCCGTTCATGTCGGGCGACCACGTCATCACCTTGGGAAGCCGGGTCGGGGTCGTCGCTTCCGAAGGGGACGAGGACGCGGCGAGCCTTCTGCGGCGCGCCAGCGCGGCCCTCGCCGAGGCCAAGTCGAGCGAGGCCGGCCCGGTCAAGGTCGTCGACGCCGGCGCGGCCAGCGACAGCGCCTTGGGCGACCAGCTCGAAATCGATTTGCGGCGGGCACTCGACCAGGACGAGATCGAGATCCTCTTCCAGCCGCAGGTGTCGGTCGCGACCCGTCGGATCGTCGGCGCCGAAGCGCTGGCCCGTTGGCGCCATCCGCGCTTCGGCGAACTGGGAGCGATGACCCTGTTCAGCGTCGCGGAGCGTTCCGATTATCTCGTCCAGCTTTCCGACCACGTCCAGCGCAAGGCGGTGGCCGCGGCCGCGGCCTGGCCCGAGGCGCTGGCCAGCCTGAGGCTTTCGGTCAATATCACGGCCGCCGACATCGTCCGGCCAGGCTTCGCCGAGCAATTCATCGACCTGGTCGCCGAGGGGGGCTTCGACTCGGCCCGGCTGACCGTCGAGGTCACCGAAAGCGGCCTCATCGAGGATCTGGGCGCCGCCGGCACTCTGCTCGCGAGGCTTCGCCAAGGCGGCCTCCGGGTCGCGATCGACGATTTCGGCACCGGCTATTCGAGCCTTGCCTATCTCAAGGCTCTGCCGCTCGATTACCTCAAGATCGACAAGAGGCTGGTCGAGGACATCAGCGGCTCTCCGCGCGACCAGGTGGTGGTGAGGAGCGTCATCGACATGGCCCGCTCGCTCGGGCTGGAGGTGATCGCCGAAGGGGTGGAGACGGAGGATCAACTCGCCTTGCTCGCGAGGGAAGGCTGCAATCTCTACCAGGGCTTCCTGTGCTCCCCGCCCGTCGACGTAGCCACTCTGGCGGGGATGATGGGCGGGCCGTCATGAAATGGGGACGCGAACCTTTTGCGAGAAAGTACGCGTCCCCTTTCCAGGCTACATGCCCTTAGGGCCGGGACCGTGACCCTGCTCAGCGGCGGCGAGAGGAAGCGATTTTACCGCGGCTTCGAGCTCAATCAGGCGTCTCGACCGTGACTCGGAGGACGCAGCCCGACCGCGGGAAGCTTCGCGGCGGGGGACGATGGCTGGCTTGACCGCCGACGTGGGGGCAGCGGCAAGCATTAGTGAGATCAGCAACATCGCTTCGTGTTCTCCAAGTACGGGGGGACAACTGGAAGCGACAAACGAGGTTGCAAAGCGCGGGATGAAGCGAGCCAAAGAAGTGATGGAGTGATTTATCGCCTAAGCTAAGAAATTTGTTACGTCGTCGGAATTTCATCCTCCGCCCAGTCATTCCCCCTCTAGGAGAAGCTCGAATCTACGTAGAAATACGGAAGGCGATCTTTGCAAAGCGCCGAGGGTGGATCTCAGGCCGTCATTCCGAACTTTATCCAGAATCCATGAACACCGACACCGCTCCAGCTCGCGCCACAATGTTCCTGGATCCCGGCCTTCGCCGGGATGACGCGAGCCGGATTCAAACCGCGGCGGTCGCGCTCTAACCCAATATGCGCGCCAGGCCCTTGGACAGCTGAACGGCGCCGTTGACCCGGCTCGGGGCGTCGGGCCAGCTGCGACTGATCACGAGCTTGCTGTCCGGACGCAGTTTCGCCGTACCCTTGAGGCGCTGGACGTAGGCGATCAGACCCTCCAGATCGGGGAAGGTATCGTTGTGGAAGTGGACGAGCGCGCCCTTGGGGCCGACGTCCAGCTTCACCACCTGCGCGGCGCGGCAGTTCAACTTGATCTCGATGACCTTGAGGAGGTTGTCGGTCTCGTCCGGGAGCTTGCCGAAGCGGTCGATCAGCTCGGCGGCGAAGGCCTCGATCTCCGCGCTCGATTCGAGCTCGTTCATGCGCCGGTAAAGGCCCATCCTGAGATCGAGGTCGGGGACGTAATCCTCCGGGATCATGATCGGGGCGTCGACCGTGATCTGGGGCGAGAAATCTTCCGAGGCCCGCAGCTCGCCGCCGCTCTTGGCGCTCATAATCTCTTCCTCGAGCATCGACTGGTAGAGCTCGAAGCCGACTTCCTTGATATGGCCCGATTGCTCGTCGCCGAGCAGATTGCCGGCGCCCCTGATGTCGAGATCGTGGCTTGCGAGCTGGAAGCCCGCGCCGAGGGAATCGAGGTTGGCGAGGACCTGAAGGCGCTTGTCGGCGGCCTCGGTGACGGTCCGGTTCGCCAATGTGGTCATGTAGGAATAAGCGCGGGTCTTGGAGCGGCCGACCCGGCCCCGCAGCTGGTAGAGCTGGGCGAGGCCGAAGCGGTCGGCGCGGTGGACGATGAGCGTGTTGGCGGACGGTATGTCGAGGCCGCTTTCGACGATCGTCGTCGACAGCAGGACGTCGTACTTGCGGTCGTAGAAGGCGCTCATCCTTTCCTCGACCTCGGTCGGCGCCATCTGGCCGTGGGCGGTGACGGCGTTCACCTCCGGCACCTCGTCGCGAAGATATTGCTCGAGGTCGGCGAGATCGGCGACCCGGGGCGCGACGAAATAAGTCTGGCCGCCGCGATAATGCTCGCGAAGCAGGGCCTCGCGGATCACCACCGGGTCCCAGGGCATGACGTAGGTTCGAACCGCCAGCCGATCGACCGGCGGAGTCTGGATGACGGAAAGCTCGCGAAGGCCCGACATCGCCATCTGCAGGGTGCGCGGGATCGGGGTTGCGGTAAGGGTCAGGACGTGGACGTTGGCGCGCATCGCCTTGAGGCGCTCCTTGTGGGTGACCCCGAAGCGTTGCTCCTCGTCGACGATGACGAGGCCGAGATTCTTGAACTCGACATTCTTGGCGAGCAGCGCGTGGGTGCCGATGACGATGTCGACCTGGCCGGCCTTCAGTCCTTCCTTGGTCTTCGTCGCCTCCTTCGGAGGGACCAGCCGGGACAGGCGGCCGATCTCGATCGGGAAGCCGCGGAAGCGTTCGCAGAAGGTGTTGTAATGCTGGCGGGCGAGGAGCGTGGTCGGGCAGACCAGGGCGACCTGGTGCCCCGCCATCGCGGCCGTGAACGCCGCTCGAAGCGCGACCTCGGTCTTGCCGAAGCCGACGTCGCCGCAGACCAGGCGGTCCATCGGCCGGCCGGCGGCGAGATCGTCGAACACGTCGGCGATGGCCCGGTCCTGGTCCTCGGTCTCCTCATAGGGGAAGCGGTCGGCAAAGGCGGCGTAGCTGGTGTCGGGCTCGACCACGGCGCCGGGCCTGAGCGCCCGCTCGGCGGCGGTCTTGATGAGCTCGCCGGCGATCTCCCGGATCCGCTCCTTCATCCGCGACTTGCGCCGCTGCCACGCTTCGCCGCCCAACCGGTCGAGCGCCACTCCGTCGCTCTCGCTTCCGTAGCGCGACAGGATGTCGATATTCTCGACCGGAACGTAGAGCTTGTCGCCGCCGGCATATTCGAGCGCGACGCAATCGTGTGGGCTCGTGCCGACCGGAATCCGGGTCAGGCCCTCGTAGCGGCCGATGCCGTGGTCGGCATGGACGACGAGATCGCCGGGCGACAGAGTCGCGAGCTCGCTCATGAAGGCGTCGGCGGACTTGCGACGCTTGCGTCGGCGCACCAGCCGGTCGCCGAGCATGTCCTGCTCGGTGAGGAGAGCGACGTCGGCGGTGGTAAAGCCGTGGTCGAGCGGAAGCACGGCGAGGGCGATTCCGGAAGCGCCCTGCGCCTCCTGCCAGGTGTCGACTTCCTGCGCCTTCTTCAGCCCATGGTCGGCGAGCAGCCCCTTGAGGCGCTCGCGGGCGCCCGCCGAATAGCTGGCGAGAACGACCTTCTTCTTCGACCGCCCGAGCGCCGCGACATGATCGACCACCGCTTCGTAGACGTTGACGTTCTGGGTCCGCTCGGGCGCGAAGTCGCGTGCCGGAGCGACCTCGAAGTCGATCACGGTCGCGCTTTCGGGCTCGTGGAACGGCGTTGCGAGGTGGAGCGGGCGTTCGGCGATCAGCCGCTCCCATTCGCCCTGCGCGAGGTAGAGGGTCTCCGGCTCCAGCGGCCGGTAGCTGCCGGGGTCAGAGGATTGGGCGCGCTTCCTGTTCTCGTAATAATCGGCGATCGCCTCGAAGCGCGCGTCGGCGGCGCCGGCGTCATGGGCGTCGCGAACGACGATGTCGTCGTCGGCCAGATGCTCGAACAAGGTGTCGAGCCGCTCCTCGAATAGAGGGAGCCAATGGTCGATTCCGGCCAGCCGCCGGCCTTCCGACGCCGCCTGGTAGATCGGATCGCCGGTTGCCGTGGCGCCGAAGCGTTCACGGTAGCGGGAGCGGAAGCGCTTGACGCTGTCCTCGTCGAGCAGGGTCTCGGACGCGGGGAGGAGGGTGAAGCCGCCTTTCTCCTTGCCGCTGGTGCGCTGGGTCGCCGGGTCGAAGCGGCGGACGCTCTCGATCTCGTCGCCGAAGAAGTCGAGCCTCAGCCCTTCGCTTTCGCCCGCCGGGAACAGGTCGACGATTCCGCCGCGAACCGCGAACTCGCCCGAATCCTGGACGGTGTCGGTGCGGTGATAGCCGTTGGCGCTGAGCAAAGCGGAGAGCTTCGCCATGTCGATCCGCTCGCCCGGAGCGAGGTGGGCGACGAGCTGCCGGACCCGGAAGGGCGATAGGGTCCGCTGAGTCGCGGCGTTGACCGTGGTGACCAGGAGCTGCGGCTTGGCGGCCTTGCGCTGAAGCGCGTGAAGCGTCGCCAGCCGCTCGGAGGAAGCGCGCAGGGAAGGGGAGGCCCGGTCGTAGGGAAGGCAGTCCCAGGCGGGGAAAGCGAGCACTTCGAGCTCAGGAGCGAAATAGCCGGCCGCGTCCTGGAGATGCCGCATCGCCGCCTCGTCGGGCGCCACGAACACGGCCCGCCCTTTCGCGGCGCGCGCGAGATCTGCCGCGAGCCACGGCAGGAAGCCTGCCGGAGCCCCGGCCAGGGTCATCGGCCGCTTCGCCGAGAGGATTTTGTGGAGATCGGTCACTTATTCGGGGTGCTTGATATAGTTGAGATCTTGGAGCCGCCGCATCATCGCCCCGCGGTAGCGTTCCGGGGGCTCGGCGGTTCCGAGGGCCCAGGCCATGATGTCGACGTCCTGCTCCTCGAGCAGGGCCTCGAACCAGGCCACCTCCGACTCGCCCAAGCTCTCGCCATGCGCGTCGAAGAATCCGCCGATCATGAAGTCGGCTTCCCGGACTCCGCGGTGCCAGGCGCGGAAGCGGAGGCGCTTGAGGCGGTCGGCGGGGGTCACGAAAAGCTCCATGCGAAAAAGGCCGCCGGGAGGATCCGGGCGGCTTGGGTGATGCGCGATGTAGCGAGCCCTTCGCCGTCATGCCAGCGCAGGCTGGCATCCCGGGGGGTGAAAAACACCGGCGCTTTTCACCCGCTGGGGCCCCAGCCTTCGCTGGGGCGACGGTCTAGGATTGTCGCTCAGCCGACCCCGCCTTACGAACCCCCCATGCGCCCGGACATCCTCAACCCGCTCTTCGCCGAAGTGGAGGTGCTGAAGGGCATCGGGCCGGCGCTCGCCAAGCCCTTGAAGCGCCTCGGGCTGAACCGGGTCGTCGACATCCTCTTCCACCTGCCGGTGAGCTGGATCGAGCGGAAGAAGGTGGACGTGCTCGACATGGCCGACGCCGGCGGCGTGGTCACGATCGTGCTGACTCCGGTGGACTATCGCCAGGGCGGCCCGCGCGGCCCATTCCGTGTCCAGGCCACCGACCGCGACGGCAATCAGGTCTCGCTCACCTACTTCCACAATCCGGGCTGGGCGAAGAAGCAGTTCCCGCTCGGCGTGCCGAAGGTCGTCTCGGGCAGGATGGAGATGTACGGGCAGGAGCTGCAGATGGTCCATCCGGACTATGTGCTGGAGCCGGGCGAGGCGCTCGACCTGCCCGAGCGCGAGCCGGTCTACCCGCTCTCCGAGGGGCTCACCAACCGCCGCCTCGCCGATCTCGCCGGGCAGGCGCTCGCCCGAACCTCGACCCTTGGCGAATGGATCGAGCCCAGCCTGCTCGCCGCCCGCGGCTGGCCGAGCTGGCAGGACGCGCTCGGGGCCGTCCATCACGGCCGCGACTCGGCGCCGGCGCGCGAGCGGCTCGCGTATGACGAGGTGTTCGCCAACCAGCTCGCACTGATGCTGGTCCGGGCGTCGTCGAGGCGCCGCCGAGGGTCGCCGCTCAAAGGCGACGGCCGGCTTCGCGACGCCCTCAAGCTTCCCTATGAGGCGACCGGCGCCCAGCGCCGCGCCGTCGCCGAGATCGAGGGCGACCTCCAGCAGGGAACGCCGATGCTCCGGCTGCTCCAAGGCGACGTCGGCTCGGGCAAGACCCTGGTCGCCCTGATGGCGATGCTCACCGCCGTCGAGGCGGGGACCCAGGCGGCCCTGCTGGCGCCGACCGAGATCCTCGCCCGCCAGCATTTCGAGACCCTGTCGCGCCAGCTCGCCGGCCTGTCCGTCAACGTCGCCATCCTGACCGGGCGCGAGAAGGGGAGGGTGCGGGAATCGACCCTGATGGGCCTTGCCGACGGCTTGATCGACATCCTCGTCGGAACCCACGCCATCTTCCAGCAGGCCGTCGCCTACAGAAGACTCGGCCTCGCCGTCGTCGACGAGCAGCACCGCTTCGGGGTCGCCCAGCGGATGATGCTGGCGTCCAAGGCCGAGCGGCCGCCGCACCTCCTCGTCATGACCGCGACTCCGATCCCGCGCACCCTCACCCTCACCCAATATGGCGAGATGGACGTCAGCCGGCTGGACGAGATGCCGCCGGGACGCCAGCCGGTCGAGACCCGGGTGCTGAGCCTGGAGAAGCTCCCCGACGTCGCCGACGCGCTCGCCCGCCACATCGCCCGCGGCGGCCAGGCCTATTGGGTGTGCCCACTGGTCGAGGAAAGCGAGGTTTCCGACCAGGCCGCCGCCGAGGAGCGCGCCCGAGTGCTCCGGATTCGCTTCGGCGACAAGATCGGGCTCGTCCACGGCCGGATGAAGGGGGTGGAGAAGGACGAGGTGATGACGGCCTTTTCGGCCGGGGCGCTCTCCGTCCTCGTCGCCACCACCGTCATCGAGGTGGGAGTCGACGTCCCCAACGCGACCTTGATGATCGTCGAGGGCGCCGACCGCTTCGGCCTCGCCCAGCTCCACCAGCTGCGCGGCCGGGTCGGGCGTGGGGAGGGGCGCTCGATCTGCCTGCTCCTGCGCGGCAACGCGCTGAGCGAGACCGGCCGTGCCCGGCTTGCCCTGATGCGCGAGACCAACGACGGCTTCCGGATCGCGGAGGAGGATCTTCGGCTTCGCGGCGCGGGCGAGATATTGGGGACGAAGCAGTCGGGGGAGGCGCAGTTCCGCCTGGCGAGCCCCGAGCAGATCTCGGCGCTGGCGCAGGCGGCGAGCGACGATGCCCGGCTGCTGGTCGACCGCGACGGCGGGCTGGAGGGGCCGCGAGGGCAGGCGGCTCGGGTCCTGCTCTACCTGATGGAGCGAGACGCCGCGGTGGGGCTGCTTCGCGGCGGCTAGATTTTCTTCTTTTGTTCTATTTTGTAGGAGACTTGTCCGGGTCCGGCGTGGGATATTGAGGGCTGGGCGAGTCGCGGACCCGCCCATGGCTCTTTGACATCGTGATTTTGAAATTCGGCCGTGCCGGCTCCGTCATTGCGGGGAACCGGGCGACGAAGCAATCCAGGGGCGGTGAGGCCGCACTGGATTGCTTCGCTCCGCTCGCGATGACGGATCAGGTGTGCAGGCAGCGCCAGAGCCAGGCCAGCATCGACCGCTTCTGGGCAGGGGTAGCGGCATCCGACATGGCGTTGTGGATCAGGCCGGGCACGGAGCCGATCACCATCCGATAGCGCTTCTGCTCGGCCGCCGTCGGGAGCACGCCGGGATCGGCAGGCTGGTCGGACGAGCGGACCGAGCAGATGCGGGGGCGGGCGGTGCGCGGCATCCGCATCCGGCGGTTGTCCAGAGTGTAGACGGCGCGAACCATCGCGCCGTGCCGGATCGCGAAGAGCAGGCTGGAATCGCCGCCATTGGAATGGCCGACGAGGAGGACGGGCCGGCGGTCGGCGAGCTTTCGAGCGCGCAGCTCGCGTATGACGTGGAGGAGGTTGGCCGAGCCCTGTTCCCAGAAAGGGCGGCGGACGATTGCGGGGTCGCCTTGCGTCGGCATCGGCGGGTCGCCGGCAAGCGCGTGCTGGATCGAGGCGACGACGTAGCCCCGCTCCGCCAGCGCCTCGGCGAGGAAGGCATAGTCGGTGTTGCGGCCGCCATAGCCGTGGGAGATCAGGGCCAGCGGTCTCGGACGGTCATGCGTGGCGCCGTAGAGGGCGACGGGGATGGATCGGGTGCGGGCGGTGTCGACCAGGTCCAATGTCTGCGGCGCTGGCGCGGCCGAGATCAGCAGCAGCGCGAGCGGCATGAGCCGATAATGATCTGCGACAATCATGCACCCCTCGAGTCATCCTGAACTCGTTTCAGGATCCAGTTCTCCACCGGCACGACCCTCATCCAGCTGGACCCTGAAACAAGTTCAGGGTGACGGCTAGGGGGTCAGCACCCCGTGCTTTTTCTTGCCGGCCGAGATTCGCATTTCTCCTGCCACTTGCACGGCCACATCCTCGCCCGCCGCTTCGCCGTCGATCCGGGCGCCACCCTGGGCGATCAGCCGGCGCGCCTCGTTCTTGGAGGCGCACAGGCCGAGGCCGATCAAGGCGTCCACCAGCGAAATCTCGCCCTCGACCTTCAGGGTAGGAAGCGATTCGCCGCTCGTGCCCTCCTCGAACGTCTTGCGAGCCGTCTCGGCCGAGTCCCGGGCCGCGCCTTCGCCATGCGCCAGCGCCGTCGCCGCGTCCGCCAGCACCTTCTTCGCCTCGTTGATCTCCGCGCCGCCCAAGCCCTCCAGCCGAGCGATCTCGTCCAGCGGAAGGTCGGTGAACCGCCGGAGGAACTTGCCGACGTCGGCATCCTGCGCGTTGCGCCAGAATTGCCAGTAATCGTAGGGGCTGAGCTGGTCGGCGTTGAGCCAGATCGCGCCTTTCTCGGTCTTGCCCATCTTGCCGCCGTCGGCGGTGGTGATGAGCGGGGTGGTGAGGCCATAGGCCTGGGTCGAATCGACCCGCCGGCACAATTCAATCCCGTTGACGATATTGCCCCATTGGTCCGAGCCGCCGAGCTGGAGCCGGCAATCGGCGCGCCGGGACAGCTCCAGGAAGTCGTAGCCTTGGAGGATCATGTAGTTGAACTCGAGGAAGGAGAGCGATTGCTCGCGGTCCATCCGGAGCTTGACGCTGTCGAAGCTCAGCATCCGGTTGACGGAGAAATGCTGGCCGATCTCGCGAAGGAAGGGGATATATTCGAGCCGGTCGAGCCATTCCGCATTGTCGAGCAGGATCGCGTCGGTAGGCCCGTCGCCGAAGGTCAGGAAGCGCTCGAAGACCCGCTTGATCGAGGCGATGTTGGCGTTGATCGTGTCGTCGTCGAGCAGCTTGCGGGCCTCGTCCTTGAAGCTGGGATCGCCGATCTTCGAGGTTCCGCCGCCCATCAGCACGATCGGCTTGTGCCCGGCCTGCTGGAGCCGGCGGAGCATCATGATCTGGATGAGGCTTCCGACGTGGAGCGAGGGCGCGGTGGCGTCGAAGCCTATGTAGCCGGGGACGACCTGCTTCTGCGCCAGGGCGTCGAGGCCTTCGGCGTCCGTCAGCTGGTGGATGAAGCCGCGCTCGTCGAGCGAGCGGAGGAGGGGGGATCTGTATTCGGACATGGCGGGCTGCTTAGCCGTCTCGTCAATCCCGCGTAAGCGGGAAATCCAGTCCGGCGCCGAAGCGGATCGCAGGCCGCGCTGGATTCCCGCTTTCGCCAGAATGACGGGAATGCGTCATGCTGAACTTGTTTCAGCATCCAGGTTCGAGCATCCGTGCGGGCGGAAAACTGGACCCTGAAACCAGTTCAGGGTGACGGAAAGCGGCCTGGACCGATGCAATTGAAGCTCATTCCTCACCCGGCGACCCCGCCGCACGGCGTCATCGCCGTCGAGGCGGACGTCGTCGCCGATCCCGGCGAGGGCATCCTCATCACGTACAGCGTCATCGGCGGCGCGGTGGTGTGGCCGGATTTGAAGTCCCCCGCCCGGGAGGACGGGCTCTGGTGGACGACCTGCTTCGAGCTGTTCCTGAAGCCGGTCGGCGCAAGCGCCTATTTCGAATATAATTTCTCACCCTCCACGGCCTGGGCCGTCTATCGGTTCGAGGCTTATCGAGACGGGCGCCGGGACTTTCATCCGTGCCTGGATCCGTATCTGGTGAACCTCGCCCCGGCCGGGTTGTTCGAGGTGGCCTGCGACCTGTCCGAATTGCCGGCCGGGCCCCTGCGCATGGGCGTCTCCGCGGTGATCGAGGAACCGGGCGGCCACAAATCCTACTGGGCTCTCGCTCACCCGCCGGGCGATCCCGATTTCCATCATCCGTCTTGCTTCACGCTCGAACTCCCGCCAGCAGGTCCTTCATGAAATTCGGTATCGACCGCCTTCTCGACGACCCCGCCCTGCGCAAGCCGCTGGAGGGCAGGCGCATTGCCCTGCTCGCCCATCCGGCCTCGGTGACCGAGGATCTTACCCACTCCCTCGACGCCCTGATCGCCTGCGGCCTCAACGTGACCGCCGCTTTCGGCCCGCAGCACGGCCTGCGCGGCGACAAGCAGGACAATATGGTGGAATCGGACGATTTCACCGACCCGGCCCACAACATCCCCGTCTTCAGCCTCTATGGCGAGGTGCGCCGGCCCACCGGCCAGTCGATGGGCACGTTCGACGTGCTTCTGGTCGATCTCCAGGACGTCGGCTGCCGGATCTACACCTTCATCACCACCTTGCTCTACGCGCTCGAGGCGGCGGCGAAGCACGGCAAGCCGGTCTGGGTGCTCGATCGGCCCAATCCGGCCGGGCGCCCGGTCGAGGGGCTGACCTTGCGGCCGGGCTGGGAGAGCTTCGTCGGCGCCGGGCCGATGCCGATGCGCCATGGACTGACGCTCGGCGAGCTCGGCCGCTGGTTCGTCGAGACGATGAAGATCGACGTCGACCTGTCCGTGATCGAGATGGAGGGTTACGAGCCGGATTCCGCGCCCGGCTTCGGCTGGCCGCCGGAGCGGATCTGGATCAACCCGAGCCCCAATGCCGCCAATCTGTGGATGGCTCGGGCCTATGCCGGAACGGTGATGCTCGAAGGCACGACCCTGTCGGAAGGGCGGGGGACGACCCGTCCGCTCGAGCTGTTCGGCGCCCCCGACATCGACTCCGCGGCCGTCGTCGCACAGATGCGCCGCCTGGCGCCCGAATGGCTGAAGGGCTGCGCGCTCCGCCCGATCGCGTTCGAGCCGACCTTCCACAAGCATGAAGGCAAGACCTGCCACGGGGTCCACATCCATCCCGAGGGCGCCTTCTACGATCATGAGGCCTTCCGCCCCTGGCGCCTCCAGTCGCTGGCCTTCAAGGCGATCCGCCGGCTCTATCCCGCTTACGATCTGTGGCGGGACTTCCCCTACGAATATGAGTTCGGCAAGCTCGCCATCGACGTCATCAACGGCGGCCCGGCGCTCAGGGAGTGGGTCGACGACGAAGCGGCGTCGCCGGAGGACCTCGACGCGCTCACCGTGCCGGACGAGACGGCGTGGCAGGATGAGCGCCGAGCCTTCCTGCTCTACCCGGCGCGTTGACGAAAACCGCCTGAATACCTAGATCAAGGCCATGGCCATTCGCCCCATCATCGAAGCTCCGGACCCGCTGCTGCGTCAGATCTCGACGCCCGTGGAGGCGATCACGCCCGAGACCCAGACCCTGATCGACGACATGTTCGAGACGATGTACGCGGCGCCGGGGATCGGCCTTGCGGCCATCCAGATCGGGGTCCCCAAGCGGATTCTCGTCATGGACCTTCAGGATCCCGTGGCGGAAGGCGGCGAGCCGGTCCGCAACCCGATGGTCTTCATCAATCCCGAGATCCTCAGGAGCTCGGACACTCCGCGGCCCTATAACGAAGGCTGCCTGTCGGTTCCCGATCAATATGCCGAGGTCGACCGCCCCGATTCGGTCCGCGCCCGCTGGCTGGACCGCGACGGCAAGGTCCATGAGGAAGAGCTGGAGGGGATGCTCGCCACCTGCCTCCAGCACGAGATGGACCATCTCGAAGGCATATTGTTCATCGACTATCTCTCGCGCCTGAAGCGCGACATGATCCTGAGGAAGCTGGCGAAGCAGAGGAAGCTGGCGGCGTAGCGGGCGGGGAGGAGATCGGCGCATCCCGTCGATAAGCCCCGCCGCCACTCTGAACGTGTTTCAGGGTCCAGGTTTCCGCCGCCCAGCGGCTCGTCGCTGGATGCTGAAACAAGTTCAGCATGACGGGAGGGCGACGCCCGTATCGGTTTTCCACAACTTAGGTGGTCCGCCTCTTTACCATTTACCGCGCCTGCCGTAGGTTCGCCCTTCGTTCCAAGGGTGCAACATGGACTTCTCCGCGATCCTCTTCGTCTTCCTGGCCCTGGCGATCGGGGCGGCCGCCGGCTGGTTGCTCGGCGCCCGCCAGGCCGCGCTCTACCGCAAGGAGCGCGACGACCGGACCGAGGATTTCCGGAAGGCGATCACCGATCTCGCCGGGATGCAGGAAAAGCTCGACGAGGCGCGTGAGGCTTGTGCGCGCGCCCGGGCCGAATGCGCCGGCCTTTCCGCGGCGCGCGAGGGCCAGGAGCGCAACTTCCAGGACCGGCTCGCCGAGATCAGGGATGCCCGCGAGACCTTATCCGCGCAATTCAGCGAGATAGGCGGCAGGCTTCTCGGCGAGGCCCAGAAGAATTTCCTCGAGCGCGCCGACGCCCGCTTCAACCAGGCCGGGGAGAAGAACGAGGAGAAATTGAAGGCGCTTCTCCAGCCGGTCGAGACAACGCTCAAGCGCTACGAGGAAAATCTCGCGACCGTCGAGAAGGAGCGGCAGGGCAGCTATGGCGAGCTCAAGGAAGCGGTGGCCCAGCTCGCTTTGGGCAACGAAACCGTCCGCCGCGAGACCCAGCGGCTCGCCAACGTCATGCGCTCGAGCCCGAAGGCGCGCGGGCGCTGGGGCGAGGAGCAGTTGCGGACCATCCTCGAGGCCGCGGGCCTCGCCGAGAATGTCGATTTCGCGCTCCAGGCGAGCGTCAGCGACGGGGAGCGGCAGCTTCGACCCGACTGCGTCATCAAGCTGCCCGGCGACCGCTGCATCGTCGTCGACGTCAAATGCCCGCTGGTCGCCTTCGAGCAGGCCTATGACGAGGAGGACGAGGTCCGCCGCCTGGAGCTGCTTCTCCAGCATAGCGCGGCGATGCGCACCTATGCCGGCGAGCTCGGCCGCAAGGGCTATTGGCGCCAGTTCGACCTGTCGCCCGATTTCGTGATCATGTTCATCCCCGGCGAACATTTCCTTTCCGCCGCCGCCGAGCGTGCCCCCGACCTGATCGAGACCGCCTTCCGCAACGGCGTGATCATCGCTTCGACGATCAACATGCTGGCCCTGGCCAAGATCATGGCCGGAATGTGGCGGCAGGAGACCCTGGCCGCGCAGGCCAAGGAAGTCGCCGAAGCCGGCAAGGAGCTCTACAAGCGCCTCGCCGTGATGGGCGGCCACGTCGCCAAGCTCGGCCGCAACCTCGGCCTCGCCACCGGCGCCTATAACGATTTCGTCGGAAGCCTTGAGAGCCAGGTCCTGACCCAGGCGAAGCGCTTCGAGACGCTGAAGGTCGAGACGGGCGGGCGGACGATCGAGCCAATGCCGATGATCGACTCCACGCCGAGGCAGCTCAGCAAGCTCGACCCGACCGAGCTTCCGGAGGCGGCGGAGTAACGCGCTTGCGGTCGTGGTTTTCTACCCGAACCGGAGATCGCAATGGCTATCGAAGCACTTTCGCCCTTGCACCTCGTAATATTCCCGAGTGGATTTCGAAAAAGCTTCCGCGCTCTACTGCGGACTCGTGTTGCGGCGATGGGGAGCCGAGAACACGTTTACCGTGGAGGAAGTCATGAAGAATCGGAGCAAGACACTCATCTCGATCGCCGTCGCCGCCGTGTTTCTGAGCGGCAGCCCGGCGAGCGCGCAACAGGGAACACCCGCCTACAACACTTACTTCTACAGCGACCCTGGTTATTCGATCCAAACAGGAGTCTTTGGCTGGGATGGATGCGATCCTTATGACAACCCGCAATATTCCTTGAACGGCAGCTACGGTGCTTACGCGCTGGGTGAGCATGTCGGTTATTGTCTCAATGGCGAGATGCGCCCCTTTTAGGACGGGACTGAACCGGTCGAGGCGCGGCAGGGCCACATTTCAGCCGGAGCCGATCACCTGAGGAATTAAGGCGGGCCGCGGTCGGACGGGTGGAATCGGCAGACCGCGGCGATTGCCGCTTCACGGATTTACCCGAACGGCTGGAGTGTCGCTCGGACGATTGGAATCATGTCGCCGCAACGTTCCTGACGACCGTCCGGCCTTCAGCCCATATGCAGCGACCGAGCTTCCCGAGGCGGCGGAGTAGCCGTCATGCCAAGCCTGACCCGGCTTCCATGAGCACGGTTCCAGTTATTGGTCACCGTTGTTCTTGATTCGCGTTCACGAAATGACAATTTCCACCGATTTGGTGCGCCCTCTTCATCATCCAAGTATTATTCCCAGTTTGAAAAACCTTCTGGCTAAGCTCTACTAGACTTGTGTTGAGGCGGTGGGCCGCCCGCACGAACCGTGGAGGAAATGATGACAAATCTTGGAAAGCTGCTGACACCGCTTTTTATAGGTGCAGTGTTCTTTACCGCTGCACCGGCCGCCGCTCAATATGCGGCATATCCGGACGGTAGAGAGCCGGCCTATAATGTCACGTTCTACAGCGATTCTACATACACGACGGCGGTAGGGTATCAGTATCCGGATTGCGGGTACGATCGCGTCATATATTCTACCCCGACCGGGCAACAAACCGATTATGGACTCAACACATTGGTGGGCTATTGCACCGTATATGGCTGGGAGCCGGTGTAAGAAACCGACGGGACAGGGAGCCCGGTGGGTTCCCTGTCGTTCAAGCAAGCGCATTTCGCCGCCGGGTTCCGCTTCCTTTGCCTCCCTACCGCGAGGCGGTGAGAAGGGGATTGTGCGAAGCGTGGTGGTGGAGTGGCATGGTGCCGAAGCCCGAGGGTCGGGCGCGTAGCTAACGAGGCATTTGGCAGATTACCCTCCACCAGCCTCTGCCTGGTCCCCTCCATCCGACGATGGGGAGGCAAATCATCGCCGCCACTGGTTGATCAGCTCATAGGCCATCACCGCCGTCGCCACCGCGGCGTTGAGGCTGTCGGCCTTGCCGTGCATCGGCATTTTGACGAGCAGGTCGCATTCGGCCTCATAGGCTTCGGGCAGGCCTTGGGCCTCGTTGCCGACGAGGAGGAAAGCGGGCTTCCCGTAAAGTGGTGCCTGATAGTCGAGCTCGGCGCGCAGGCTGGTGCCGATCAGCTGGCCTTCGCCGCCGCGAAGCCAGGCGAGGAATTCCGGCCACGGCGCCGCCGCGACCTTCTGGGTGAACAGGGCGCCCATCGAGGCGCGGACCGCTTCGACCGAGAAGGGGTCGACGCAATCGTCGACGAGGATCAGCCCACCGGCGCCGACGGCGTCGCCGGTGCGAAGGATGGTGCCGAGATTGCCGGGGTCGCGAAGCGCTTGGGCGACGATCCACAAGGGCGCGGCGCTTCGGTCGACGTGGGCGAGGCTGGTGTCGAAGCTTCGGTAGACGGCGACGACCGCCTGCGGATTGTCCTTGCCCGAGAGCTTGTGGAGAATGTCGGCGTTGGTCTCGATCACGTCGCCATGGGCCGCCTCGACCTCGGCGATCAGGGTCTCGAGCAGGGGGTGGGAGGTGCCCTCGGCGTAGAACAGGATCGCGGGAAGCTTCCCCGCCTCGCGCGCCTCGGTGAGAATGCGAAGGCCCTCGGCGAGGAACATGCCCTGGCGGCGGCGGCCCTTCTTCTCGCGAAGGGCTCGGACGTCCTTGACCAGGGGGTTGGAGAAAGCGGTGATCTGGCGGGGCATGAGAGTGGCGCTAGCAGACCATCTCACGTCGTCCCAGCGAAGGCTGGGACTTCGGAGGGTGAAAGGCGCGGGCATTTGTGGAGCGCTCCATTTGCGACTGCGCCTTTCACTCCCTGGGGCCCCAGCCTTCGCTGGGGCGACGCAACTACTCCTCGCCGAATCTGTCCTCGACCAGTGCGACGAGCCGCTCCAGCGCTTCGTCGGCGCCTTCGCCCTCGGTATGGATGACGATCGAATCGCCCATCGCGGCTCCGAGCATCATCAGGCCCATGATCGAAGTTCCGCACACCCGGCTGCCGTCCTTCTCGACCTCGACCGCGGCGCTGAGGCCCGCCGCGAGCGTGACGAAGCGGGCGCTGGCGCGGGCGTGCAATCCGCGCCGGTTCTTCATCTCGACCGTTCGGCTGGCCACGCTCAGACCGTCTCCCCGAGTATCTCCGAAGCGACGGAGATATATTTGCGCCCCGCCTCGCGGGCGGCGGCGACCGCGGACCGGACGTCGAGCAGCTTGCGGGCGCCCTCGAGCCGGATCAGCATCGGCAGATTGACTCCGGCGATGACCTCGATCTTCTCGGACTTCATCAGCGAGATGGCGAGGTTGGAAGGCGTTCCTCCGAACAGGTCGGTGAGGATGATGACTCCGCTGCCGTCGTCGACCTTGGCGATGGCCTCGGAAATGTCGTTGCGGCGGCCCTCCATGTCGTCCTCCGGCCCGATGCAGATGGACTCGATCCGCTCCTGCGGACCCACCACATGCTCCATCGCCCGAACGAACTCCGCCGCAAGCCGGCCATGGGTCACCAAAACCAGACCAATCATCAGACTTCCCAATCCTGCGGCTTGCCCCCGCCGCCGCCTTCGACTCCCTCGCGCGGCGGCGAGGCGAGGTCGCGATGCTCGACCGTGGGCGAAAATCCCGCCTCGCGCAACCGGGCAGCGACGCGCTCCGCGACGTGGACCGAACGGTGTCTTCCGCCGGTACAGCCGAACGCCATCGTCACATAGGATTTTCCTTCGGCCCCGTAGTGCGGCAGGAGCGTGAGGATCAGATCCTCGATCCTCGAGACCGCCTCTCCATAAGCTTCGTCGCCGGCGATATAGGCGCCGACCTCGGGATCGAGCCCGGTGAGGTCGCGAAGCGAGTCTACCCAATAGGGATTTCTGAGGAACCTCAGGTCGAACATGTTGTCGGCGTTTCGCGGGATTCCGCGGGCGAAGCCGAACGACATGACGGAAAGTGTCGGAGCGACGGTCCCGGAGCTGAAGCGCTGGCGGATCTGCTGCTGGAGCGCGTTGGGGGCGGTATCGGTCGTGTCGACGACATGCTCCGCCCAGCGCCTCAGCGGCTCCATCAGCTCGCGCTCCGCGGCGATCCCATCGGTGGCCGGGCGGTCCGGGGCGAGGGGATGCCGCCGGCGCGTCTCAGAATAACGGCGCACCAGCTCCGAGCCGGCGCAATCGAAATAGAGCGTTTCGACCGGCACCCTCTGCTCGCTCGCAAGCGCCTTGATCTGCTGGACGATTCGGTTGGCATCGAAATCGCGGGTCCGGCTGTCGACTCCGAGCGCCAGCGGCCGCCGCCGCCTCGAATTGCCCTTGCCGAGCGGGGTCTGGAGCAGATCCTCGAGCAGCGACAAGGGAAGATTGTCCACCACCTCCCACCCGAGGTCCTCGAGGGTCCTGAGCGCCGTCGACTTGCCGGCGCCGGACAGGCCGGTGACGAGCAGGATACGCTGCGGGGCCGCGCTCGCGGTCAAAGGGCCAGTCCGAACGTCACGAGCGCATATTCTAGCTTGAGCGGCGCCGACGGCTCAAGCGCCGCGAGCGCGGCGCGCGGGATGTCCACGCCCGCAAGCCGGATCGTCGCCGCTTCGGGCAGCCGCTCCGGGGTCGAGTCGAGATCGGCATAGAGGCAGATCGGGACGTCCGCCGCCGGCTCCATCCCGACAATCCCCACGCCCCTGAGCTCGATCGTGCCCGCGATGGTCGCCGGGGCCCGCGCCAGGAGAGTCCCGCCGACGCGCCGAAGCTCCGTATAATCGTCGCTGACCAGCGCGGCGCCGCGATCGATCAGGCGCAGGGCCAGGTCGGACTTGCCCGCGCCGGACCGCCCGGCGAGAAGCACCGCTCGACCGCCTATGGCGACGCACGAGGCGTGGACGATCTGGTCGGGCGGCAGGCTCACTTCGACGGCGCTTCCGGGAAATGCATCACGAAGCGGGCGCCGCTCCGGCCGTCGTGGCGGCTTACCACCTCGATCCGTCCGTCATGGCCGTCGACCGTCGCCTTGGCGATGGCCAGGCCGAGGCCGGAATGACGTCCAAAACCGTCCTCCTCCGGCCGCACGCTGTGAAATCGATGAAAGATCGACTCCCGGGCTTCCTTCGGCACGCCCGGCCCCTGGTCCTCGACCGCGATGACGACCTCGCCTCCAAAGCGGGCCGCGCTGATCTCGACCAGGCCGTCCACCGGGGAAAAGGAGATGGCGTTGTCGACGATATTGTCGATCGCCCGGGCGAGACGCGATTCGTCGCCGAGCACGACCGCGCTTCTGACCCCGGGCCGGGCGAAGGCGAGCCGCACCTGCCGCTCAGCCGCCCGAGGCCGCCACAGATCGAGCAGGGATTCCAGCAGGTGGCCGAGGTCGACGGGTTCGAATAGCGCGCGGCTCAATTCCGCGTCGAGGCGCGAGGCTTCGGCGATGTCGACGATCAGTCGGTCGAGCCTCACCACATCGCTTCGAACGATCTCGAGCAGCTGCCGCCGAAGCGCCGGGTCCTCGATCCTGTCGAGGCTGTCGACGGCCGAGCGAAGGGAGGCGAGGGGGTTCTTGAGCTCGTGGGTGACATCGGCGGCGAAGGCCTCGGTGGCGTCGATCCGGTAACGCAGCGACTGGGTCATGTCGCTGAGCGCCCGGGCGAGCAGCCCGATCTCGTCGCGGCGGGCCGGAAGGGTCGGGACCGATACCTCGCGGGCCCGGCCGAGCCGCACCTGATGGGCGGCGCGCGCCAGCCGGCGCAGCGGCAAGGCGATGGTCCGCGCCAGAAAGAGCGAAAGCAGGACGGAGACCGCCAGGGTGACGAACACCACGATCAGCAGCGTCCGCCGCTCGTCGCGGACGATGCTCCTGACGTCGCGCGCGTTCCGGGTGAGCAGAAGGACGTCGCCCGAGGCCGGAATCCGAGATGCGGCGGAAATGAACAAAGTGCCTTCCGGCGCCCGCCGCAGCATGGTCGTCGCGTGCGGCGCTCGACGGGCCGCCGCGGCCTCGCTCCAGCCTTCGAGCCGCTCCGGCTCCGGCAGCCTCAGCGGCAGCGCCGGCGGCTTGCCGGCGACGGCGTCGAACAGATTGTCGAGCAGCCGGGCGGCATTCTTGCGCCAGGGTTCCCCGGCCGGGTCGCGCAGCTCGTAGGTCGGCGGCGCGCCGTGCCAGCTGTCCATGCGCAAGGCGCCGTCCGAGCCGAAGACGCGCAACCGGGTCCGGGAGCGGGCGCCGAGGCGATGAAACAGGGCCGTCTTCTCTCCCGGCTCCGCGAGCGCGAGCGAATCCGCGATGATCCCGACCTGAGTCTCGGCCCCCGTCACCGCGCCCGCGGTCAGCCGGCCGCGGAAGCTGTCCAGATAGAAGATGCTTCCGGCGAGGACGGCGAGGGCGAAGACGTTGACGGCGAGGATGCGGTGGAGGAGCATCCAGCGTCCCGACCATTTGAGGTCGAGGTCCTTGTCGTCATTCCTCGGCAAAACGGTAGCCCACGCCGTAGAGCGTCTCGATCGCTTTGAACTCGCCATCCGCCGCTCGGAACTTGCGCCTCAGCCGCTTGATGTGGCTGTCGATGGTCCGGTCGTCGACATAGATGTCGTCCTGATAGGCGACGTCCATCAGCTGGTTGCGCGATTTGACCACGCCCGGCCGCTGCGCCAGCGCCTCGAGGATCATGAACTCGGTGACGGTGAGCGTGACGTCGCGCCCGCCCCAGGTCACCCGGTGCCGGGCGGGATCCATGGCGAGCCGACCCCGGACGATCTGCGGGATTTCAGCGTCCCCCGGCGAATCCTCAACCGGCGTCGCCCGGGCCTCAGCACGCCGCAAGACCGCACGGATTCTGGCGATCAGGAGCCTTTGACTGAACGGTTTTGTAACGTAATCGTCCGCCCCGAGCGCCAGCCCCAGCGCCTCGTCGATCTCCTCGTCCTTCGAGGTCAGGAAAATAACCGGCAGATCCAGCCGTTCGCGGAGCCGGCGCAGAAGCTCCATTCCGTCCATCCTGGGCATCTTGACGTCGAGCACGGCGAGGTCGGGCGGGTTGTCGACCAGGGCCTTCAAAGCCGTTTCGCCGTCCGAATAGACCCGGGTGGCGAAGCCCTCGGCCTGAATCGCGATCGACACCGAGGTGAGGATGTTGCGGTCGTCGTCGACCAGGGCGATGGTGACCGGCATCCGCGCTGCTTACCTCGCGCTCCGCCGGGGCGCTACCCTTTGACGAAACCGACCCGCTCGGATATGCGCGGCCCCACATGAAAAGCGGCACTCGAGCCGCCCGTTTCGTCATACAAATCAAGGGAGACCGTCGTGGCCAATCGCGTGCCGGCAAAGGGGCTTGGTATCAGCACCGGAGCCGAGCTTCACTGGAACCTCATGACCCCGCAGCTGGTCGAAGAGGCGGTTCGCCGCGGCGAGGGCCTTCTGGCCAAGGACGGCCCGCTCGTCGTTCGCACCGGCAAGCATACCGGCCGCTCCGCGCAGGACAAATATATCGTCCGCGACGCCGAGACCGAGGGCACCATCTGGTGGGACAACAACAGGTCGATGACGTCCGACCATTTCGCGGCGCTCAAGGACGATTTCCTCGCCGCGGTAGCGGAGAAGGAGACCCTGTTCGTCGCCGACCTGTTCGGCGGCTCGCAGCCCGAGCATCGGGTCCGGGTCCGGGTCATCAACGAGCTCGCCTGGCACAACCTCTTCATCCGGACGCTCCTCGTTCGCCCGGAGGCTTCCGAGCTCGCCGCCTTCGAGCCCGAATTCACGATCATCGACCTGCCCGGCTTCCGAGCCGACCCGGCCCGCCACGGCACCCGCGGCGAGACCGTGATCGCGGTCAACCTCACCGAGCGAATGATCCTGATCGGCGGCACCGCTTATGCCGGCGAGATGAAGAAGTCGGTGTTCGGGATCTTGAACTATCTGCTCCCGGTCGAGGGCGTGATGCCGATGCATTGCTCGGCGAACATCGGCCCCGAGGGCGACACCGCCGTCTTCTTCGGCCTTTCCGGCACCGGCAAGACGACGCTCAGCGCCGACGCCAGCCGGACCCTGATCGGCGACGACGAGCATGGCTGGTCCGACACCGCCGTCTTCAACTTCGAGGGCGGCTGCTACGCCAAGATGATCCGCTTGTCGCCCGAGGCCGAGCCGGAGATTTTCGCGACCACCAAGCGCTTCGGAACCGTGCTCGAGAACGTCGTCATCGACGAGGCAACGCGCGAGCTCGACTTCGACGACAACACGCACGCCGAGAATACCCGCGGCGCCTATCCGATCGACTTCATCCCCAATTGCTCGACCGACAATCTCGGCCCCGTTCCGAAGAACATCGTCATGCTGACCGCGGACGCCTTCGGGGTGCTTCCGCCGATCGCTCGCCTCACGCCCGACCAGGCCATGTACCATTTCCTCTCCGGCTACACCGCCAAGGTCGCCGGCACCGAGATCGGCGTGACCGAGCCCGAGGCGACCTTCTCGACCTGCTTCGGCGCCCCCTTCATGCCGCGCCACCCGAGCGTCTACGGCAACCTGCTCAAGGCGCGCATCGCCAAGGGCGGAGTGTCGTGCTGGCTGGTCAACACCGGCTGGACCGGCGGCAAATACGGAGTCGGCCAGCGCATGCCGATCAAGGCGACCCGGGCGCTTCTCAACGCCGCCCTGGACGGAAGCCTGAACGACGTCGAATTCCGTACCGACGAGAATTTCGGCTTCGAGGTCCCGGTCTCGGTTCCGGGAGTCGACACCGCGATCCTCAACCCGCGCGACACCTGGGCGGACAAGAGCGATTACGATGCCACGGCGGCGAAGCTGGTCAAGCTCTTCATCGACAATTTCGCCAAGTTCGAAGCCCATGTCGACGCCGGAGTCCGCGAGGCGGCGCCGCGCGCCCAACCGCAATCGCAAGTGGAGCCCACCCAGACGGCCGCCTGACGCTCAAGCCATTCGAAGACCCGAAGGGGCGCGTCGGCCACGGCCGGCGCGCCCTTTTTCTATGCCCACCGCCGTCGTCCCGGGATGACGGGTAAGACAAGGACCTGATCATGACCGACAAGCACGAGCCGCGCCTGTTCACGGACGACTCGGCGATCCGCCACATCGGCGAGGGCCTGCTCGCCTGCGCGCTTCGCCGGGAGGAATGGACCCACGAGGCCCATCTCGCCGCCTGCTGCTGGCTGGTGGCCGAGCGCCCCGACATCGCGCCGGAGCGCGAACTGCCCGACCTCATCCGCCGCTTCAACGAGAGCGTCGGCGGAGTGAACAGCGATTCGGAAGGCTATCACGAGACCGTCACCCAGTGCTTCATCCGCGCGGTGCGGGTGTATCTGGCCCGGGTCGATCCGGCGCTTCCGCTGGTGGCGAAGGTCAACGGTCTCCTGTGCTCGAAGGAGGGGCGGCGGGACTGGCCGTCGGGCTTCTACGACCCGGCGACCTTGTTCTCCCGCGAGGCTCGGCTGGCGTGGGTGGAGCCGGACTTGGCGGCGTTGCCGGAGCCGGGCGGCTGGCGCGCGTGAGGGCGACGGGGCTGCATTGGGTTCGCACAAAGACACGAAGGCACCAAGGGTCCTGCAACAATCGGCGCGAAGCGCCTTCAAGTCCCCGATCGCAGGAAAGGCTGAAGCGGCTCCGCCGCAACAGCCCCTTTGTGGCTTCACTTTACGGGGACACAATACCTATTGCGGGTCCGAATTTAGGTATTGTGTCCCCGATTTTCGAGGTTTCACCCAAAGCACCAAAGGACCATAGGCGCCTGCCGGTTCAACGAAGCAGCGGCTGGATCTCGCCGCCTAAATAGGTGGGCTTCGCCAATCCTCTCTTGCGGCGGCGTTCGCGATTTTACGCTACCGCTCTTACCGAACGCCGACTCTTTGGTGCTTTGGTGGCTTTGGGTGAACCCATTTCCAGCAGCGGCGGGCGCATGGCCTCAGCGAGATGTCTCACGCAAGACCGCCAAGCCGCAAAGAGGGAAGGGATTGGTTCGCCCTCGAGTTTCTTCGGCATCGGCTGAAGAATCGCCTTCCAGCGGCCTGTAATCATCGCGTTCGTCGTATCGTGGAGATGATTATGAAGAGCGCGAGCCAAGCCATCGCAAGGTAGAAAGCCTCGTCTGCATAACTGAAGGGGTGCCATGGGCGCTGATAATCCTGCCCAAAAGCTGCCGAGGGCCAAACGACGTTCCAGAGAAAATCGTATGAGGCCCAAAAGCTCAGGCACAGCGGTGCAATCCATCCGACCGACGCGAGAAGGATGAGGGTGAGTCGGAACGCGCGCACTCCCCAGAGCGTACCTTACAACCTCGATACTCGCAATGTCCAATGAGGCCGGTGTCACCGCGTAGCTGGCAAACGGGCATGCCGGACTTCACTTTACGGGGACACAATACCTATTGCCGGTTCGAATTAGGTATTGTGTCCCCGATTTTCCCCGGTTCGAATTAGGTATTGTGTCCCCGATTTTCCCGTCATTTCGGTAACGGCGTCCGAGGGCGCACGCAGCGGCTTTTGCTGGACTCGGCTTCTTTGGTCCTTTGGTGCTTTGGGTGAACCAGCCAG
Organism: Allosphingosinicella sp.; assembly: GCA_035629855.1. Lineage (GTDB taxonomy): Bacteria > Pseudomonadota > Alphaproteobacteria > Sphingomonadales > Sphingomonadaceae > Allosphingosinicella. The sequence continues at coordinate 200,514 of DASQLT010000039.1, forward strand.
ACTGCCACCGGCACACCCAACGGGCCCCCGAGTTAATCTCGAAAGCATGTAATAAAACGTGAGTGTGGAAGTGCGAAAATATTTGTACTATGGAGTAAGGATTAAAGGTCGGCCTCAGCTTCCGAAGTCCAGCAGTAGGAGGATATATGCCAATCCGACGCACCGCCACCGACGTGCTTTCCGTGCTGTCGCTTCTGTTGGTTTTAACTGTGCTAGTTTGGCTGTTTGAACTGATCGATGTCCCGCTAGCTCGATGGTTCGCAGGTAGCACGGGGTCCACCCGAGAGGCTGCCCAACAAGGCTGGGAACGGGCCTCGCAGATTTTGGGGCTGACCTATATAGGGATAGTTTTGTTGGCGGGATTTGTTGGCGGGAAGTTTTTGAGGGGTCGGCCTCTCAAAATACGAGTCGCATATTTTTTGGCAGCATTGGCCTTCATCGGGTTCTTGTGCATTGCAGGAAAGGCATCAGGCGTCATCGTGCCTACGATCATGTCCGGGCGCGGCTGGCTTATCTTTCCTATGTTTCTCTTATTCTTAACTACAGGATGGGGATATGGCACGGGAAGCGTTGGGGAAGTGTCGGACTCAGCGTCGTCAGCAGGTTCCGCTGGGGCTGGGGCTGGGGCCACAGGAGTCGAGGCCTATAAACATCGAGACGATATCTCTGATTTCTTCAGTTAAATTGCCCGCGAAAGCGTCGTATGTGCTTGTCTTATCGCGCCCAATCGCTGAACCGTTAGCCTAAGCAGGTAACGGCGTGACAGTCACAGGTGCCTGTGATTTGAGGCGTAGTAAAGTCATACCCGGCAGGGTCGGTCGGATTGCGTCAGTGATCCTGCCGCACGCCATGCCGTCTTCTTTCCGAGCAGGCTTGGGGAGAATTCACAGCCTCCTGATGCTCGGCGCCGCCCGCTCCTTTTCGAACAATTCCGTCATTGCCCAGACCATCGCGTCGGCTCGGTCGGGGCTGCCGGGGCCCTGGTAGCCGGACCAGGTGAGGGCGCAGAGTTGGTCTTCCAGCTCGGGGAAGTGGCCGGCCAGCCGCGCCCTTCCGGTTTCGAAGCGGAGCGCGATCGGTTCGGCGCGGGCGGCTTTGCTCGGGCCGGCGTGGACGAGGGTGACGGGGAGGTTCCTGTCGGCGGCGCGGAGGACGGCGGCGATCATTTCGCCGCCCTGGTTCTTTTCGGCGACGATCTTGGTGGCGCCGTAGAGGTCGGCGGTCTCGGCGACCCGGGCGGCCCAGGCTTCGGGGGAGAGCCCGTGGGCGGTGAGGTCGGCGAGGACCCAGGCGATTCCGTCCTCGTCCTTGGCGCAGACGACGATGCCGCAGCTGTCGCCATGGGTGGAGGCCGGGGGGTCGACGCCGACGACGATCCTGACCACTTGCCTCCCCGTCAGCAGATGGGGAGGGGGACCGCCGCAGGGGGTGGAGGGGTGAGTGCCGTGAGGTCTGAGGCTTCTGCTCGAACCTTCCACTTCCGAGCCGGTTACCCCTCCACCAGGTTTCACCTGGTCCCCCTCCCCAGGCTTCACATGGGGAGGCAAAAACCGCGATTTCTCAAGCAGCTCCCTCGTCCACAGGGCGCCTTCATATTCCTCCAGCAACAACCCTTCGAGCTCCTGCCGGCCGAGGCGGGTGCCGCCGTACATCTCGCGCATCGCGGCGCGGAAGTCGCGGGGGAGGTGGGGGTTCTCGTCGGTTCGGCCGTGGGTGCGGGCGCAGCGGGGCAAGGCGAGGACTCGCTTGAGGAGGGGGCCGGGCCTGGGGGTGGTGGTGACGATCGTCCGGGGGCGTGTCCCAAGCCTGAGGCCGAGCATGAGATTGTCCCAGGCGGTGCCGGCCTTGGACTGGCCGGTGCCGGTGAGGCGCGGCCATTTGGCGAGCTCGTCGCACCAGGCGTAATGATGCTGGGGGCCGCGAAGGACCTCAGGACGCTCGGCGGAATAGACCTGGGCTTCGGCGCCGGACGGGAAGCGAAGGAGGCGCCGGCTCGGGATCCAGCGCGCCTCCTCGCCGGAGCGGGCGAGCTCGAGAAGGCCGCTCTCGCCCTCGATCATGACCCGGACGACCTCGTCGATCGTGGCGGCGACGAGGGCGATCCGGGCCCGGCCGTCCTCGCGGGCACGGGCCCAGACCCATTCGGCGCCGGCCCTGGTCTTGCCGAAGCCGCGGGCGGCGACGATCGCCCAGACCCGCCAGGGCTCTCCGTTCGGGCCCGCTTCCGGTTCCTCCTGGCCGCCATGGGCGTGCCACCACCATTCCTCCTCCAGGCCCCGAACCACGGGCCGGGGCAGGCGGCGGAGGATGAAGTGGCGCTGCTCCGGCGTACATTCGGACAGCCTCAGCAGAATCTCGAGCTGCTCCGGCCGGCTCAGCTCCAGCGGTTCGGGCGGGTCGAGCGACTTATATTCGATCGGTGAGCCGTCCGGATAAGGCCGGAAGCGGAAAGCCAGCCAACGGCGGAGCCACTCGAAGGCCCATTCGGCTTCTGCACCACCGGGAGCAACGTTACGCGGGGCCACCTTCACGGCTCGTCATCTTCCGCCGGGGGCAGGACGCCCTTGCGGATACCGAGGGCGTTCAAGGCCTTGTCGAGCGCCCGGATCGACTCGTCGAAGCTGAGGCGCTGTCGGCTCGAATGCCCTATCTCGCGCCGGCCGATCCGGCCGTCCTTGCGATCGTAACGCGCGAGCAATTTCATCACTCGCTCGAATTCCTCGGCGATCTCGCCGGTCGGCTCGAGATTTTCCGTAAGCCGGTGCTGGGCCTCCAGTCTCTGGCGAACGGCTTCGGCCTCGAGCCTTGCGTAGGCGTAGCGTAGGGCCTCGCTCTCGGCCGCCTCGAATTCGGGATGCTTGCGGGCGTGGGCGCGGACGGCGGAGTAGGTGACCCCGGCGGCGGCCGCCGCGGCCTGGGCGTCGGCGGTGCCGGCGAAATGGTCGAGATAGATTTGCTGGCGCTTGTCGGTGAACTTGACCCAGCGCGCCTTCTGACGCTGCAGCAGGCGGCCGTTCTTGGGAGCGATCCGGTCGCCCGGCTGGCCGTCGGCGGTGCGTCTCGACAGCTCGCCGCCGCGCTCGTCGATGGCGGCGAGGTCGAGGGCCCATTCCCAGCCGAGGCGGAAAACGGGGTCGCGGGCGCGGACGTTGTAGAGGCTTGCGATCGGGAAGCCGGCGGTCGCCGCCGCGCCGTCCCGGCCGGCGCCGGACCGAAGGGATGAGAGGAAGCGCGCCTTGTCGTCCTCGCCGATGAGCCGCCGGGGGGGCCTTTTCGAATCGTCGTCCATGCACCCTTAGAACATAAAAGGAACAGATAGGACAAATCCTGTTTGCGCCGTTTTGGAGCGATTGTCTTTGGAGGGCGGGAGGCGCATCCTCTTATCGAATATTCGAGGGGAGGAATTTTATGCGCCGAGTCATTCTTGCTTTGCTGTGCTGCTCGATTCCCGCCGGCCCCGCTTTCGCCTGGGGCCAGACCGGGCATCGGGTGACCGGCGCGGTCGCCGATCGCTATCTGAGCGGCCTTGCCCGGGCCCATGTCCAGCTTCTGCTCGGCACCGAGAGCCTGGCGCAGGCGGCGACCTGGCCCGACGACATGCGCTCCGATTCCGCTCTGTTCTGGCAGAAGACCGCGAGCCCGTTCCATTATGTCACGGTCCCCACCGGGCGCACCCATGCCGAGGCCGGCGCTCCGCCGGAGGGCGACGCCGTCACCGCGCTCGCCCGCTTCGAGCAGGTGCTTCGCGATCCGAACGCGAGCGTCGAGGACAAGCGCCTGGCGCTTCGCTTCTCGATCCACATCGTCGGCGATCTCCACCAGCCGCTCCACGCCGGCCGGCCGGGCGACCGCGGCGGCAACGATTTCAAGGTGAGCTGGTTCGGCGAAGCCTCCAATCTGCACAGCGTCTGGGATTCCAAGATGATCGACTCGCGGCAGCTGTCGCACAGCGAGCTTGCGGGCTGGCTCGCGGGGGCGATCACGCCCGCTCAGATCGTGGCCTGGTCCGACCCCGATCCGGCGGTCTGGATCGCCGAGAGCGTGGCGCTTCGCGAGACCGTCTATCCGGCCGGGCCAAGCCCGAAATTGTCCTACGACTACGCCTATCGCCACGGCGCGGCCCTGGACGGCCGCCTCAGCCGAGCCGGAGTGAGGATCGCCGCCTATCTCAATCGGATATTCGGATAGGGAAGGCGGCGGGCCGGCGGCGCCGGGCGGCCGGCGCCCGTCAGCGCGGCATCATTCGGTCGCCGCCGCGTTGCCGGCGCCCGCGCTGCTCCCATCCCGGGTGCGGTTGCGGGTCACGTCGATATCGACGTCGATGTCGCCGATCTCGTTGCCGACCGCCCGGCCGGTGCTGGCGGCGACGTTGCCGATGCCGGAGCCGATCTCCTCGGCGGCGCGGGCGGTGGCGGCGGCCGCGTCCTCGACCTTCTGCTCGTTATATTCGAACCTGACCTGATCGTTCGCCGAATCGTTGTCGACGTTGCAGGCGGCCAGCGCCAGCAACGGGAGGGTAAGGACGATACGCATGCTTGTCTCCTTGTCTTTCGCGACCAACGAATATTGTCCGTTACAGTTCATTGCCTTCTCTGCGCGCCACCTTGCCGGTTGAATGACGCGGGATTTTAAGCAACAAAAGCCCGGGGGCTATCGCCAGGGGGAGGCGAGAATGATCGGGCGCGGGGCGTCGCCTATACTTAGCGTGAACCGGTCGGATGACGCTTTCGAGCGGTCGTCGTCGAGTCCGAACGCCGTGAGGCGGATCGATGCCCGGTAAAATCTCCCTGATCACCTACGAAGTGGACGGATTGCCCTTCACGCTCAGCGGCAAAAGCGATTGGCGTAAGGCCATCCGAAGCGGCCTCCTCGTTCGGACCCTTCCGGTCAAGGTTGACCGCGGCCCCGACGGCTGCTCGCACGAGGCCGCCGGCGACGTTCCGGAATTGCGGGAGCACTTCGATGAGCACGAGGCGCTGGCCGCAATCGCCGAAGCGCCGGCGAGGGAGACGCCACCGCCGCCGCTGCCCGACCCCCCTTCGAAGCGACGCGCAAAGCGGCGAATCAAGTCGCGAAGCGTCCCCGGACGCGACTTCGGCCTGGGTGCGCCGCCGAGACCCCCCTTGCCGGACGCGGACGAACCCCCGCCATTCAACTGGTTCGGGGCGTTCATCGTCGCACCGGCCATCGTTCTGCTCCTCCTGGCCGGACTGATCTCCTTCCTGACTCGTCCGGCGGCGACGAAGCCGTTGCCCGCCGAGCCCGAGCAATCCGAGCTCTATCGCGTCATCCCGCCGGCCCATTTGCGTCGGCATCCGAACATCTCCCCCGAGGATCCGCCGCTCGAGCAGGAACTGACGGTGCGAGCCACGTTCGACCATCGGCCCCGGGACACCTGGTTGCGGATAATCGGAGGCAAATATAACGGTTTCTATATTTGGGCGTCGGATGTCGAACTCGAAAAGAAGTAAAGGGAGCCTGCAAACATGATCCAGCGCTATTGGTATCATATCGCTTCGCTCGTCGTCATTCTGTTGATATCCATTTTGCTGGTCTCGCACTTAAGGCCGACTCCGCCGGAGCACGGGTTCAAGCAAGTTCAGGTAACAAGGACCCCGGGCTACATGCCCGGTGGTAGCAAGTGCTCATCGCGCAGCGCCGAAGATGTCGACCTTTGCAATTATGAAAGGGAACAGTATCTTCTCCAGAGCAACGACCTCGTTCAACAAACCCGCGCCGCCGACTCGGCGACGGCCCAAGCCTTCCTGGCCGAGAAGGTCGCATGGATGGTCCTCGTCGGGACGCTAGGCGGATTCTGGACCCTCGCCGCCGCCGCCGCCGCTGCAATTTACGCCCGGTCCGCGGCGATGGCCGCCAATCTGAGCTTGTCGCATGCGACCGACACGACCGAGGATGAAATGCGGCCCTGGCTTCAGCTCGACGTAGCACCCGACCTGTTCGAGCTCGAACGCGAGCAGGCGCTTGCCGCTTTCGAGATCACTCTCAGCAACCTCGGCAAGCTGCCGGCAAGGGTCGTGTACGCGGAAGGGCAGATCTTCAACTTCGACCCGGAGCTCGTCGAGGTTCGGGAATATTTCGCCTCGGCCGACTTCTGCAAAAGCCAGATAAGGACGATTCTTCCCCACGGCAAAGTCAAGCTGTTGGGAACGACGCCGAGCCTGGCTCGGGACAAGATCGTCATCAGCGATACCGACGGCCAGGCTCAGGTCCACACCGTGCTGGCGGTGAAGGTGGTGTACCAATGGGGGAACCGAAGGGAGGGCCGGACCTGCCAAGCCTACGAGATGTTCCACGGCAAGCCGAACCATGACGGCACTCAAAGGATACCGATCGACCCGGAGGGCGATACCTGTGAGAAATTCAAGGTGAAGCAGATGGGGTGCGACAATATCTACTGACGCGCACGGCCTCCTCGCCGGCGCCCGGGGGTTCAAACCCAGCGTGCATCCAATCCCCGCGCCCGTCGTTATGGCTCCCGAACTTTCACCCCCGCACTGCAGGAGACGATACGACATGGCCGACCTCAGCCAGATCCAGCCCCATATGGAGATTTTCGGCGCCGACGGCGTACGCCTCGGAACGGTCGACAAGGTCGATGGCGACCGGATCAAGCTGACCAAGCAGGACAGCGGCTCCCACAAGCACCATCATCATTATATTTCGGGCGGCCTCGTCGCCGCGGTCGAGGGCGGCCGGGTCCGGCTCTCCGCCAATGCCGGCAATGCCGCCCTCCTCGAGGAGGAAGCCGACGGCCATGCGCTCGGCGAGCAGAGCCTCTTCAGCTGGCGCAACATCGGCCTCGGCGCGGCGGCGGCCGGAGTCGCGGTGGCGGCCGGAGCGATCTTCTACCAGAGGCGGTCGGGCGAGGAGGACTGAGCCTCCGCCCTTTTTCTACGGCGTCCCCGGTCTGCCGCCGCGCGCCTTCAGATGTCGGGTCGCGTCGGGATGATTCCATTTCATCGCCCGGTCGACGGGGGTCCAGCCCTTGCCGTCGACCGGGTTGATCCGGGCCCGGTGATCAAGAAGCAGGTCGATGATCCTTAGGTTGCCGTTCTGGGCGGCCATGTGCAGGGGCGTCAGCCCGCTCGACGTCTTCGCGCCCACCTTGGCGCCCCTTTCGATCAGGAAGGCGGCCATCTCCTCCTCGTCGTGACCCACGGCGTTGTGGAGCAGGGTCGCCCGGTCCCATTCGGTTCGGGCGATGAGGCGCGGATCGCGGTCGAGCGCCGCCCGGACCATTGGAATATTGCCCTCCGTCGCCGCCTGCACCACTTCGGTATAATCGGTGATCCGGCCGGGCCTGGAGCGGTGGAACAGGTCGCAGCTCGAAAATAGGCCCAGGGCCGCCAAGGCGGCGAACCATCTCAGGGCGTTCCGGTTCATCGTTCGCTTCCCGGGTCCGGAGGGAAGCTCGCCAGTAGCGGGTCATAGGCTCTTCGCCGGCGGGCGGGGCGCTTGCGAATCTCGTCCAGCGCTTTCTGGAAGCCAAGCTGGATATCCGAATCGGGCTTTTTGCCCGGCAACCGGCCGGCCGGCTTGGGCTGGCGCGCGAGATAGGCGTTCAGGGTGGGGACGACCGGCGAGCGGCGTCCGCCGGCGGGATTGTCGAGGACCGCGGACACGCTGCTCACCGGACGGGCGTCCACCGCCGCGGAATATTTTCGCCCGGGCCCGAACGTGTCGCCGATGAACTTCAGGATCGACACATGATCCATCGTCTCGCTGCAGACGCTTCCCTTTCTGACGAAGGGCGAGACGACCAGGGCCGGGACCCGCACTCCGAGCGACGTGAAGCGCTCGGTGAAGAGCGCTCCGGGCGGAGGCTCGGTCGGGATCGGCGGCGGCGGGACATGGTCGAAGAAGCCGCCATGCTCGTCGTAAGTGACGATGAGGACGCTTCCCTTCCAGACGTCCGGCACCCGGGTCAGCGAACGGTAGACTTCGAGCAGGAACTCCTGCCCGCCCTTGATTCCGCCCGGCGCATGGTCGTCGCAGCTCGCTCCGAAATGCGGCGCGTCGGCATAGACCGGCTCGAGGAAGACGACCTGCGGGAATTCGTCCGGAGGCTCGTTCTGGACGTCGTCGAAGAGTTGCTCGAACGGCCGGAAATGCCCGCCGAGGAGGATGTCGTCCACGCGCTCGATCATCATCGAGAAGAACGGGATTCCGGCGTGATAGACCCGCCACCTGATGCCGTTCCGGCGGAGCCAGTCGTAGACCAGCTCCTGGCGGGGGCAGGGGATTGTGTTGGCGTCGATCCGGGTGAAGCCGCTCATCGCCATCAGCCGGTTGGGCTGCGTGCCGGCGGGCAGGGCCGCGTGCCAATGGTCGCAGACCGCGAAGTTGCGCGCCAGGAAGTCGGTGATGGGAGCTTCGGCGCCGGTGAAATATCCCATCGGAGCCGGCTTGCTGGAAGGGCCGATCGCCGCCGCGCCCTTGGCCTTGGAATACGTCTCCACGAAGCCGGACATCGGGAACTCCCCCGCCCCCCCCCGCCCGAGCTGGGTCTTGGTGCTGGAGCGGTTGTGGGGTGGATCGGCTTCCATCGTGCCGTAGGGATCGGTCAGCGGGAACGGCCGGTAGGCGTTCCCGTTGAAAGAATTGGCGACGGAGTCCCGCCAGCCCGGATCGTTCCGCAAGCCCTCGACCGGATGGCCGGTGAGCGAGAGGTAGCCGAGGAGATGATCGAAGGATCTATTCTCCATCATCAATATGAATATAGTGCGTACGTCCACGGCCCCACCCCCCGTACTCGTCGCGAAGCGTACAGTGTGCGCTCGCCGATCCTCGACTGCAAGTCCGATATGTCAGCCGTGCAAGTTTGCGCGCACCAAGGCGGCGTTCTCGAACACTTTCATCAGGTCGCGGTCGTTCTTGAACACGCGCCTTCGCGCCTCGATCCACTTCTTTACTCGGTCCTCGCCGTACATGTGGCGCACCTTTTCGGCGGAGATGCCCGAATTCTTGGACCAGTGCAGGGTGTAGCGCACGCCGGCCGAGCGCATCGCCACGTCCATTCGCTGCTCGAACGCAGGGAAGCTGCCGTCGTTGATCAGGCCGTATTCGAATACGGTGGTCCGGGGGCCGTGCAGAGTGAAGCCCAGGGTCGCCTTCGACGGAGCGACGAAGCGGACCTGGCTGATCGCCGGCAGCTTCATGCCCGTGATCACCTGCCGGCTGATCTCGAGCATCTTCGAGGCGTCGGCGATCGACACGGCGAAGGCCGCTTCCGCATAGCCTTCGAGATAATAAATGGAGGAGGTGTAGATCTGGCCCGGGGTGCCGCGAACCTTGTTGAGAAGGGCCAGCCCCCGATATTGATCGTAGGAGAATTTGGCCTTGAGGCTCGCCGGGGCGGGCAGGGCGGCGAGCAGAACCGCCGCATTCGCGCCCGGAGCGATTCCGTCTTCGGTTCGGACGATCCAGCGCGGCTTCGGGGTGGGATGGCCCGGCGCCCAGGGGATTTTCCGGGCCGACGCTTCCATGGTCCGCTTCGAATACGGGTCGAAGATGAACTCGTGATGGTAAAGGTCCGGCGGCACCGCCGGATCGAAAGCGTCCAGCTTGGCCTTCATCTCGTCCCAGGTCCGATCGACGATCGGCCCGAACTGCAGATGGTAACGCTCGGTCATTTCGATCGCCAGTGCGGCGATGATCCCGAAGGTGCCGAAGCTCACCACGGCCGCGTTGAAGATTTCGTCGTCGCGGATCGCCTCCGCTCCGATCCGGGCGGCGAATTGCGCGTTGAAGACGGGCCTTCCGGCGCGTTCGATCCACAGCGGCTTGCCGGCCCCGGTGACGAGGTGGATGCCGACCACGAAGTCGGGCATGGCGCCGAAATTCACCTGCGATCCGTGGGTATTGCCGGAGACCGCTCCGGCGATCGTCTGGCCGTTGCCGATTCCCGCCGCCTGAAGGCTCAGATGGAGCCCCGAGGGCGGGTTGAGCTCAAGCGCGTCGTTCAGCTCCGCGATCTGGTTTCCGCATTGAGCCACGATGATCCGCCGCCGGACGCCCGCCGGAACGCTCGGCTCGAAATATTTGTCGGTGACGTCGAACCGCGAGTTGAGCGCCTTGGTGTTGAGCAGGAAGCCATCGGTGACGTTGATGTCGGACAGAGCCCAGCCCGCCCCGATCGCCCGAAGCCTCTTTCCGGCCGTCTTCGCCTCGAGCACCAGCGCGTGCATCGTGTCGGCGGCGTTGCGGAGGAGGGCGAAGCCTTTCGGATATTTTCCGGTCGAATCGACATTGTCGATGTCGATGAGGTCGTGGACCTTCGTCCGGAAGGTGATGTGCGCGTTGTGCCAATCCTTAGGGCCGTACCTCCGAAGCATCGTCCGTCTCCCCCAGGGTGTCGGTCACGCCGGGCAGCTTGTTGCAGCGCCATCCGATCTTCAGCGGAGTCCACAGCCCCAGGGTCAGGATCGACGCCAGGCCCTGCGCCGCGGTGCGGTCGACCCGGATCTCCTCGATTCCCTTCCGGTTGCCCGCTCCGTCCCGGCAATTGTCGACGGGAAGGTCCTGGCGGACCAGTCCCCACAAATAGCTGTTCCGCTTTACATAGACCCATTCGGTATCGGGCATGTTCTGGGGTTGGCGATCCTCCACGCCTCCGGTCTGGTAGACGTGAAAGGTGCTGCAGCCCGCCAGCGAAACCGACAAGAGGCAAGCCAACAAGCTCGAGTTCATGGGCTTATTGTTCATGCCAGCCTCCCAACGCCGGAAAGAAAAATATTATCAGCAACGGCTTCGATTCACAAATTCGTGAGCCTTCGCCGCTTTGTTCTTCAGACGACGGGACAAGGTTTGCCGCCGAGCTCAGGCGGCGCGATCTTCGACTCCGCCCGGGCCTGGTATAGCCGCCAGGCCGGATCGGTTTCGAACTTCCAGGGACCCTTGATCGCGTAGGTTCGCGCCGGATGGTAGCGGTTGACGAAGAGCGTTCCGCCGTCGGGCGAAAAGCACACTCCGGCGAATTCGCTGCCGCCGCGGAGCCGGGCGATCCGATAGATTGCGCCTTCCGGGGTGACTCCCCGCAGGTAGCAGGGCGCGGGGGTGCCGAGCAGTCCGGCGACATCGCGCATTGCGAAATTTCCTTCGCCTCCGAAATATGGATCCTCGCAGACGATGAGATGGCCGTTCGGAGCGACGGTGAGATTGTCCCCGAAGTTAAAGAACCTGGGATCGACGGATTCCAGGAAAAGCTGGAGAGTGCCGCGTTGCGGATCGTCCGGATGCGGATCGTAGCGCATGATCTGACCGCTCTTGATCCGGCCTCCGCTGGTGCAGACGAAGTAGATTTCGTCCGAGCCCATATGGATGCCCTCGCCGCAGGCGAACCGGATCGCGTTCAGCTCGCGATGGGCCCGCTTGCGGGGGTCGTCCAGTCCCCATGCGTCCGGAAGGGTTTCCCACTTCACCTGGCGGCGCTCTCCGGCATCCCACTCGGCGCCGCGCCAGTTGCGAACGTCCAGATTGCGGTCCGCATCGTCGGCGAAGGCAAGAACCTGAAGCGAGCCCCGGCCTAAAGGCGATTCCGAGGATTCCGGAAGGAAACGATAGAAGAGGCCGTCGATCTGATCTTCGGTCATGTAGATCGCGCCGGTGCGACAATCCACGGCGGCGGCCTCATGGTTGAATCTTCCCAGCTGAATAATCGGAGAGCGTCTCTGGATGCCGTCCGCCAAAGCCGGTACTTCATAGACGAAGCCGTGGCCCTTCGTCAGATCCTCTTCGCAGCTCAGCCAAGTACCCCAGGGCGTGACGCCGCCGGCGCAGTTGCGCCTGGTTCCGCGCAGGCTGCGATAATGTTCCCGCCGCTTCCCCTTCTTATAGTCGTAGACGACGGTCGTGGTTCCCCCGAGACACGGGTCCGCTATCTCATGATTGCGCACCAGCGCGACATGGCTCGAATCGATGGCGAACGCGCCCATGCCATCGGCGCTGTCCGGAACCGGTTCGCCGCAGGTTAGCCTCTCTTCGCACTCGGAGATGTTGTCGCAGGTGAAGCCGAGCGGCAGGTCAAGCTCGGGGCAGGTGCCCGATTGCGCAAGATCGCCATAGGGATTGGCGGGAACCATGGCCCCGGTCCGGAAACCCGGAATTCTCTGAGCATAATCACCCAGGCGACCGCAGCCGCCTAGGGTGAGCCCGCCGAACGCGAGCGCCGCTAATCCACGATTGAAATCCCGCCTGGATCGCATGGCACCCTCCCTGGCCAATCGTCCGGTGATGAGCAGTAGGTTAGCAGTTCTCGCCGTCCTAGACCAGCCGTCCGGGGGCGAAGGTCCGAACAACGTAAGTTCTGCAACGATTGCAATATAGTATAGGACTAGGTCAGGCTGAGTCCTCCGCAAGACAAGCTTGGACGGCTCGGCGCGACAGGGGCGAGGGGGCTCGTCGCCTATTTCGCGCGAGCGGCGCTGCGTGCATAAACCGAGGGGAGGGCCGGAAGCGCGGCGCCAGGGGGGAGTGCCAATGCATCCTGTCGAAACGTTCGAGCTCGTTCTCGTCCTGCTGGCGACGGTGGTCGCGTTGCATTGGGCGGCCTCGAGGATCGGTTTTCCGCCGTCGGCGGCCTTGCTGCTCGGGGGCGGGGCGCTCGCCTTCCTGCCGGGAATTCCCGAAATCTCGCTCGATCCCGAGCTGGCCCTGGTGCTTTTCCTGCCGCCGCTCCTGATGGACGGGGCTTATTATACGGCGTTCGGCCGCTTCCGCCGCCACCTGCCGGGGATCCTCTCGCTGGCCGTCGGGGCGGTGCTGTTCACCGCCCTCGTCGTCGCGGTGACGATCCGGTGGCTGGTGCCGCCGCTGCCCTGGGCCGCCTGCTTCGCCTTGGGCGCGATCGTTTCGCCGCCCGACGCCGTCGCCGCCCGGGCGATGCTGCAGCGGGTCGTCCTGCCACGGCGGCTTCGGGCGCTGCTCGAGGGCGAAAGCCTGCTCAACGACGCCACCGGCCTCGTCCTGTTCCGGATCGCGGTCGCGGCGACCCTCAGCGGCGTCTTCAGCGCCGGCGGGGCCGTGGGCAATTTCTTTTTCCTCGCGCTCGGCGGAGCCATCGTCGGGACCGCCATCGCCTTCGCCTGGATCGCGGTGATGCGGCGGATGACCGATGAGACATTGGTCGTCGCCACCGCGACCTTGCTGTGCTGGGCCGCTTATCTGGGCGGCGAGGCCCTCCACGTGTCCGGAGTCATCGCCACGGTGGCGGCCGGGATCGTCTTCGGTTGGTACCAGCATGTCGTCCTGGCCGCGAAGATACGGATGCAGGGCAGCGCCTTCTGGCGGACCCTCGTCTTCAGCCTGGAGGCCCTGGTCTTCATCCTGATCGGCTTTTCGCTGCGCGGGGTCCTGGAGCGGGTCGGCGGCCTCGAAGCCGTCCTGACGACCATGGCCGTGCCGGTGATCGGAGTCGTCGCCGCGGTCCTGCTCGCGCGCGTCGCCTGGGTGTTCGGAAGCGATGCCCTGCTGATCCTGCTCAGGCGGGCCGGGGTGAAGCGCGCTCGCCCGCTCGGCTGGCGGCAGGCGGGAATCCTGTCCTGGGCCGGGATGCGCGGCGTCGTGACCCTGGCGGTGGCCCTGACCCTGCCCGCCGAGATGCCGGGCCGCGACCTGATGCTGGTCGCCGCCTTCGCGGTGATATTGGTGACCGTGATCCTGCAGGGGTCGAGCCTGGGCCGTCTCATCGCCCTGGTCGAGCCTCGGGACGAAGACCCGCCCGCGAAGATCGACATGGCCGGGGCGGAGGCCGCGATGGCCGGCGCCAAGGCGGCGGCGATGGAGGTGCACGCTTATGGGCCGGACGGCGAGCTCCTTCACCCGCAGCTGCTCGAACAATATCGGCACCGGGCCCAGGCCATCCAGCGCTACGCCGGCGACGCCGCTTCCTTCACCCCCGGCATTCGGGCCCATTTCGACGCCGTCCTCGCTGCGATCGCCGCCGCCCGCGCGGAGCTGGTCCGGATGCATCGCCAGGGCCTGATCGAGGACGAAGTGCTCCACGACCTGGAGCGGGACCTCGACCTGGAGGAATTGGGAGCCCTTTATCAGCAGGGCGATTGAGGGGGTCCTGCGGCTCTAGTCGGCGAAGCGGCGATAGGATTCTTCGGAAGGAAGATCGAAGCTGTCCGGGCGGCCGAGCGCCCAGGCGTGGCCGTAGAAGTCGTGGGCGCATTTGCCTTCGAGCAGCTCGCCCGGCTCGAGGAAGACGTGCAATTGCGAGAACAGGCGGACTTCCGCCGTCCCGACGCGCCTCACCATATGGTGGGGGCGAAGCTGGGAGGGGTGCTCGAGCCCGGCGGCGGCCAGCATCTCGGACAGCGCTCGAAGCGTGTTGCGATGGAAGTTGAAGACTCTCTGCGCCTTGTCCTCGACGACCAGCGCGCGCTGGCGCGTCGGATCCTGGGTCGCCACTCCGGTCGGGCATTTGTTGGTGTTGCAGGTCAGCGACTGGATGCATCCGACTGCAAACATGAAGCCGCGCCCGGCGTTGGTCCAGTCCGCGCCCAGCGCAAGCAGGCTGGCGATGTCGAAGGCGCTGACGATCTTGCCGGCCGCGCCGATCCTGACCTGGTCGCGGAGGCCGGCACCGACCAGGATATTGTGGGCGAAGAGCAAGCCCTCCCGGAGCGGGACCCCGATATGGTTGGAGAATTCCAGCGGCGAGGCGCCGGTGCCGCCCTCGGCGCCGTCGACCACGATGAAATCGGGGACGATCCCGGTTTCCCGCATCGCCTTGACGATTCCGGTGAACTCCCAGGGGTGGCCGAGGCAGAGCTTGAAGCCCACCGGCTTGCCTCCGGACAGCTTGCGCAGGCGGGCGACGAACTCCATCATCTCCGCCGGGGTCGAAAAGGCGCGGTGCCGGGCCGGCGAATTGCAATCCTCGCCCATCGGCACCCCTCGCGCCGCCGAGATTTCCGCCGTCACCTTGGCGCCCGGGAGAATTCCGCCATGGCCGGGCTTGGCCCCCTGGCTGAGCTTGATCTCGATCATCCGAACCTGATCGGAAGCGGCCTTTTCCTCGAAGCCGGCGGGGTCGAAATGGCCGTCGGCCGTTCGGCATCCGAAATAGCCGCTGCCCAGCTCCCAGATGAGGTCGCCGCCATGTTCCTTATGGTAGC
This sequence comes from Allosphingosinicella sp., assembly GCA_035629855.1. Lineage (GTDB taxonomy): Bacteria > Pseudomonadota > Alphaproteobacteria > Sphingomonadales > Sphingomonadaceae > Allosphingosinicella. The sequence continues at coordinate 215,657 of DASQLT010000039.1, forward strand.
GGCTGATGCTGCCCTCGCCGGTATCCTGGGCGAAGCCTCCGAGCTTCGCCCCTTTGTTGAGCGCCCGGATCGCGTTGGCGCTCAATGAGCCGAAGCTCATCGCCGAAATGTTGAAGATCGAGGCCGAATAGGGCTTCGCGCACTGGCCGCCGCCGATCGGGATCCGGAAGCTTTCGGGATCGGCGGCGGGGGCCGGGCGGGTCGAATGGGCCATGAACTCATAGCCGTTTTCGTAGACGTCGAGCTGGGTCCCGAAGGCCCGCTCGCTGCCTTCGTCCTTGGAGCGCGCGTAGACCAGGGAGCGCTGGCTTCGGGAAAAGGGCGCTTCGTCATTGTCGCCTTCGATAAGATATTGCCGGATCTCGGGACGGATGGATTCGAACAGCCACCGGAAATTGCCGACGATCGGATAGTTGCGCCGCACCGAATGGGAACGCTGGGCGAGGTCGTACAGCCCAAGCAGGGTCAGCCCCGCGGCGACGGCGAGCCCCGCCCAGGCCCAGGGCGACCGGGGTCCGTAGAGAATTGCGGCGGCGGTAGCGGCGACGCACAGGAGGAAAGGGAGGTAGCGCCCGAGCGAAAACCTCTTCTCGTCGCGGCGTGGAGGCATGAAGGTCGGGCTCCCGTTCGAATGATGTCCTGCGGATCCACTAGACACCGCGGCTTCGTGCGACCGCAAGCCTTGCCGTGTCGCATGAGAACAAGCCATGCCCGCGAACAAAATCGTGACAGTTACCATTTTCCCGTTCGACGCCGCGTCCCGGCGGATCGGCGAAAATTGGTGACTGTCCCGGTTTCCCGGGGTGAGCCCCGGCGGAGAGACGTAACTGCGTGCAGCCTCGCGGCCGCGAGGGTGCCGGTTGAAAATCATCCCCGCATAAGGGCTTGCGCCCCACGAACAGCCGTATTAGTGACATAATACACCAAGACGGGTTGGGGAACGCCTTCAAATGCTTGAACTTGCCGACGTCAGCCACGTCTATCCGAACGGCACTCGCGCGCTCGACCATGTGACCTTGTCGATCCCTCGCGGGATGTACGGCCTGCTCGGGCCCAACGGCGCGGGCAAG